>CP063166.1:3636248-4242289 GCA_016806145.1 Variovorax paradoxus
GGCCGTGGTGCGGATCTTGCGGTCGTCGTTGGTGATCGCGACGATCTCGCTGCCGCCCTGGCCTTCCTGGATCGTGGCGCTCTTGATGCGGTTGCCACGAACTTCCTCGAGGAAGTCCGAATAACCGATATTGCCTGCACCGGCGGCGCCGCGGGTGTCGAACTGCTTGAACACAGTGAACAACACCATCGCGATGACAAGCCAGACGGCAACCTTGGAAAACCACTGATTGTTCAAACGAAGCTCCAGTCGAAAGCGCGTGACGGGAAGATGAAAATACGCGCTTGGGTACGCAGTTGCGCCCCATTTTAGGCTTTTCAAGCTGCGAAAAGCTCGGATTTCCCTAAAGCAGCCATAGCCTGACAAGGGTTTGGGGGGTTTTCGGTATCAACGCGTATCAGACGCCGGTTTTCAGGCCGATCCCGACCATGAAGGTCTCGGACGAACGGTCGCGCGAAGCCTTGGGCTTGAACGGCTTCACGGTGCGGAAATGGGCCTTGAAGAGCTTCACGAGCTGGTCGTAGCCGCTGCCGTGGAACAGCTTGGCCACCAGCGCCCCCTCGGGCTTGAGGTGGTGCTGCGAGAAATCGATGGCCAGCTCGATCAGGTGGGCGATCCGCGCCGCGTCGGCCGACTCGATGCCCGAGAGATTGGGCGCCATGTCCGAGACCACCACGTCGGCCTTGCGGCCGCCCAGCGCCTCGGTGAGCTGCGCCAGCACGCTGTCCTCGCGGAAGTCGCCCTGCAGGAAGTTCACGCCCTCGATCGGCTCCATCGGCAGGATGTCGATCGCGACGATGGTGCCCTCGAGCGCGCCCGTGGCGGCGCCGCCCGGCGACATGCGCCGGCGCACGTACTGGCTCCAGGCGCCGGGGGCCGACCCGAGGTCGACGACCAACTGGCCGGGCTTGACGAGGTTCAGCGCCTCGTCGATTTCCTTGAGCTTGTAGGCCGCGCGGGCACGGTAGCCCTCCTTCGTGGCCAGTTTCACGTAGGGATCGTTGATGTGGTCGTGCAACCACGCCTTGTTGACTTTCTTGGGCTTCGCCTTGGTGCTCATGGATTGGCCTGGGTGCCGGGCCCCGGTTTCTTCGGGGGCCGGCGGTTCGGCTCGTGGAGGTGCTGATCTACGTCCGATAATACGGGGATGCCCGCCATTCAACTTACCCCTGCCGAGCGCAAGGTGCACCGCGCCGAAGCTCACCACCTGGATCCGATCGTCATGGTCGGTGGCGACGGGCTCACCCCTGCCGTGAAGAAAGAGGCCGATGCGGCCCTCAAGGCCCACGGCCTCATCAAGGTGCGCGTCTTCTCCGACGACCGCGCCGCGCGCGAAGCAATGCTGCAGGAGCTGGCCGACGAGCTCGATGCCGCCCCGATCCAGCACATCGGCAAGCTGCTGGTGCTGTGGCGTCCGAAGCCCGAGAAAGAACGCGTCGTCGACGAGGACCGCATGCCCGGCCCGCGCGACGTGAAGATCGTCAAGTACAGCAAGCGCGGCGGCCAGCGCCCCGAGATCAAGACCCTGCGCGTGCTCGGCAACCAGCGCCTCACGCCCGGCGGCACGATCAAGCGCGCCAAGGCCAAGCGGCCGCTGTCGGCCAAGAAGCGCAACCAGGCGGACTGAGTTTGGCGCCAGCACAGGGCGCCGTGCGCCATATCCTCTGCATGAAGTGGGGCACCAAGTACGGCCCCGAGTACGTCAATCGCCTCTACGCCATGGTGCGCCGCCACCTGAGCGGCGATTTCCGCTTCGTCTGCCTGACCGACGACGGCCAGGGCGTGCGGCCCGAAGTCACCTGCCTGCCGATCCCGCCGCTGAACCTGCACCTGGCGCCGGGCCAGCGCGACGGCGCCTGGAAGAAGCTGACGACCTTCGAGGCCGACCTGCACGGGCTGCGCGGAACCGCCCTCTTCCTCGATCTCGACGTGGTGATCGTCGGCAGCCTCGACGCCTTCTTCGAGCACCCCGGCGACTTCCTCATCATCCGCGACTACGACCGCTTCTGGCGGCGCGGCCGCATCACCGGCAATTCGTCGGTCTACCGCTTCGAGCTCGGCGCGCACGCCGACGTACTCGGCTACTTCCGCGACCATCTCGACGAGGTGCAGGCCCGTTACCGCAACGAGCAAACCTACCTGTCCGACGTGCTGCACAAGCAGGGCAAGCTGGCCTACTGGCCCGACGGCTGGTGCCCGAGCTTCAAGTACCACGGCATCCCGGCCTGGCCCTCCAACTACTGGAAGGCGCCGTTCGTGCCGCGGGACGCGCGGATCATGGTGTTTCACGGCGAGGTCAACCCGCCCGATGCGCTGGCAGGCCGGCGCAACCGGCGCTTTCGCTACATCCGCCCGGCGCACTGGGTCGCCGAGCACTGGACCGAGTAGGTCCTCCCGGACTTCAGCGCGGCCGCTGGCCGCCGCTCATGCGCCAGAGCAGCACGCTGGTACACAGCCACTGCACCAGGTACATCCCGCTGCCCACCGAGTGCCAGAGCTTGAGGTTGTCGCGCGCCACGATGCGCGGCGCCACGGCGTACTGCTGCAACAGCGCGAGCAGCATGGCGGCCAGCACCAGGAACAGGGCCGTCAGCACCGGCGGGGTCATGCCGTCGTCGGCCTTGGCGCGGAAATGGATCAGCAGGATCAGTCCGCACAGCAGCGCGATCCAGCTCTGGGCCTCGAACAGTTGCGCCGCGAAGTTGCCCGCCACCGAGGGATTGCCGAGCCGCGCGAACAGCATCGGCACGACGAGAAAGCCGATGGTCGTGAGGCTGCCCCACCAGAGGGCGGCCAGCATCAGCGCGACACGGTCTTTCATCGCAGCGCCGCTCAGAGGTAGCTGACCGCCACGATCTCGTAGCGCTTGAGGCCACCGGGCGTCTGCACCTCGACGCTGTCGCCCTCCTCCTTGCCAATGAGCGCGCGCGCGATCGGGCTCGACACGTTGATCAGGCCCTGCTTCAGGTCGGCCTCGTCCTCGCCCACGATCTGGTACTTGACCGGATCGCCGCTGTCCTCTTCCTCGAGCTCGACCGTGGAGGCGAACACCACCTTGCCGCCGGCATCGAGCTCGGTCGGGTCGATCACCTGCGCGGCCGAGAGCTTGCCCTCGATCTCGAGGATGCGGCCCTCGATGAAGCCCTGGCGGTCCTTGGCGACTTCGTACTCGGCGTTTTCGCTGATGTCGCCCTGGGCGCGTGCCTCGGCGATCGCATTGATGATCGCGGGCCGCTCCACCGTCTTGAGGCGGCGCAGTTCGTCGCGCAGCTTCTCCGCGCCGCGTTTGGTGATGGGAATGGTTGTCGCCATATATCGTTCTCCATAAAGCGAAACCGCCGAACGCTGCCGTTCGGCGGTCGATGGGGGAAGGCTCTCAAACGAGAGTTCGTCCGGTCAGCCGGCTCAGGATGGCGAGCGGGCTCGAAGCGGGATTGTATTGCTTCGCCGCGTCCAGGTGCAGGGTCTGCTCGAGCATGTACTGCCCGGCCATCACCGCGTGCGAGGTCTGGTCGGAGAAGCACACCCAGACCGAGCCGGGCGGGAACTCGGCGTTCTCCTGCGGCGAGGTCTTCTGGTAGTCGAGGTCCGACTTCATGCCGTCGTGCAGCTGCAGCATCAGGTGGTCGTACTCGCTGCGGAAGGACTTGGTCACGTGCAGCGCCTGCAGCAGCCTGGCCTGCCAGCGCGCATAGGGCTTGGCGCGCGGCAGGAAGCGGCGCGCGATGTCCTCGAAGGGCTCGCCCACGCGCCACACGCGCGGCGCGCCGTCGGGATTGACGTTGGTGAACACGCGCAGGATGCGCTCGCCGTAGTTGGGCCGCGAAGGGAAGGCATCGACGTGCAGCCGCCGGTCGTCGGCGCGCCACGACTGCACGCGCGTCTCGACCTGCGCCGGGCGGTAGCTGGTGGGCGCGAGCCGCAGCGCGGGCACGTAGTGCGGCAGCAGCCCGTGGATCAGCTGCTGCGCCTGCGCCCGAAAGCGCCCGACCATGCCGGCCGCGAGTTGCTGCACCGCCTCGTCGCCCACGGCGCCCTTGAGCCTGCCGTTGGCGTCGAGGCTGATGTTGCGCACGTCGGGCGACAGCAGCGCGGGCGTGAGCAGCGCGCGTTCCTGCGGCAGCAGCTCGAAGCCCAGCCGCGGGAAGTACAGCACCTTGCCGGCCTCGAGCGCGGCGATCCACGCCTCGTTGGGCGTGGCCGCGCTCCAGTCGTTCAGCGCCAGTTCGACGAGCTGCGTTTCCATCGCGAGGCTCAGGCCGCGGCCAGCTGCGCGTGCATCTCCTGCACCGAGATCACGTCGAGATCGTCCATGTAGCGCATGCCTTCGACCGCGGCTTCGGCGCCGAAGATCGTGGTGAAGGTGGTCACGCGCGCCAGCAGCGCCGAGGTGCGGATCTGGCGCGAGTCGGTGATCGCGTTGCGGCGCTCCTCGACCGTGTTGATGACCAGCGCGATCTCGTTGTTCTTGATCATGTCCACGATGTGCGGGCGGCCTTCGGTCACCTTGTTCACCGTCGCGCACTCGATGCCCGCGGCATTGATGGCCGCGGCCGTGCCCTTGGTCGCGATCAGCACGAAGCCCAGCTGCGCCAGGCCGCGAGCGACCTCGACCGCGCGCGTCTTGTCGTTGTTCTTCACCGAGATGAAGGCCTTGCCCGACTTCGGCAGGAGCGTGCCGGCGCCGAGCTGCGACTTCACGAAGGCCTCGCCGAAGGTCTTGCCCACGCCCATCACCTCGCCGGTCGACTTCATCTCGGGGCCGAGGATGGTGTCCACGCCCGGGAACTTGACGAACGGGAACACGGCCTCCTTCACGCTGAAGTACGGCGGCGTGACTTCCTTCGTCACGCCCTGCGACGCGAGCGACTGGCCCGCCATGCAGCGGGCCGCCACCTTGGCGAGCTGGATGCCGGTGGCCTTGCTGACGTAGGGCACGGTGCGCGAGGCGCGCGGATTGACTTCGAGCACGTAGATCGTGTCCTTGCCGTCCTTCTGCTGGATCGCGAACTGCACGTTCATCAGGCCGACCACGTTCAGCGCCTTGGCCATCGCGGCGCTCTGGCGCTTGAGCTCGGCCACGGTCTCGGCCGACAGGCTGTAGGGCGGCAGCGAGCAGGCGGAGTCGCCCGAGTGCACGCCGGCCTGCTCGATGTGCTCCATCACGCCGCCGATCAGGGTCTGGCCCTCGGCGTCGCGCAGGCAGTCGACGTCGCATTCGACGGCGTCGTTGAGGAAGCGGTCGAGCAGCACCGGCGAGTCGTTGCTGACCTTGACCGCCTCGCGCATGTAGCGCTCGAGGTCGCGCTGCTCGTGCACGATCTCCATCGCGCGCCCGCCGAGCACGTAGCTCGGGCGCACCACCAGCGGGTAGCCGAGTGCCGCTGCCTTCTCGAGGGCTTCGGCTTCGGTGCGCGCGGTGGCGTTCGGCGGCTGCAGCAGCTGCAGTTCATGCAGCAGCTTCTGGAAGCGCTCGCGGTCTTCGGCCGCGTCGATCATGTCGGGCGAGGTGCCGATGATCGGCACGCCGTTGGCCTCGAGGTCGAGCGCGAGCTTCAGTGGCGTCTGGCCGCCGTACTGCACGATCACGCCGACCGGCTTTTCCTTGTCGACGATCTCGAGCACGTCCTCGAGCGTCAGCGGCTCGAAGTACAGGCGGTCCGAGGTGTCGTAGTCGGTCGACACGGTCTCGGGATTGCAGTTGACCATGATGGTCTCGTAGCCGTCCTCGCGCATCGCGAGCGCGGCATGCACGCAGCAATAGTCGAACTCGATGCCCTGGCCGATGCGGTTGGGACCGCCGCCGAGCACCATGATCTTCTTCTTGTCCGACGGATCGGCCTCGCACTCGTCCTCGTAGGTCGAGTACATGTAGGCGGTGTCGGTCGAGAACTCGGCCGCGCAGGTGTCCACGCGCTTGTAGACCGGGCGCACGCCCAGGGCGCGGCGCTTCTCGCGGATGGCCGTGTCCGTGGTCTTCAGCTGCTTGGCGAGCCGGCGATCGGAGAAGCCCTTCTTCTTCAGCGCGAGCAGCGTGTCCTTGTCGATGTCGTCGAGCGACTTGGTCTCGAGCTCGAGCTCGATCTTCACGATCTCCTCGATCTGCACCAGGAACCACGGGTCGATCTTGGTCAGCGCGAACACCTCGTCCACGCTCAGGCCCTGCGCGAAAGCATCGCCCACGTACCAGATGCGCTCGGGGCCGGGCTCGCCGAGCTCCTTCTCGAGCACCTCGCGGTCCTGCGTCTTCTCGTTCATGCCGTCGACGCCGACCTCGAGACCGCGCAGCGCCTTCTGGAACGATTCCTGGAAGGTGCGGCCCATGGCCATCACCTCGCCCACCGACTTCATCTGCGTGGTGAGGCGCGAATCGGCCTGCGGGAACTTCTCGAACGCGAAGCGCGGGATCTTGGTGACCACGTAGTCGATCGAGGGCTCGAACGAGGCCGGCGTGGCGCCGCCGGTGATCTCGTTGCGCAGCTCGTCGAGCGTGTAGCCCACGGCCAGCTTGGCCGCGACCTTGGCGATCGGGAAGCCGGTGGCCTTCGAGGCCAGCGCCGACGAACGCGACACGCGCGGGTTCATCTCGATCACGACCATGCGGCCGTCCTTCGGATTGATCGAGAACTGCACGTTCGAGCCGCCGGTGTCGACGCCGATCTCGCGCAGCACGGCCAGCGAGGCGTTGCGCAGGATCTGGTATTCCTTGTCGGACAGCGTCTGCGCGGGCGCCACGGTGATCGAGTCGCCGGTGTGCACGCCCATCGGGTCGAGGTTCTCGATCGAGCAGACGATGATGCAGTTGTCGGCCTTGTCGCGCACGACCTCCATCTCGTACTCCTTCCAGCCGAGCAGCGATTCCTCGATCAGCAGCTCGTTGGTCGGCGAGGCCTCGAGGCCGCGCTTGCAGATGGTCTCGAACTCCTCCGAGTTGTAGGCGATGCCGCCGCCGGTGCCGCCGAGCGTGAAGCTCGGGCGGATCACGGTCGGGAAGCCCACGCTCTTCTGCACCGCCCAGGCCTCGTCCATCGAGTGCGCGATGCCCGAGCGCGCCGAGCCCAGGCCGATCTTGGTCATCGCGTCCTTGAACTTCAGGCGGTCCTCGGCCTTGTCGATGGCCTCGGGCGTGGCGCCGATCAGCTCGACCGGCTTGCCGGTGGCCGCGCCCTGGTACTTGTCGAGCACGCCGTGGTGCCAGAGGTCGAGCGCGCAGTTCAGCGCGGTCTGGCCGCCCATGGTCGGCAGGATCGCGTCGGGACGCTCCTTGGCGATGATCTTCTCGACCGTCTGCCAGGTGATCGGCTCGATGTAGGTGACGTCGGCCGTGGCCGGGTCGGTCATGATCGTCGCGGGGTTGCTGTTGATCAGGATGACCTTGTAGCCTTCCTCGCGCAGCGCCTTGCAGGCCTGCACGCCGGAGTAGTCGAACTCGCAGGCCTGGCCGATGATGATCGGGCCGGCGCCGATGATGAGGATCGATTTGAGGTCTGTGCGCTTAGGCATTCTCTTTCTCCGTCTTTTCCGTATTGTTCTTTTCCATGAGTGCCGTGAAGCGGTCGAACAGGTAGCCGATGTCGTGCGGGCCGGGCGAGGCTTCGGGGTGGCCCTGGAAGCAGAACGCCGGCTTGTCGGTGCGCGCCAGGCCCTGCAGCGTGTTGTCGAACAGGCTCACGTGGGTGGGACGCAGGTTCGCCGGCAGCGACTTCTCGTCGACCGCGAAACCGTGGTTCTGGCTCGTGATGCTGACGCGGCCGCTGTCGAGGTCCTTGACCGGGTGGTTCGCGCCGTGGTGGCCGAACTTCATCTTGAAGGTCTTCGCGCCCGAGGCCAGCGCCATGATCTGGTGGCCCAGGCAGATGCCGAAGGTCGGGATGCCGGTCTCGATCAGCTCCTTGACGGCGCTGATCGCGTAGTCGCAGGGCTCCGGGTCGCCGGGACCGTTGGCCAGGAAGATGCCGTCGGGCTTGAGCTTGAGCACGTCGGCCGCGGGCGTCTGCGCCGGCACCACGGTGATGCGCGCGCCGCGCTGGGCGATCATGCGCAGGATGTTCTTCTTGACGCCGTAGTCGAAGGCCACGACGTGGAAGCGCGGCGTGATCTGCACGCCGTAGCCCGAACCCAGCTTCCACTCGGTCTCGGTCCACTCGTAGGTCTGCTTGACCGACACGACCTTCGCCAGGTCGAGGCCGGCCATGCTCGGCGCGGCCTTGGCGGCGGCGATCGCCTTGTCGATCAGCGCCTGGGTGACCGCTTCCCCTTCGGCCAGTCCCAGGATGCAGCCGTTCTGCGCGCCGTGCGTGCGCAGGTGGCGGGTCAGCTTGCGGGTGTCGATGTTGGCGATGGCCACCGTCTTGCCCTCCACCAGGTACTGCGACAGCGTCGCGGTATGGCGGAAGTTGGAGGCGATCTGCGGCAGGTCACGGATGATGAGGCCCGCGGCATGGATCTTGTCGGCCTCGATGTCCTCGGGATTGACGCCGTAGTTGCCGATGTGCGGATACGTGAGCGTCACGATCTGCTGGCAGTAGCTCGGGTCGGTGAGGATTTCCTGGTAGCCGGTCATCGCGGTGTTGAACACCACTTCGCCGACGGTGGAGCCGGTGGCTCCGATCGAGTTGCCTTGAAAGACCGTGCCGTCTGCGAGCGCCAGGATGGCGGGCGGGAAACTTCCCTTGAGAGACAAAAGCACTGGGTTCTCCGGATGGTTACGGTCGCCCGGCGTCCCGGGCTTCGAAGCCTTGGGACTGCTGCTTAAGGGGAAGATGGCGTGGAATGCGGCCGGGCGACGCTGATTTGCGAGTAAGCCCCCGATTGTAGCCCGGCGGCCGCGGCCTCTCGCCTCGTGGGGCATGAAGATTCGCTAGCGCGTACACCAGCCATGCGTCAATGGCATGAACCCGGCGGCAACTGAGAATGTTTCTTATCTTTTGAGGGTGGCCGCGCCGCTCGCATGCAGGCAGATGGCAGCGGCCGAGGCCACGTTGAGCGACTCCTCGCCCCCGGGCTGCGCAATGCGGATGTGGTGCGTGGCCCGCGCCTCGAGCACGGCCGACACGCCCTGCCCTTCGTGGCCCAGCAACCAGGCGCAGGGATGCGGCAGCTTCGCCGCGTGCAGCCAGTCGCCGCGGTGCGAGCTGGTGGCGACCAGCGGCACCGCCAGCGCCTCGAGCGCCTCGGCATCGACGCCCTCGATCAGCCGCAGGCCGAAATGGGCTCCCATGCCCGCGCGCAGCACCTTGGGCGACCAGAGCGCCGCCGTGCCCTTGAGCGCGATCACCTGCTGGAAGCCGAAAGCCGCGGCGCTGCGCAGCACCGAACCGACGTTGCCGGCGTCCTGCAGCCGGTCGAGCACCACGGTCGGCGCCTCGGGCAGCACCGCGGGCCGCTCGGGCAGCTCGAGCAGGAAACCCATGGGCGCCGGCGATTCCAGAGCGCTCGCCGCCTTCAGCAATTCGTCGTCGACGAGCACGGTCTTGGCGGCATCGCGCGACCATTCGGCGGGCGCCTGCGGCCAGAACGACAGCGAGAACACGGCCACCGCCGGCGTCACGCCGCGCGCCAGCGCGGCGCGGCACAGGTGGTCGCCCTCGAGCCAGATGCGGCCCAGCTTGCGGTAGGCGCCCGGGTCCTGCGCCAGCTTGCGCAGGTCCTTGAGCAATGGGTTGTCGCGCGAGCTGATGCGGCTTGGGCCGGCGGGCGTGGTCATCGGATCAGGGCGCCGGGCGCAATTCGATGGCCACGACCTGGGTCTGCACCGCAACCGCGGTGAGCGTGGATTCGACCTGGACCACCGGCACCGTCGGCGTCATGCGCGCCAGCGCGGCCGCCACCGGGCTGAACGAACGCCGGTGGTGCACGCAGGCGCCATGCTGCAGCAGGGCCTCGAGATGCTCGGGCGTGCCGTAGCCCTTGTGGCCCGCGAAGCCGTAGTGCGGAAACTCCTGGTGCAGCTGCTCGCAGAGCCGATCGCGGTGCACCTTGGCCAGGATCGACGCGGCAGAGATCGCCTTCACGCGCGCGTCGCCCTTGACGATGGCCTCGGCCAGCACGTCGAGCTGCGGCAGCCGGTTGCCGTCCACCAGCACCTTGGCCGGCTTCAGGCGCAGGCCCTCGACCGCGCGGCGCATCGCCAGCATGGTCGCCTGCAGGATGTTGTGGGTGTCGATCTCCTCCACGCTGGCCTGCGCGATCGAGCAGCACAGCGCCTTGGCCATGATCTGGTCGTGCAGCCGCTCGCGCTGCAGCGCGGTCAGGGTCTTGGAGTCGGCCAGGCCGCGGATCGGGCGCTCGTCGTCGAGGATCACGGCCGCGGCGACCACCGGCCCGGCCAGCGGACCGCGTCCCGCCTCGTCCACGCCCGCCAGCAGGCCGGGCGCGTCCCAGGCCAGGGGCGCCTGTTCAGCCTTCAAGAACTTTCTGGATCGCATCGGCGCACAGTGTCGGCGTATCGCGCTGCAGTTGCACGTGGAGTTCGGCGAAACGCGCCTCGAGCGCGCGCACCCGCTCGGGGGCATCGAGCCATTCGAGCGTGGCCTGGGCCAGCGCCTCGGGCGACGCGGCTTCCTGCAGCAATTCGGGCACCACGAAGTCGCGGCACAGGATGTTAGGCAGCCCGACCCACGGCTGGAGCTGCTTGCGCTGCATCATCCGCCACGAGAGGCTGTTCATGTTGTAGGCGATGACCATCGGCCGCTTGAACAGCGCCGCCTCGAGCGTGGCGGTGCCGCTGGCGATCAGCGTGACGTCGCACGCGGACAGCGCGGCATGCGACTGGCCGTCGAGCAGCGTCACCGCGTCGCCCAGGCCGCTGGCCTTCAAGAGCGCCTCGACCTCGGCGCGCAGCCCCGGCAGGATCGGCGCCACGAAGCGCAGCGCGGGCCGCGCCTTGCGCATCAGCGCGGCGGCCTCGAAGAAACGGGCCGCCAGGTAGCGAACCTCGGAGCGCCTGCTGCCCGGCAGCAGCGCCACCACCTGGGCGTCGGGCGCGAGGCCCAGCGAGGCGCGCACCGCCGCGCGGTCGACCGTCATGGGAATCACGTTGGCCAGCGGATGCCCGACATAGCTCGCCTGCACGCCCTGCGAGGCCAGCAGCTCGGGCTCGAACGGGAAGATGCACAGCACGTGGTCGGCCGCGGCGCGGATCTTCTCGATGCGCTCGGGCCGCCAGGCCCAGATCGACGGGCAGACGAAGTGCACCGTCTTCATGCCGCGGCCACGCAGGCCGGCCTCGAGGTCGAGGTTGAAATCGGGCGCGTCGACGCCGATGAAGAGTTCGGGCCATTCGCGCAGCAGCCGCGCCTTGAGCTGGCGCCGGATGCCCGCGATCTCGGCGTAGTGGCGCAGCACCTCGATGTAGCCGCGCACCGCGAGCTTTTCCTGCGGCCACCAGCTCTCGAAACCGTGCGCCAGCATGCGCGGGCCGCCGATGCCGGCGGTCTGCAGGCCAGGCCAGCGCGCGGTGAGGCCGTCGAGCAGCAGCCCGGCCAGCAGGTCGCCGGATGCTTCGCCGGCGACCAGCGCGAAGCGTCGCTGCCCGTTGGATGTCATTGCTGGAAACTCAGCGCGCGATGCCGCGCGTGGAGGTGGCGAGGAAGCCGTCCATCAGCGCCACGTCGGCGGCCGCATCGGGCGTTTCGGCGGCCAGCGCGGCAATGCCGGCACGCGCCTCCTCGAGCGTCTTGCCCTGGCGGTACAGCAGCTTGTGCATGTCGCGGATGGCGGCGATGCGCCCGGCCGAGAAGTCGCGCCGGCGCAGGCCGACCAGGTTCACGCCGCGCACCGTGAGCGGGGTGCCGTCGACCACCATGTAGGGCGGCACGTCCATCGCGATATGGCTGCCGAAACCGATCATCGAATGCGCGCCGACGCGCATGCGCTGCAGGATGCCCACCAGGCCGCCGACCGTGACCCAGTCGCCGATCTGGACATGGCCGGCCAGCGTGGTGTTGTTGGCCATCGTGATCTGGTTGCCGAGCTGGCAGTCGTGCGCGATGTGCACGTAGGCCATGATCCAGTTGTCGTCGCCGATGCGGGTGACGCCCGCGTCCTGCACCGTGCCGACATTGAAGGTGCAGAACTCGCGCACCGTGTTGCGGTCGCCGATCGTGAGCTCGGTCGGCTCCCCCGCGTGCTTCTTGTCCTGCGGCACCGCACCCAGCGACGAGAACTGGAAGATGCGGTTGTCGCGCCCGATGGTCGTGTGACCTTCGATCACGCAGTGCGAGCCGATGACCGTTCCCGCACCGATACGCACATGCGGACCGATCACGGTATAGGGACCGACCGCGACCGACGGGTCGAGCTCGGCCTTGGGATCGACGATGGCCGTCGGATGAACCTGCGTCATGCGCCGATCGTCAGGCGTTGATCTGGCGCATCGCGCACATCAGGGAGGCTTCGCAGGCCAGCTCGCTGCCCACCAGCGCCCGGCCCTTGAACTTCGAGATGCCGGCCTTCATGCGCTCGATCTCGACCTCCAGCGTGAGCTGGTCGCCCGGCTCCACGGGGCGCTTGAAGCGCGCGCCGTCGATCGCGGCGAAGTAGTAGACGGTGTTGTCGTCGGGCACGATGTCGAGCGAACGAAACGACAGCAGCGCCGCGGCCTGCGCCATGGCTTCGAGCATCAGCACGCCGGGCATCACCGGGCGATGCGGGAAGTGGCCGTTGAAAAACGGCTCGTTCATGGTCACGTTCTTGAGCGCCGTGATGCGCTTGCCCTTCTCCATGTCCAGCACGCGGTCGACCAGCAGAAAAGGATAGCGGTGCGGCAGCAGCTTGAGGATTTGATGGATGTCGAGCGTCGTCGTCATGGTGGTCTTCTGTTCCTGCATCGTCGTCATTGTTGGGGGGGAGCCTTCTCCAGCGCCTTCAGTCGTTCGCGCAGGCTGTGCAACTGCTTGAGCGTTGCGGCGTTCTTTTCCCAGGTCGCATTGTCATCGATGGGGAACATGCCGGTGTACTGGCCGGCCTTGCGGATGGAGCGTGTCACCACGGTGGCGGCGGACACGTGGACGCCGTCGGCCACGCTCAGGTGGCCCAGCACGATGGCACCGCCGCCGAAGGTGCAGTTGGCGCCGATGGTCGCGCTGCCGGCCACGCCGACGCAGCCCGCCATCGCGGTGTTGCGGCCCACGCGCACGTTGTGGCCGATCTGGATCAGGTTGTCGAGCTTCACGCCGTCCTCGAGCACGGTGTCGTCGAGCGCGCCGCGGTCGATGCAGGTGTTGGCGCCGATCTCGACGTCGTTGCCGATGCGCACCGCGCCCAGCTGCTCGATCTTGACCCAGCCCTCCTTGCTCGGCGCGAGGCCGAAGCCGTCGGCACCGACAACCACGCCCGGATGCAGCAGGCAGCGCTCGCCGATCGTGCAGTCCTCGCTCACGGTGACGCGCGACTTCAGCACCGTGCCGGCACCGATGCGCGCCCCGCGCTCGACCACGCACAGCGCGCCGATGCGGGCCGTGGGATCGACCCGCGCCTCGGGATGGACGACGGCCGAGGGATGGATGCGCTCGGCCTCGGGCCGCGCATGGCTCGCCTTCCACAGCTGCGTGAGCCGTGCGAAATAGAGGTAGGGATCGGGCGCGACGATGTAGGCGCCGCGCGCGGCGGCCGCCTCGCTCATCGCGGGCGACACGATCACGCAGGCGGCCTTGGAGGCCGCGAGTTCCTGCTGGTACTTGGGATGGCTCAGGAAGCTGAGCGCATCGGGCTGTGCATTCTGGAGCGGGGACAGGCGCTCGATGGACAGCGTCGCATCGCCATGAAGCTCGCCCCCGAGGGCGTCAACGATGGCTCCTAGCTGCAGTGCCACGCCGGTACGCGGCGTTACTTGCCGCCCGTGGGCGAGGAAGCGGACGAGGGCGTGCTCACCGAGGCGTTGAGCGCCTTGATCACCTTGTCGGTGATGTCGTGCTTCGGATTGATGTAGATCGCTTCCTGCAGGATCGCGTCGTACTTCTCGGCTTCGGCGACCTGCTTGACCACGCGATTGGCACGGTCGTAGACCTGCTGCAGCTCTTCGTTCTTGCGCGCGTTGAGGTCTTCCTGGAACTCGCGGCGGCGACGCTGGAAGTCGCGGTCCTGCTCGATCAGCGTGCGCTGGCGCGCGGCACGCTGGCTCTCGGGCAGGGTCACGGCCTCGCGCTCGAACTTCTCGGACGCGGCCTTCAGGGCATCGCCCTGCGCGGTCAGGTCCTTTTCGCGCTTGAGGAACTCGGCCTCGAGCTTGGCCTGCGCCGTCTTCGCGGGCTGCGCCTCGCGCAGCACGCGATCGGGATTGACGAAGCCGATACGAAATGTTTCCTGCGCCTGCGCCCATGCGGGCGCCGCGAGCCATGCCATCGCGGGAATCAGCAACGCGCCTGCCGTGGCGCGAATCAAATGCGTCATTAGAAAGAGGTTCCGATCTGGAATTGCAGGCGCTGGATTCTATCCTTCGGGATCAGGATCAGGCCCGTGTTCGGGTCCTGCACTTCCTTCTGCTGGCGCACCGGAACGGCATAGGCGATCCGCAGCGGGCCGAGCGGGGAGATCCAGCTGATGCCGAGACCGACCGAGGCGCGGATCTTCTTCGAAGCCTTCCACTGTTCGTCGGTGAGGCCGGCCGAGCGCGAGCCGAACACGTTGCCGGCGTCGAAGAAGCCGTACAGGCGCAGCGTGCGGTCGTTGCCGGCGCCGGGGAACGGCGTGCTGAGTTCGGCGTTGAAGATGGCCTTCCTGGTGCCGCCGAGCGCGGCGCCTTCGGTCTGGCCGAGCAGCGGCTGGTCGCGCGGACCGAGCGAGTTCTGCTCGAAGCCGCGCACCGAGCCCAGGCCACCGGCGTAGAAGTTCTTGAAGATCGGATAGACCTTGCCGCCGAACGCCTTGCCGTAGCCGACTTCGGAGTTGATCGCGAAGGTGTACTGCTTGTTGATCGGGAAGAACTGCTGGTACTGGTAGTTGGTCTTGAAGTACCGCATGTCGCCGCCGACACCGATCTCGAGGTTGGCGCGCTGCAGCCGACCCTTGGTCGGGACCAGTGCGCTGTCGCGGTCGTCGCGCGCCCAGCCCACGGTCAGCGGGATGCCCCACACGCTGTCGTTCGAGCAGCCGTCGATCACGTCGAAGTTGAGGCCCGGCACCAGGCTCGGGATCGGACGCGTCGTGCAACCGAAGTAGCTGCGGTAGGAGTTCGGGGTCAGGAACGCGTAGGTGTTCTTGGCATTGAACGCATAGCGCTCCACGCCGATGCCGAAGAACACCGTGTCGAGTTCGCTGAACGGCACGCCGAAGCGGATCGACGCGCCCTGGTTGACCAGCTGGTAGTCGCCGTCGACGGCCGTGTTGTACGGGCGGGTCGTGTTGTGATAGACGCTGATCGTGCGCGAGATGCCGTCCTTGGTGAAGTACGGATCGGTGGTGGTCACCGAGATCGTGCGGTTCGACTTGCTGGTGTTGACCTGCAGGCCCAGATAGTTGCCCGAGCCGAACACATTTTCCTGCTGGATGCCGAAGGTCAGAGAGACGCGCTCGGCGCTCGAATAGCCGGCGCCCAGCTGCAGCGAACCGGTGGGCTTCTCGGCCACGGTGATCAGCAGGTCGACCTGGTCGGGCGAGCCCGGCAGTTCCTGGGTTTCGACGTTCACTTCGGTGAAGTAGCCCAGGCGGTCCACGCGGTCGCGCGAGAGCTTGATCTTGTCGCCGTCGTACCAGGAAGCCTCGTACTGGCGGAATTCGCGGCGGATCACTTCGTCGCGCGTGCGGGAGTTGCCGCCGACGTTCACACGGCGCACGTAGACGCGGCGCGAAGGCTCGGCCTGCAGCACCAGCGTCACGCGGTTGTTGACGCGGTCGATCTCGGGCTTGGCCTGCACGCGTGCGAAGGCGTAGCCGAAGGTGCCGAAGTAGTCGGTGAAGGCCTTGGTGGTCGCCGTGACCTGCTCGCCGTTGTAGGGCTCGCCGGGCTTGATCGTGACCAGGGTCTTGAATTCCTCGTCGCGGCCGAGGAAGTTGCCGTCGAGCTTGACGCCCGCGACGACGAACTTCTCGCCTTCCGTGATGTTGACCGTCACCGACAGGTCCTGGCGGTCGGGCGAGATCGCGACCTGCGTGGAGTCGACGCGGAACTCGAGGTAGCCGCGCGTGATGTAGTAGCTCTTGAGCGTCTCGAGGTCGGCATTGAGCTTGGCGCGCGAGTACTGGTTCGACTTGGTGTACCAGCTGAGCCAGCCGCCGCTGTCCTGGTCGAACAGGTCGAGCAGCGTGCTCTCGCTGAAGTCCTTGTTGCCGACGATGTGCACTTCGCGGATGCGCGCCGAGTCGCCTTCGGTGACCGTGAAGGTCAGGTTCACGCGGTTGCGCTCGATCGGCGTGACGGTGGTCACGACCTGCGCGTTGTAGAGGCTGCGGCTCACGTACTGGCGCTTGAGCTCCTGCTCGGCGCGGTCGGCCAGGGCCTTGTCGTAGGGCCGGCCTTCGGTCAGGCCGACCTCGCGCAGCGCCTTCTGCAGCGCCGCCTTGTCGAATTCCTTGGTGCCGACGAAATCGACGTCGGCGATGGTCGGGCGTTCCTCGACGATCACCACCAGCACATTGCCGTTGACGTCGATGCGCACGTCCTTGAACAACCCCAGATCGAACAGCGCGCGGATGGCGGCGGAACCGCGGTCGTCGCTGTAGGTGTCGCCCACGCGCAGCGGCAACGACGCGAAGATCGTTCCGGGCTCCACGCGTTGCAGGCCTTCCACGCGGATGTCGCGCACGGTGAAGGGCTCGACGGCCCAGGCTGCCGTGGCCGCCAGCGTGCTGGCCACCAGTGCGGCAACGCTACGCAGGCGAAAGCGACTGAAGTTTTTGTTCATCTGTGAATTGATCCGGCGCGGAAAGGGCCGGCAAGATAGTTAACCAAAGAGCCGCGATGTGTCGTTGAACAAGGCAATCGACATCATGACCAGGAGCAGGGCAACGCCACCGCGCTGAAGCCAGTCCATCCAGACGTCGGAGACGCTTTTACCGGTCAGGCCCTCCCAAAGATAATACATCAGGTGCCCCCCATCGAGGACCGGCAGCGGGAGCAGATTGAGCACGCCCAGGCTCACGCTGATGAGCGCGAGGAACACCAGGTACTGCGTAAGGCCGAGGCTGGCGGACTTGCCGGCGTAATCGGCAATGGTGATCGGGCCGCTGAGATTCTTGATCGAGGCCTGGCCGATGACCATCTTGGCCATCATGCGCACGGTCAGCGCCGACACCTCCCAGGTGCGGACCACGCCGCGCCAGACGCCGTCGACCGGACCCTGCCGCACGGTCACCATGTCGGGCGGCGCGCCCACGTAGGCGCCGATGCGGCCGACCTTCAGGCCGCCCTCCTCGCGCACCTCGGGGGTGACCTCGATCGTCTGCGCGCGGCCCTCGCGCTCGATCTGCCAGGGCAGCGCGAGCGCCTTACCGTCCTTGACCGAGGCGCGGATCGCCTCGCGCAGCTGCTGGCCGTCGACGATGGCGGTGTCGCCGATGGCGCGCACCAGGTCGCCGCGGCGCAGGCCCGAACGCTCGCCGGCGCCGCCGGCCATCACCTCGCCGATCTCGGGACGGGTCATGGGCGCCAGCACGCCGATCTTGCGGAACATCTGGGCATCGGCATCCTTGACCTCGATGCGGCTCAGCGGCAGCACGAGCGTGCGGGCCGGCTGGCCGCCCTGCCCCGCCACCTCGAGCGTGAGGTCGTGGCCGTCGAGCGCGCCACGGATCATGCGCCAGCGCAGGTCCTCGAAGGACTGGACCTCGGTCAGCTCGTCGCCCTCGAAGCCGGCGCGGGCGATGTGCTCGCCGCCGCGCAGCCCGGCCTGCTCGGCCAGCGAAGCCGCCACCGGCCGCGCCAGCGTCGCCACCGGCTCCTGCACGCCGATCCAGTTCACGACCGTGTAGAGCGCCACCGCCATCAGCAGGTTGGCGATCGGACCGGCCGCGACGATGGCCGCGCGCGAGCGCAGCGGCTGGGTATTGAAGGCACGATGGCGCTCTTCGGGCGCCACCGGGGCCTCGCGCTCGTCGAGCATCTGCACGTAGCCGCCGAAGGGAAACAGGCCGATGGCGAACTCGGTGTCCTGGCCCGGATGCTGGCGCCGCGGCTTCCACGCGTAGACCGGTTTGCTGACGCGCCAGAGGATGCGGCCGAGCAGCGAGGGGCTGTCGGGGCTGCCGAATGGCAGCGTGGCCACGCCGAAGCGCTTGACCTTGACGCCGCAGGCGACCGCGACCCGGTAGTGGCCGTACTCGTGGACGGTGATCAGCAGGCCGAGCGCGACGATGAATGCAACGAGGGTGAGCATCCGGAACCTTGCTTCTTGGAATCGGTGGCGCGCGGGGCGTCAGGCGGACAGACGCAGCGCCGCGGCATTCGCGGCAGCGCGGGCGCTGGCGTCGAGGGCCAGCAGATCGGCCAGCGACGCCGGCTTGGAGGGCGCGACCGCCTCCAAAGTTTCCATGTTGACCGCATGAATGCGATCGAAGCGCAGCCGGCGCGCCAGGAAGGCCTCGACCGCGACCTCGTTGGCGGCGTTCAGCACGGCCGTGGTGCCGGGCACCGCGCGCAGCGCCTGCCAGGCCAGGTCCAGGCCCGGGAAGAGCGCCGCGTCGGGCGCATGGAAGCTCAGATCGGCCAATTGGCGGAAGTCCAGCCGCGCCGCTCCGCTCTCGATGCGCTCGGGCCAGGCCAGGCCGACGGCGATCGGCACCCGCATGTCGGGCGTGCCGAGCTGGGCCAGCACCGAGGCGTCGGTGAACTGCACCATCGAATGGACCACGCTCTGAGGATGGATCACCACCTCGATCTGCTCGGGCGCCACGCCGAACAGGTGCCGCGCCTCGATCACCTCGAGGGCCTTGTTCATCATGGTGGCCGAGTCGACCGAGATCTTGCGCCCCATGACCCAGTTGGGATGGGCGCAGGCCTGCTCGGGGGTGACGGAACCAAGGGTCTCGGGCGCGCGGGTGCGGAACGGGCCGCCCGAGGCCGTGAGGATGATCTTGTCGATGCGCCGCGCCCAGGTGGATGGGTCCTCGGGCAGCGACTGGAAGATCGCCGAATGCTCGCTGTCGATCGGCAGCAGCGTCGCCCCGCCCTCGCGCACCATGCGCATGAACAGGTCGCCGCCGACCACCAGCGCCTCCTTGTTGGCGAGCAGCAGGCGCTTTCCGGCGCGCGCGGCCGCCAGGCAGGGCCCCAGGCCCGCGGCGCCGACGATGGCCGCCATCACGGCATCGACCTCCTCGTGCGACGCTATCTCTTCGATAGCACCGGCGCCGGACAGGACCCGGGTCGGCAGATTGTTCTGCTGGAGCTTATCGGCCAGCGCGGCCGCATGGGCCTCGCTCGCCATGACCGCGAAGCGCGGCGAGAAGCGCGCGCACTGCGCGAGCATCTCGTCGACCTTGGTGGCGGCCGAGAGCGCGAAGACCTCGAAGCGCTCGGGATGGCGCGCGATCACGTCGAGCGTGCTGACGCCGACCGAACCGGTCGAGCCGAGCACCGTCACGCGTTGTCGGGGGGAAGTGTTCACAGAAAAGCCAGCATCATTGCAATGGGGAGCGTGGGCAAGAGGGCATCCACCCGATCGAGCACCCCGCCGTGGCCGGGCAGCAGCCGGCTGCTGTCCTTGGCGCCCGCGCTGCGCTTGATCAGCGACTCGACCAGGTCACCGACCACGCTCATCGCCGCCAGGAAGACCACGCCGAGCAGCAGCAGCCACCAGCCGCGCGTCGCCAGCCGGCTGTAGAGGCTGGCCACCGTCGCCTGCGCCGAGGCATCGGCCCAGACCCAGGCCAGCGCCAGCACCACCACGCCCGCCATGCCGCCCCAGACGCCTTCCCAGCTCTTGCCAGGACTGATCGCGGGCGCGAGCTTGCGCCGCGTGAACTTGAGGCCGAAGGCGCGGCCGGCGAAATAGGCGAAGACGTCGGCAACCCAGACCAGCACCAGGATCGAGAGCAGGAAGTTGATGCCGATCAGGCGCGCCTGCACCGCGGCCAGCCAGGCCACCCACAGCGCCAGCAAGCCGCCCACGAGACGGATGCCGCGCGGCACCTTGGGCCAGCCCGGCACCGCCGCGCGCAGCAGCGCCGCGCCGCCGAGCACCCAGGCCGCGCTGGCGAGCGTCCACAGCAGCAGCAGCGGCCGCTCGAGCAGCCCGAGCCACCACGAGAGCGCGCACAGCACCACCATCTCGAGGCCGAGGAACACCGACACGCGCTGGCCATAGCCGTTGAGGCGCCCCCACTCCCAGGCCGCGGCGCCGATCAAAACCAGCATCACGCAGCCGAAGGGAACGTAGGAAGGATAGAAAAGCGCCGGCAGAAGGATCGCCAGCAGGACGATCGCCGTGAGGATGCGTTGCTTGAGCATGCAGCGGGGTTCGTCCGGGAAAGAGAGATTCAGGCCGTCTGGCGGGGTCTGGCGCTGGTCGAGACCTGCGCCGATGTCTTGCCGAAGCGGCGTTCGCGGTTCTGGAAGGCGGAAATGCCCTCGTCGAGCGCGGCCTCGTCGAACTCGGGCCAGAGCTTGTCGCTGAAGAACAGCTCGGCATAGGCGCTCTGCCAGAGCAGGAAGTTCGACAGTCGCTGCTCGCCGCCGGTGCGGATGAACAGGTCGGGATCGGGCACGTGGGCGAGCGCCATCGCGCGGTCGAGGTTGAGCTCGGTCAGCGGCTCGCCGCGCTCGGCCAGCTTGGCGGCGGCCTGGGCGATGTCCCAGCGGCCACCGTAGTTGAAGCACACGTTGAGCACCAGGCGATCGTTCATCGCGGTGGCGTTCTCGGCGTCGACCAGGCCCTTCACCATCTTCGGCGACAGGCCGCCGCGCTCGCCGACGAAGCGCAGCTGCACGCCGTCGCGGCCGAGCTTGGGCACCTCGCGCGCCAGCGCGCCGACCATCAGGTCCATGAGGCCCGAGACCTCCTCGGGCGGGCGGTTCCAGTTCTCCGAGGAGAAGGCGAACACGGTCAGCACCCGCACACCGCGGTCGACGCAGGCCTTGACGCAGCGCCGCAGCGACTCCACGCCCTGCTTGTGCCCTGCCACGCGGGGCAGGAAGCGCCGCGTGGCCCAGCGGCCATTGCCATCCATGACGATGGCGATGTGGTGCGGAATGGTCTGCGGCGTGGAGGCGGCCATGGGCAGCCTCAAACGGCCATGATCTCCGCTTCCTTGGCCGCGATCAGGCGATCGATCTCCGCGATGTGGCGGTCAGTCACCTTCTGGATCTCGGCTTCGGCGCGCTTCTGGTCGTCTTCCGAAGCCAGCTTGTCCTTGACCAGCTTCTTGACCGATTCGTTGGCGTCGCGGCGCAGGTTGCGCGTCGCGACCTTGGCGCTCTCGCCTTCGTTGCGCACCAGCTTGGTCATTTCGCGGCGGCGCTCTTCGCTCATGGCGGGCAGCGGCACGCGGATCAGCTCGCCCATCGAGGCCGGGTTGAGACCCAGGTCGCTTTCGCGGATGGCCTTCTCGATCTTGGCGCCCATGCCCTTTTCCCAGGGCTGCACGCTCAGCGTGCGCGAGTCGAGCACCGACACGTTGGCCACCTGGCTCAGCGGCACCTGCGAGCCGTAGTACTCGACATGGATCGAGTCGAGCAGCGCGGCGTTGGCACGGCCGGTGCGGATCTTGGTGAGGTTGTTCTGGAAGGCAGCGATCGACTGGTTCATCTTCGCGTCGGTCGTGCTGCGAATATCGGCAATGGTCATTCTCAAATACTCCTAGGCATGCACCAGCGTGCCCTCGTCCTCGCCCATGACGACGCGCTTGAGCGCGCCGTTCTTGAAGATCGAGAACACCTTGATCGGCAGCTTCTGGTCGCGGCACAGCGCGAAGGCTGCCGCGTCCATGATGCCGAGATTCTGCGCGATGGCCTGATCGAAGGTCAGGCTGGCGTAGCGCGTCGCGTCGGGATGGGTCTTCGGGTCGGCGCTGTAGACGCCGTCGACCTTGGTCGCCTTGAGCACCAGCTCGGCGCCGATCTCGGCGCCGCGCAGCGCCGCGGCGGTGTCGGTGGTGAAGAAGGGGTTGCCGGTGCCCGCGGCGAACACCACGACCTTGCCCTCCTCGAGGTACTGCAGCGCCTTGGGCCGCACATAGGGCTCGACCACCTGCTCGATGGCGATGGCGGACATCACGCGCGCCACCAGCCCCTGCTTGTTCATGGCATCGGCCAGCGCCAGCGAGTTCATCACCGTGGCCAGCATGCCCATGTAGTCGGCCGTGGCGCGGTCCATGCCGACCGAACCGCCCGCGACGCCGCGGAAGATGTTGCCGCCACCGATCACGACCGCCACCTCGACGCCCATGTTCACGACCTCGGCCACTTCCGCGACCATGCGGACGATGGTGGCGCGGTTGATGCCGAAGGCGTCGTCGCCCATCAGTGCCTCTCCCGACAGCTTCAACAAGATTCGCTTGTGGGCTGGGCGGGGATCAGACATGGGCAATTTCCTTTAAGAGTGAGCGGGGGCGAGTGTAGAGCTTGGCGGTGAAAAGGCGACAGCATGCACCTGCACGCTGTCGCCTTCTGGCGGGGGACGGTCTCAGGCAGCGGCCTTGGCGGCTGCGACCTGGGCCGCGACTTCGGCGGCGAAGTCGTCGACCTTCTTCTCGATGCCTTCGCCGACCACGTACAGGGTGAAGCCCTTGACGGTGGTGTTGACGGACTTGAGCATCTGTTCGACGGTCTGCTTGTCGTTCTTCACGAACGGCTGGTTGTGCAGCGAGACTTCCTTGAGGAACTTCTGCACGCCGCCCTCGATGCGCTTGGCAACGATGTCGGCGGGTTGCGGCTTCTTGCCTTCGGCTTCGGCGGTCTTGCGGTCTTCTTCCGCCTTGCCCGCGGCCACGGCGCGTTCCTTCTCGATCAGCTCGGCCGGCACGTCCGAGGCGGCCACCGACACCGGCTTCATGGCGGCGATGTGCATCGCGACGTCCTTGGCGGCGGCATCGTCACCTTCGAACTCGACCACCACGCCGATGCGCGTGCCGTGCAGGTACGAAGCCAGCTTGCCGTTGCCGGCGAAGCGCTTGAAGCGGCGGAAGCTCATGTTCTCGCCGATCTTGCCGACCAGGCCCTTGCGCACGTCCTCGAGCGCGGGGCCGAAGCCGTCCTGCTCGTAGGCCAGCGCGCCCAGCGCGGCGATGTCGGCCGGGTTGTTCTGCGCGACCAGCTTGGCGGCGGCGTTGGCCAGGGCCAGGAAGCTGTCGTTCTTGGTGACGAAGTCGGTTTCGCAGTTGATCTCGATCATCGCGCCGGCGGCGTCGTCGACATAGGCAGCCACCACGCCTTCGGCGGTGATGCGGCTCGATGCCTTGCCAGCCTTGTTGCCGAGCTTGATGCGCAGCAGCTCTTCGGCCTTTTCCATGTTGCCGTCGGCCTCGGTCAGAGCCTTCTTGCACTCCATCATCGGCGCGTCGGTCTTGGCGCGCAGTTCGCCGACCATGCTTGCGGTGATTGCAACCATTGTTTCTCTCCGTATTCAGAAAATCAGATTAAAAAAAAGGGGCAACGAAGCCCCTTCTTCAGGCGCGGGGACGCGCAGCTCAGGCCGAAGCGCTTTCTTCGACTTCGACGAATTCGTCGCTACCTTCGGCGATGGCCTTGACCACGTCGCTGGTCGCGCTGTTGCGGCCTTCGATGATCGCGTCGGCGATGCCGCGGGCGTACAGCGTGACGGCCTTCGACGAGTCGTCGTTGCCGGGGATCACGTAGTCGATGCCTTCGGGCGAGTGGTTGGAGTCCACCACACCGATCAGCGGAATGCCGAGCTTCTTGGCTTCGGCCACGGCGATCTTGTGGAAGCCCACGTCGATCACGAAGATGGCATCGGGCAGCGCGGTCATGTCCTGGATGCCGCCGATGTCCTTCTCGAGCTTCTCGATTTCACGGGTGAAGGTGAGCTGCTCTTTCTTGCTCAGGCTGTCGAGGCCGGCTTCCTGCTGGGCCTTCATGTCCTTCAGACGCTTGATCGAGGTCTTGACGGTCTTGAAGTTGGTCAGCATGCCGCCGAGCCAGCGGGTGTCGACGAAGGGCACGCCGGCGCGGCGAGCTTCGGTGGCGACGATTTCGCGCGCCTGGCGCTTCGTGCCGACCATCAGGATCGTGCCGCGGTTGGCCGTCAGCTGCTTGGCGTACTTGGCCGCATCCTGGAACATCGGAAGCGACTTTTCCAGGTTGATGATGTGGATCTTGTTGCGATGACCGAAGATGAACGGGGCCATCTTGGGGTTCCAGAAGCGGGTTTGGTGACCGAAATGGACACCGGCTTCCAGCATTTCGCGCATGGTGACGGACATTGAAGTTACTCCGAAGGTTGGGTCTAAAATCCAGCCCGTTTTTGCACTCCGCTGGACACTGCACGCCGGCCTGGCCGGCCACGCTGCATCAGCGAAGTCGCAACACCTTGATTGGGCTGGTTTGCGAATGTGTTTCTTCTGCGTGGCACTCTCCCCTTGACAGGCAAAGTACCGCGTGAGCGAAACCCAAAGAGTATAGCACGCGCCTCAGACACCTCTGCCCTGCACGCCTTGCCAGTCCCCGACGCCCCACCTCCCGCCCCGCCGCCGAACGCCGTTCGGCGGATGCACGCGCCTGAAGCCCCGTCCAGCGCCGGGAGAACGCCCCGGGGCGCCCATGCTCTGGCATGCTGCGCTGCGCGACGAGGCCGCGTGGCTGCTGCAAAAACCATAGCTAGGCACCCTCGTCAGATGGGCGTCAGCACTCTTTCTTATCCTGAATCTCAATGAAAATCGCGATCGTGGGCGCCGGCATCATCGGTGTCACCACCGCCTGGGAGCTGGCGTCCGACGGCCATGAAGTGGCCGTTTTCGAGCGCCGGGGCGCCGCCGCCGAGGAGGCCAGCTTCGCCAATGCCGGCGTGGTCGCGCCCGGCTACGTTACGCCCTGGGCGGCGCCCGGCATGCGCCTCAAGGTGTTGCGCTCGCTGCTGTCGTCGCACGGCGCCATCAAGCTGCGCTGGCCGCTGACCTCGCGCGACCTGGGCTGGATGTCGCGCTGGCAGAAGGCCTGCAAGCTCGAGACCTACCTCGCGAACCGCGCGCGCATGCAGCGCCTGGCCTTCTACAGCCGCACCCGGCTGCACGAGGTGAGCGAGGCCCGCGAGCTCAGCTATGAACGCAGCGACGGCTACCTGGTGCTGCTGCGCTCCAAGCGCGAGCGCAAGCTGGTCCAGGCCGGGCTCGAAGTGCTGCGCGGCGCGGGCAGCGTGTTCCGCGAAGTCGACGCCGACGAGGCACGGCTGATCGAACCCGCTCTCAATCCCGACACGCCGCTGGCCGGCGCGATCCACCTGCCCGAGGACGAGGTCGCGAACTGCCGCCAGTTCGCGCTGCTGCTCAAGTGGGAGGCCGAGGCGCTCGGCGCGCAGTTCCATTTCAACTGCGACATCGCGCCGCTGAGCCGCGCCGCGCCCACCTCGGTGTCGCTGGCCAGCGGCTCCGATGCGCTGCGCTTCGATGCGGTGGTGGTCTGCGCCGGACTCGGCTCGGCCTCGCTGCTGCGCCCGCTCGGCCTGCGGATCCCGATGGCGCCGGTCTACGGGCATTCGGTGAGCGCGCCGGTGCGCGAGCCGCTCAATGCACCGCGCAGCGCGATCATGGACGAGCGCTACAAGGTCGCGATCTCGCGCCTCGGCCAGCGCGTGCGCGTGGCCGGCAGCGCCGAGATCGGCGGCTCGGCCGACACCTTGAGCCAGCCCGCGATCCTCACGCTCTACAAGGTGCTGCAGGACTGGTTTCCGGGCGCGGCCACCCTGCAGTCGGGCGTCCAACAGTGGAAAGGCGCAAGGCCGATGCTGCCCGACGGGCCGCCGGTGCTCGGCGCGAGCGGCATCCCGGGCGTGTGGCTCAACCTGGGCCACGGTTCCAGCGGCTGGGCACTGTCGTGCGGCAGCGCGCGCGTGGTGGCCGACCTGATCGCCGGGCAGGACCCGGGCGTGGACCTCGAAGGTCTGGGCGTCGAGCGGCTCGGAAGCTGAGGCTCAGGCCTCGTCCTTCGGGCCCCACTGGCGCGGATGCGCGGCCGGCTTCTCCACCGGCAAGGGCGGCGGCTCCGGCGGCCGCAGGCGCCGGGCCAGCCCGGACAGCAACGCGGGCGCGACCAGCACGCACACCGCCAGGCACAGCAGATCGGCGGCCATCAACAGCCAGCGCCACGCGCCCGGCGAACCGTCGACCAGGGGATCGAGCCAGCGGATCAGCCCGAAGCCCCACCCCACGCTCGCGGCCCAGGCCAGGTCGCGCAGCGACACCCAGCGCAACGATTCGGCCAGCAGGAACACGGCCCAGACGACGGCCAGCCACCCCAAGGCCCAGGGCAGCCCTTCGTCCAGCGCCATGCCGGTGAAGACGAAGGCCGCGAACCACGCGAACAGCAGCGCGATCAGCCAGCCGAGGATCCCGAGGCGTTTCATCGCGCGATCATAGGCAGGGGCAGAATCGACCGATGCATCGCATCACCTCCGCCACCGCAGCCGACCTGTTCGACCTCGCCGCCACGCGCCGCATCGAGCAGGCCGCCGCGGCCGCCCTGCCCGCCCACGCGCTGATGCGGCGCGCCGGGCTGGCGGTGGCACGGCTCGCGATGGCGATCGCGCCGCATGCGCGCACGGTCTGGGTGGCCTGCGGGCCGGGCAACAACGGCGGCGACGGTTTCGAGGCGGCCGCACAACTGAGGCAGCGCGGGTTCGAGGCCGTTGTCAGCTTCGCGGGTGACGAGGCCCGCCTGCCCGCCGATGCGAAGGCCTCGCTGCAGCGAGCTCGCGACGCGGGCGTGGCCTTCGCTTCGGAGCCGCCCGCGCGCTACGAACTCGCGATCGATGCCCTGCTCGGCATCGGCGCCGGCCGGCCGCCGCAGGGTGCAATGGCCGAGTGGCTGCGCCGCATGCATGGCGAGACGCATCCCGTGCTCGCGGTGGACGTGCCATCGGGGCTGAATGCCAACACCGGCACGCACTCGCTTGGCGATCTGCTCGAACAGGGCGCGGCATCGCGGCGCATCTGCCTGAGCCTGCTGACCCTGAAGCCCGGTCTCTTCACGGCCCAGGGCCGCGACGCGGCCGGCGAGATCTGGTTCGACGACCTCGGTTGCGGCACGGCGAACGAAGCGCCGGCGGCGCGCCTGCCGGGCGCCCCGTCTTTGGCCCCGCGCGCCCACGCCTCGCACAAGGGCAGCTATGGCGACGTGGCCGTGATCGGCGGCGCGTCGGGCATGGCCGGCGCGGCGCTGCTGGCGGGCTCCGCCGCGCTGCACGCGGGCGCGGGCCGCAGCTTCGTCGGGCTGCTCGATCCCGGCGCGGCACCGGTCGACCTCGCGCAGCCCGAACTGATGCTGCGCGACGCGCGTTCGCTCGATCTCTCGGCGATGGCCGTGGTCTGCGGTTGTGGTGGCGGCACCGCGGTGCGCGAGCTGCTGCCGCGCGTGTTGTCGACCGCCCGCGCGCTGGTGCTCGATGCCGATGCGCTCAACGCGATCGCGAGCGACGACGGTCTGCAGACCCAGTTGAAGGCACGCACGAAGCGCGGCCGGCCCACGGTGCTGACGCCGCATCCGCTCGAGGCGGCGCGCCTGCTCGGCGGCACGGCCGGCGAGGTGCAGGCCGATCGTCTGGCGGCCGCGCGCCGGCTGGCGGCGCAGACGGGCGCCGTGGTGGTGCTCAAGGGTTCGGGAACGATCGTCGCCGACGATGCGGGCACCGTGCCAGTGCTCAATCCGACCGGCAATGCCCGCCTCGCGAGCGCCGGCACCGGCGACGTGCTGGCCGGCATGGTCGGGGCGGGCCTGGCGGCGGGCCGCGGCGCCTTCGAGGCCGCCTGGCAAGCAGCCTGGCACCACGGCGACCTGGCCGACCGCTGGCCGGCCGACGCGCCGCCGCTGACGGCCGGCGCGCTCGCGCGCCAGTCGCCGCGCTGACGGGCTTCTAGCCGCGGCCGACGAAGGGCATCTTCGTCGCCATCACCGTGTGGAACAGCACGTTGGCCTCGAGCGGCAGGTTCGCCATGTAGAGCACCGACTGGCCGACGATCTTCACGTCGATCAGCGGCTCCACCGCGAGCTCGCCATTGGCCTGCGGCACGCCCTTGGCCATGCGCGCGGCCAGCTCCGTCATCGCGTTGCCGACGTCGATCTGGCCCACCGCGATGTCGTGCTTGCGCCCGTCGAGCGACGCGGTCTTCGTCAGGCCCTCGACCGCATGCTTGGTGGCCGTGTAGGCGGCCGAGTTCGGCCGCGGCGCGGTGGCCGAGATCGAGCCGTTGTTGATGATGCGGCCGCCCTTCGGCGTCTGCGCCTTCATCGTGCGGAAGGCCTGCTGGATGCAGAAGAACATCCCGTTGAGGTTGATGTCGACCACGCCGCGCCATTGCTCGGGCGTCCAGTCCTCGAAGGAACCGGGCGGGTTGCCGACACCCGCGTTGTTGAACAGCAGATCGACGCGACCGAAGCGCTCGACGGTGGCGCCGAACAGCGCCTGCACCGACTCGGCGCTGGCCACGTCGGTGGGCACCGCGAAGGCGCGCGCACCGGCGCCCGATTCCTCGGCCACCTGCTCGAGCGGCTCGAGGCGGCGGCCCGCCAGGGCCACGCTCCAGCCGTCGCCCAAAAGGGCCAGCGCCGCGGCGCGGCCGATGCCGGTGCCGGCGCCCGTGACGATCGCGATGCCCTTGTTCTTCTCTGTACTCATGCCCGTTGTCTCCTTCTCGGCGTGTTCATGGATTCGAATGGAATGGATGTGATGGATGAAAGGGGCACTCAGCCGCGGCGCGTCTTGCGCCCCTTCATCTTGTTGGCGGCCTTCTTGACCGCCGACTTGAAGGCCTGCATCGCGGACTGCGGGCCGCCCGCGGCTGGCTCCCGTCCGGCGCGGGCGCCGCCGCTCGGCGCCTCGGCCTTCTGGCGCGCGCCGCGCTTGGCCGAGGCCTTGACCGGCACGCCGCCGGCCGCGGCACCCTTGTCCTTCATCGCGCGCGCGGTCAGCTCCTCGCCTTCGCGCACCAGGCGGAAGTCGATCTTGCGGCCGTCGAGGTCGACGCGGCTGACCTGCACCCGCACCCGCGTGCCGATGGCATAGCGGATGCCGGTGCGCTCGCCGCGCAGCTCCTGGCGCATCTCGTCGAACTTGAAGTACTCGCCGCCGAGCTCGGTGATGTGCACCAGACCCTCGACGTACATCGCATCGAGCGTGACGAAGATGCCGAAGGTGGTGGCCGCGGTGACCACGCCGCCGTACTCCTCGCCGAGGTGCTCGCGCATGTACTTGCACTTGAGCCAGGCCTCGACGTCGCGGCTGGCCTCGTCGGCGCGGCGCTCGTTGGCGCTGCAATGCAGCCCGGCGGCCTCCCAGGCCTGCACTTCCTTGGTCGGCGCGACCGTGGCCTTCTGCGGCTTGGTGGTCGGCGCCTTCACGCGCGAGGCCAGCCGCTTGGCGAGCTTGGCATGCGCCTCGCCCGGCGTCGGCAGCATCGGCAGCTGGTAGCGCGTCTTGCCGAGGATGGCCTTGATCACGCGATGCACCAGCAGGTCGGGATAGCGCCGGATCGGGCTCGTGAAGTGCGTGTAGGCCTCGTAGGCCAGGCCGAAGTGGCCGCTGTTGATCGGCGTGTAGATCGCCTGCTGCATCGAGCGCAGCAGCATGGTGTGGATCTGCTGCGCGTCGGGGCGCTCCTTGGTCGCCTCGGCGATGGCCTGGAACTCGCCGGGCGCCGGGTCGTCGGTGATGCTCAGGCCCACGCCCATCGCCTTCAGGTAGCCGCGCAGGATCTCCTTCTTCTCGGGCGTCGGGCCTTCGTGCACGCGGTACAGGCCCGGGTGCTTGCCCTCGGCGATGAAGTCGGCGCTGCAGACGTTGGCCGCGAGCATCGCTTCCTCGATCAGGCGGTGCGCCTCGTTGCGGGTGCGCGGCACGATCTTCTCGATGCGGCCGGCGTCGTCGCAGATGATCTGCGTCTCGGTGGTCTCGAAGTCGACCGCGCCGCGCTTGCCGCGCTGCTTGAGCAGGGCCTTGTAGACGTCGGCGAGGTTCAGCAGGTCCTTGACGCGCTCCTTGCGCTTGGCCGCCTCGGGGCCGCGCGTGTTGCCGAGGATGGCAGCCACCTCGGTGTACGTGAAGCGCGCGTGGCTGAACATCACGGCCGGATAGAACTGGTAGGCGTAGATCTCGCCATCGGCCGCGACCAGCATGTCGCAGACCATGCACAGGCGCTCGACCTCGGGGTTCAGCGAGCACAGGCCGTTCGAGAGCTTCTCGGGCAGCATCGGAATCACGCGGCGCGGGAAGTACACGCTGGTGGCGCGGTCGTAGGCATCGATGTCGATCGCCGAGCCGGTGCCCACGTAGGCGCTGACGTCCGCAATCGCAACCAGGAGCCGCCAGCCCTTGCCGCGGCCGACCTTCGCGGGCTCGCAGTACACGGCGTCGTCGAAGTCGCGCGCGTCCTCGCCGTCGATCGTGACCAGCGGCACGTCTGTGAGGTCGACGCGGCCCTTCTTGTCGGCCGGGCGCACCTTCTCGGGCAGCGCCTTGGCCTCGGCCAGGCACGCTTCGGAGAACTCGTGCGGCACGCCGTACTTGCGCACCGCGATCTCGATCTCCATGCCGGGGTCGTCGATCTCGCCGAGCACTTCCTTCACCCGGCCCACGGGCTGGCCGAAGAGCGCGGGCGGCTCGGTGAGCTGCACCACGACCACCTGCCCCACCTTGGCGGGACCGGTCGCACCCTTGGGAATCAGCACGTCCTGGCCGTAGCGCTTGTCCTCCGGTGCCACGAGCCAGATACCGCCCTCGTGCAGCAGGCGGCCGATGATCGGCTGCTCGGGGCGCTCGATGATCTCGACCACGCGCCCCTCGGGGCGACCGCGGCGGTCGAGCCGCACCACGCGCGCCTTGACCCGGTCCTTGTGCAGGACCGCGCGCATCTCGTTGGGGGGCAGATAGATGTCGGCTTCGCCGTCGTCGCGTTGCACGAAGCCATGTCCGTCGCGATGGCCCTGGACAGAGCCTTCGAATTCATCCAGCAAGCCGCTGGAAGTGACATTATTTTTGATATGATCTCCTTCTTTCCTGAAATTCAAAGCGTACCTGCTTCGGCAAGTATGCGGGCCCAGATGGCGGAATTGGTAGACGCACTAGTTTCAGGTACTAGCGAGTAACATCGTGGAGGTTCGAGTCCTCTTCTGGGCACCAAGTTTAAATAGACTCTCACCAAGTCTTTCGATTCAAGCCACCGGCCTCCGGTGGCTTTTTTCTTGCCCGCTCCGATCATGGTCGTCATCGACGTCGGCGCGCGCGCGGTCAGTCCGCGCATCGGTGCCTGTGTCGTGAACGCATCATCGTGCGCACAAAATTGCGAGCCCGCGAGAAAATCGTTTTTGATTTGATATACTCGTAGGCTTTCCTGAAAAGCCCAGATGGCGGAATTGGTAGACGCACTAGTTTCAGGTACTAGCGAGTAACATCGTGGAGGTTCGAGTCCTCTTCTGGGCACCAGATCCAAGAGCACCTTCGAAAGGTTCTTGAGATTCTTCGAATGAAGCCACCGTTTCACGGTGGCTTTTTTCTTGTCCGTTCGAATCATCAAGCGGACGTCAGATCGGCAGCGCGATCAGGTCGTGCCCCTCGGCGCCCACGATGCGCGCGCGCGTGAACTCCCCCACCTTGAGCGTCTTGCTGATCTTCTCGGGCGGCAGCAGCCGCACGGTGCCGTCGATCTCTGGCGCGTCGGCGTAGGTGCGTCCCACGCCGCCCTTGCGACCCATCGCCGGCGCGGAGTCGACCAGCACCTGCATCGTGGCGCCCACGCGCTCCTGCAGCTTGGCGATCGACACCGCCTCGGCCACCTCCATGAAGCGCGCGCGACGTGCTTCACGCTCGGCCTCGGGCAGCATGCCGGGGATGTCGTTGGCGGTGGCGCCCTCGACCGGGCTGTAGGCAAAGCAGCCCGCGCGATCGATGCGCGCTTCGCGGATGAAGTCGAGCAGGTGCTCGAATTCCTCTTCCGTCTCGCCCGGGAAACCGGCGATGAAGGTGCTGCGGATCACGAGCTCCGGGCACACCTCGCGCCAGCGCGCGATGCGCTCGAGGTTCTTCTCGCCGCTCGCGGGGCGCTTCATGCGGCGCAGCACGTCGGGATGGCTGTGCTGCAGCGGCACGTCGAGGTAAGGCAGCACCTTGCCGCTGGCCATCAGCGGAATGACCTCGTCCACGCTCGGATAGGGATAGACGTAGTGCAGCCGCACCCAGGCGCCATAGGGCTCGGCGATCTCGCCGAGCGTGCGCACCAGCTCGAGCATGCGGGTCTTGACCGGCTTGCCGTCCCAGAACCCGGTGCGGTACTTGACGTCCACGCCATAGGCCGAGGTGTCCTGGCTGATCACCAGCAGTTCCTTCACGCCGCCCTCGAACAGCGCCTTCGCCTCGCTCAGCACATCGCCCACGGGCCGCGACACGAGGTCGCCGCGCATCGAGGGAATGATGCAGAAGGTGCAGCGGTGGTTGCAGCCCTCGCTGATCTTCAGGTAGGCATAGTGGCGCGGCGTGAGCTTGAGGCCCGCCACGCCGAAGCTGTTGGGCACCAGGTCGACGAAGGGATCGTGCGGCTTCGGCAGATTGGCATGCACCGCATCCATCACCTCCTGCGTGGCATGCGGACCGGTGACGGCCAGCACGCTGGGGTGCATCTGCTTGACCAGGTTGCCGCCCTGGTCGCCAGTCTTGGCACCCAGGCAGCCGGTGACGATCACCCGGCCGTTCTCGGCCAGCGCCTCGCCGATGGTGTCCAGGCTTTCCCGGACGGCATCGTCGATGAAGCCGCAGGTGTTGACGATCACCAGGTCGGCGCCCTCGAAGGACTTGGCGGTCTGGTAGCCCTCGGCGCTCAGCTGCGTGAGGATCAATTCGGAATCGGTCAGGGCTTTGGGACAGCCCAGGCTCACGAAACCGACCTTGGGGGCGGCCGTCGTGGCTGTTCTTTCGTGGGAGGCAACTTCGCTCATAGCCTCCTATTGTCCCAGCTATCTGGGACGACAGGTATTTCAGGGACGCTTGATGCCAAAGGCGCCCAATACCTGCTCGGTGCTTTTCTGCATCTGCTCCTGCATCTGCAGGAACACGTTCTTCGATTGCTCCACGTAGTTGCCCATCAGGCCCTGCAGCATCGGCGACTGCATGCTCATGAAGCGCGACCACATCTCGGGCGTCAGGCCCTCGGCTTTTTCGGAGAGCTGCGCCTGCACCTCGGTCATCGCCTGGATGTTCTTTTCGAGATAGGGCGCCATGTAGCTCTGCATGGCCTGGCCGTAGAAGCGGATGATGTTGGCCAGCACCTGCTCGGTGAACATCGGCGCACCGCCCGCCTCTTCTTCGAGAATGATCTGCAGCAGGATGCTGCGCGTGAGGTCGTCGCCGGTCTTGGCATCGCGCACCACGAACTGGGCGCGCTCGATCACCAGTTGCTTGACCTCGGTCAGCGTGATGTAGGTGGACGTCTCGGTGTCGTAGAGCCTTCGGTTCGGGTACTTCTTGATCACACGCTGTACCGGCTTGACCCCGGACTTCTTGCTCTGCACTGCGGACTCCTTCACATGGACGCCCATGTCATCGGATGATTCTAGGGAGCGGTTTTGCTGCATCGCGACAAGGTTTACCCTGACCGCGCGCGACCGGCGGTCGCGCCTTCACTCCGCGGCGGTGGCGTATTCGGCGCCGCAAGCCGCGCAGGCGGCCGATTCGGGCCGCTCCGCGCTCTCCTCGCGGAAGCGCAACGGGCTCTTGTGCCCGTAGACCACCCAGCAACGCGGGCAATGTTCGTGGCCGACCGTCGGCAGATAGGCGCGGGCGCGCTGCTCGGCGCGCTCCTGCGTGACCGGCATGCCCTGCCGCGCCGCGCGCTCGACCTCGCGCGCGGCCATGGTGTCGAGGCGCCCGCCCGCGCGGTCGTTGATGCCGTAGACGGCGCGCGCGAACTCGATCGGCGCCTGCTTCATCAGCGCGGCCAAACGCGCCTGCGCGCGCTCGCGATCCACCACGATCGATCGCGCGCTCATCGGATGATCCCCGAGGGGAAATGAAAAGAAAAAAGGCTCTGCACGGCAGCCAAGTTAGCACAAGAAAATGGCCCGGTGGTTGCCCGTGGCGGACATCCGAATGGGCGATTGCCACGATAGGAACCCAGCCGAAGGGCTGGTCCTTCCGTCCGGCGAATGGCCGATCCAGGGAATGGCGCCCGGTCGGACCCAGGCAGCTCTGCGAAAAAGATTCTACCCACGGGTAGGATCCTCTTTCGCCCCGTCAGCCACAGCCCGCCTCGAGCGCCCCAACCCTGATCCGCGAAGGACGCATCGACGTCGCGCCAGAATCACGGATGGGATGAAGAGACAGGAGATGAAGCTTCGGGCTTCACTGCAAGGGGGAGAGGAATCTCCCCGAAATCTCCCGTTGGGCCTGAAGACTGGTCTTCTTCAGAGGGAGATTTGGTAGGCGCGATTGGACTCGAACCAACGACCCCCACCATGTCAAGGTGGTGCTCTAACCAGCTGAGCTACGCGCCTGCGATTGTTTCGAGAAGCTGAAAGTATAGCAGGAGAAATGGCGGTTTCCGGACACGCCGCCGCTTTTTCATCGACGTCGCGCGGATCGCACGCCTGCCACCGCCGTGACCACGTTGAGCACCTGCGCGAGACGCGCCGCGTCGGCGATCTCCACGGTGAAGGTCATCCATGCCGTGCCCTTGACTGACTGCGTCTGCACGCCGATCACGTTCATCTTCTCGCGCGCGAAGACATCGGAGATGTCGCGCAGCAGGCCCTGCCGGTCGGCCGCTTCCACGGCGACGTCGACCGCATAGACCGGCGCCTCGCCCTTGGTAGAGCCCCACTCCACGTCGATCACGCGCTCGCCGTCGCGCGAGGCCATCGTGCGGAAGTTGCTGCAGTCCACGCGGTGCACGCTCACGCCGTGGCCGCGCGTGACGAAGCCCGCGATGGCATCGGGCGGTGCCGGCTTGCAGCACTTCGCGAGCTGCGTCATCAGCGAGGAGACACCGACCACCAGCACGCCACCCTTGCCCGATTTCTCGCTGGCACGCGGCTTCTTGATCTGCACGCCGTCGTCGGGATTCGCCGGCGGCTCGGGCGGACGCAGCAGCGTTTCGATGTTGCGCAGCGAGAACTCGTCCTTGCCGACCACTTCGAACAATTGGTCCGCCGACTTGAAACCCAGTTGCGATGCGAGGTCCTCGAGCCGCATGGCCGTGCGGCCTTCGCGCTGCAGCAGCTTCTCGACCGCCTCGCGGCCGCGCGCCACCGTCTCGTGCGTGATCTGGGCATTGAACCAGGCGCGCACCTTGGCGCGCGCGCGATGGCTCGCGAGATAGCCGAGCTCCGCGTTGAGCCAGTCGCGCGACGGGCCGCCTTCCTTGGCCGCGATGACTTCCACCGTCTGCCCGTTCGACAGCGGCGTGTTCAGCGGCACCATCGCGCCGTCGACGCGCGCGCCGCGGCAGCGATGGCCCAGCGTGGTGTGCACGGTGTAGGCGAAGTCGACCGGCGTCGCGCCCTGCGGCAGCTCGACGATCGCCGCGTCCGGCGTCAGCACGTAGATGCGGTCGTCGAACAGGCCCTGGCCCTGCAGGCCGCCCGACAGATCGCGTTCCCACGCCAGCAGCTGGCGCAGCACCGCGATCTTGGCGTCGTACTCGCCGCTGGCCCACACGCCCGCGTAGCCCTTGTGGCCCGCTTCCTTGTAGGCCCAGTGCGCCGCCACACCATGCTCGGCGTGGTCGTGCATTTCCTCGGTGCGGATCTGGATCTCGATCGGCTTGCCCACCTGGCCGTCGACCAGCGCGCGCACCACCGTGTGCAGCGACTGGTAGCCGTTGGGCTTGGGCCGCGCGATGTAGTCGTCGAACTCCTCGTCGATCGGCTGGAAGTGCGAATGCACCCAGGCCAGCGCCGCGTAGCAGTCCTTCACGTCGGGCACCACCACGCGCAACGCGAGGATGTCGAAGACCTGCGCGAAGTCGAGCGACTTGCCGCGCATCTTCTTGACGATGCTGTAGATGTTCTTCGGCCGCCCCTGCACCGTGGCACGGATGCCCTCGGCATGCAGCTCGCCCTCGAGCCGCGAGCGCAACTGCTCGACGTAGCTCTCGCGCTCGATGCGCTTCTCGTCGAGCAGGCGCGCGATCAGCTTGTAGGTTTCGGGCTCGAGGAAGCGGAACGAGAGGTCCTCGATCTCCCACTTGACCTGCCAGATCCCGAGCCGGTTGGCGAGCGGCGCGAACACCTGCAGCGACTCGCGCGCCACGCCCTCGGGCACGGGCTGCTTGCTGGCGGCCGCGTAGCGCAGCGTCTGCAGGCGCGAGGCCAGACGCAGCATGACCACGCGCAGGTCGCGCGAGAACGCCAGCAGCATCTTGCGCACGTTCTCGGTCTGGGCGCCCGCGCCCTCGTTCTGATGCGCGCGCGCCGCCGCGCGGGCCTGCTCCTGCACGCGCACGAGCTTGGTGGTTTCCACCGCCAGCGCGGCGAAGTTGTCGCCGAAGACCTTGGCGATGACTTCCTGCGGCCGGTTGAGGTGCGAGCAGGCGTAGACCAGGTAGCTCGCGCCCTGCATGGCCTCGGAGCCGCCCATCTTCTTGACGATGGCGGCCACCGCGTCGGCATGCGCCAGCGCGTTCTCGCCGGTGTCGAGCAGTTCGTCGACGATCAGCGGCTCGGCGAAGGCGCGCGCACGCGCGAGCATGTTCTCCATCACCGGCGAACGCTCGGCGGTGGCGGCCGACAGCGGATAGTCGACGACGATGCCGTCCGAAGCGGGCATCCCCTGGAGGCTGGAAGACTCGCGCTTCACGCTGCCCTCAATCGAACAGGAAGTCCGCGACCACCGCGGCCTGCGCGGGATCGACGAAGGTCGGCGCATGGCCGACGCCCTCGAACTCGACCAGCGCCGCATGCGGGCCGCGCTGCGTCATCGCGATGGCGGTCTCGCGCGACAGCAGATCGGACTGGGCGCCGCGCGTGACCAGCACGCGCGCCGTGATCGCGTCGTAGAGGCCCCACATGATGGCGCCGCCCTGTGCCGCGGCCTCGGGGGTGATGGCGCGCAGGCCGACCGCGAGCGCCGGGTCGTAGTGCAGCATCCAGGGGCCGTCCGCGCCGGCCGGTGCGTCGACCTTGGCCGCGCCATCGGCGCTGCGCTGCGAGGCCGGCACGACCATGGGCCGCGTGAGGTCGAGCCACTGCTCGGACGTGTGCGGACCGAAGCTGGTGGAGATCGCCCACAGCGCGTCGGCCGCCTGCTGCAGGTCGTCGTAGCGACCGCCCTGCCCCACGTAGGCCGCGATGCGCTGGATCGCCGCCGCCTCGATGGTCGGGCCGACGTCGTTGACGATGAAGCGCCGCACCGGTGCCGGCAGCGGCAGTTCCTTGTGGCCGGCCAGCACGAAGCCGATCAGGCCGCCCATGCTGGTGCCCACGTAGTCGAGCGTCTGGATCGGATGCTGCCCATGGAGCTGCGCGAGCAGCGCCACCATGTCGCCCGCGTACAGCGGCACCTGATAGGCCGCCGGGTCGCGCAGCCAGTCGCTGGCACCGCGGCCGGCCACGTCGGGGCAGACCACCCGCACCCGGCCTTCGGCGCGCGCCACCAGTGCACGGGCCAGCGCGTCGAAATCGCGGCCCTGCCGGGTCAGGCCGTGCACGCAGAGCACCAGGTGAGGGCTGCCCGCGTCGCCCCACTGCCAATAGGCCATGCGGTGGCCGCCGTGGGGGTCGTTGCACGCCACGTGGTGAAGCGTCGGTTCGGTCATGGAAACAGGGCCGTTCTGGTGCGGATAATCTTCTCGTCGCATCCTAATTCATCCGGAGATTCATCTTCATGCTCAAAGGCAAAACCGCTCTTGTCACGGGGTCCACCAGCGGCATCGGGCTCGCCATCGCCCAGTCCCTCGCCCAGCAGGGCGCCGACATCGTGCTCAACGGCTTCGGCGACGCCGAGGCGCCCAAGGCACAGATCGCCGCGCTCGGCGTGCGCGCCGAGTACCACGGCGCCGACATGAGCAAGCCCGATCAGATCGAGGACATGATGAAGTTCGCGGCCGCCGAGTTCGGCCGCGTCGACATCCTGGTCAACAACGCCGGCATCCAGCACGTGGCCAAGGTCGAGGACTTCCCGCCCGAACGTTGGGACGCGATCATCGCGATCAACCTCACGAGCGCCTTCCACACCACGCGGCTGGCGATTCCCGCGATGCGCGAAGCCAACTGGGGCCGCGTCATCAACATCGCGTCGGCCCACGGCCTGGTGGCATCGGCCCAGAAATCGGCCTATGTGGCGGCCAAGCACGGCATCGTCGGCTTCACGAAGTCGGTGGCGCTCGAGACCGCGACCACCGGCATCACGAGCAACGCGATCTGCCCGGGCTGGGTGCTGACGCAGCTGGTGCAAAAGCAGATCGACGACCGCGCGGCGCGCGAAGGCATCAGCGCCACGCAGGCGCAGAACGACCTGCTGGGCGAGAAGCAGCCCTCGCTGCAGTTCACCACGGTGGAACAGCTCGGCGGGCTCGCCGTGTTCCTGTGCTCGCCCGCGGCCGACCAGGTGCGCGGCGTGGCCTGGCAGATGGACGGCGGCTGGACCGCGCAATAAGAGAAAACACGGGCGGGGCGCGCCAGGCGCCCCGCCCCGCAGCCCTTTACTTGAGCTGCACCGATCCCGAGACGTTGACCACCACGCTGGTCTTGCCCGCCTCGATCGGCACCTGCGCGTCGGCCGAGAAGGACTTGGCCGCAGCCGCCATCATGCGCGGGCGGATCGGTCCGCCGTCGTTCGCATTCACCGACACCTCGCGCAGCGTGTAGCCCGCGAAGCCGAAGTTCTTCGACAGCTCGGTCGCCTTCTGCTTGAAGGCGTCGATCGCGAGCGTCTGCGCCTCGGCCTCGGTCTTGGCGCGCTGCTCGCGGCTCAGGCCGAAGCCCACGTTGCCGACGGTCAAGGTCGTGATGCGGCCGGCCGTCTGGGCGATGCGCGGGAAGTCGCGGCCCTCGAGCACGAGCTCGGCCGTGCCCTGCCAGCCGTTGATCTTGCCCTCGCGCGTGTAGCGCGGCGACAGGCTGAAGTTGCCGGTGCGCACGTCGAGCTGGCCGGCCTGCGCGTTCTTGCGCGCCTCGGTCAGCGCCGCGTCGAGCGCGGCCTTCAGCTGCGTCTGCACGCTGCCGGCATCGGTGCCGTCGCGCGTGGTCACGAGCGTCATGCTCAGCAGGTCCTGCTGCACCTCGACGGTTCCGTTCGCGCTGAGCTGCAGCACGTTCTGCGGCGGCGCCATGACGGCGTTCTGCGCCATGGCCGCGCCGGCCATGCCGGCCCATGCGGCGCACGCCGCGATCAAGGTAATGGTTTTTTTCAAGATGGCTCTCCCAGGTTGTAGGTACGTCGACGACGTACGAGAAGAAGACGGATGCTCGGTGCACCCGCCCTCGCGGCGCGAGCCGTGGCTCGCGCGCTGCGCTCAAGGTCGCTGGCTGCGCGGCGCGGGCAGGAGCCGCGCGGCCGGCATCGGTGCCGGCACGATGCGCTCGGCCGGCTGCGATTCTGCCGAATGCCCGGGGATGCCCGGCGCGGCCCATTGACCGCGCACCTGCTGGCGCAATTCGTAGAGCTCGGCCGGCGTGAGACGCCGTCCCGCGATGGCTTCGCCGCGGCGCATCTCGTCGCGCTGCGCGGCGCGGTGCGCGGCCACCGCGGACCGCAGGTCGTTGCGGCGCCCCTCGGCCACCCGAAGGAATTCGGCCGCCGAAATCGACGGCACACAGGCACACGCGAGCAGAAGCAGGGGTGCGGCGGATGGAAGAAGTCTCTGCGCAAAAGTCATAGGGCAGAGGCACTGTGCCACCGCCACGCTTACACCGGATGACTGGACCGCGAGCGGTCGCAAGTTTTGTAACTTAGTGTCAGTCTCAAAGCAAATCCGGCTCAACCGGCTTCCAACGCCTTCAGAATCGGCGCTGTTACAAATTCGACGTTGTAGAAATGACTCAAGTTCCCGCTCGCACCGACAAGATCGTGATCGTCGACGATGACGCCCGCATCCGCGACCTGCTTCGCCGCTACCTGACCCAGGAAGGTTTCGAAGTGATCGTGGCCGAGGACGGCAAGGCGCTCAACCGCATCCTGTTGCGCGACACGGTCGACCTGATCGTGCTCGACCTGATGATGCCCGGCGAAGACGGGCTGTCGATCTGCCGCCGCCTGCGTGCCGCCAACGACCGCACGCCGATCATCATGCTCACCGCCAAGGGCGAGGACGTCGACCGAATCGTCGGTCTCGAGGTCGGCGCCGACGACTACCTCGGCAAGCCCTTCAACCCGCGCGAACTGCTGGCCCGCGTGCACGCCGTGCTGCGCCGCCGTCCGCCGCTCGAGGCGCCCGGCGCGCCCTCGACCGAGAACGAGACCGTCACCTTCGGTCCCTTCACCTTCGACCTCGGCTCGCGCACGCTCAAGAAGGACGGCGAGGAACTCTCGCTGACCACCGGCGAGTTCGCGATGCTCAAGGCGCTGGTGCGCCACCCGCGCCAGCCGCTGTCGCGCGAGAAGCTGGCCCAGCTCGCGCGCGGTCGCGAGTTCGAGCCCTTCGACCGCAGCCTCGACGTGCAGATCTCGCGCCTGCGCAAGCTGGTCGAGTCCGACGCCGCGGCACCGCGCTACATCCAGACGGTGTGGGGCGTGGGCTACGTCTTCGTGCCGGACGGCACGGCCTGACGCGGCACCAGCGGTGGCCATCGGCCTCCCCTCCGGAAGAGAAAGTCCCCAGGAGGACGGCGCCCAGGTCACGATGCCGAGCCCGCTCGAGGGCTCGGCGCAGCGTGACCGGCGTCCCGGGCTCAAGCTCGGCTTCAGTCTCTTCTGGCGCACCTTCTTCCTGCTCGCCCTCCTGCTGATCGGCTGCACCGTCGCCTGGCTGCAGACCTTCCGTTCGCTCGAATACGAACCGCGCGCGATCCAGACCGCGCACCAGATCGCCTCGCTCGTGAACCTCACGCGCGCGGCGCTGGTGTACTCGGACGCGATCACGCGCGTGTCGCTGATCAAGACGCTGGCCGACCAGGAAGGCGTGCGCATCCTGCCGCGCGAGCCCAACGACCGCGTGCAGCCCTACACCAGCGGCGCGCTCGACCAGCGCGTGACCGAGGAGCTGATCGACCAGCTCGGTGCCGGCACCACCGTGGCCAGCCGCGTCAACGACGAGGCCGGCCTGTGGATCGGCTTCACGATCGAGAGCGACACCTACTGGCTGCTGCTCGACCCCACGCGCTTCAGCCGCGTGGGCGGGCGCACCTGGCTGGTCTGGCTCAGCACCGCCATGGCGCTGTCGCTCGCGGGCGCGGCGCTGATCACGCGGCTCATCAACCTGCCGCTCAAGCAGCTCTCGCGCGCCACCATGCAGGTGCGCGAGGGCGAGTACGAGGCGCACCGGCTCGACGAACGCGCGCGCACCAACGAGATCCGCGCGGTCAACATCGGCTTCAACCGCATGGCCGACCAGCTCGCCAAGATCGAGCAGGACCGCGCGATCATGCTGGCCGGCATCTCGCACGACCTGCGCACGCCGCTCGCGCGGCTGCGCCTCGAAACCGAGATGAGCGTGGCCGACGAGGATGCGCGCGACCACATGGCGGCCGACATCGCGCAGCTTGACGCGATCATCGACAAGTTCCTCGACTACGCGCGGCCCGACCATGTCGATCCCAAGCCGGTGCTGCTGCGCGACGTGGTCGACTCCTGCACCTACGCCGTGCAGGACTACGAGGAGATGAGCATCACGGTCGACGTGCCGCCCGACCTGCGCGTGATGGGCGACGAGGTCGAGCTCACGCGCGTGATCTCCAACCTGGTCGAGAACGCGCGCCGCTACGGCAAGACGCCCGCCACCGGCATCGCCGACGTGGTGATCCAGGCGCAGGCGAGCAACGACGCGGTGCTGATCAAGGTGCGCGACCGCGGCGCCGGCGTGGAGCCGGCCCAGCTCGCGCAGCTCACCAAGCCCTTCTTCCGCGGCGACGCGGCGCGCACCTCGGCCGCGGGCGCGGGCCTGGGCCTGTCGATCGTGGCGAAGAACATCGAGCGCATGGGCGGCACCTTCGCGCTCACCAGCACGCCGGGACGCGGCCTGGCGGCGCACATCCGCATGCCGCGCGCGATGCCGGCGCCGCCGCGGCCGGTGCAGCCGCCGGTCCGCAAGATCTGAAAGAAAAGAACCGCGCGCTCAGCGGTGCAGCAGCACCACGGCGCGCGCTTCCATCGCGCGGCCCTCGCCCACCGGGCCCAGCTTCTCGGCCGTCTTGGCCTTCACGTTGACCTGCTCGCCCGCGATGCCCAGCGTCTGCGCGATGCGCTCACGCATGGCCGGGATGTGCGGCGCCAGCTTCGGCGCCTGCGCGATCACGGTGCTGTCGACGTTGCCGATCTGCCAGCCCTCGGCGCGCACGCGCCGCGCGGCTTCGGCCAGCAGCACCGCCGAATCGGCGCCGCGGAACTGCGCGTCGGTGTCCGGGAAATGCCGGCCGATGTCGCCCAGCCCCGCGCCGCCGAGCAGCGCGTCGGTGATCGCATGCAGCAGCACGTCGGCATCGGAATGGCCGAGCAGGCCCGTGACATGCGGCACCTCGACGCCGCCGAGGATCAGCTTGCGGCCCGCCACCAGCTGATGGACGTCCCAGCCCTCGCCGACGCGGATGTTGAAGGCCGCGCTCATGCCATCACCTTCTTGCGCGCCAGCAGCAGCGCCTCGGCCAGCGCGAAGTCCTCGGGATAGGTGACCTTGAAGTTCTGCGCACTGCCCGGCACCAGCAGCGGCGCCAGCCCGACCGCCTCGATCGCGCCGGCCTCGTCGGTCACCGCGTCGCCGGCGCGCTCGAGCGCGTCGAGCAGGATGCCGATGCGGAACATCTGCGGCGTCTGCGCGAGCCACTTGTCGGCGCGCGGCAGGGTCTGCGCCACGCGGCTGTCGGCCGTCGACACCTTGAGCGTGTCGGCCAGCCGGTGCGCCAGCAGGCCGCCGACGGCATCGTGCTCGCAGGCCGCGATCAGCGCCTCGATCTGGCTCGGCGTCACGAGGCAGCGCGCCGCATCGTGCACCAGCACCCAGTCGTGCGCGCCGGCGCCCTTCTGCCGCAGCGCCAGCAGGCCGTTGCGCACCGAGGCCGCGCGCGTCACGCCGCCCACGCGCAGCAGGTGCTCGTCCTGCTGCGGAAAGAGGGGCAGCGCGGCGTCCACGTCGCGGTCCTCGGGCGCCACCACCAGCGCGATGCCGGCGAAGCGCCCGACCAGCGCGCGGAAGGCCTCGAGCGTGTGCGCCACCATCGGCGCCCCGGCCAGCCGCCGGTACTGCTTCGGCTGCGGGGACTGCGCATGGCCGGCACGGTGGCCGGAACCGGCGCACGGGATCAGCACGAAGAGGCGGGAGGAAGACATGGCGGGGCGGACGGTCGGCCGGTGCGCCGACAAGCAGAAGAAGGGCCGCCATTCTAGAATCGACCCCATTGCACACCCCTCGCCAGTCGGCGCGGGGTGTTGTGCATTTCCAGCAAGCCTTTATGGACCTCCCCCACCTCACGGCGGGCAAGCGCTTCACGCTGCCGCGCCCTCCGCTGTCGGCCGATGCGCTGCTGCTGGCCCAGCTCGCGCGGCGCGAAAAGGCCGCGGGCCGCGCCACGGCCATGTTCACGGCCGATGCCAACGACGCCCAGCGCCTGATCGACGAGATCGCCTTCTTCGCACCCGAACTGCGCTGCGCCCTGTTCCCCGACTGGGAGACGCTGCCCTACGACAGCTTCTCGCCGCACCAGGACCTGATCAGCGAGCGCCTGGCCACCCTGTGGCGCATCAGCCAGAAGGAAGCCGACGTGGTGCTGGTGCCCGCCACCACCGCGCTCTACCGGCTCGCGCCGCCGTCCTTCCTCGCGGGCTACACCTTCCATTTCAAGACCAGGCAGAAGCTGCAGGACGCCAAGCTCAAGGCGCAGCTCACGCTGGCCGGCTACACCCACGTCACGCAGGTGGTGAGCCCGGGCGAGTACGCGGTGCGCGGCGGCCTGATCGACCTGTTCCCGATGGGCTCGCCCGTGCCCTACCGCGTCGACCTGTTCGACGACGAGATCGACTCGATCCGCACCTTCGATCCCGACACCCAGCGCAGCCTCTATCCGGTGCCCGAGGTGCGGCTGCTGCCGGGCCGCGAGTTCCCGATGGACGACGACGCGCGCGCGCGCTTTCGCGGCCGCTGGCGCGAGCTGCTCGAGGGCGACCCGACCAAGAGCCGCATCTACAAGGACATGGGCAACGGCGTCGCCACCGCCGGCATCGAGTACTACCTGCCGCTGTTCTTCGACGAGACGGCCACCGTGTTCGACTACCTGGGCCCCGACACCACCGTGGTGCTGCACGGCGAGCTCGAGCCCGCGTTCCAGCACTTCTGGCAGGACACCGGCGAGCGCTACCGCCTGGTGCGCGGCGACCCCGAGCGCCCGGCGCTGCCGCCCGAGGCGCTGTTCCTCAACGCCGAGCAGTTCTATCAGCGCGTGAAGCCGCATGCGCAGCTGTCGATCCGCTCGACCGCCGACGCCGCGCCCTTCGCCGAGTTCGACACCCTGCCCGCCTTCTCGGTGGTGCGCGGCGCCGACGATCCGCTGGTGCGGCTCAAGGCCCACATCGCCGCCACGCCGCACCGCGTGCTGATGATCGCGGAGAGCGACGGCCGGCGCGAGAGCCTGCTCGACTTCCTGCGCGCCAGCGGCGTGAGCCCGCCGGCCTTCGATTCGCTGGCCGAGTTCGAGGCCGCTACCGACGAGAAGATCGGCATCGCCACCGCCGCGCTGGCGGCCGGCTTCGCCTGGCGCGAACAGGGCATCGACTTCGTCACCGAGACCGAGCTGTTCGCCACCGGCAGCACCGGCCGGCGCCGCAACAAGAAGCAGGAACAGGTCAGCGACGTCGAGGCGCTGATCAAGGACCTGTCCGAGCTCAACGTCGGCGACCCGGTGGTGCATTCCGCGCACGGCATCGGCCGCTACCGCGGCCTGATCCACATGGACCTGGGCCAGGGCAGCGATGCCGAGGGCAAGCCGCTGCTGCAGGAGATGCTGCACCTGGAGTACGCCGACAAGGCCACCCTCTACGTGCCCGTGAGCCAGCTGCACCTGGTGAGCCGCTACACCGGCGTCAGCGCCGACGAGGCGCCGCTGCACAAGCTCGGCTCGGGCCAGTGGGACAAGGCCAAGCGCAAGGCCGCCGAGCAGGTGCGCGACTCGGCCGCCGAACTGCTCAACATCTACGCACGACGCGCCGCGCGCGAGGGCCATGCGTTTCGCTATTCGCCGGCCGACTACGAGGTGTTCGCCAACGACTTCGGCTTCCAGGAAACCGCCGACCAGAAGGCCGCGATCCATGCCGTGGTGCAGGACATGATCTCGCCGCAGCCGATGGACCGACTGGTCTGCGGCGACGTCGGCTTCGGCAAGACCGAGGTCGCGCTGCGCGCGGCATTCATCGCGGTCACCGGCGGCAAGCAGGTGGCCTTCCTCGCGCCCACCACGCTGCTGGCCGAGCAGCACTACCAGACGCTGGTCGACCGCTTCGCCAAGTGGCCGGTGAAGGTGGCCGAGATGAGCCGCTTCCGTTCTGCCAAGGAAGTGACGACCGCCGCCAAGGGACTGGCCGAGGGCACCGTCGACATCGTGGTCGGCACCCACAAGCTGCTCTCGGAATCGGTCAAGTTCAAGAACCTCGGGCTGCTGATCATCGACGAGGAGCACCGCTTCGGCGTGCGCCACAAAGAGGCGATGAAGGCGCTGCGCGCCGAGGTCGACGTGCTCACGCTCACCGCCACGCCGATCCCGCGCACGCTGGGCATGGCGCTCGAGGGCTTGCGCGACCTCAGCGTGATCGCCACCGCGCCGCAGCGCCGGCTCGCGATCAAGACCTTCGTTCGCAACGAGGGCACCGGCGTGATCCGCGAGGCCGTGCTGCGCGAGCTCAAGCGCGGCGGCCAGGTCTACTTCCTGCACAACGAGGTCGAGACCATCGAGAACCGGCGCCAGAAGCTCGAGGAGATCCTGCCCGAGGCGCGCATCGCCGTCGCCCACGGCCAGATGCCCGAGCGCGAGCTCGAGCGCGTGATGCGCGACTTCGTGGCCCAGCGCTACAACCTCCTGCTGTGCTCGACCATCATCGAGACCGGCATCGACGTGCCGACCGCCAACACCATCGTGATGAGCCGCGCCGACAAGTTCGGCCTGGCGCAATTGCACCAGCTGCGCGGCCGCGTCGGCCGTTCGCACCACCAGGCCTATGCCTACCTCATGGTGCCCGACACCGAGGGCCTGACCAAGCAGGCGGCGCAGCGGCTCGACGCGATCCAGCAGATGGAGGAGCTGGGCTCGGGCTTCTACCTCGCGATGCACGACCTCGAGATCCGCGGCACCGGCGAGGTGCTCGGCGAGAACCAGAGCGGCAACATGATGGAGATCGGCTTCCAGCTCTACAACGAGATGCTCAGCGAGGCCGTGCGCTCGCTCAAGGCCGGGCAGGAACCCGACCTGCTGTCGCCGCTGTCGGTCACGACCGAGATCAACCTGCACGCCCCCGCCCTGCTGCCCGACGACTACTGCGGCGACGTGCACCTGCGGCTGTCGTTCTACAAGAAGCTCGCCACCGCGAAGAACCCCGACCAGATCGACACCCTGCTGGAGGAGATCGTCGACCGCTTCGGCAAGCTGCCGCCGCAGGCCCAGACCCTGATCGACACCCACCGCCTGCGCGTGCTCGCGCGGCCCTACGGCGTGGTCAAGGTCGATGCGGCGCCCGGCGTCATCAACATCACCTTCAAGAAGGATCCGCCGGTCGACTCGATGGCGATCATCCACCTGATCCAGAAGAACAAGCACATCAAGCTGGCCGGCAACGAGAAGCTGCGCATCGAGCGCGAGCTCAAGGAGCCGAAGGAGCGGGCGCAGATGGTGCGCGATGTGTTGCGCAGCCTGGGGCAACCGTTGGTGAAGGAAAGCCCCGCGGCCGTCGTATAAGTGCCTAGCACTTATATAATTGCCGATGTAATTTTTCGGGAGATCCGCCATGTCCCAGATCACGATCTACCTGGACGAAGAGTCCGAGAAAACAGCGCGCGCAGCGGCGGCGGCGGCGAACCTGCCCTTGAGCCGCTGGTTCGCCCTGCTGGTGGCGCGTGAAGGTCAGCGCGGCAAGAAGACCGGTTGGCAGAGCTTCTTTGCCGAAGCCGACAAGCAGAAAGCCGCTTGGGACGAATTCCCCCTGACCGAGGACATGCACAAGGACCTGCCTCCCGATACGCCGCGCGAGTCCTTGTGAAGTACCTGCTGGACACCAACACCCTCATCTACGCCTTTCGCGGCACGGGCGGTGTGCGCGTGCGCATGAATGGCACGAGCGATGCGGACATGAATCTGTGCGCCATCAATCTGTTCGAACTCGAGTTCGGTTTCGCCAAGTCCGCCAACCCGGGCCCGCAGCGTGCGCTGCTCGACGAGTTGGTGCAGCGCCTGCGCGTCCTGCCGCTGGACAGCGCGAGCGCGGAATCGGCCGGTCAGATCAAGGCCCACTTGCAACAGGCCGGTACGCCGATCGGACCCTATGACCTGCTCATCGCGGGCATCGCGATGGCGCACAACCTGATCGTCGTCAGCCGCAACGTCAGCGAGTTCTCGCGCGTGCCCGGCCTGCGCGTCGAGAACTGGTATCACTGAATGACCCTTGCCCCCTCCTCCCCCGGCCTCGTCCTCCAGCGCTTCACGCCGCCGCTCGCCCTCCAGGACTTCAAGCTCATCGCCTTCGACATGGACTCGACGCTGATCAGCATCGAGTGCATCGACGAGATCGCCGATGCCGTCGGCAAGAAGGCCGAGGTGGCCGCGATCACCGAGGCCACGATGCGTGGCGAGATCAAGGACTTCAAGGAGAGCCTGCGCCGCCGCGTCGCGCTGCTGAAAGGCGTGCCGGTCGGCGCGCTGCAGCAGGTCTACGACGAACGGCTGAAGCTCAACCCCGGCGCAGCCGAACTGGTGGCGGCCTGCAAGGCGGCCGGCCTCAAGGTGCTGCTGGTCTCGGGCGGCTTCACCTTCTTTGCCAACCGCGTGAAGGAACGCCTGGGCATCGACTTCGCGCGCTCCAACCTGCTCGACGAGGCCGACGGCCAGCTCACGGGCCAGGTCGCGATGCAGAGCTGGGGCGACATCTGCGACGGCGCCGAGAAGCGCCGCACCCTGCTCGAGGTGGCTTCGCTGATGGGCATCTCGGCGCGGGAATGCATCGCGGTGGGCGACGGCGCCAACGACCTGCCGATGATGGGCGAGGCCGGCCTGTCGGTGGCCTACCACGCGAAGCCCAAGGTGCGCGAGCAGGCGATGGTGGCGATCGACGAAGGCGGGCTCGACCGCCTGCTCGAGGTCGTCCGGCCCTGACCGGTCAGGCCGGGCTGCCGGCCGCCGGCGACCTGGCCGCGGTGCCCAGCAGCCGCTCGCGCATCGACGGCACCACGGTGTCGGCCGCGCGCTCGAGCTGCTCCACCAGGCCGCCCACGCCGACCGCGAAGCGCGCGCCCGAGGCGCTCGAGGCGGAGCCCAGCGCGATGATGCCGATGCCCTCGGTGACCACGCCGCGCGAGAACGCATAGCCGCGCTCGCGCGTCTCCTGCACGCGCGCCTTCACGTAGTCGGCATCGACGTCCTGCCCGCCGGGCTTGAGGCGCGCGTTGCTGCGATGGATGGTGCGCGCCACATGGTCGTCGCTGCTGGCCGCGAGCAGCGCCCAGCCGGTGCCCGACATGCACAGCAGCCGGCGCGTGCCGGGCTGCACGTTGAACTGGATCGCGCGGCTGCCGAAGATCACATGCACGTACTGCGCGTAGATGTCGTTCTCGACGGCGAGGATGGCGGTGAAGCCGGTCTCGCGCGCGATGTCGCCGAGCACGGTGAGCAATTGCCCGCCCTGGAACATCGAGTCCATCACCCAGTCGCCGATCGAGGCCAGGCGCGGCGTGGCGAGGTAGGCGCGCAGCGAGGAGTCGTAGCGCAGGTAGCCCAGCGTGGCGACGCTCTTGAGCAGCACCTGCGCGCTCGACAGCGGGTAGCCGAGCCGCTCGGAGATCTCGCGCACCGTCACCGGCCGCCGCACCTCCCGCAGGTACTCGAGCACCTGAAACACCCGCCCCGCCGTCTTGATGACCGATTGCTCCACTTCATGTTCTCCGCGGTCCCAGCCGGCATGTTGCGCGCTCGACCGCCCGGGCCGGACCGCGCGCGATGCTACTGCAACTCGATGCCGGTGATGCCCATCAGCCGCTTCCAGCGCTCGATCTCCTCGGCCTGGTAGCGGCGCAGTTCGGGCGCCGAGGACATGATCAGTTCGGTGCCCTGCTTGCGGTAGTAGGCCTGGATCTCGGGCGTCTGCGCGGCCTTGGCGAACAGCGCACCGAGCTGCTCGAGCGCGGCCGGCGGCGCCTTCGAGCTCACGGCGGCCGCGACCCAGTTGAACGCCAGGTAGTCGGGATAGCCGGCCTCGCCGACGGTGGGCACCTCGGGCAGCACGATCGAGCGCTTGGGCGCGGTGAAGGCCAGCGGCCGCACGCGGCCCGAGCGCGCGAGTTCGTTGGCGCCGGTGGCGTCGACCACCGCGAAATCGACCTCGCCCGTGAGCACCGCGTTGACGGCCTCGCCCGCGCCCTTGTAGTTGATGCCGGCGGTCTTGATCTTCGCCATCTCGTTGAACCACTCGGAGTAGAGCGTGTACGACATGGAGCCGCTCGCGTAGTTGAGCTTGCCCGGCCGCTTGCGCGCATCGGCCACGAGCTCGGCCAGAGAGCGGTGGGCCGAGGCGGCCGGCACGATGACCAGGCAGGCGCCGCGCGACAGCAGCGTGATCGGCGCGAAGTCGGCGATCGGGTCGTAGGGCAGCTTGCGGAAGGTGGCGGCGTTGGTGGTCAGCGTCGAGTTGCTGCCGATGAACACCGTGTGGCCGTCGTGCGGCGGATTCAGCGCGGTCTGCACGCCGATGAAGCCGTTGCCGCCGGGCTTGTTCTCCACCGTCACCGCCTGGCCCGACAGATCGCCGATGCCCTTGGCGAACAGCCGCGCCGTGATGTCGGTGCCGCTGCCGGGCGGGAACGGCACGATGAAGCGCATCGCGTGCGAAGGAAAGGCCTGCGCCTGCGCGCGGCCGGGCAAGCCCGCGGCACCGGCCAGCGCCGCGCCGGTGCCGAGCAGCAGCCGGCGGCGGTCGCGAGAGAAATCACTCATGGGGTCGTCTCCTGGTTTCCTGTCTTCAGCGCCGCGAGCCCAAGAGCTCGCGCGCCACCACCCAGCGGTGCACCTCGCTGGGTCCTTCGTAGATGCGCATCAGCCGGGTCTCGTTGGCCATCTGCTGCAGCGGCATTTCCTTGGTCATGCCCATGGCGCCGAAGACCTGCATCGCCATGTCGATCACCTCCCAGGCCATCTCGGTGGCGTAGACCTTGATCATCGAGACCTGCGAGCGCGCCTCCTCGCCGCGGTCGATGCGCGCGGCGACCTCGTAGGTCATGAGGCGGCAGGCGTGGATGCGGGTGGCGGCATCGGCCACGCCCCACTGCACGCTCTGGCGGTCGGACAACAGCGCGCCGAAGGTCTTCCGCATCGGCGCGTACTCGCAGACCATGTCGAGCGCGCGCTGGGCGCGGCCGATGCACCAAGCGGCCATCTGCACGCGCCGGCTCGACAGCCGCGCCTGCATCGGCGCGAAGCCCTGCCCTTCCTGGCCCAGCAGCTGGCCGGCGCCGACGCGGCAGTCCTGCAGCACCACCTCGTAGGTCGACACGCCGCCGAGCATCGGGATGCGGCGCTCGACGATGAAGCCCGGCGTGTCCTTGTCGACGATGAAGGCCGAGATGCCGCCGCGCGAACCGAGCGCCTTGTCGGTCACGGCCATCACGATGGTCCAGTCGGCGCGCGCGGCACGGCTGATCCAGATCTTGCGGCCGTTGAGCACCCAGTTGCCCTGCGCGTCGCGCTCGGCGCGCGTGCCCATCGCCGACGGATCGGCGCCCGCGCCGGGTTCGGAGATCGCGATCGCCGAGACCGTCTCGCCGCGCGCATAGGGCGCGAGGTAGCGCTCGGTCTGCGCCGCGTCGGCCGTCTTCAGCAGCATGCGCAGGTTCGGCGAATCGGGCGGCAGGTCGTAGGGCACGATGGTCTTGCCGAGTTCCTCGTTGACGCCGACCATCGCCGTCACCGGCAGGTCGGAGCCGCCGAGTTCGGCCGGCGCATCGAGCCCCCAGAGCCCGAGCTCGCGCGAGAGCGCGTCGAGCCGCTCGTGCTCCTCGGGCATCAGCATCAGCTGCCCGCCCTCGGCTTCGCGCCTCAGCACCGCCGGCTCCAGCGGCAGCAGTTCGTCGCGCACGAAGCGCGCGACCAGGTCCTTGAGCATGCGGTGCTCGTCGTCAAGTTCGAAGTTCATGCCCCGCCCCTCACTCGCCGGCCACCGCGCGGCTGGCCTTGAGCCGCGCGATGGCTTCCTCGCCGAGGCCGGCCTCGCGCAGGATCTCGCTGGTGTGCTGCCCCACCGTGGGCGCCTGGCGGTACACGCGCGTCGGCGTGGCCGAGAAGCGCGCCGTGGGCCGCAGCTGGCGGATCGGCCCTTCGGTCGGATGCTGCGCGTCCTCGAACAGGCCCACGGCCTTCAGGTGCGGATGCGCGGGCAGGTCGTCGAGCGCATAGATCGGCGTGGCCGGGATGTCGAGCTTCTCGCACAGCGCCATCCACTCGGCCGTGGTCTTCAGCGGCGACAGCTCGCGCAGGTGGCCGTAGAGCGCGCGCACCTGCGCGTTGCGCTCCTGCCGGTTGGCGATGCTGTAGCGCTCGGCCAGCTCGGGCCGGCCGACCTCGACGAAGAAGGCCTGCCAGTGGCGTTCCGTGTAGGGCAGCATGCTGATCCAGCCGTCGCGCGTGCGCGCCGGCTTGCGCCCGCCCTCGAGCAGCCGCGGATAGCCGGCCTTCACCGCCGAACCCTGGAAGGTCATGCCGCCCATGTGCTCGGCCAGCACGAAGGCCGCCATGGTCTCGAGCATCGGCACCTCGACGTACTGGCCCCGACCGCTGCGCTCGCGGTGCAGCAGCGCGGCCAGCACCGCGTTGCAGACCGCGAGGCCGGTGGTCTTGTCGGCGATCAGGCTGGGCGTGTAGTCGGGCTGCTCGCGCCCCACCGAACCCACGCCCACCAGCCCGCAGGCGGCCTGGATGATGTCGTCGAAGGCCGGCTTGTCGCGGTGCGGGCCGTCCTGGCCGAAGCCGGTGGCGGCGCAATACACCACCTTCGGGTTGAGCTTCGCCACCGCCTCGTAGCCGAGCCCGAGGCGCTCGACCGCGGCCACGCGCATGTTGTGCACCACCACGTCCACCTGCGGGATCAGCGCGCGCAGCGCGGCCACGCCCTCGGGCGACTTGAGGTCGACCGCGAGCGAGCGCTTGTTGCGGTTCACGGCCAGGAAGATCGAGCTCATGCCCGGGTTCTGCGAGATGCCGTTGGCGCGCATCATGTCGCCCTCGGGCGGCTCGACCTTGATCACGTCGGCGCCGTAGTCGGCCAGCATCTGGGTGGCCAGCGGGCCGAGCACCACGGCCGTGAGGTCGAGCACGCGGATGCCCTGGAGCGGGCCCGAGGGCGCATTGGAAGTCGTATCGGTCATAGAGAAGAAAGAAGAGGAAATCAGTTGGGCAGGCCCACGAGATGCCGCGCCATCACCACGCGCTGGATCTGGCCGGTGCCCTCGACGATGTCGAGCGCCTTCACGTCGCGGAACAGCTTCTCGATCAGGTGGTCGCCGCGCCCGCCCGCCAGGCCCAGCACCTCCATCGCGAAGCTCGTGGCCTCGAAGGCGGCCGGCGGCGCGAGCGCCTTCGAGGCCGAGGCCTCGAGCATGTTGGGCTGGCGCCGGTCGGCCAGCCAGGCGGCGCGCAGCGCCATCAGCAGCGCGGCCTTGAGCTTGCGGCGCGAGCGCTCGAGCCGGTCGCGCAGCCGCAGGTCGGAGGCCAGGCCCTGGGCCTGCATGAAGGCCGCGGCCTCGTCGAGCGCTGCGCGGCCGATGCCCACCGCCATGCCGGCGATGGCCGGACGGCCCGCGTTGAAGGTGTTCATCGCGCCCTTGAAGCCGCCCGAGCGCTGCTCGTAATACGCCTCGCCGCCGAGCAAATTGGCCGCGGGCACGCGGCAGCCCGAGAGGAAGAAGGAGGTCGACTCGTAGGCCTTCAGGCCCATCTTCTTCTCGATGCGGAAGTCGCCGAAACCCGGCGTGCCGCGCTCGACCACGAAGGCGCGGTGGCCCGCGCGGCCCAGCGCCGGATCGATGGTGGCGAACACCACAGTCCATTCGGCGCGGCCCGAGTTGCCCGAGAAGGACTTGGCGCCGTCGAGCACCCAGTGGTCGCCGTCGCGCCGCGCGCGGGTCTTGATGTTGGCCACGTCGGAACCGCCCGAGGGCTCGGTCATCGCGAAGGCGCCCCAGATCGGGCGCTGCGGATTCACGAAGGGCGAGAGAAAGCGCTGCTTCTGCTCGGGCGTGCCCATCGAGAGGATCGGCGGTTCGCCCAGGCCCGGGCCCGGCAGCGCGACGCCGATGCCGCGGTCCCAGTAGGCGCCCTCCTCGGCCAGCAGCACCTGGGCCACGGCCGAGCCGGCCTTGTTGGGCGCGGGCGCATCGGTGCCGTCGGGCGTCGCGCCGGCCGCGCGCCAGCGCGTGCGGCCGAAGCCCTCGGCCAGCATGCGCACGAAGAAGGGGTCGTCCACCGGCAGCGGCGCGCCCGCGCGGTCGGCGCGCCAGCCCGCGGGCCGCATCTCGTCGCGCCCGAGGCGGCGCAGGGTCTGCAGGCGGGACTGGTCGTCCGCGCTGATCGAAAAATCCATCTCAGGCTCCCTGGGTCGTTGCGTCGGTGGTGGCAAGAAAGTCGATCGGCGCGGCGATCGCGGCCGGCAACGCGTCGTCGCGCGCGGCATCGGCGCCGCCGAGCAGCAGGCCCAGCGCGCGCAGCTCGCGCAGCTGCTTCTCCACCGGGTAGTCGCGCATGAAGCCCGCGCCGCCGAGGATCTGCACCGCGTTGGCGCCGATGAAGACCCCGTTCTCGATCGCCTCGATCAGCGCCGTGGCCGCGGCCTCGCGCGCGGGCCGGCCGGCATCGAGCCGCCAGGCGGCCTCGTGCAGCAACTGGCGCGCGGCATCGACCGCGCTGTGCATGTCGACGATCAGGAAGGCCAGTGCCTGGTGGTGCGCGATCGGCTTGCCGAAGGCGACACGCTCGAGCGCGTAGCGGCGCGAATAGTCGGCCGCCGCATGCATCTGGCCGACCAGCAGCGCCGCGAGCTGCACGCGCGCATGGGCCAGCGCGAGCGCGGCGGCCGCGGGGTCGGTCCACGCGGCCTCGACCGGCGCGCGGTCCACGCGCAGCTCGCTCGCGCCCGCGGCGCGCAGTCCGGCGCCGGCCACTTCGGTGAGCACGATGCCCTGCGTGACCAGGCGCAGCCCGTCGCGGCTCAGCACCGCGAGCAGGTCGATGCGGTCGGTCGGCAGCCAGGCCGCATGACCGCTCAGCGCATCGCCATCGCTCGCCCATCGGCCGCGCGCATCGAACACCAGCGCCGCGCGCGCATCGGGCCGCGCCAGCAGCGGCTGCAGATGGCGCTGCAATGCCGCCTCGCCGCCGAAGGCCCGCAGCGCCTGCGCGACCGCGCCGATCGGCTGCAGCGCCAGCGCCGCGCCGGGGCAGCCGGCCGCGAGCCGCTCGGTCACCAGCACCCGCGCGAGCGCGCCGAGGCCGGCACCGCCCGCGGACTCGGGCCAGTCGATGCGGTCGAAACCGATCTGGGCCGCCTCGCGCCGCAGGGCCTCGGGCAGCGCGCGCTGCGCCTCGAAGGCGCGCTGCGAGGGCAGCAGTTGCTGCTCGGAAAAGCGCTGGGCCGTCTCGGCCCCCAGCGCGAGTTCTTCATCGAGTGCGAAATCGATCATGGCGTGCTCCGGCGCGGCTCAGTGGCGTCCGAAGACGGGATCGCGGCGCTGCGCCATCGCGGCCACGCCCTCGCGGAAGTCCTGGGTCTGGAAGTGCTGGCGCTGCTCGCCGGCCTCGCGCTCGACCGCGGCGCGCACCGCCTCGACCAGCCCGGCGCGCAGGCTGGCGCGGGTCGACTCGACCGCGATCGGCGCCGAGATCGCGATCTCCCCGGCCAATGCCTGGGCGCGCGCGCGCACCTGGTCCTGCGACGCCAGCTCGTCGACCAGGCCGATGCGCAGTGCCTCGGCGCCGTCGATGCGGCGGCCGGTGTAGAGCAGCAGCGCGGCCTGCTGCGCGCCGACCAGGCGCGGCAGCGTGTGGCTCAGCGCGAAGCCCGGATGGAAGCCCAGGCGCGCGAAGTTGGCGCTGAAGCGCGCCTCGGCGCAGGCGACGCGGAAATCGGCCACCAGCGCGAGCCCGAGCCCGCCGCCCACGGCCGGCCCGTGCACCGCCGCGATCACCGGCTTGGTCACGGCGAACAGCCGGATCGCCTGCCGGTAGAGCTCGCCCGGGTCGCGCCGCTCGCCGGCGGCGGGCGTGGGCGACGAGAAATCGGCGCCCGCGCAGAAGGAGCGCCCCTGCGCCGCCAGCACGATGGCGCGGCATGCCGGGTCGGCCTGCAGCGATTCGAAGGCCTCGGCCAGCGCCGAGATCAGCGCGAGGTCGAAGAAGTTGTGGGGGGGCCGGCACATCTCCACCGTGGCCGTGTGGCCGGCGCGGTGGATCGAGAGGTCGGAAGGATTCGCTGCGGTGCTCATGGGACTCCTGTCGGCTGTTCTTTTTCAACGATATAACAGATACATGTTTTTTAAAAGCACATATGTATTATTATTTGGCCAGCCCGAAGCCCGGGCAGGTCGGCGAACGACCGGTTCAGTCACGAACTCAGGAGCAAAAAAGATGGAGACAAGCAGGCGCCGGCTGTTGCTGGCATTGGCGGGAACGGCGGGCGCGGCGGTGGCGGGACCGGCCTTCGCGCAGGGCACGGCCTTCCCGACGCGGCCGATCAAGATCGTGGTGCCGTTCACGCCGGGCAGCGGCTCCGACAACTCGGCGCGCTACTTCGGCGACCAGCTCGCCACGCAGCTCGGCCAGGCGGTAGTGGTCGAGAACAAGCCGGGCGCCAACGGCATCATCGCGCTGCAGCAGGTGAAGAACGCGCCGGCCGACGGCTACATGCTGCTGCTGGCGAGCAACTCGCCGATGGCCGTGAACCCGCTGACCATCAAGGACCTGGGCTACGACTCGGTGAAGGACTACAAGCCGGTGTCGGGCCTGACGCGCGGCATGAACGTGGTGGTGGTCTCGAACGACTCGCCGTTCGCGAGCATCGAGGCGCTGCTGGCCGCCAGCAAGAGCAAGTCGCTCACCGTCGGCACCTACTCCGCGGGCTACCAGCTCGCGGCCGCCTGGCTCGCCAACGTGGCCGGCGGCGACTTCACCAACGTGCCCTACAAGGGGCAGGCGCCGATCATGACCGACGTGATCGGCAACCAGCTCGACTTCGCGCTGGTCGACCTCGGCGGCGCGATGCCGCTGATCAAGGGCGGCAAGCTGCGCCCGCTCGCGGTCTCGGGCGAGGCGCGCAACCCCGACCTGCCGAGCGTGCCGACGATCCGCGAGAAGGGCTTCAACGAGTACGTGCAGTACAGCTGGGTGTCGTTCTACGTGCGCTCGCAGACGCCCGACGACGTCACCGCGAAACTCGCCGAGGCGCTGCAGAAGACGCTCGCCACCGAGGACGCGCGCGCCTTCGTGCGCAAGTCGGGCGCCGAGCTCATGCCCTACCCGCCCGAGAAGATGCAGCGCTTCCACCTCGAGGAGATCGCGCGCTTCCGCAAGATCGCGGCCATCGCCAACATCAAGCCCGAGTGACCCAGAATGGCGGCATGAACCAAGCCGTCCCCTCGCCCGAAGTCCCCCTCTACAACGCGCCGGCGCTGGTCGCCTATGCCGATGCCCTGCTGCAGAAGTGCGGCCTCGCCGCGCCGATGGCCGCGAGCGTGGCGCGCACGCTGGTCGAGGGCGACCTGCTGGGCCACGACACCCACGGCCTCGCGCTGCTCGCGGGCTATGCGAAGGAACTCGAGGCGGGCGGCATGGCGCGCGAGGGCGTGCCCGAGGTGCTGTCGGACCGCCCCGCCGCCGTGCTGTGGGACGGCCGGCGCCTGCCCGGCCCCTGGCTCATGGAACAGGGCCTCGACCTGCTGGTCCCGCGCGCCCGCGAACTCGGCACCGCCTCGCTGGTGATCCGCCGCAGCCACCACATCGCCTGCCTCGCGGTCTACATGCTGCGCGCGCTGCGGGAGGACATGCTGATGCTGCTGGCCTGCTCCGACCCCAACACCGCGAGCGTCGCGCCCTTCGGCGGCACGCAGGCGGTGTTCACGCCCAACCCGCTGGCGCTGGGCTTCGGGCTCTCGCAGGGCGGCGTGATGGTCGACATCTCGGCCTCGATCACCACCAACGGCATGAGCAACCGCAAGCGCGCGGCCGGCGAGACCTTCGCCGAGCAGTGGCTGATCGATGCGCGGGGCCGGCCCTCGAACGATCCGCAGGTGCTGTTCGACAGCCCGCCCGGCACCTTGCTGCCGGTGGGCGGCCTGAGCCATGGCCACAAGGGCTACGGCATGGCGCTGCTGGTCGAGGCGCTGACCGGCGGCCTCGCCGGCCATGGCCGCGCCGACCCGCCCGAGGGCTGGGGCGCGACGGTGCACGTCACGCTGCACGACCTGCATGCCTTCGGCGGCAAGGCGGCCTTCCTGCGGCAAATGGACGAGGTCGCCGAACGTTGTCGCGGCAATGCGCCCATCGATCCGGCGAAGCCGGTGCGGCTGCCGGGCGAAGGCGGGTTGAAGCGTCGGGAGGCGCAATCGAGGGACGGGGTGCGGCTGCACCCGTCGATCGCGCGTTCGCTCCAGGAAGTGGAGCAGCGGCACGGCCTGCGGCTGGCGCAGGCGCTGGCCTGATCAGTTGTCTTGGTCGTCGCCGTCCTCGTCGGACGGAGCGGCCTCGCCCGCGGGCCGCGGCTTGCGCGTCGCGGGCCGCGCGAGGATCTCGAGGTAGAACTGCTTGCCGCCCTCGGCCACCACGTGGTCGATGCTGGCGGTGATGGCCGACAGGTGGATCGTCTCGGCGTTGTCGGCGGCGGTGCCGAAGCGGCAATCGAAGTCCCAGAAATCGGCGCCGGCCGGCAGTGCATGGCCGCGCTCGCGCTTGATGTACTTGCGGATTTCGTGCTTGGTGGCTTCGAGGTGGCGGTCGGGGTGCTTGCCCTCGACCTGAAGCTGGAAGGTTTTTCTCATGGGTGATGGTAACCAATGCCCCGCCGTGCCACTGTGTACAGTCGGCGGCTCAACGGAAAGCAGGTGAAAGACATGGCGCGCGCGAACGACTGGGCAAGCAAGGTGATGGCATTGATCAACGGCGGCAATCCCGCCGCGGCCATCGCACAGATCAAGGTCGCGCCCTCGGTCAAGGACCTGAAGGCGCTGCAGACCATCATGACGCTCTCGAAGATGAAAGGCCGCTATCCGAACGTGGATGCGGCCATCGCGGACAACCTGGCGCTGCTCGCGGCGCCCCGGCTGCACCGCTCGCCCTGACAGCCGGCTTTACAGCGCCTGGCCGAGGCGCTTGACGCCCTCTTCGATCTTCGCCACGTCGGCGGTCGCGAAGCTCAGGCGCAGGGTCGCCACGTCGGGGTTCTCGGCATAGAACGGCGCGCCGGGCACGAAGGCAACCAGCTTCTCGATCGCACGCTTGGCGAGTTCGTTGGCATTGGCCAGCTTGCCGTTGGCGCCCGTGAGGCGGGCCCAGAAGAACAGGCCGCCGTTGGGCTGGGTGAAGCTCACCGCGTCGCCGAGCTCGCGCTGCAGCGCCTGGCCCATGGCCTTGGCGCGCTGGCCGTAGACCTCGCGCACATGCGCCAGCGTGGCCGGCATGCGGCCGCTCTTGAGGTACTGGGCCGCAGTGGCCTGCGAGAAGGTGCTGGTGTGGGCGTCGCTGAACTGCTTGCACATGGTGGCCTTGGCCAGCAGCTCGGCCGGGGCGATCATCCAGCCGATGCGCAGGCCCGGGCTCAGCACCTTGCTGAGGCTGCCGCAGTGCGCGAGCAGTTCGCGGCTGCCGGGCACGTCCTTGCTCAGCGCCATGATCGAGGGCGGCGGCGCCTCGCCGAAGTACAGATCGCCATAGGGATCGTCCTCGACGATCAAGGTCTGGTACTTGACGGCCAGCTCGAGCACCTTCTTGCGGCGTTCCAGGCTCAGCATCGCGCCGCTGGGGTTGCCGAAGGTGGGGATCAGGTAGACGAACTTGGGGTTGTGCTCGGCGATCAGCTTCTCGAGTTCGTCGGTCTTCACGCCGTTGGCGTCGATCGGCGCGCTGATGAGCTGGGCGCCGTAGAGGCGGAAGCACTGGATGGTGGCCAGGAAGGTCGGGCCCTCGACGATCACCTTGTCGCCGGGCGAGATCATGGTCTTGCCCAGCAGGTCGAGCGCCTGCTGGCTGCCGGTGGTGACGATCAGGCCGCTGGGATCGACCTCGACGCCCTTGGTCTTCATGAAGGCGCTGAGCTGCGCGCGCAGCGGCTCGTAGCCTTCGGTGGCGCCGTACTGCAGCGCGCCACCGGCCTCCTCGGCCAGCACCTTCTGGCTCGCCTCCTTGAGGCCCTCGACGTCGAACATCGCGCTGTCGGGGAAGCCGCCCGCGAAGCTGATGATGCCGGGCTTGCCCAGCAGCTTGAAGAGTTCGCGGATGGCGGAGGTTTCGACGTTGTCGAGGCGGGAGGCGAATTGCATGGTCAGTCTCACTTTCTGGCCGCCATTGTGGCGAAAGCCGCGGGAAATTAAGTTGCGTAGGTCATTCCCGTTTCAGCGATATATTGCGCCTGCCTTTGTCCCGCCCCATGAAAAAAGAAAACATCGCGCCCTTCTTCGCCGTCCTGCAGGCCGCCAACCCCACGCCCGAGACCGAACTCGAATACAGCACGCCCTTCGAGCTGCTGGCCGCGGTGCTGCTGTCGGCGCAGGCCACCGACGTGGGCGTGAACAAGGCGACGCGCAAGCTGTTCCCCGTGGCCAACACGCCGCAGGCGATCTTCGACCTCGGCGTCGAGGGCCTGGAGGGCTACATCAAGACCATCGGGCTGTACCGCAGCAAGGCCAAGCACCTGATCGAGGCCTGCCGCATGCTGGTCGAGCAGCACGGCGGCGAGGTGCCGCGCACCCGCGCCGAACTCGAGGCGCTGCCCGGCGTGGGCCGCAAGACCGCCAACGTGGTGCTCAACGTGGCGTTCGGCGAGGCCACGATCGCGGTCGACACCCACATCTTCCGCGTCGGCAACCGCACCGGGCTGGCGCCGGGCAAGACGCCGCTCGAGGTCGAGCTCAAGCTCGAGAAGCGCGTGCCGCTCGAGTACCGGCTGCATGCGCACCACTGGCTGATCCTGCACGGGCGCTACGTCTGCGTGGCGCGCACGCCGCGCTGCTGGGACTGCGCGGTGTCGACCTACTGCGACTACAAGCCGAAGACGCCAGCGCCCAAGCGCTGAGGCCGCATCAGGTCGACCGAAGCTCGACCACCTGCCAGCCGCCGAAGGGCAGCGGCGTCGACGGCCACTCGGTGGCATCGCGCGGGCAGCGCGTGCCCGCGTGCAGCAGCGACACGGCGCGCAGCACGCCCGCATGCGCGACCCACAGCGCATCGCCCTGCCCGGCTCTCCATTCGTCGTAGGCGCCGGCCACGCGCGCCATGAAGGCACGCACGCTCTCGCCATGCGCGCCGGCACGGGTGTCGGCGAAGTCGGCGGTCCAGGCATCGAGCTCGGCGCGCGCGATCGCCGACCAGGACTGCCCCTCCCAGGCGCCGAAATCCATCTCGGCGATGCGCGCATCGTGCTGCACGGCGAGGTCGGGCCGCAGCGCGGCGATCGCACCGGCCAGCGTGGCGCAACGCCGCAGCGGCGACGACAGCACGGCGAGCCCCGGCGGCAGTTCGCGCGCGATGCGCTCGGCGGCCGCGCGCGTGGCCTCGGCTTCGGCCTCGAGATCGCTCGCGCCGTAGCACAGGCCCACCTCGGCAATCACCGGCGCATGCCGCAGCAGCCAGAGCCTGCGCATGCTCATGCCCGCCACGCCAGCGCGAGGTAGATCGCGATCTCGCAGACCTGCTGCGTGGCGCCGAGGCCGTCGCCCGTGAAGCCCTGCAGCCGGCGGCGAAAGAGCCGCGCCATCCACAGCGCCGCCAGCGCCGCCGCGAGCAGCGCCGCCAGCGCATGCACCGCGCCGTGCGACAGCGCCAGCAGCGCCAGCGCGGGCAGCGTCCACAGCACGCCGATCGCCAGCGCGCCGCCGCTGATCGCATCGGCCAGCGGCTTGGCCTTGCTCGCGCCGCTGTCGCCCGCGTAGGGCAGCCAGCGGATCAAACCGAGCGGCGCGAGCCGCGACAGCACATGCGCGCCGACGATGGCCGCCGCCACCGCATGCAGCCCGCCGCCGGCCAGCACCGCGATCAGCGCGCACTTGAGGCCCAGCGCCAGCACCAGCGCGATCGCGCCGAAGGCACCGATGCGCGAGTCCTTCATGATCTCTAGCGCGCGCGCCCGGTCGGCCGAACCGCCCAGGCCATCGGCCACGTCGGCCAGGCCGTCCTCGTGGAAGGCGCCGGTCAGCATCACGGTCGCGACCGTGCTCAGCACCGCCGCCGCGAACGCGCCCGCGAGTCCCGGCAAGCCCATCGCCACGCCCACGAACACCAGCGCCGCCACGCCGCCGGCCAGCCAGCCGATGCCCGGCAGGTGCGCCGCGCTCGCGCGCAGCATCTGCGGGCTGTAGCCGACCCAGGCCGCGAGCCGGCCCGTGACCGGCACGCGGGTGAAGAACTGCAGCGCGAGCAGGAAGTGCCGCAGGCCGCTCATCGGGCTCAGGCGTCCTTGCGCGAGACGCCGGCCGACTCGAAGCTCGCCATCTCGCGCACGATGCGGCAGGCCGATTCGAGCAGCGGCCAGGCCAGCGCGCCGCCCGAGCCCTCGCCCAGGCGCAGGCCCAGGTTCAGCAGCGGCTCGAGCCGCAAGCGCTCGAGCAGCAGCGCATGGCCCGGCTCGGCCGAGACATGGGCCGCCACGCAGCGCTGCGCCACGTGCGGGCGCAGCGCCTGCGCCACCAGCACGGCGGCGCTCGCGATGAAACCGTCGAGCACGATCACGCGCCGTTCCTCGGCCGCCTGCAGCACCGCGCCGACCAGGGTCGCGATCTCGAAGCCGCCGAGCGCGGCCAGCGCGTCGAGCGGCGCGGTGGCATTCGCATGCAGCGCCAGCACCTCGCGCAGCACGGTGCGCTTGCGCGCCAGCCCGTCGGCGTCGAGCCCGGTGCCGGCGCCGGTGCAGCGGTCGATGTCGATGTCGGCCAGGCGCGCCAGCAGCAGCGCGGCGGCCGAGCTGTTGCCGATGCCCATCTCGCCGAGCAGCAGCGCATTGCCCGGCAGCGCGCGCACGATCTCGCGGCCGTTGGCGATGGCCTGCGCGCACTGGGCGGCGCTCATCGCCGGGCCGGCCGAGGCATCGGCGGTGCCCGCCGCGATGCGCCGCTGCACCAGGCCGGGCCGCGGCTGGAAGTCGCGCCGCACGCCGCAGTCGGCCACGGTCAGCGCCAGGCCGTGCTGGCGCGCGAGCACGCTGACGGCGGCGCCGCCGGCCAGGAAGTTCTCGACCATCTGCCAGGTCACGTCGCTCGGATAGGCCGAGACGCCGCGCGCCGCCAGCCCGTGGTCGGCCGCGCAGACCAGCATCTGCGGCGCCTCGAGCGCCGGCGACTCGGTGCCGAGGATCGTGCCCAGGCGCAGCGCCAGCGCCTCGAGCCGGCCGAGCGCGCCCAGCGGCTTGGTCTTGTTGTCGAGCGCGGCCTGCAGCCGGGCCGCGAGCGCGGCGTCGGCGATGTCGGGCACCGCGGGAAGAAGGTCGTCGTGGGTCATGCGATCAGGCCGGCGAGCACGCCGGCGTCGAAGTGGTTGTCGATGAAGTCGGCCAGGCCGTCGAAGGTGGCGTCGAGCGTGGGCGCCGCGACGCCGAACAGCGCCTGCAGCACCGCGGGGTCCTCGAACAGCCCGTGCAGATAGAGGCCGAGCACGTTGCCGCGCGCGTTCTGCCAGGCCAGTCCCTCGGGCATCACCGCGCCGCCGTCGCCGGCCATCTGCGGATGGGCCGCGGTCTGGCCATGGTGGATCTCGTAGCCGGCCACGGCCACGTTCGACAGCGCGGCCCAGGCGCCCGTCAGCGTGCCGAAGGCGGCCTCGCGGCGGCGCACGGTCTTGTCGCGCTCGAACACCGTCACCAGCGGCAGCAGACCCAGCCCGGGCGCGTTGCCGTCGATGCCGTGCGGATCGACCAGCGCCTCGCCGAGCATCTGCAGCCCGCCGCAGACGCCGAGCACCGCGCCGCCGCGCGCCGCATGCTCGGCCACCGCGCGGTCGAGCCCCTGCGCGCGCAGCCAGGCCAGGTCGCCGCTGGTGTGCTTGGAGCCGGGCAGCACGATCCAGTCGGCGCCGGCCACGTCGGCCGGCGCGCGGGCCCAGACCAGGCGCACGCCGGGCACGTTCTTCAGCGGCTGGAATTCGTCGAGGTTGCTGATGCGCGGATAGGCGATGACGGCAACGGTGCGCGTCACGGCGCCCGAGGACCGGCTGCGGTCGTCGAACACGCCGTCCTCCTCGGGCAGGCCGTGCTGCCACCACATCGGCAGGGTCGCGACCACGGGCACGCCGGTCATCTCGCGCAGTTGCTCGGGCGCGGGCGCGAGCAGCGAGGCATCGCCCCTGAACTTGTTGAGCACGAAGCCCGCGAGCAGCGCGCGGTCGGCCTCGGGCAGCAGCGCCCAGGTGCCGTAGAGATGGGCGAAGGCGCCGCCGCGGTCGATGTCGGTGGCCAGCAGGCAGCGCGCCCGGGCATGGCGCGCGATGCGCAGGTTGACGATGTCGCTGGCCATCAGGTTGATCTCGGCCGGCGAGCCGGCGCCCTCGATCACGACCACGTCGTTCTCGGCGCGCAGCTCGTCGAGCGCGCGCGCGAGCTGCGGCCACACGCGCTCGCTGCGGCCGCGCCACGGCAGCGCCGACAGGGTCTCGTCGACCTGCCCCATCAGCACCACCTGGCTGTGGGTGTCGCGCTCGGGCTTGAGCAGCAGCGGGTTCATGCGCACCTCGGGCCGCGCGCGCGCCGCGAGGGCCTGGAAGTACTGGGCGCTGCCGATCTCGCCGCCCTCGACCACGCGCGCGTTGTTGCTCATGTTCTGCGCCTTGTAGGGCGCCACCTTGAGTCCCTGGCGCGCATACCAGCGGCACAGCGCGGTCGCGATCCAGCTCTTGCCGGCCCCGCTGGTCGTGCCCAGCACCATCACGCAACGCGCCCCGCCGGTGTGCTCTCGCGCGCTCGCCGGCGCCGCCGCTGCCTGGAAATTCATGGCGGGATTGTCGTTGAGCGCGCGCGGGTGCCCGAAACGCAACACCGGAATGCGGCTTCCGTCACGCAACCGGGCCTGCGAACCCACGGGCTGCATCCGGTTCGTCGATTCCTCCGTATACCCGGCTTCTCCGTCACAGCACCCGCGACCACGCCCCATGCCCGCCCTCAACGACCTGGCCCTCACCGTCGAAGAACCCGAACCGGACCGCTTCCACTGGGTGCTGCTCGAGGCGCTGGACAGCGGCGAGGCCGAGGTGCTCGACTACCGCGTCTACCGCCGCGCCGCGCGCGCCGAGGCCAGCTACTCGAACGCGCTGGTGATGGGCGTGGCGGAGCTGCAGAAGATCAGCGCGGCGCGGACGTCCGATCCCGACACCTGAACCTGCGCGCGCTCAGGGCGCGAAGCCCGAGCGCCGCACCACCGGCTCCCACTGCTGCCGGTAGGCCTTGAGCATCTGCACCGTCTCGGCGTTGCTGCTGACCACCGGCGTGATGTAGAGCGCATCGGCCGCCTTCTGCAGCCCCGGGTCCTGCATTACCTCGCGGATCTTCGCGGCCAGCAGCTGCACCCTGGCCGGCGGCATGCTGCTCGGCGCGAAGAAGGTGTTCCAGCCGTCGGCATCGATCTTCATGCCGGCCTCGCGGAAGGTCGGCAGCGAAGGCGCGAAGCTCGCGCGCTTCTTGCCCGACACGGCCAGGATGCGGATCTTGCCGGCCACGTGCTGCGCATAGAGCGAGTCCAGCGTGTCGATGGCGATCGGCAGCGAGCCGCCGGTCAGGTCGGCCGCCAGCGGCGCCGAGCCGCCGTAGCCCTTGATCTGCGGCTGCACGCTCAGCGCATCGCCCACCATCAGGCCGAAGAAGTGCGGCAGGCTGCCGGTGGCGGGCACGCCGAAGACCGCCTCCTCGGGATGGGCCCAGAGCCGGCCCACCAGGAACATGGCGCGGTCGAGCTGCAGCTTCTGCCCCACGGCCAGCGCGAAGTCGTAGCTGCTGACCTGGGTGACGGGCACGAAGTCCTTGTCGGGATCGTAGCCCGCGTCCTTGATCACCAGCGGCGCCACCACCATCACGGCGGGGTTGCCGAGCATCAGCACGTTCTCGGTCGCGCTCGCGCGCCGCAGCTGCTTGGCCGCGAGCCGGCCGCCCTCGCCCGCGCGATTCTCGACCGTGACCGCCACGCCGAGCTTGGGGCCGAGCCGCTCGGCGATCAGGCGCGCGATGCGGTCGGTGCTGCCGCCGGGCGCATAGCCCACGACCAGCGTGAGCGGGCTGTCGAGGTTCTGCGCCTGCGCGGGCGCCAGGATGCCGCCGATCGCGAGCGCGAGGCAGCAGGCGGCGAGTCGTCGCCGGGAAGGGAAAAAGGGCACGGGGGATCTCCTCACGCCGGCGGCTGGTGGCCGGCTTTTGTTACGCTGTTTATATGCAGGTAACAAATAGTTGATCTAATCCATCATCGGGCGCCGCGGCGGCGCCGCCACATCCCGCGCCTCCGTGAGCTCTTCTTCCCTGCAAGCCTTTCCCGACGCGGCCGCGCTGCTCGCGCCCCGCTCCCTCGACGACCTGCTGCTCTACCGGCTCTCGCGCGCGGCGCGCGCCGGTGCCGGCATGGCCACGCGCCTGGTCGAGGGCGGCTTCGGCATCACGCGCCGCGAATGGGGAATGATCGGCACGCTCGCGCAGACCGGCGAGATCACGCCCTCGGCACTGTCGGAGCAATTGAACCTGGACCGCGTGCGCACCTCGCGCGGGCTGCGCAGCCTGGTCGAGAAGCAGCTGGTGGAACGGCGCCGCGACGCCGAGGACCGCCGCGAGGTGCATGTGCGGCTGAGCCCCGCGGGGCGGCAGCTCTACGACGAGCTGTTCCCGCGCATCGCCGACCTCAACACCGGCCTGCTCGATGGCCTGGAGCCCGCGCACATCGAGATCCTGCTGCAGTGCCTGCAGCGGCTCGAGCAGCGCGGTGGCGCGCTCAGCGCCCAGGGCATGGTGCCCGAGAAGGCCGACCGCCGTTCGGGCGGCACGCGCCACCGCTGGCCGAAGCGGGGCGCGTAGCGACGAAGCGAAGAGCGCTCAGCTCCGCGGGCCGCGCGGGGCGCCGTCGCTCGAGGCTACCGCGCCCGGCACTTCCCAGCCGCCGCCGATCGCGCGGATCAGCCCCACGGCCGCCTGGTACTGCGCCGACTTCACCTGCAGCGCCTGACGACGGTTGCGCAGCTCGCTGCGGCGCGCGTCGAGCAGGTCGAGCTGGCTGATGTAGCCGTTGCGGTAGCGCGTGTCCGACAGGCTGGTCGCGCGCGCGGCCGAGGCCACGGCCGTGGCCTGCACGCCCGACTGCTCCTGCAGGATGCGGATCGACGACAGCTGGTCCTCGACCTCCTGGAAGGCCACGAGCACCTGGTTGCGGTAGCCGGCCAACGCGCCGTCGAGCTGCGCATTGGCGCTCTGCAGCCCGGCCTCGCGGCGACCGCCGTCGAAGATCGGCAGCGACAGCAGCGCGCCCACGCCCCACGAGCGGGCCGACCACTTGAACAGGTCGCCGATCTCGGGCGAGGCATAGCCCGCAGCGCCGGTCAGCGAGATGTCGGGGAACCACGCGGCCTGCGCCACGCCCACGCGCGACTGGGCCGCGAACACCGCGTTCTGCGCGGCCGACACGTCGGGCCGGCGCGTCAGCACCGTGGCCGGCACGCCGGGCGGGATCGCGGGCAGCGCGGTGGTCCAGTCGGCCGGCCGCACGCCGAAGCTCGAGGCCGAATCGCCCACCAGCACCGCGAGCGCATGCTCGACCTGGGCCCGCTGGCGATCGATCGCCAGCGCGTCCGACTCGGTCGACGAGACCTCGGTCTGCACGCGCGCCACGTCGAGCTCGGCGATGTCGCCGGCCTGCTGGCGGCGCTGCGACAGGCGCAGCGTGTCGCGGTAGGCCTCGACCTGCTCGCGCACCAGCACGCGCTCGGCATCGAGGGCGCGCAGCGTGAGGTAGGTCTGCGCCACCTCGGCCTGCACCGCCAGCCGCGTGCTCTGCAGCAGCGCCTCGCGGCCGGCCGCGTCGAGCCGCGCCGCGTCGCTGGCGCGCGAGAGGCGGCCGAACAGGTCGAGCTCGTACGAGAAGGTGGCACCGGCATTGGTCATGGTGGCCGGCGAGGTGCTGGCCGTGGCCTTGTCGAGGCCGGCGCCGCGGTTGGCGCCGGCGCTCAGGCCCACCTGCGGCAGCCGGTCGGCGTTGACGCTGCGCGCGATGGCGCGGGCCTCGGCCAGCCGCGCCGCCGCGCCCTGGATGTTGTTGTTGCTGACCTCGGCCTTGGCGATGAGCTCGTTCAGGACCGGATCGTTGAAGGCCTGCCACCAGGCGCCGCGCGCGGCGCCCTCGGAAGGCACGGCGCGGGTCCAGCCGGCGGGCGGCGTGGCGCCCTGTTCCTTGAACTGGGCCGCGGCCGGGGTCTCGGGCAGGCCCGAGGGCACGCTCGCGCAGCCGGCCAGGGCCAGCGCCGCCACCAGGGGCAGCACGGCCGCGCGCAGCGGCGCCGAGAGGGATGAGAGCTTGAAGTTCATGATCGAGCTTCCTTCTTGTTCTGTGGTTCGTTCGTCATTCATGCGAGGTCCGCGGCGAGGCCGGCACCGGATGCAGGCCGCCGCCATGGCCGCCGCCCGATCCGCCCGAGGCCGGCGCCGGATGGTCGCCCGACACGAAGTCCTCGCCATGCGGCACCTCGCCGTGCAGCTTCAGCGGCCGGTTGCCCGCGATGCGGCGCATCAGCACGTAGAACACCGGCGTCAGGAACAGGCCGAAGGCCGTCACGCCGATCATCCCGGCGAACACCGCCACGCCCATCGCCTTGCGCATCTCGGAGCCCGCGCCGGTCGACAGCACCAGGGGCAGCACGCCCATGACGAAGGCCAGCGAGGTCATCAGGATCGGGCGCAGGCGCAGCCGGCTGGCCTCGATCGCGGCCTGGATCGGCGTTCGCCCGGCGAACTCGAGCTCGCGGGCGAACTCCACGATCAGGATCGCGTTCTTCGCACTGAGCCCCACCAGCACGATCAGCCCGATCTGCGTGAAGACGTTGTTGTCGCCTCCCGAGATCCACACGCCCGCCATCGCGGCCATGATGCCCATCGGCACGATCAGGATGATCGCGATCGGCAGGGTCAGGCTCTCGTACTGCGCGGCCAGCACCAGGAACACCAGCAGGATCGCCAGCGGGAACACCAGGAAGGCGGAGTTGCCGGCCAGGATCTCCTGGTAGGTCAGCTCGGTCCACTCGAAGCTCACGCCCTTGGGCAGCGTCTCGGCCGCGATCTTGGTGATCGCGTCCTGCGCCTGGCCCGACGAGTAGCCGGGTGCCGGGCCGCCGTTGATGTCGGCCGCGAGGTAGCCGTTGTAGCGCATGGCGCGTTCCGGACCGAAGGTCGAGTTGACCTTCATCAGCGCGGCCAGCGGCACCATCTCGCCCGAGGTCGAGCGCACCTTCAGCAGGCCCACGTCCTCGGCACGGGCGCGGTAAGGCGCGTCGGCCTGGACGCGCACGCTGTACGTGCGGCCGAACTTGTTGAAGTCGTTGGCGTAGAGGCTGCCCAGGTAGATCTGCATCGTGTCGAAGATGTCCGTCACCGGCACGCCGAGCTGGCGCGCCTTGGTGCGGTCGATGTCGGCATACAGCTGCGGCACGTTGACCTGCCAGCTCGTGAACATGCCCGTGAGTTCGGGCGCCGCATAGGCCTTGGCCATGAAGGCCTTGACCGCCGCGTCCATCTGGTCGTAGCCGACCGAAGCCCGGTCCTCGATCTGCAGCTTGAAACCGCCCGTGGTGCCCAGGCCCGCCACCGGCGGCGGCGGGAACATCACGATGAACGCGTCCTGGATGCTCGAGAAGGCGCCGTTGAGCTGGCCCGCCACCGCGCCGCCGCTCTGGTCGGCGCGCTTGCGCTGGTCGAAGGGCTTGAGCGTGGCGAACACGATGCCCGAGTTCGAGCTGTTGGTGAAGCCGTTGATCGACAGGCCCGGGAAGGCGATGGCGTCTTCCACGTTCGGGTTCTTCTTCATGATCTCGCCCATGCGCTGGATCACTTCGTCGGTGCGGTCGAGTGTGGCGCCGTCGGGCAGCTGCGCGAAGCCGATCAGGTACTGCTTGTCCTGCGCCGGCACGAAGCCGCTGGGCACGGCCTTGAACAGGCCGAAGGTCACGCCGACCAGCGCGAGGTAGATCACCAGCATCAGCGTCTTGCGCGAGATCACGCGCTTGACGCCGCCGCTGTAGGCCTCGGAGCCGCGATGGAAGAACCGGTTGAAGCCGCGGAACAGCCAGCCGAAGGCCCGGTCCATGCCGCGCGTCAGCGCGTCCTTGGGCTGGTCATGGCCGCGCAGCAGCACGGCGGCGAGCGCGGGCGACAGGGTCAGCGAGTTGATCGCCGAGATCACGGTCGAGATCGCGATGGTCACCGCGAACTGGCGGTAGAACTGGCCCGTGAGGCCGCTGATGAAGGCCAGCGGCACGAACACGGCCACCAGCACCAGCGCGATCGCGATGATGGGCCCGGACACCTCGCGCATCGCGCGGTAGGTCGCCTCGCGCGGCGTGAGCCCCGCCTCGATGTTGCGCTCGACGTTCTCCACCACCACGATGGCGTCGTCCACCACGATGCCGATCGCCAGCACCAGCCCGAACAGGCTCAGCGCGTTGATCGAGAAGCCGAGCACGTGCAGCACGGCGAAGGTACCGATCACCGACACCGGCACGGCCAGGAGCGGAATGATCGACGCGCGCCAGGTCTGCAGGAACAGGATCACGACCAGCACCACCAGCATGATGGCTTCGAGCAGCGTGTGGATCACCGATTCGATGGACGCGCGCACGAACTGCGTCGGGTCGTAGGCGATGCGGTATTCCAGGCCTTCCGGCATGTTCTTGTTGAGCTCGGCCATGGTCTTGCGGACGTTCGCCGAGATGTCGAGCGCGTTCGAGCCCGGGGCCTGGAACACGCCCATGCCGACGGCCGGGTCGTTGTTCAGCAGCGAGCGCAGCGAGTAGTCGGCGGCGCCCATCTCGAGGCGGCCGATGTCGCGAAGACGCGTGACGGCGCCGTCGGTGCCGCTCTTGACGATGATGTCGCCGAACTCTTCCTCGCTCTGCAGGCGCCCCTGCGCATTGATCGAGAGCTGCATGTCCACGCCCGACAGGCCCGGCGAAGCGCCGACCACGCCGGCCGCGGCCTGCACGTTCTGGCCGCGGATCGCAGCCACCACGTCGGAGGCCGAGAGGCCGCGCTGCGCCACCTTCTGCGGGTCGAGCCAGACGCGCATCGAGTAGTCGCCGCCGCCGAAGATCTGGACCTGGCCCACGCCTTCGATGCGCGCCAGCGGATCCTTCACGTTCAGCACCGCGTAGTTGCGCAGGTAGTTGATGTCGTAGCGGTTGTTCGGCGACACGAGGTGGACCACCATGGTGAGGTCGGGCGCGCTCTTCACCGTGGTGATGCCGAGCCGGCGCACTTCCTCGGGCAGGCGCGGCTCGGCTTGCGAGACGCGGTTCTGCACCAGCTGCTGGGCCTTGTCGGGGTCGGTGCCGAGGCGGAAGGTCACCGTCAGCGTCATCACGCCGTCGGTGGTGGCCTGGCTGCCCATGTAGAGCATGCCCTCGACGCCGTTGATCTGCTCCTCCAGCGGGGTCGCCACGGTCTCGGCGATCACCTTCGGGTTGGCACCCGGGTACTGGGCGCGCACCACCACCGAGGGAGGCGCGACTTCCGGGTACTCGGAGATCGGCAGACCGCGCAGCGCGATCAGGCCGGCTATCAGCATCAAGAGCGACAGCACGCCGGCAAAGATCGGCCGGTCGATGAAGAATTTAGAGAGATTCATTTCGTTGGCTCCATCGCGCGGACAGCGCGATCCACGCCGCTTCGAAAAAGACGAGCGGCATCCAGGTGGCTCCCATCAAGGAACTTCGAGTAACGCTGGCGAGAGCCGGCCGTTGCCGCTGTCGCCGTCGTCGGTGTCCCGGGTTTCCCGGCGCGCCGGCCTGTCGTCAGGCTGGCGCGCGGGGCCCGGTGTCGTTCAGGACTTCGCGGCCTGCGCCACTTGTTCCGTCGGTTGTTGCGCCTTGCCGTCGGCCTTGGCGTCCATGGTCACGGTCTGCGGCGCCACCAGCGCACCCGGGCGGATGTGCTGCAGGCCGTTGACCACCACGCGGTCGCCCGCCTTCAGGCCCTTGCTCACGACACGCAGGCCGTTGATCGAGGCGCCGAGCGCGACTTCGCGGTAGACCGCCTTGTTGTCCTCGCCCACGACCATCACGAACTTCTTGTTCTGGTCGGTGCCGATGGCGCGTTCGCTCACCAGCAGCGCGGTGTCGTTGCGGGCCTGGCCCATGCGGATGCGGGCGAACTGGCCGGGGATCAGGGCGCCGTCCTTGTTGTCGAAGGAGGCGCGCACGCGCACCGTGCCGCTGCGGGCGTCGACCTGGTTGTCGATCAGCTGCAGCTTGCCGACGAAGGGCGTGCCCTCCAGGCCGGCCGTGCCCATCTGCACCGGGATCGTTTCGATCTGGCCGCGCGCGCTGGAACCGCTCGGCAGGTCCTTCAGGGCCCGCGTGATCACCTGCTCGTCGGCATCGAAGCTCGCGTAGATCGGGCTCACCGAGACCAGCGTGGTCAGCACCGGGGCGCCGGGACCGGCCGCCACCAGGTTGCCCACCGTGACCTCGATCTTGCCGATGCGGCCCGAGACCGGTGCCCGCACCTGGGTGTAGCCCAGGTTCAGGCGCGCCGACTGCAGCGAGGCCTGGGCGGCGCGCAGGTTGGCTTCGGCTTCGCGGCCGGCATTCACGCGCTCGTCGTATTCGCGCTGGGCGATCGCCTGCTCGTCCCACAGGCGCTTGGCGCGCTCCTGCTCGCTGCGGCTGAAGGACTGGCGGGCCTGCGCCGACGCCACCTGCGCCTCGGCGCGCTCGACCTCGGCCGCGTACGGCGCGGGGTCGATGGTCACCAGCAGGTCGCCCTGCTTGACCAGCGCGCCTTCGCGGAAGTGCAGCGACTGCACGGCACCCGCGACGCGGGAGCGCACGTCGACGCGTTCGATCGCCTCGAGGCGGCCCGAGAACTCGTCCCAGGCGTTGATCTCGCTCGGCGCCACCGCCGCGACCGAGACCGGGATGGCCTGCGGCGCGCCCGCGGCCGGCGCGTTGGCCTCGGCCTTGAAGCTGTGCATGCCCAGCACCGCGGCGGCCACCGCCAGCAAGGCGGTGACGCCGGTCACGGCGGGCCACAGGCCCTTGCGGGCCGCGGAGGAAAACGTTGGCTTGTTGTTCGACATGGTGATTCGTCCTTCTCTCAGATGACTCAAATGACTCGGATGACTTTTCGGGATGCAACAGTCCGTCCTGGCGCCCTCGCACCAAGAAAAACGGAGATTTCGGAAACAGGCCGGCCGCACCGGGTGCCCCCGGTGGCTCGGCCGTATCGGCGGGGCCGTCGCCTCGTTGGCGACCGACCTCACCGCGCTAGCGGCTGGCTATCTGGCTGAGGTCGCTGGCTAACTGGGCTTCGGTGTCGCCCCTTGGGGCGGTGTGGTCGCCGCAAAGAATTCGCGGAAGTGCTGCTGCACGGTCGCTTCGCAGACCTTGCAGCCCATGCATTCGGCGTCGTAGAGCGCCTTGGGCCATTCGGCCGCGTTGCTCAGCACCGCGCTCGTGACCTCGATGCCGGCCGAACGCAGCCGGCCCGCGAAGGTCAGCGCTTCGTCGCGCATCGCGTCGTCCTCGCCCACCAGCACCAGCGCCGGGGCCAGGGCCGAGAGGCGCAGCGAACCGCTGGGCACCGCATAGGGGTGCGTGGCGTTCGACGGGCAGCTCAGGTACTTCTCCCAGCCCGTGGCCCAGCGGCACTCGGGCGAGTCGTTGGTCGCCTTGCGCAGCGACGCGGTACCGGCGCAGGGGTCGAGCATCGGCGACAGCAGGATCTGGCCCGCCAGCGGCGGATGGGCGCGGTCGCGCGAGATCAGCGCCACCGCCGCCGCCAGGTTGCCGCCGGCTTCCTCGCCGGCCAGGTAGACCTGGGCGCCGCGGCCGCCGAGCTTGACGCGCTGCTTGTAGAGCCATTCGAGCGCCGCGTAGCCGACCTCGATCGGCTCGGGAAACGGCGACTCGGGGGCCAGCGGGTAGTCGAGCGAGACCACCACCGCGCCGGCGCCGGCCAGCAGGCGCGCCACGTTGCGGCCGTTGTCGAGGCCGCCGCAGATGAAGGTGCCGCCATGGAAGTGCAGCACCAGCGGCACGGTTTCACCCTTGGGGCGCTGGCCGTAGACACGGGCGCCCACCGGATCGCGGCCGGGCAGCTCGATCGACAGATCGGCTTCCGCGCCTTGCCCCGCGGCAAGCGCGGCTGCTTCGGCGGAGCGGGACGATGGACGGGGTGACATGGGGACGACCTCGGGAAATGGGCGATGGTTGAAATATAAGGCGCCGACTGTCGCGTTAAACAGGCATGCAAGCCCTACTCTGTTTCCAAACTACGAACAATCGGACCGGGTCACCAAAGGGTTATGACCTTGTGTGAGAATCCGCACCCCCCGGCGAGGGCCGGGTCTCAAGAACAGGCATTCGATGGATCAGATCCAGGCCATGCGGATCTTCGTCCGCGTCGTGGAAGCCGGCACCTTCACCCGCGCGGCGGACTCGCTCGCCCTGCCCAAGGGCACCGTCACCAAGCAGATCCAGGCCCTGGAATCGCGGCTGCGCGTGAAGTTGCTGAACCGTACCACCCGCCGGGTGACGGTCACGCCGGACGGCGCCGCGTACTTCGAGCGGGCGGCGCGGCTGCTCAACGACTTCGACGACATGGAAGCCAGCATGACGAATGCACAGTCCAGCCCCACGGGCCGGCTGCGCATCGACGTCGGCACCTCGGTCGCGCGGCTGGTGATCCTGCCGGCGCTGGCCACCTTCTGCGACCGCTATCCCGAGATCCAGGTCGACCTCGGCGTCAGCGACCGCACGGTGGACCTGATCAGCGACAACGTCGACTGCGTGATCCGCGCCGGCGACCTCGCCGACCAGTCGCTGGTGGCGCGGCGCATCGGCACCCTGCACTTCGTGACCGTGGCCTCGCCGGCCTACATCAAGCGCTATGGTGCGCCGCAGCATCCCAACGACATCGAGAAGCGCCACCACGTGGTGAGCTACTTCTCGGGCACCACGCGGCGCGTCTACCCGCACGAGTTCAAGAAGGGCGACGAGCACATCGAGCTCAACGGCCCCTACCGGGTGTCGGTCAACGAGAGCAACGCCCACATGGCGGCCGTGCTCGGCGGCTTCGGCATCTCGCAGTGCATCACCTTCATGGCCGAGCCGCACCTCGAGAGCGGCGAGCTGATCGAGGTGCTGCCCGACTGGCACCGCGACCCGCTGCCGATCCACGTGGTCTACCCGCCCAACCGCCACCTGAGCGCCAAGGTGCGCGCCTTCGTGGACTGGGCCGCCGAGCTGTTCGCGAAGACGCCGCGGTTGCAGCGGCGCTGAGCGCCATGCTGTTCTCGCCCGAGCGCCACGAGCCCCTGCGTGCCGACGCCTGGGACGACGGCCGCGCGCGCGAAGCCATCGAGCGCATCGTGCGCGACACCGAGGCGCGCTTCACGCCCGAGGGGCTGTGGCCCATGCATCCCGGCGATGCGTCGAATCCCGACCCGCAGTACCTGCTGTACTGGGGCGCCAGCGGCGTGATCTGGGCGCTGCAGCATCTGCGGGACCGCGGCGCCGCGCGGCTGACGCGCGACTACGCGCCGGTCGTGCCGGGTCTGATCGCCGCCAACCGCGCGGCCATGGGTCGGCCCGCCGACGCCGGCTTCGCGGCCTACCTGATGGGCGACACCGGCATCCGGCTGCTCGAGCACCGGCTCCAGCCCTCCGCTGCCATCGCCGACGAGCTCGCGCGGCTGTGCAGCGGCCATCTCGGCGACCCAACCCTCGAGCTGATGTGGGGCACGCCCGGCACCATGCTCGCGGCGCTGTTCATGCACGAGCGCACCGGCGAGCTGCTGCTCGCCGCCGGCGAGACCACCTGGCAGGCCGGCCCGCTGAACAAGGGCGCGAACCTGTGCCACGGCACCGGCGGCAACGGCTATGCCTTCCTCAAGCTGCACCGCCGCTTCGGCGACGCCACCTGGCTGGACCGGGCGCGCGCCTTCGCCATGCACGGCATCGCGCAGACCGAGGCCGACCTGGCCGCGCACGGCCACCGGCGCTATTCGCTGTGGACCGGCGACCCCGGCTTCGCGATCTACCTGTGGGATTGCATCGAGGGCACGGACCGCTTTCCGACCCTCGACTGCTTCTTCTAGGCCGGCGGCCGCCGCGCGCGCAGCTCGCCGGCCGTCGTCGCCCAGGCCTTGCCCAGCATGCGCGTGAGATAGGCCCCCGAGGCCCAGCCGACCTGCTGCGCCACCGACAGCACCGATTCGTCGGTGTTCTGCAGCAGGTGGCGCGCGCGCTCGAGGCGCCGCTGCTGCTGGAACTCGAGCGGCGACAGCCCGTAGGCCGCGCGGAACAGCCGCTCGACCTGCCGGCGCGAGAGCCGGTGCCGCGCCGCGAAGGCCTCGAGCGGCAGCGGCGCCGCCAGCGTGGCCTCGATGTCGCTGGCCAGCAGCGCGGCGATCACCGCGCCGGGCGTGCCGCGGCCGTCGGGATGCACCAGGGGGTTGGCCATGAGCCGTGCCGCCTCCATCACCAGCGCGCCGCAGTGGGCCACGTGCGCCATCGAGGGCTCGGGCGATGCCGGCGCGCCGGCCATCTCCAGCAGCCGGTGCGACAGCAGGTTCAGCGCGCCGCTGCCCGCGCGCAGGCCCTGGGCCGGCTTCGCGATGCCGTGCGCGCGCAGCGCCGTGTCCCAGAACTCCGAATCGACATAGACCGCGAGGTGCGTCTGGCGCAGTGTCATCGCACTGGTGGCATGGGCGGCGCCGGCCGCGAACCAGAGGAAATGGCCGGGCGAGGACTGCAGCGCGTCGCCGCGCGGATCGATCACGTCGAAGCGGCCCGCCAGCGGCACGAACAGCATGTCGCAATCGTGCGCATGCGGCGTGGTGGCGTAGCCGTCGAGCGTGCTCGCCACCGGCGTCGCCTTGTGGGCCAGGCGATCGGCGAACGCGGAGATGCGCGGTCCGGAGGGGGCGGCGGGGGACGGCATGGGCCGATTGTGTGGTCAATCGCGCGGCCGATGTCGCGATCGTGCGCGCCGGCGTCGCGAACCGAGGCACGCGGATGGACACCGACGGGAAGACTAGGCCCCTCCTCCACCCGCTCCGCCAAGGACCTCCATGACCGCCAGCCTCCGCCCGCCACGGCGCCTCGCCCTGATGGCCGCCGCCGCCCTGCTCGCCGCCGCCTGCGGTACCACGGCCGCCGCCGACACCTATCCCGCCAAGCCGATCACCATCGTCGTGCCCTTCCCCGCCGGCGGCGGCACCGACGTGATCTTCCGCGCGGTGCAGGTCAGGCTGCAGGCCGAGCTCGGCGTGCCGGTGATCATCGACAACCGCGCGGGCGCCGGCGGCACGGTGGGCACGGGCTATGCGTCCAAGGCCGCGCCCGACGGCTACACGCTGGTGGCCGCCACCACCACGACCATCGCCTCGGCGCAAGCCGTCTACCCCAAGCTGCCCTACGACCCGCTGGCCGACCTCGCGCCCGTGGGCACGCTGGGCACCACGCCCTTCGTGCTGGTGGTGGCACCCACGCTGCCCGCGAAGAACCTCGCCGACTTCATCCGCGACGCCAAGGCGAAGCCCGGCACGCTCAACTACGGCAGCATCGGCAACGGCACCGCGAGCCACCTCGCGGGCGAGCTGTTCAAGCAGCGCACCGGCATCGAGATGACCCACATTCCCTACCGCGGCGCCGCGCCCGCGCAGACCGACCTGATGGCCGGCCAGATCCAGGCGCTGTTCGACAACCCCACCGCGCTCGCGCCCCAGGTGCGCGCCGGCCGCATGCGGGCGCTCGCGATCAGCCAGCCCTCGGCGGTTTTTCCAGAACTGCCGAGCTTCGAGGCCGCGGGCATCAAGGACTTCAAGCCCGAGCTCTGGTACGGCCTGATGGCGCCCGCGGCCACGCCCAAACCGGTGGTGGAGCGGCTGCGCGCCGCGCTCGACAAGGCGTTGCAGGACCGCAACCTGCGCGCCGACATGATGGCCAAGGGCGTCTCGCCCGCGAGCTGGTCGCCCGAGCAGTTCGGCCAGCGCGTGCGCGCCGACATCGCGCTGTGGGGCGGCATCGCGCGCTCGGTCAACGCGAAGGCGGACTGAGATGACCATGCAGCTCGTTCGCGTCTTCGCCCGCCCCGGCACCCGCGCCGGCGGCAACCCGGCCCCGGTCTGGCTCGATGCCGATGCCATGTCCACCGAGGACATGCAGGCCCGCACCCGCGAGAGCGGGCACGAGTCGGTGTTCGTGCTCGCGCCCGACGATGCCGCCCGGCACCGCCTGCGCATGCGCTACTTCGTGCCGCGCCACGAGATGGAGATGTGCGGCCATGCCACGCTCGGCGCGCTGTGGCTGCTGCACGAGCGCGGCCGCTGGAGCGGCGAGCCGATCGCGGTGCAGACGCTCAGCGGCACGGTGCACGGCCGCTTCGTCGACGGCGCGGTCGAGATCAGCCAGCCCAGCGCCAGCATCGCCGCGGTCGACGCGGCCCTGGTGCGCGAGATCGCGCAGTGCCTGGGCATCGAGCTCGTGCGGATCGTCGCGCCCGTGCTCAACGCCGCCACCAGCCGCGTGAAGACGCTGGTGCGGCTCGAGAGCCCCGAACTGCTGCACGGCCTGCGGCCCGACTTCGCGCGCGTCGAGGCGCTGTGCGACCGGCTCGGCTCGACCGGGCTCTATCCCTTCGCATCGAACGCCGATGCGCGGGGCACCGAGGTCAGCGCACGCCAGTTCCCGCGCTCCTCCGGCTATCCCGAGGACGCGGCCACCGGCATCGCCGCAGCCGCGCTGGCCTGGGGCCTGCGCGAGATGGCGCTGGTCGGCGCCGACGGCACGCTGGTCACGGTGCGTCAGGGCGAGGCCATGGGCTCGCCGTCGGCGATCCAGGTGCGGCTGCCCGCGCAGGCCGAGGCCGCCGAAGGCTGCTGGCTGCGCGGCGACGCACAGGCGATGGACGAGGTGCCGCATGACTGATGCCGACCGGCGCCTGGAGGCACTCGCCGCACAGGCAGGCCACGACGCCTCGCCCGCCGCGCGCCCCGCGGGCCGCTATGCGAGCTTCGCGCGCGCCGGCGATCTGCTGCATTCGAGCGGCGTCGTCGGGCGCGAGAACGGCGTGGTGATCGCGGGCACGATCGACGACAGCGACGCGGGCATCGCGCTCGGCGAACGGGCCGCGGTCGCCGCCGCCATCGCGCTGCTGCGTGCCGCGCGCACCGAGCTCGGCGGCCTCGACCGCGTGCAGAAGATCGTCGCCCTCACCGGCTACCTGCAGGCCGGGCCCGGCTTCACCCAGCATGTGCGGGTGATGAATGCCGCGAGCGAGCTGCTGCGCCAGGTGTTCCCCGACCAGCCGCTGCCCGCGCGCACCACGGTCGGCGTGGCCTCGCTGCCGGGCGGGGGCGCGGTCGAGATCTCGCTGGTGCTGCAGGAGCGGCCGGCGGACTGAAGGCGGGGCCTCAGGCTCCGAGCCAGCGCACCACCAGCGGCACCAGCAGGGCCGTCGCGATGCCGTTGAGTCCCATCGCGAGCGCCGAGAACGCGCCCGCGGTCTCGTTGACCTGGATCGCGCGCGCGGTGCCGATGCCGTGCGCCGTGATGCCGACCGCGAAGCCGCGCACCGCGGGTTCCTTGATGCGCAGCAGGTTCAGCAGGCCCGTGGCCATGATCGCGCCCGCGATGCCGGTGATGGCGGCCGCGACCGCCGACAGCGACGGCAGGCCGCCGATCTTTTCCGACACGCCCATCGCGATCGGCATGGTGGCCGACTTCGGCGCCAGCGACATCAGCAGCTCGTGCGAACCGCCGAGCGCCCAGGCGATGCCCACGGCCGACACGATGGCCGCCACCGAGCCCGCGAGCAGCGCCACGCCGATCGGCAGCCACAGCCGGCGCAACCGCGCCACCTGGCTGTAGAGCGGCACCGCCAGCGCCACCGTGGCCGGCCCGATCAGGAAGTGCACGAACTTCGCGCCCTCGAAGTAGGTGTCGTAGGGCGTGCGCGTCGCCAGCAGCACGGCGACGATCACGATCACCGACACCAGCACCGGATTGACCACCGGGTTGGCCCCGCTGCGCCGGTGCAGCCACAGCGCGCCCAGGTAGGCCAGCAGCGTGAGCGCGAGCCACAGCAGCGGCGACTGGGCCAGGAAGACCCAGATCTCGGACAGCTTCGCGGGCGCGCTCATTGGGCGTCCTTGCCGGTGATGCGGATCATCCAGCGTAGGGTGAGCGCGGTCACGGTCATGGTGAAGGCCGCGCCCAGGATGCCCGCGGCCAGGAACGGCAGCCACTCGCGGCCCACGCGTTCGAAGTGCAGCATCACGCCCGTCACGGCCGGGATGAACAGCAGCATCAGGTTGCGCAGCAGATGGCCCGAGGTCTCGCCCAGGCTCTCGGGCACGCCGCCGCGCCACAGCAGGCCGGCGAACAGGAACAGCATGCCGAGCAGCGGACCGGGCACCGGCAGGCTCAGCCACTGCACCAGCAGTTCGCCGGCGAGCTGACAGAGAAAGAGCGTGGTGATGGCGTAGAGCATGGAAGAGGTCCTCGTGGTCGTTCTCGTCGGCTAGTTTGCACCCACCAGGCGCTGCCACGCGGCGTGCAGCGCGGCCTGGCTCGCGGGCGGCAGCACGCCCATGCGCACCTGGCCCGGCAGGCCGAAGGACGCGCAGTCGCGCAGCTTGATGCCCTCGGCGCGCAAGCCGGCCAGCAGGCCCGCGAAGTCCGCCGCCATCGGCTGCGCGAGGTGGTAGTTCGCCACGCTGGGCGTGGTCTGCCAGCCCATGCGCGCGCACAGCGCGAGCTGCAAGGACTTCCATTCGCGCAACGTGACCAGGCTTTCGCGCACCCAGGCCTGCACCGCGGGTTCGGCCCAGGCCGACAGCATCGCCACGCCATGCGCGCCCACGGGCCATGAAGCGCCCAGCCGCAGCAGCGCGCCCACCGCCTCCTGCGCATCCGCCGGCGCGATCGCATAGGCCGCGCGCACGCCCGTCATGCCCAGCGCCTTGTTGGGCGACCACATCTGCCAGAGCCGGTCGAGCCGCGCGGGCGCCAGCGCGAGTTCGCCTTCGAACCGCAACGGTTCGTAGGCGCGGTCGAGCACGCAGGGCACGTCCTCGGGCAGCTCGGCGATCGACGCGGCCAGGCCGGGCTGTGCCTGCCCCTGCGGCGCGGACGGATCGCAGCACCACGCGAGCCGCGGCCGGCGCGCCGCATGCGGCGCGCGCACCACCTGCAGGCCCCAGGCGCGCGCGGCGGCCGCGTAGTCGCCATAGGAGGTGGCCGGCAGCGCGACCTCGCCGTGCGCGCCGTGGTCCTCATGCGCCACCCAGGCGGTGATGCGCCGGATGAATTCGCTCGCGCCGGCCGCGATCACGATGCGCCAGGGCGCCACGCCATGCAGCGCCGCGAGCCGCGCGCGCAAGGCCGTGTAGGCCGGATCGGGATAGCGCGTCGCATCGGCCGCGCGCACTTGCGCGAGCGCCTCCGGGCACGGGCCGCAGGCGTTGGCATTGGTCGAGAAATCGTGCGCGGGCGCGCCGAGCGCATCGGGGCCGCCGTGGGTCGGGGTGAAGTCGGGCTCGCTCATCGCGCCACCATGAACAGGAGAACGACCGGCAGCCAGGCGGCCAGCGCCAGCAGCAGCACGGCGCGCTGGCCGAAGCGGGCCGAACGCGCCGTGTCGGCGGGCATTGCGGCCCGGCCTTCGGCGTTGAGCGCATAGACCGCGGGCTTGGCCAGCCTCACGCCGAGCAGCAGCGCCATCGCGGCCATCGGCCAGCCACTGTTGGGCGACGGCGTGCGCCGCGCCTCGCGCGCGAGGCCGCGCGGCCAGCGCCCGGCCGCCAGCGCGAGCAGCAGCACCGTGAGCCGCGCGGGCAGCCACGACAGCAGGTCGTCGGCGCGCGCGGCCCATTTGCCGGCCCAGCTCCAGTCGCGGCCGCCGCGCTCGCCGCGGTAGCCCCACATCGCATCGGCCGTGTTGGCGAAGCGGTAGAGCGCCGCACCCGGCAGGCCCAACAGCAGGAACCAGAACACCGGCGCCACCAGCGAATCGTTGAGGTTCTCGGCCAGCGATTCGATCGCGCTCTCGCGCACCTCGCGCTCGCCGAGCAGCGAAACATCGCGGCTCACGAGGCGCGCGAGCCGCGCCCGGCCCGCTTCCAACGATTCGCCGAGCGCGTCCTCGACCGCGAGCACCTCGTCGCGCAGCATGCGCCAGGCGAACAGCGGCTTGAGCAGCAGGCCCAGCAGCAGCGCGAAGGCCCAGGCCGGCAGCGCGTTCTGCAGCACCGCCTGCAGCGCGACGGCGATCGCGAGCACGGCCAGCGCGCCTGCGCACCAGGCGATGGCGCCGAGCACGAAGGCGCGCCCTGCGTGGCCGGAAGCCGCGCCGAACGGCGGCGCGATGCGCGCGCCGGCCCAGCCCAGGTAGCGCCCGATCCACACCACCGGATGCCAGCGCGCGGGCGGCTCGCCGAGCCAGAGGTCGACCGCGAGCGCGATCCACAGCGCGGCCAGCATGGCCAGCACGGGAGCGGTGAAATCGATGGCCGGCATGGCGCGATTGTCCCGAATCAGAGGGCCGGCCGCGGCCGGCGGTGCCGGTGCCACTGGGTCAGCGCGCCGAGCGCGAGCAGCACCGCCATGCCGAACAGCGCCCAGAGCGTGCGCACCACCGAGTCGCTGCGCGGCGCGGGCACCGTGTCGGGCTGCGGTTCGAGCCGCAGGCCGCGCACGGCTTGGGTCGCGGCCTCGTTGCCTTGTTTGCTTTCATTCGGTGCCGGCGACTCGGCCGGCATGGCCTGGGCCGTGGCGCCCTGCACCTCCACCGGCACCACGACCGGCTTCGGCGGCGCGTTCATCGCCGCGCGCGCGAAGCGCTCCACCGCCACGTTGCGCTCGCGCAGCCCGCTGGCCTGCGCCGCCTGCGCATAGGCCTGCGCCAGCTCGCGCCGCGTCGCCGCATCGGGCGACCAGTAGTTCAGGCGCACCGCATCGAGCATGCGTTCCAGCGTCTGCGCGAAGGCCGCGCGGTTCGCGCCCTCGAGCCAGGCGCGGGTGCCGAGCCGCTCGCGGTCGCGCACATAGGTGTCGTGCAGCGACTGCCACTGGTCGGGCCGCACCGTGGCCGGCGCGGTCACCTGCCAGCCCCAGAGGAACTGCGCGGTCTTCAGCACCTGCAGCGCGCCGCTGTAGCCCTCGGCCTGCTGCGCCGCGATCCATTGCGGATGCAGGTAGCGCGTCTGCATCTCGCGCGCGATCGCGCCGGCGGCGGTGTCGGTACGCACCGCGCCGGTGTCGCGCAGGTTCTGCACGTAGAGCGCCGGGTCCTTGCCCGTGAGATGGCGCACCGCCTGCGCGATGCCGCCGAGGTACTGGAAGGGATCGTCGTTGGTCAGCACGCCATAGAGATTGGAGCTGCGCGCCATCAGCGCCGCGTCGACCTGCGCGAGATTGCCCGCGAAGGCGCCGGGCCGCGCGGCGCCCTCGAGGCCCTGGCCATAGGCATGGCCCATGCGGTCGATGAACAGGCCCGCCATCTGCGCGTCGCCGCCGCCGCGGCGCTGCGAACGCCAGAGCTCGCTCGCGAGCGCGGCCTCCTCGAGCCCGGCGCCGTAGCTGCCCTGCTCGTTCGAGAACACGCGCGCGGTCGACCAGCGCGCGGCCTCCGCCTCCGACGCGCCCTCGGCCCGCAGCCGCCGCGCCAGCGCCTCGCTGTGGCGCGCGACCGCGTTGGCGCCCGCGGGCTCGCGCAGCGCCGCCACCTGCCGCACCGCCTCGTCGAGCCAGCGCATCACGTGCGGGAACTGGTCGCGGTAGGAGCCCGTCACGCTGACCAGCACATCGATGCGCGGCCGCTTCAAGGCCGTCTCGGGCAGCACCTCGATGCCGTTCATGCGCCCCGCCTCGTCCCAGCGCGGCCGCACGCCCATCGCATGGAAGGCCTGGCTCTCGAGCACGCCCTGGTGGCGCGAGGCCTCGCCGGCCCAGAGCGTGAACGCGATCTTCTCGGGCGCCTTGCCGCCGTGGGACTGCGCATAGGCCGCGATCCAGGCGTCCATGGCGGCCACGCCGGTGTCCCAGGCCGCGCGCGTGGGCACGCGGCTGGGATCGAAGCCGTAGAGGTTGCGCCCGGTCGGCAGGCTGTCGGGATTGCGCACCGGATCGCCGCCATAGCTCGCGCGCAGATAGCGGCCGTCGAGGGCCGTCAGCAGGCCCTCGATCTCCTCGTTGTGCGCGAGCACCGCGTCTAGCTGGCGCACGCGCGCGGCCAGCGCGCGCAGGGTCTCGGCCTGTGCGGGCGCGGTGGTCGCACCGTCGAAGGCGGCATCGTCGAGCACCCGCGCCACCCAGCGCCCCAGCGGTGAATCGGCCATGCCGGCCGGCTCGCGCAGGAAGGTCTCGTCGAGGTCCTCGCCGAGCGCGGTCGCCAGCGGCTTGCCGACGATCTGCAGCAGCGTGGCGCGCCGACGCGGGGCATCGGGCACCTCGCCGAAGGTCGCGAGGCCCAGCGGCTGCGCGGTCTGCGCAAGTTCGTCGAGGTAGGGATGCAGCACCGCCACGAAGCCCGCGAAGTCGGCGCGGATGCGCGCGGGGGTCCAGGCCAGGTCGCGGTCGTAGTGCCGGGCCACGAAGTCGGCCAGCAGTTGCCGTTCGAGCGCGGCCTTGACCGGGCCGGGGGCGAGCGTCTCCCAGTCGTGCATGCGCTCGTGCATCTGCGCGAGGCCCGGGCGCAGGCCGGCCGGCGAGAACATCGGCGTCGAATGGCTGACCATGGTCGCGCGGCCGCGGCGCTTGGCGGTGGTGGCCTCGCCGAGGTTGTCCATCACATAGGGATAGACGTTGGGCAGGTCGCCGAGCACCAGCAGCGGATCGTCCTGCACCGACAGCCCGCGCTCCTTGCCGGCCGACCATTCGACCGTGCCGTGCGTGCCCACGTGCACCACGGCCGAGGCGCCGAACTGCGTGCGCAGCCAGAGGTAGGTGGCGAGGTAGGCATGGCCCAGCGGCACCGCCGAGCGGTGGTAGACCTGCTGCGCCTTGTCCATCACCCTCGTGCCGGGTTCGAAGCGCGGCGGCTGGCGCAGCACCACCACATTGCCGAAGCGCACGCGCGGTATCACGAAGGCCGGCGCGCCGTCCACCGTGCGCAGCTGGGTCGAGCTTTCGGGCGCGCCCCAGTAGGCCTCGATGCGCTGCTGCGTCTCGACGGGCAGCGCGCGGAACCATGCGAGGTAGCGCGCGAGCGGCAGCGTATCGGCCAGGCCCTGCGCGAGCAGCGGCTGCAGTTCGTCGGCTCCCGGCGCCGGGTAGGACGCCTTGAGCGTGGCCTGCACCTGCGCGATCAGCGTGTCGGGCGCGGGCGCCTCGGTGCGGTAGCCGGCCGATTGCATGGCCGCGATCATGCGGCTCACGCTGCGCGGCACGTTGAGGAAGGAGGCGCCGAAGTTGGCCTCGCCCGGCGGGTAGTTGTAGACCAGCATCGCGACCCGGCGCTGGTCGGCGCTCGTGCGCTGCAGCCGCAGCAGCGCCGCGGCCTTGTCGGCGACCGCCTCGATCTGCGCGGGCAGCGGCTGCAGGCTGCCGCTCGCGGCATCGCGCGCGCTCACGAGCATCGGGTCGGTCATGCCGGCCAGTTCGCTCGGGCTGTAGTAGGCCGCGATGTCGGACTGCGCGAGGCCGTCCTTGCTTTGCGCCCATTGCGCCGCATCCATGGCCAGCGACGGCAGGGTCTGCAGCACCGGCACGCCGATGCGCTCGAGCTCGGCCTTGCGCTCGTTGGGCGTGAAGACCAGCGCGGCATTCACGATCAGGTCGGCCACGCGGCGCCCGCCCTCGGCCTGGGTCATGCGCGTGTAGAGGTCCTTCTGCTGGCGCGGGCCGTAGAAGGCATAGGCGCGCAGGCCGCGCTGCGCGAGCGCGGCGATCAGCGTGTCGAGCCAGGCCGTGTCCTCGCCGGTCACGGTGGCGGCATTGACCGCGATCGCTACCGTGCCGTTCGTGCCTGGCAACTGTTCGACCGCCTCGATGCTTGTCTCGATGCGCGGCCAGCCTGGGTGATAGAAGCCCGCGAGCGGTGTCGCCACGGGTTCGGGCAGCCCATCGGACACGTCGACCCTGGCGAGCGCCTGCATCGACGCCGAGAGGTTCGCGCTACCCGCGAAGCGCCAGTAGGCACGCAGCCGTTGCGCCCAGGCCGCGTCGACGCCGCGCTCGGCCGCGAGCGGCGGCGCGGCCGTGAGCTGGCCCCGGGCGACCAGCGAGAACTCGCCGACCAGCACATAGGGCGCCGCGCTGCGCGCGATCGCATCGCCGAAGCGCGCCGCCGCGGCCTGCGCCACGCTCAGGTGCGGCGCGTCGATCACCAGCAGCCGCGCGTCCTCGAGCGCGGCCGACAGCGCTTCGGGCGAATCCCGCGAGGCCGACAGCACCCGCAGCGGCAACCCGGCCTGTTGCGCCGCGGCCTGCAGCCGCGCGACGCGCGCGGGCGACACCAGCGAGGTCGCGAGCACCACGACCGGCCCGCTTGCCTGCTGCTGCGCCCAGGCCGGCACCGCCGCCAGCCACGCCAGCAGCCACAGCGCGACCCAGCGCCGCGCCAGGCTCACTTGCCGCCCTGCACCGGCACCGCGTCGGCCGGCACGTAGACCATGGTCCCGTCCTTGAGGCGCCAGGCCGTGCCCGCGCGCTCGCCGTCGCCCTCGCCGGTCGCGCCGCTGGCCTTGAAGCGCGTGATCTGGCGGCCCTCGCGCGTCACGATCTCCATGTTCGGCTGGCCCTCGTTGCGGATCACCGTGACCTTGTCCTGCGCGAAGGGGTTCATCGGGTTGTTGATGACCGCGATCATCAGCATGCCGATCACGACCATGAAGACGTCGATCAGGTTGATGGTCGAGAGCACCGGATCGTCGTCGTCGCCGTCCAGGCTGCTCAAGATCGAGAACTGCCGCTTGCTCATGAGAGCCGGTCCCGCGCGTCGAGCAGCATCACCAGCTCGCGCATCAGCCAGCGCCGGCGCACGGTGTAGACCACGAAGGCGATCGAGGCCGAGGCCAGCGCGACGATCACGCTCGCGAAGGCCGGCGCGAGGCTCTGTGCCACGCCCTGCGATTCGCCCGAGGCCACGGCCACCAGCGCGGGGCCCATCGGGATCATGGTGGCGATCAGGCCCAGCATCGGCGCCACGCGGCTGCACAGCCGCACGCCCTCGAGCTCCTTGAGCACGGCCAGCTCCATCTGCTCCTGGCTGGCCTGCGCATGCCGCGCCAGCACCAGCGCGCGCGACGGGTCGCGCCGGCGCTGCAGGTATTCGACGCCGAAGGCACCGAGGCACCACACGGCATAGACGAAGGACAGCAGCACGCCCAGCGTCACCGGCCAGAGGAACAGGCGCGCGAGCTCGAACAGCACGGTATCAAAGGCCAGCATCAGGCGGACTCCAGGTCAGGCGAAGAAGAAGGATCGGGATCGAACAGGTCCGAGCGCCGGCCCCAGGCCTCGTCGAACACCAGCGACGACAACGGCGCGCGCCGCGCCCAGCGTTCGCGCTGCAGCATCGGCTCCTCGTAGAAGCCATGCACCGGCCCGAGGCACAGCAGCGCGATCGGCACGGCGCCGGCCGGCAGGCCCAGCAGCGCCGCCACCTCGGCCGGATCGAACAGCGAGACCCAGCCCATGCCCAGCCCCTCGGCGCGCGCGGCCAGCCAGAGGTTCTGGATCGCGCAGGCGGCCGAGGCCAGGTCCATCTGCGGCAGGGTGCGGCGGCCGAACACATGGTGCTCGCGGCCGTCGGCCAGCGTCACGGCGAGCAGCTCGGCCGCGTCGAGCAGGCCCTCGACCTTCAGGCGCATGAATGCGTCCTCGCGTTCGCCGAGCGCGCGCGCCGTCAGCACGCGTTCGCGCTCGACCGTCGCATGCAGTCGCGTGCGCAGGGCCGTGTCGCGGATGCGGATGAAGCGCCAGGGCTGCATGAAGCCGACGCTGGGCGCATGGTGGGCCGCCTCGAGGAGCCGGCGCAGCAGCGCGGGCGCGACCTCGCCGCCCGCGAAATGCCGCATGTCGCGCCGCTCGTGGATGGCGCGATAGACCGCCCTCGCCTCCTCGGCCGCGAACGCCTGGCTCATCCGGCTCAATCCTCGATGCCGCGCTGCGCCGGGATGCCGGCCTTGAACGCATGCTTGACCAGCATCATCTCGGTCACGGTGTCGGCGAGCTCGATGAGTTCGGGCGGGCAGCGGCGGCCCGTGAGGGCCACGTGCACATGCTTCGGCCGCGCGCGCAGGGTCTCGAGCACGCCCTCGAGCGGCAGCCAGCCGTAGATCAGCGGGTAGGTGATCTCGTCGAGCACCACGAGGAAGTACTCGCCCGAGAGGATCGCGGCCTTGGCCTTCTCCCAGCCATCGCGCGCGAGCTGCCCGGAGCGCTCGAGGTCCTGGCTCTTCCAGCTGAAGCCGTCGCCCAGGCCCTCGATCGGGATGCCGATCTGCTCGAACATGCGGTGCTCGCCGAAACGCGCGCTCGGCACCTTCATGAACTGGTAGATCTTCACGGCCTTGCCGCGGCCATGCGCACGCAGCGCCAGCCCGAAGGCGGCAGTGCTCTTGCCCTTGCCGTCGCCGGTGTTGACGATGACGATGCCGCGGCGTTCGCCTTCGGGCTTCTCGTAGGGCTTCTCGCTGGGTGGGGTTTCTATCTGCATGCGTGGGTTTCTTTCAAGGCTTTCGAATACGGGCAGCCGGACGCAGAGGACGCGAAGGTTTCGCGAAGGACGCAAAAGAAGACATCCAAAAATTTCCTTTGAATTCTTTCGCGCCTTTCGCGAAACCTTCGCGCCCTTCGCGTACGGCTGTCCGACCCCGCATTCATCGCGGCAACGCAATCCATTGCTCGGCCACGCGGTGCACGCGAATCCGGTGATCGAACACCTGCTCGAGCGCCGCATGCGTCGCGGGATCGCTGCTGCCGCCGTGGTGCGCCACGCAGCCGCGGTCCATCACCACGAGTTCGTCGGCGGCCAGGGCCATGGGCAGTTCGTGCAGCACGCTGACCACGGTGCGGCCCGCGGCGACCAGCGCGCGCACGGTCTGCATCCAGTCGGCCTGGTGCGGCGGGTCGAGGTTGGCGAGCGGCTCGTCCATCAGCAGCAGCTCGGCCTCGACCGCGAGCGCGCGCGCCAGCAGCACGCGCTGGCGCTCGCCGCCCGAGAGCTGGCCCAGCGGGCGTTCGCGCCAGTCCCAGGCCTGGGTGGCGCGCAGCGCGCGCTCCACGGCGGCGCGGTCGGCTTCGTCGGGCGCGGCCAGCCAGCGCTGGTGGGGCAGGCGGCCGAGCATCGCGACGTCGTAGACCAGCAGGTCGTCGGCCGCGCCCTCGCCCGCCACGCCCTGGCCCAGCCACGAGAGTCGCCGCGCGCGCTGGCGTGCCGGCAGCTTCGCGGCGGGCTCGCCGAACAGCCGCAGCTCGCCGCGGTGCGCGAGCAGGCCCGCCAGCACCTTGAGCAGGGTCGACTTGCCGGCACCGTTGGGGCCGACGATGCTGGTCCAGCGCGCGGCCGCGATCGCGAGGTCGATGCCGTGCAGCACCTCGGTGCCGCCGAGCGCCGCGCTCACGCCGCGCACCTCGAGCGCCTGGGCGGTGGCGGCCGTCATGAGGCCGTGCCCCTCGCGGTGCGCCGGTGCATCAGCCACAGCAGGTAGCTGCCGCCCAGCACCGCGGTGAGCACGCCCACGGGCAGCTCCTGCGGCGCGATCAGCCAGCGCGCCAGCAGGTCGGCCGCCATCAGCAGCAGCCCGCCCATCGCGGCCGACAGCACGATCAGCCGCGCATGCGTGGTCTTGACCACCGAGCGCACCAGGTGCGGCGCGGCCAGGCCGACGAAAGCGATCAGGCCGGTCTGCGCCACCGCGGCGCCGGTGGCCAGCGCCAGCACCACCACCAGCGCGGCGCGCATCGCGCCCAGCGGCAACCCCAGGCTGCGCGCGGTGGACTCGCCGAGCGCCAGGCCGTCGAGCACCGGCGCCAGCGCCCAGGCCAGCAGCAGGCACAGCGCGCAGGCCAGCGCCATCACGGCGCAGGCGCTCCAGCCGACCAGGCCGGTGTTGCCGAGCGTGAAGCCCTGGATCGCCTGCAGGATGTCGGCCGAGGCGATGGTGATCAGGTCCTTCATCGCGCCGAGCACCACGCCCACGATCACGCCCGCGAGCAGCAGCCGCAGCGTCTGCTGCACGCCGCGCGCGAGCAGCAAGGTGAGCATCACGGCCGCCATCGAGCCGAGGAAGGCCGCGCCCGTGAGGCCCAGCCGCACCGCCCACTGCGCGCTGGCGGCCGAGCCGCCGAAGAACAGCAGCGCCAGCGCCACGCCCAGCGAGGCGCCCGAGGCGCTTCCGAGCAGGAAGGGATCGGCCAGCGGATTGCGGAACAGCCCTTGCGCCACCGCGCCGGCCAGCCCGAGCAGCGCGCCCGCGAGCCAGGCGCCGAGGGTGCGCGGCAGCCGGATGTCCCAGACGATCTGCAGCGCCACCGGATCGTGGCGCGCCGACAGGAAGCTCTCGAAGCCGGTGCTGCCGATGCCCAGGCCGAGCAGCAGCAAGGCGGCGCCGAGCACCAGCAGCGCGAGGCCGAACAGCAGCACGCGGCGCAGGTGGCCCGCGGGCATCAGCGCGCGCCTCGCGTGTTTGCCTTGTCGCCCAGGCATTGCGCCATCAGCCGTGCCGCCTCGTCCATGCGCGGGCCGGGGCGCACCAGCACGTCGGACTGCTCGGCCGTGAAGCGGCAGATGCGTCCCTCGCGCACCGCGCGCATGGTGCTCCAGCCCGGGCGCTGCTCGAGGCCCTGCGCGCTGCGCACGCTGACCATGATCAGGTCGGGATTGGCGCGCACCACGTATTCGGGGTTGAGCTTGGGAAAGGGGCCGAGCGCCGCCGGCACGATGTTCCTGGCGCCCAGCCGCGTCAGCGTCTCGCCGATGAAGGAGGACTCGCCGGCCGCGTACGGGCCGCTGTTGACCTCGAAGTACACGCGCTGGCCGCGCGCGGCGGCGGGCAGCGACTGCGCCGCGGCCGACACCGCGGCATCGATGGCGCGCCAGACCGCCGGCGCCTCGTGGGTGCCGAGCACCTGGTCGAGCTTGCCGAGCACGCGGCGCACGTCGGCATGGTTCTTCGGTTCGAGCACCAGCACCTTGAGGCCCAGCGCCTCGAGCCGCTCGGTCACGCGCGAGGACTTGGCGAGCAGCACCACGTCGGGCTTGAGCGCCACCACGGCCTCGACATTGGGGTCGATGCCGCCACCGAGTTGCGGCAGGCCGCGCACCGGCGCCGGCGAATTCGAATAGCGGTCGACGCCGACCAGCCGCGCGCAGGCGCCGAGCGCGCAGACCGATTCGGTCAGCGAGGGCAGCAGGGTCACGATGCGCTGCGGCGGCTGCGGCAGCTCCACGCTCACGCCGCGTTCGTCGACCACCTCGAGCGCGCTCGCGGGCGGCGACCACAGGCCCGTGGCGAGTGCCAGTGCCGCCAGAGCGGCGACGAGAAAGCCTTTCATCGGCCCGGTTCCTTCAGGGTCAGCGGCAGGCCCGCGGCCATCAAGGTGACGCGGTGGCAGACACCGGCCACGTCCTGGTTGAGCCGGCCCAGCGCATCGACGAAGGCGCGCGTCTCGCGGCCCAGCGGGATCACGCCCAGGCCGATCTCGTTGCCCACCAGCACGACAGGACCGCGTGCATCGCGCAGCGCGCCCAGCAGCAGGTTGATGTGCGCGGCGGGCGTGCGCGAGACCGGCCGCGCGCCCTCGGCGCGCAGCGGCATCAGCAGGTTGGTGAGCCACATCGTGAGGCAGTCGACCACCACCAGCGACTCGGGCGTGCTCTGGGTCACGATGGCGCGCGCCAGCTCGACCGGCTCCTCGATGGTGCGCAGGCTCGGCACGCGCTCGGCGCGATCGGCCTGGTGGCGCACGATGCGTTCGCGCATCTCGTCGTCGTAGGGCTGCGCGGTGGCGATCAGCACCGCGCGGCGCTGCTTCGGCGCGGCCGCGAGCCAGTCGGCCGCGCGCTGCTCGGCGCGGCGCGACTTGCCGCTCTTCTGGCCGCCGAGGATGAATTCGTGTTCAGGCGTCAACGCGATGCTCCTGGGCAGCCGGTGCCCCGGTTTCGAGCGGCGCGGCATCGAACAGCCGCGCGGTGGCTTCGGGACTGGAGGCGAACCAGGCGTGGAAGTAGCTCGCGCGCACGCAGCCGTGCACGTAGAGCGCCTCGCCGCCGGCCGTGCCTTGCGGGCGGCGCGAATGGGCGGCCGGCACGAGCGGCGTCTCGCAGCGCGAGTAGTGGAAAGTATGGCCGCGCAGCGTGTGCGCGCCCAGCGCGAGGGCCTGCGGGCCGAGGCCGGCGAGCCGCTTCTGCAGCGTGACGCGCCCGGGCAGCAGGCCCCAGAGCGCATGCACCGCAGCTTCGTCGCCATCGCCGATGCCGGGCACGGCGATCTCGTCGAACAGCGCCATCATCCCGCCGCATTCGGCCCAGATCGGCCGGCCCGCGGCCGCATGGGCCGCGAGCGCGGTGCGCAGGTCCGAGCGCCGCGCGAGCGTGGCGGCATGCAGCTCGGGATAGCCGCCGGGCAGCCACAGCGCATCGCAGTCGGGCAGCGCCTCGCCGGCCAGCGGCGAGAAGAAGACCAGCCTGGCGCCGAGCGCGTTCAGCGTGTCGAGGTTGGCCGGGTAGATGAACGAGAAGGCCGCGTCGCGCGCGATGCCGATGGTGCGGCCCGCGAGCAGCGGCGCGATCGGTGCGACCTCGCCGGCCGGCGGCGCCTCGAAGCGCACCCGCGGCAGCTGCAGCGACCCCAGCGGCGTGCCGGCCAGCGCATCGGCCACGCGGTCGAGCCGCTCGGCCGCGTCGCCGAGCTCGTGCGCCGCCACCAGGCCCAGGTGGCGCTCGGGCAGCGAGAAGCCCGCATCGCGCGGCAAGGCGCCGAGCCAGTCCGCGGGCTCGCGCAAGGCGCCGCGCAACATGTCGGCATGGCGCTCGCCGGCCACGCGATTGGCCAGCACGCCGGCCCAGGTCAGAGCGGGCCTGAAGCTCTGCAGCCCATGCGCCAGCGCGCCGAAGGTGCCGGCCATCGCATGGGCGTCGATCACCGCCAGCACCGGCAGGCCGAAGCGCTGCGCCAGGTCGGCCGCGCTTGGCGTGCCGTCGAACAGGCCCATCACGCCCTCGACGATCACGAGGTCCGACTCGGCCGCGGCCGCATGCAGCCGCGCGCGGCAGTCGGCCTCGCCGGTCATCCACAGGTCGAGCGAATGCACGGGCGCGCCGGTGGCCAGCCGCAGCCAGTGCGGGTCGAGGAAGTCGGGCCCGCACTTGAAGGCGCGCACGCGCCGACCCTGGCGCGCATGCAGCCGCGCGAGCGCGGCGGCCACGGTGGTCTTGCCCTGCCCCGAGGCGGGCGCGGCCACGAGCACGGCGGCGCAGGTCGCCGCGCGATCGGGCAGGTGCTGGCTTACTGGGGCGTCCACTTCAATCCGACGTACGCGTTGCGGCCACCGGTGACGTAGCCGCGCGCGAGCATGTAGTCCTTGTCGCCCGCATTGTCGATGCGCGCGACCAGGTCGACGTCGCGCACGATCTTCGTGCTGGCCACGAGGTTCAGCAGCGTGTAGCCGCCGAGCGTGCGCGTGTTGGCCGCGTCGTCGTAGCGCTGGCTCGAGGTCTGCACCTCGGCGCCCAGGGTCCAACCGCCGAGGCGCCAGTCGGCGCCCAGCGTGGCATAGCGCTTGGCGCGGCGCGCGAGCAGCTTGTCGGTCGCGAGGTCGCGCGGGTCCTGGAAGTCGAGCGAGGCGCGCAGCGTGACGTCGCCGATGCGGTGGCCCCCCGACAGCGTCACGCCCTCGTAGCGCGCCCGCGCGGTGCTGCCGTAGCAGCCGAAGGACGAGGCGCAGCCCTTGGCGGTCGAGTCGAACACGATCAGGTTGCGCACGTTGTTGCGGTAGACCACGATGCCCGCGTTGGTCGGGCCGTCGGTGTACTTGAGGCCGAGCTCGACGTTGCGGCTCGACTCGGGCTGCAGGTCGGGCTTGCCGTATTCGCTGAAGCGCTGGTAGAGCGTGGGCGCGCGAAAGGCCGTGCCGGCCGAGGCGGTCACGCGCAGCTTCGGCGTGATCGCGAAGCCGTAGGCGGCGCTGCCGGTGGTCTTGCCGCCGAACTCGCTGTCGTCGTCGTGGCGCACGTTGAGCTGCAGCGAATGCGGGCCCTGCACGAAGCCGTAGCCGAGCGAGACCGCATCCTGCGAACGCTTGCGCGCCAGGCCCTTGTCGGTGGCGCTGGTGGGCGCGTTCTCGAGCCGGTCCTCGCGGCGCTCGAGCGCGGCCGTCACCAGGTGCGCTCCGAAGCGCAGCTCGTTCTGGAACAGGTAGCCGCGCAGCCGGGTCTCGGTGCGGTAGTACGAGGGCATGGTGCTGTAGACCGACTGCGAATCGGTCACCTGCAGCCGCGTGCTGTAGACCTCGTTCCACTGCGCCGACCAGGTCAGGCCGCCGGTGCGCAGCCGGTTGCGGCTCTGGTCGTCGAGGTAGTAGGCCGGCGGCTTGCTGCCGGACTTGGCCGCGTCGTAGCGTGCCTGCGTGTCGCTCGACAGCGCGGTGGCCTCCAGGCGCTGGCCGGGCGCGATCTGCCAGCCCAGGCGCACATTGCCCGAGGTGGTGTTGTAGCCGTCGCGGTCGGGGCTGGTGAAGCCGTCCTTGGGCAGGGTGCGCTTCTCGAGCGGCTGGATGTTGAAGCCGCGGCTCTCCTCGTGCGCCACGCCGAACGAATAGTCGAAGGCATTGGCCTTGCCGCTGATCGCGGCCTCGGTGCGCGAAAGGCCATGGCTGCCGAAGCCCACGCCGATCGAGGGCGACACGCCCTCCTCGCCGCGCTTGGTGAACAGCTGGATCACGCCGCCGATGGCGTCGGAGCCGTAGACCGCGGCGGCCGGGCCGCGCAGCACCTCGATGCGGTCGATCTGCGCCAGCGGGATGCTTTCCCAGGCCGCGCCGCCGGTGGCCTGCGAGTCCACGCGCACGCCGTCGATGTAGACGGCGGTGAAGCGCGTCTCGGCGCCGCGGATGTAGACGCTGGTCGAGTTGCCCACGCCGCCGTTGCGCACGATCTGGATGCCGGCCTGGCGCGCGAGCACGTCGGCCACGCCGGTGGAACCGCTGCGCTCGATGGTCTCGCGGTCGATCACCGAGACATCGGCCACCAGGTCCGACAGCGGCTGCGCGGTGCGGGTGGCGGTGACCACCGTTTCGCCGAGCACGCCGGGCTGTTGCTGTGCCGAAGCGGCCAGCGGCAGCTGGGCCAGCAGCAGGCCGCCGAAGGCCGGCACCAGGGCCAGCGGCAGGCCGGCCAGGCGCATGCCGATGCGGGACGCGGGAATGCGAGCGCGCGAACGGCGCGAGAAGGAAACGCAGGAAATCATGGAGTGAGCGAGCGAACGTCTATGCCCCTTGCCGGCCTCCCCGCCGGCGCCCGGGGCGCCATTGGCCCGTGCATGCATCGACGAAGCGAAGGGCATGCGCGAACCGCCTTGTTGGCCGGTATCCGGGCTGGCAGACCGGCCCTCGCCGCCTTCCCAGGCGCCTGTTTCAGGGCGCCCAGTGGCTCGTGTGGAGAGGGTGGCGCCTTGCGGCGCCGTCTGCTTGACCGTTGCGGGGGCAGCGCAGGCGGCTTCGGTGCCGGCGCGCGGCCGGTCCCTTCACTCCTGCTTCCCGTTGAACCGCGGCGCGTGAACCACGCCGCAGGCACCAACGGGCGAGATTCTAGGCGCTGCGCCGCGCGCCTTAAGTCGAAAGTTGCGTGCGCCCGACGTTCGCCGGGCATGGCGCACCAACTCGCGCACTAACATCGACGGGCTATGCGACGCCATCACCGCCTCCCCGCATGACCCTGCGCTCCTCGCTGCTGCTGCGCCTGCGCTCCGCCCTGCAGCGCCTGTTCGGCGTCTCGGGCTGGCAGTCGATGCTGCTGTGGTCCATCGTCGCCGGCCTGCTCGGCACGCTCGCGACCGAAGGCTTTCGCGCCGCGCTGCGCGGCTTCGAGCACCTGGTGCTCGGCCCCGGCGACAGCCTGGTCGCGATGGCGCGCGCGCTGCCGTGGTGGGCGCGCATCGCCTTCCCCGCCGCGGGCGGCCTCGTGGCCGGCGGCCTGCTCGTGCTCGCCAGGCGCGTCGCGGTGCGCAGCGCCACCTCCGACTACATGGAGGCGATCGTGCTCGGCGACGGCCGCATCCCGGTCACGCAGACGCTGGTGCGCAGCGCCTCCTCGCTCGTGAGCATCGGCACCGGCGGCTCGATCGGCCGCGAGGGCTCGATGGTGCAGCTCGCCGCATTGGCCGCCTCGCTGCTGGGCCGGGTGTTCCGCTTCCCGGTCGAGCGGCTGCGGCTGCTGGTGGCCTGCGGCGCGGCGGCCGGCCTCACGGCCGCGTACAACGCGCCGATCGCGGGCGCCTTCTTCGTCGCCGAGATCGTGCTCGGCTCGATCGTGATGGAGAGCGTGGGCCCGATCCTGATCGCGGCGGTGGTCGCCAACATCGTGATGCGCGCCCTGCCCGGCTACCAGCCGCCCTACCAGATGCCGGTGTTCCCCGAGCTGCATGGCGCCGAGATCCCGCTGTTCGCGCTGCTCGGCGTGCTGCTGGGCTTCGCGGCCGCGGGCTTCCTGCGCGCGCTGCAGGGCAGCCGCGCGCTGTTCGCGCGGCTGCCGTTCGCGCTGCCGTGGCGGCTCGCGCTCGGCGGACTCGCGATGGGGCTGGTCTCGGTGCCCTGGCCCGAGGTCTGGGGCAATGGCTACAGCGTGGTCAACGCGGTGCTGCACACGCCCTGGACCTGGACCCTGATCGCGATGGTGCTCGCGGCCAAGCTGGTCGCCACGCTGGCCACGGCCGGCTCGGGCGCGGTGGGCGGCGTGTTCACGCCCGCGCTGTTCTTCGGCTGCATGGTGGGCGCGCTGTTCGGCCATGCCGCGCAGGCGCTGTGGCCGCATGCGGTGTCGGCCCCCTACGCCTATGCGGTGGTCGGCATGGGCGCGTTTCTCGCGGGGGCCACGCAGGCGCCGCTGATGGCGATCCTCATGATCTTCGAGATGACGCTCAACTACCAGGTGATGCTGCCGCTGATGCTGGCCGGCGTGATCGCCTATTTCGTCGCGCGCTCGGCCAATGCGGGCTCGATGTACGAGATCACGCTGCGCCGCCGCGAGCAGCAGGACGAGCAGCTGCGGCTGCGCGCGCTGCACATCCGCGACCTGGTGCAGCCGGCGCAGACGGTGGTCGGCCCCGAGGCCGATCGAGAGGCGATGAGCCGGCTGTTCCTGCAGCATCCGGTGAAGTACCTCTACGTGGTCGATGCGCACCAGCGCTACCTCGGCGTGGTGCCGCTCTCGGCGCTCGGCACGGCCGCGGCCGAGGTGCGCGCGGCGGACCTGCTGTCGCGGGCCATCGCGCCGATCACCGCCGACACCAGCCTCGGCGAGGCGCTGCAGCGCTTCCTCGAGCATCTGGGCGAGCGGCTGCCGGTGATCGAGAGCGCGGCCAACCCGGTGCTGCTGGGCGTGGCGGCCAAGAGCGCGTTGCTCGCCACCTACGTGCGGCTCAGCGAAGTTTGATGGCGCGGCGCGCAGGCCGCAGAATGCCGTGCCAGGCGCGGCGGGTGCCCCGGAGGACCGCCGCTTTCACGGGAAACTACAATCGCGCACCATGCCCGCCTCCAGCCCCATCGACCAGATCGCCGAGCGCGTGGAACGCCTGCTCTTGCGTCACGAAGAGGTGCAGCGCACGAACGCGCTGCTGCAGGAACAGGTCGATGCGCTGACGCGCGAGCGCGATGCGCTCAAGTCGCGGCTCGCGGCGGCACGCACGCGGCTCGATGCGCTGCTCGAGCAGCTGCCGGCCGTACCTCCCTCCGAAGATTCCCCCGCATGAAGCAGATCGAAGTTCAGATCATGGGCCAGAGCTATCTGCTCGGCTGTCCCGATGGCGGCGAAGCGCAATTGCGCGACGCGGTCGAACGCGTGGATGCGGCCATGTGCAAGATCCGCGACGCGGGCAAGGTCAAGGCGCGCGACCGCATCGCGGTGCTGGCCTCGCTGAACCTGGCCTTCGATCTCGCGGCGCAGGAAGCCACGGCGAAGGCCGCGCCGCCCGCGGAGCCGGCCCCGGCCCCGGCACCCGTCGACGACGGCGCGGTCGATCCGAAGGCCGCGCAACTGATCCACAAGCTCGACCAGGCACTGGCCGGCGACGGGCATCTGCTCTGAACGTCGGCGCGCTTTTCTCTCTCACTCGCAGAGATCGGCGCGCACTGCAAGAACTTCGACGCAAACCTGCCCGCTGCGCAGGGACTCCCCGCAAAAAACCGGAAAGTGCCCGGGCGCGAAGGCGTAAAATCGTTTCTGTCTGCGGTGCGCGTTGGGCTTTATATGTCCTTGTTCCAATGCTCTACGGAGCCGGGCTTGGTATATCGCTCGACGGGTGTGATCATCTCGCGTCAGATGAACCCGAAGTCTTGCTGCCCTCGCCCACCTGAACCCCGGTTCAGGATGCGAGTCTGGCGCCCATTCGCAGACACCTATTCCTCTTCGCTGCGCTGAATGCGCATCGAACATCGGCGGTCCCCGGCATGGCGGGATCGCCCCAAGAACCCACGCTGTATCCGCCTCGATACATCCGATCCTGGCTGCTGCGCGACAGTGCGCGCCGGGCCGCAGCTACGTTTCAGATAGCATTGCGGCCCACCCCCCTCCCTTTGTCCCTCGAACCGAGGCCCGTTGCCATCGTTGCACGGCGCCCTTGCCTTACCCGAAAGTCCGTGGCGTGAACGTGACCAGCCTGCTCGACCCCCTCCTGATCGCCGAACTGGTCGCCCTCGGCCTCGGCACCGGTTTTCTCGCGGGCCTGCTCGGCATCGGCGGCGGCATGGTGATGGTGCCCTTCATCACGATCATCATGGGCCACCGCGGCGTGCCGGCCGACCTCGCGGTGAAGATGGCGATCGCGACCTCGATGGCCACCATCATCTTCACCTCGGTGTCGAGCGTGCGCGCGCACCACAAGCGCGGCGCGGTGCGCTGGGACATCGTCAAGCGCCTCGCGCCCGGCATCGTGATCGGCAGCCTCGTGGGCAGCCTCGGCATCTTCGCGCTGCTCAAGGGCACGGCGCTGGCGATCGTGTTCGCGCTGTTCGTGGGCTTCTCGGCCACGCAGATGTTCCTCGACCGCAAGCCCAAGCCCACGCGCCAGATGCCGGGCACCGCGGGCCAGCTCGGCGCCGGTGGCGCCATCGGCCTGGTCTCGGGCCTGGTCGGCGCGGGCGGCGGCTTCATCAGCGTGCCCTTCATGACCTGGTGCAACATCTCGATCCACAACGCGGTCGCCACCAGCGCCGCGCTGGGCTTCCCGATCGCGGTGGCCAACGTGGCCGGCTACGTGATCAGCGGCCAGACGGTGCAGGGCCTGCCGGCCGGCTCCTTCGGCTACATCTGGCTGCCCGCGCTCGCGGTGATCGCCGTGTGCAGCGTGCTGACCGCGCCGCTGGGCGCCCGGGCCGCGCACAACCTGCCGGTGAAGAAGCTCAAGCGCGTGTTCGCGAGCATCCTGTACCTGCTCGCGGCCTACATGCTCTGGAAGGGCCTGCGCGGCTGAGCGCGCGGCCCTCTTCCGCTCTCCCTTCCTCGATGACGCGACGCGCCCGCCCGGCGCGCCGTGCGCTTGCGCGCGCCGCAGTTTTTCTCAACCAGCGCCAGCAAATCTCGATGGTTCGGGCCGGCCGAAAGCCGGACCATTCCGTTCATGCCAACCACACGAGGAACGGACATGAGCAAGAGACTTTCGGTCGCCATCATCGGCGCCGGCATGGGCGGCCTGGCCACGGCCGCGGCGCTGCGCCGCGTCGGCATCGACGTCATGGTCTACGAACAGGCCGAGAAATTCACCCGCCTGGGCGCGGGCATCCAGATCGGCTGCAACGCGATGCAGGTGCTGCGCGGCCTGGGCCTCGAGGCGCGCATGCGCGCCGAGGCCTTCTACCCGCGCTCGTGGAACAACAAGGACGCCTACACAGGCGAGGTGCGCTTCGACATGATCTTCGGCGAGACCGCCGAGCGGAAGTTCGGCGCGCCCTACCTGCTCGCGCACCGCGGCGACCTGCATGCCGCGCTGCACAGCGCGGTGCCCGACGAATTCATCCGCCGCGGCCACAAGCTCGCGGGCTTCTCGCAGGGCGACGGCGGCGTCGAGCTGCGCTTCGCCAACGGCGCCACCGTGCATGCCGACGCGGTGGTGGCGGCCGACGGCGTGCACTCGCTGGTCAAGGACCAGCTGTTCGGCAGGTCCGAGCCCAACTTCACGGGCCGCATCGCCTACCGCACCACCTTCTCCGCGGCGCTGCTCGGCGGCCAGGAGATCGACCAGTGCACCAAGTGGTGGGGCAAGGACCGCCACATCGTCATCTACTACGTCAAGCCCGACCGCAGCGAGGTCTACTTCGTGACCAGCCAGCCCGAGCCCGGCTTCCGGCTCGAGTCGTGGTCGACCAAGGGCGACATCCACGCGCTGCGCGAGGCCTTCGCCGACTTCCATCCGCAGGTGCGCCACGTGCTGCAGTCGTGTCCCGAGGTCCACAAGTGGGCGCTGGTCGACCGCGATCCGCTGCCGCGCTGGAGCGAGGGCAACATCACGCTGCTCGGCGATGCCTGCCATCCGATGACGCCCTACATGGCGCAGGGCGCGGCGATGGCGATCGAGGATGCGGCGGTGCTCTCGCGCTGCCTCCAGGGCACCGACCGCGACGGCGTGGCCGAGGCCTTCCAGCGCTTCGAGGCCACGCGCAAGCCGCGCACCTCGAAGGTCCAGCTGACCTCGCGCACCAACACCTGGCTGCGCGATCCGCAGGACGCCGACTGGGTCTACGCCTACGACGCCTGGAACGCGCCGCTGGCCGAGGCGGCCGTGGCCTGAAGGGAGCGACGACATGGCAGACAAGACCCCCACCTCGGCGAAGTTCCAGCGCGGGCTCGCCACGCGCAAGGCGGTGCTCGGCGCGGAATACGTCGAGAAGTCGATCGCCGAGGCCGACGACTTCAGCTGGCCGATGCAGCAGCTCACCACCGAGTACTGCTGGGACGAGATCTGGAACCGCCCGGGCCTGGACCGGCGCAGCCGCAGCCTGCTGAACCTCGGCATGATCAGCGCGCTCAACCGGCCGCACGAGCTGCGGCTGCATGTGCGCGGCGCGATCAACAACGGCATCACGCCCGCCGAGCTGCAGGAGGTGTTCCTGCAGGTCGCCATCTACTGCGGCGTGCCCGCGGCGCTCGACAGCCTGCGCAACGCGCGCGAGGTGCTCAAGGAGATGAAGCTCGTCTGAAGCTTCGCCCTTTAAAAAACATCGGAGACAACGCAATGGACAACCAGGCAATGCTGAGCCGCCGCGCGCTGCTCGCGCTCGCGGCCGCGTCGATGGGCACGCCGGCGCTCGCGCAGCCGGCCGCGTCACGCGGCAAGGTCACGAAGATCCTCGTGGGCTTTCCGCCGGGCCAGGCCACCGACATCGTGGCGCGGCTGATGGCCGAGAAGATGCAGGCCGTGACGGGCGAGAACTACATCGTCGACAACAAACCGGGCCAGGGCGGCAGCATCGCGATGGGCCAGCTCGCGAAGTCGCCCAACGACGGCTCGGTGATGATGCTCACGCACATGTCGGCCGTGGCCACCAACCCGCACCTCTACCGCAGCGTGCCTTACGACTCGCTCAAGGACTACGAAGCGGTGGGCCTGGTCGGCGACCTGCCCTTCGTGCTGGTGTGCCACCCCTCGCTGCCCTTCACCGACGCGCAGGGGCTGGTGGCCTATGCCAAGGCCAACCCGGGCAAGCTCACCAATGCCTCGTCGGGCAACGGCACGGTGTCGCACCTCGCGATGGAGGAGCTCAAGCGGCGCGCGGGCATCGACATCGTGCACGTGCCCTACAAGGGCAGCGCGCCGGGCCTGACCGACGTGGTCGCGGGCAATGTCTCGCTGGCGCTCGAGACCGCGGCCGGCGTGCAGGCCTTCGTGCAGGGCGGCAAGCTGCGCGCGCTCGGCGCGGCCACCGCGAGCCGGCTCGACGCGCCGCTGGCCGTGCCCACATTGATCGAGCAGGGCTTCGCCGACTTCCGCGCCTCGACCTGGCTGATGCTGCTCTACCCGGTCGGCACCTCGAAGACGCTGGTGGCCTCGACCCACGAGGCGATCGCCAAGGCCATGCGCAAGCCCGAGGTGGAGCGGCGCATGCGCAGCATCGGCGCGCTGCCGCGCTACAGCGCCAGCCCCGAGGAAGCCGCGGCCTACGTCGCCAGCGAATTCAAGAGCTGGGGCGAGCTGGTGCGCCGCAGCGGCGTGCAGATGGACTGAGCGGCGCGCTCAGGACGCCGGGGCCTGCGAGCGCAGCCATTGCTGCATCGAGGCCTCGGTGTCGCTGCCCTCGCGCACCAGCCATTCGCAGAAGCTCTCGGTCACCGGGTCGGCATGGGCCGTGCTCGCGAAGTAGCGCCGCTGCTTGGCGGCCAGCACGCCGAAGGGCGCGCACAGCCGGCCCGCGATGATGTCGTCGAAGGCGAGGAACAGCGGCACCAGCGCGAGGCCCAGCCCGTCGATCGCGGCCTGCAGCGCGAAGTACATCTGCTCGAAGCGGATCGCGCCGCCGGGCTTGAGCCCGGCCACGCCGGCCGCCGCGAGCCAGTCCTCCCAGGCATAGGGCTCGGTGGCGAAGCTCACGAGCGTGTGCGCGGCCAGGTCGCGCGGCGCGCGCAGCCGGCCGCCGTCGAGCAGGTCCACATGGCACACCGGCAGGATCAGCTCGCTCATGAAGGGCCGCGACACGCAATGCGGCGGCGGCTCGAGCGCGCCCGCGATCGCGATGTCGTAGCGGCCCTCGTCGAAGTTGACCGGTGCCAGCAAGGTGGTGAGCCGCAGGTCGACCTCGGGCCGCCTGCGCTGGAAGGCCGGCAGGCGCGAGAGCAGCCAGCGCATGGTGAAGGTCGGCGGCGCGTTGATGCGCAGCGCGGTCGGCACCGCCTGCTCGCGCAGCTGCATCGAGGCCACCGCCACGCGGTCGAGCGTGGCCGTCAACTCCGCGAGATAGAGGCGCCCGGCCTCGGTCAGCGCGAGCTGCGAGGAGGTGCGACGGAACAGCGGCACGCCCAGCCATTCCTCGAGCAGCGCGACCTGGCGGCTGATGGCACCGTTGGTCACGCTCAGCTCTTCCGCGGCGCGCGTGAAGCTCACGTGCCGGCCCGCGGCCTCGAAGGCGCGGATCGCGTTCAGGGGTGGAAGTTTTCTCGACATGGCGGGGCGACTGTAGGCCGCGACGGGTGCAAGCGGGTTGCGTTTTTCTCAACGGGCTTCAGTTTTACTCGGTGGTGGCGCCTGGGGAAAGGGCCGAGACTGGCGCCCTCATGACGACCACCCAGCACCTCTTCCTGCCGAGCGCGGCCTGCCGCGTCGCGGTCCATATCGACGGCCCCGCGGACGGCCCCGTGGTGCTGCTCGCGCACGCGATCCTGTCTTCGTCGGTGCTGTGGCACCGCCAGGCCGGGTGGCTGGCCGCCGAGGGCTGGCGCGTGCTGCGGCCCGACACGCGCGGCCATGGCCAGTCGGAGGCGCCCTCACCGCCATCACTGCCCTGGCGCATGGGCGACCTGGCGCGCGACGTGGTCGAGATCCTCGATGCGCTCGACATCCGCGCGGCGCACTACGTCGGGCTCTCGCTCGGCGGCATGTGCGGCTTCGCGCTGGCCGAACGGCATCCCGAGCGCCTGGCCAGCCTGTGCCTGTGCGACTGCCGCGCCGACGCGCCCGCGGCCTTCGCGCAGCCCTGGGACGAACGCATCGCGCTCGTCGAGGCCCAGGGCTGCGAAGCGCTCGCGGGCCCGACCATCGAGCGCTGGCTGGGCCGCGATTTCATCGCCGCCCATCCGGCCGAGGCGCAGGCGCTGCATGCGGCCGCGGCCGGCACCTCGCGCGCGGGCATGGTCGGCTGCGCGCGCGCGATCCAGCAACTCGACCACCGCGCGGCCGCGCGCGCCATCCGCGTGCCCACGACCCTGGTCGTCGGCGCCAACGATGCCGCGCTGCCCGATGCGATGCGCGAGCTGCAGGCCGAGATTCCCGGCGCACGCCTCGAGGTCATTCCCGACGCGGGCCACCTGCCGAACATCGACCAGCCCGAGCACTTCGATGCCGCGATGCGGGCCCACCTCGAGCGCGCACGCCGGACGGCCTGAAACAGCGTCCGCCTCTTCTCGAGGCCTACTGCACGCGCTGCTGCCGCCACTCGCGCGGCGAGCAGCCGAAGCGCTCCTTGAACGCGCGGCTGAAATGCGCCGCGTCGTTGAAGCCGCGGCCATAGGCGATCTCGGCCACGGGCCGGCCGGCCAGGCGCGGCTCGAGCAGGTCGCGGCTGCAGGCCTCGAGCCGGCGCTCCCAGATGTACTGCGCGGGCGTCAGCGGTTCGCTCTTGAAGACGCGGTGGATCTGGCTGGCCGACACGCCGAGCTCGGCCGCGAGACTGCCCACCGACAGCGCGGGATCACCGAGCTGTTCCTCGATGCGCCGCTTCACGCGCGCGAGGTGGTAGGCCGTGAGGCTGCTGAGCGAGGGCGCGCTGGCGGCCGGCAGGGTCTGCAGCCCCGCCACCAGGATGTTCTGCACGCCATTGGCCACCGCCAGCGCCGAGGCCGGCTGCAGCGTCTCGATGTCCTCGCGCAGGGTGCGGATCATGCCCAGCAGCAGGTGGCCCGCGCCCTGGCGGCCCGACACGGTGGTGGCCGTCAGCGCCTGCGTCTCGCGCAGCTCGCTGCGCAGCCGGTCGCCGGGCAGCTTGAGCACGATCTGCTCGAAGCGGTCTTCGAACAGCAGCTGGTAGGGCCGCGTGCTGTCGTAGAGCGCGAAGTCGCCGGCCTCGAGCACCGCGTCGCGCCCGTCCTGGCGCACCACGCCGCGGCCCTGGGCCTGGATGCTCACGAGGAAGTAGTCGTCGCCCGAGCGCGCGATGTGGCCCGAGGTGCGCAGCACCTTCTGCGGGCCCGAGCGCACCACCGACACGTCGAGCCCGGGCAGCGTGTGCTGGCGGATGCTGCCCTCGAAGTCCTCGGACTCGTCGGGCCGCACGGGATCGCAACCGAGCTGCACATAGACGTTGCAGATCATGTCGGTCCAGTAGGCCAGCCGCTGCGATCGCGCAACGGCATCGGTGCTGAGCAGCGTGTTCATCGGTGGCATCTCGAAAAACGGGAATCGGCGGGCATGCAACGCAGGAACAAGAACGCCGCAAGTTGCGGTCAAGGCGTTCGCAGGCGGCGAATTTACGCTTCAAGCAACCCGCATGCCACCGCGCAAACCCGCGCCGGAGCAAGGCGGCGAATCCACGTTCTCCACCGAAAGGCCCCGCCATGCCCACCACCGTTCACCCCAAGCTCCGCGTCGCCGCCGTGCAGGCCGCGCCCGTGTTCCTCGACCTCGACGGCACCATCGACAAGACCATCGCCCTGATGGCGCAGGCCGCCGCGCAAGGCGTGAAGCTGATCGCCTTTCCCGAGACCTGGATCCCCGGCTACCCGTGGTGGATCTGGCTCGACTCGCCGGCCTGGGGCATGCAGTTCGTGCAGCGCTACCACGACAACTCGCTGGTGATCGGCTCGGCCGAGTTCGAGCGCCTGCAGGCGGCCGCGCGCCAGCATTCGATCTGGCTCTCGTTCGGCTTCAGCGAGAAGGCCGCGGGCAGCCTCTACATCGCGCAGGCGCTGATCGACGACCAGGGCCAGGTGGCGCAGACGCGCCGCAAGCTCAAGCCCACGCACGTGGAGCGCACCGTGTTCGGCGAAGGCGACGGCGCCGACCTGCACGTGGTGCCCACCGCCATCGGCAACATCGGCTCGCTGTGCTGCTGGGAACACCTGCAGCCGCTGAGCAAGTACGCGATGTACTCGCAGAACGAGCAGATCCACTGCGCGGCCTGGCCCAGCTTCTCGCTCTACCGCGGCGCGGCCAACGCGCTGGGCGCCGAGGTCAACAATGCCGCGAGCCAGGTCTATGCGGTCGAGGGCGGCTGCTTCGTGCTCGCGCCCTGCGCCACGGTGTCGAAGGCGATGAGCGAGCTGATGTGCACCGACGCCGGCAAGCAGCAGATGCTGGGCGTGGGCGGCGGCCATGCGCGCATCTACGGGCCCGACGGCTCGGCCCTGGGCACGCCGCTGCCCGAGACCGAGGAAGGCCTGGTGATCGCCGACATCGACCTCGGGATGATCTCGCTCGCGAAGGCCGCGGCCGATCCGAGCGGCCACTACTCGCGCCCCGACGTCACGCAGCTGCTGCTCAACAAGACGCGCCGCGAACCCGTGGTGGTGCAGCTCACGCCCGTGCCGGAAGGCAACGCGGCCGAGCCGGTCGAGGCCTGAGCGCGCACGAAGGAGCCGCGCCATGGAATCCGCCATCGACGAGCACCTGAAGTGCCCGCGCACGCGCACCCGCCGCGTGGAGGACGACTACACACCGCCCTACCCCGTCTGGTCGGCGCGCGCCGACCGCGCGGTCACGCAGGTGGTGATGGGCTACTTCGGCGTGCAGTCGCTCGGCGCCGCGCAGCAGGGCCGCGCCTGCGCCGCGCTGATGCGCATCGCGCGCGACTTCGCGCGGCCCGACGGCCCGCTGCACCACGACCTCACGCACTATGTCGATGCCGAGGGCCACGACAACATGATCGCGATCGCCTACTGGACCGATCCGGCGGCCTTCGCGCGCTGGAGCGCGACGCCCGAGATCGACGACTGGTGGCAGTCGGACGAGCGGCTGCACGAGGGCCTGGGCTACTTCCGCGAGATCGTGTCGCCGCGCGTGCAGCACTTCGAGACCATGTTCAACACGCCCGACCGGCTCGAGGGCATCGGCGTGGCCATGGGCCGCGTGAGCGGCGAGCTGCAGGAGCATGGCTACTGGGGATCGATGCGCGACCGCATCCCGCTGTCGCAGACCGATCCGATGTCGCCCTCGGGCACGCGCGCCGCGATCGGCGACGCGCCCGCGCCGGGCCGGCGTGTGCGCATCGCGGGCCATGAACACGTCGCGATGATCCGCTCGGGCCAGGAATGGACCGACACCACCGGCCAGGAGCGCACGCTCTATCTCGAGGAGATGGAGCCGGTGCTGCGCGAGGGCATGGACTTCCTGCGCGACCAGGGCCTGGCGATCGGCTGCTACAGCAACCGCTACATGCGGCACCTCGATGCGCGCGGCGCGCCGCTGCAGAAGTCCTTCGGCCTGAGCTTCTGGCGCTCGCTGGCCGACATGGAGCGCTGGGCCGAATCGCATCCGACCCACGTGGCGATCTTCGGCAGCTTCATGCGCTATGTGCAGGCGCTGAACTTCCAGCTGCAGCTGCGCGTGTACCACGAGGTGTCGGTGCTCAAGGCCGACGAGCAGCGCTACGAATACATCAACTGCCATGCACGCACGGGATTGATGAACGGCATGGGTTGAGAGCGCCGCATGACGGATGCCTTAGGATTCGCGCCCCGAACCCTAGGACCCCGATCATGTGGCGCGAATTCGAAAGCCTCGTCGAAAGCTCGATGAAGGAATGGAAGATCCCTGGGCTCGCGCTCGCGGTGATCGAGGATGGCGAGGTCTCGCTGCTGAAGGGCTACGGCGTGCGCGACCTGCGCGGCAACGAGCCCGTGACCGCCGACACGCAGTTCCTGCTGTGCTCGATCACCAAGTCGTTCACCGCGGCCGGGCTCGGCCTGCTGGTCGACGAGGGCCGGCTCGCCTGGAGCCGGCCGGTGCGCGAGGTCATTCCGGAGTTCCGGCTGCACGATGCGGTGGCGACCGCGCAGCTCACGGTGCGCGACCTGCTGAGCCACCTCAGCGGCCTGCCGCGCCACGACTGGCTGCACATGCCGGCCGACCTGACGAGCGCGCAGATGCTGCCACTGCTGCGCCACCTGGTGCCGAGCCGCGAACTGCGCGAGGCCTTCCAGTACTCGAACCTCGGCTACATGGTCGCGGGCATCGTGATCGAACGCATCAGCGGCAAGGGCTGGCAGGACTTCGTGACCGAGCGGCTGCTGAAGCCGCTGGGCTTCACGCACTACGGCTTCGGCATCGACGCGCTGGTCGCGGCCGCCGATGCGGCCCGACCGCACACCATGGTCGAGGGCGATCCCGTGCCCGCGCAGCTGTGGCCGGTGCCGACGGCCGCGGGCGGCGGGCTCAATGCCAGCGCCGCCGATCTCGCGAAGTGGATGCGCTGCCTGCTCGACGAAGGCCGCGTGGGCGACACGCCGCTGCTGTCGGCCAGGACGGTGCGCGAGATGGGCATGCCGCGCGCCTGGATGTCGCGCTCCGAGCATGCCGAGATCGGCGATTCGCACTACGGCCTGGGCCTGTTCTGCGAGAACTACCGCGGCGAGCGCACGCTCGCGCATTCGGGCTCGTGGTTCGGCTGGGCCACGCTGATGACCGTGGTGCCGTCGCGCCGCGCGGGCGTGGCGGTGCTGACCAACCGCGCGCCGGGCGCCGTGCCCTCGATCCTCACCTTCGCGGCGCTCGACCGCATCGCGGGCCGAGAGCCGGTCGACTGGTTCCAGCGGCTGCTCGCGAAGCGCCGCGCCGACCTGGTCCAGCAGCGGGTCGACGACAAGGCACGCACCGACCGGCGCCGCACCGGCACGCAGCCCAGCCATGCGCTCGCGGAGTACGCGGGGCGCTACGAACATCCGGCCTACGGCCGCATCGAGATCGCGCACGAGGGCGACCACCTCGCCTGGCACTGGCGCGGTGCCGCCGGCACGCTCACGCACTGGCACTACGACATGTTCGTCACGCCGGACCGGCCGACGGTGTTCCACCCCGACAACCTTGCGCTGAGCTTTCTCTACGACCGCGCGGGCCGCATCGACCGCATCGCGGTGCCCTTCGAGCCGATGGTGGAGGACATCGTGTTCAGGCGCGCGAAGGACGCGCCCGAGGCCTAGAGGAAACTAGGCGAACAAGCCCTTGTGCTCGCCGCGCAGCAGCGCCTTCTGCACCTTGCCCATGGTGTTGCGCGGCAGCTCCGGCACGATGAAGCAGCGCTTGGGGATCTTGAAGTTCGCGAGCTTGGCCTTGAGCTCGGCCACGATCGCGTCGCCATCGAGCGTGGCGCCGGGCTTGGCGATGACGATCGCCACGCCGACCTCGCCGAAGTCGGGATGCGGCACGCCGACCACCGCGCTCTCGGCCACGCCGGCCATCTCGTTGATGTAGCCCTCGATCTCGGCCGGATAGACGTTGTAGCCGCCGCTGATGATCAGGTCCTTGCTGCGCCCGACGATGGTGATGTAGCCGCGGCCGTCGATCTTGCCCACGTCGCCGGTCTTGAAGAAACCGTCGGCCGTGAACTCCTCCTGCGTCTTCTCGGGCATGCGCCAGTAGCCCGCGAACACGTTGGGACCGCTGACCTCGATGCCGCCGATCTCGTCGGTGGTGCAGTCGCGGCCCTGGTCGTCGCGCACGCGCAGCTGCACGCCCGGCAGCGCGAAGCCGACGGTGCCGCCGCGGCGCTCGCCCTGCTCGGGGCGGTAGGGGTTCGAGGTCAGCATGATGGTCTCGCTCATGCCGTAGCGCTCGAGGATGGTGTGGCCGGTGCGCTCGCGCCATTCGTCGAAGGTCTCGATCAGGAGCGGCGCCGAACCCGCGACGAACAGGCGCATGTTGCGCACCGCCTCGCGCGTGAGGCCGGGCTCGGCCAAGAGGCGCACGTAGAGCGTGGGCACGCCCATGAACACGGTGGCTTCGGGCAGCTTCGCGGCGATGCGCTTGGGATCGAACTTGGAGAACCAGAGGATCTTGCTGCCGTTGAGCAGCGCGCCATGCAGCGCCACGAACAGACCGTGCACATGGAAGATCGGCAGCGCGTGGATCAGCACGTCGCCCTCGGTCCAGCCCCAGTAGTCCTTGAGCACCTCGGCATTCGACAGCAGGTTGCCGTGCGTGAGCATCGCGCCCTTGCTGCGGCCGGTGGTGCCGCTGGTGTAGAGGATCGCGGCCAGGTCGTCGGCCGACTTCACGGCCGGCTTGTGCACGTCGCTGCAGCCGGCCGCGACCTCGAGCAGGGTGCCGCTGCGGTCGTCGTCGAGCGTGAACACGTGGCGGGTGCCGGCGGCCGTGGTCAGCGGCGCCACCCAGGCCGCGTTGCGGCTGGTGCAGACCACCACGGCGGGCTCGGCGTTGCCGATGAAGTACTCGATCTCGGCGCTCTGGTAGGCGGTGTTGAGCGGCAGGAACACATAGCCCGCGCGCAGGGTCGCGAGGTACAGCAGCATCGCCTCGACCGACTTCTCGACCTGCACCGCGATGCGCGCGCCCTTCTCGAGCTTCAGCGCGTCGAGCAGGTTGGCGATCATCGCGCTCGCGCGGTCGAGGTCGCGCCACGAGTACGCGAGGCCGTTGTCGGTCTCGACCGCGATGGCATCGAGGTCGGCGGGAAAGGCCGCGCGCAGGGCGGCGAACAGGTTGGCGTTGGCGGTCTTCTTCATCGGTCGGACTTCACAGGAAACGAAAGGCGGGTCAGAAATCGGGCGCGCGCTTGGCGAGGAAGGCGGCGATGCCTTCGCGGTGCTCGGCCGAGTCGGCGTAGTCGTAGGCGGTGGCGACCAGCGCTTCGACCGGCTCCACCTCGGGCGGCGCGGTGTTGGCGCCGGTCACGGCATGGTGCAGCACGGCGAAGGTGCGCTTGTGCATGCGCGCGGTCTGCGGCGCGAGCCGCGCGATGCGCGCCGCATGCGCCTCGGCCGCGGCGGCCACCTCGGCATCGGGCAGCACCGACAGCAGGAAGCCCGCGTGGTACAGGCGCGTGGCGTCGTGCACGCCGGCGGCCAGCAGCATGTCGCGCGCCAGCGTGTCGCCGATGGCGCCATGCACCAGCGCGGCCTCGCGCGGCGCCATCGGAAAACCGAGCTTCGCGATCGGCGCGCCGAACTTCGACGCGGCGCCCGCGAGGCGGATGTCGCAGCAGCTCGCGATCTCGATGCCCGCGCCCATGCAGGCGCCCTCGATCTGCGCGACCAGCGGCACGGGGCAGTCGAGCAGCGCCTGCAGCGCGGCCCAGACCTCGTTCTCGTGGAATTCGCGCAGGCTCGCGGCCTCGAAGCGGAACGACGGGTATTCGGAGATGTCGCCGCCCGCGCAGAAGGCGCCGCCCTCCCCGCGCACGATCACGCAGCGCAGCGCCGGATCGGCGGCGAGGCCGGCCGCCAGCACGCGCAGCTCGCGCCACATCGCGCGCGTCATCGCATTCAGGCGTGCCGGGTTCGACAGCGTGAGGAACGCGAGCGCGCCCTCGCGGCGCAGGCCGACGCTGCCCGCGCTCATTCGAGCTTGGCGCCCGAGGCCTTGACCACGGCGGCCCAGCGCTTGATCTCCGAATTGACGAAGCCGCCATACGCGGCCATGGTCAGGTTCGGGATCTCGGAGCCGTTCTGCGCCCAGATGGCCTTGAGCTCGTCGCTCGCGAGCGATTTCTTCATGTCCTCGACCACCTTGGCCTGCACGTCGGCCGGCGTGCTCTTGGGCGTCCACAGGCCGTACCAGGTGGTCACGGTGTAGTCGGGCAGGCCCACCTCGGCCGCGCAGGGCACGTCGGGAAACGCCGGGTTGCGCTTCGCGCCCGCGACCATCAGCGCCTTGATGCGGCCGCTCTTGATGTGCTGCGCCGAGGAGCCGAGGCCGTCGAACATCAGGTCGACGTTGCCCGAGATCAGGTCGGCCAGCGCCGGGCCCGCGCCGCGGTACGGGATGTGGGTGATGAAGGTGCCGGTCTGGATCTTGAACAGCTCGCCCGCGAGGTGGTGCGAGGTGCCCGCGCCGGCCGAGCCGTAGTTGAACTTGCCGGGGCTGCGCTTCACCAGCGCGATGAATTCCTGGATGGTCGTGGCGGGCACGCGCTTCGGATTGACCACCACCACCTGCGGCACGTTGGCCAGCAGCATCAGCGGCACGAAGTCCTTCTCGATGTCGTAGTCGAGCTTGGGATAGATCGAGGGCGCGATCGCATGGTGCACCGCGCCCATGAACAGCGTGTAGCCGTCGGCCGGCACCTTGGAGGCGATGCTCGCGCCCAGCGTGCCGCCCGCGCCGCCGCGGTTGTCGATCACCAGGGTCTGGCTCGTGAGCTTGGCGAACTGGCCCGACAGCGGACGCGCGAAGGCGTCGGTGCCGCCGCCGGCCGGGAACGGCACGATCATGTTGACCGGCTTGGTCGGCCAGTTGCTCTGCGCGGTCGCGGCGCCGCCGCACAGAACCGCCGCGCCCGCAGCCGCCAGGCGCAACACGTCGCGCCGCTGAAAACTCTGGTTCATCTGTCTCATCTCCTGTCGTTGTGGATCGCCGCGGATGCGACGGCCGGCGCTGTGTGCGCCGGACTTGGGGCCCGGTCAGGCCTTCTTGAAAAACAGACTGTCGACGTCTCCCGACACGGCCACCTTGCCTTGCGCGAGCCAGTCGCGGTGCCGGTCGAGACGCTTGAGATCGTAAAGGTAGTTCACCATGAGGCCATAGGACTGCTTCTGTCCCTTGGGCGACGGATCGCCGGCCCAGTTGAGGCGCTCGACGCGCGCGCCGTTGCCCAGGTGGAAGCGCGCGACCGGATCGGCCGGCGTGCCGTCGACCAGCGAGCGGCCCAGATACTCGGCCGCGCACTGCAGCAGCCACTGGCGCAGCGGCGACTTGGCGTCCAGGCTCGCGGCGGCATCGACCGCGGCCAGCAGCCGGTCGGCCGTGGGCGGCAGCGAGCCCACGAGGCGGCCGATCTCGGCGGCGCGCTTCTCGTCGAGGCGCGCGACCATGTCGGGCGCGTTCTTCGCGAGCCAGGTGCGAAAGCCCGGGATCGGCGACAGCGTGGCGAAGGTCTTGAGCCGCGGCAGTTCGTCCTGCAGGGTCTCGACCACGCGCTTGATCAGCGAGTCGCCGAAGCTCACGCCGCGCAGGCCGTTCTGCGTGTTGCTGATCGAATAGAAGATCGCGGTGGTGGCGCGCGCCGGCGGCACCGGCACGGCCGTCTCGTCGAGCAGCGGCGTGATGCCGTCGCTCACGCGGTCGACCAGCGCCACCTCGACGAAGATCAGCGGCTCGTTGGGCAGCCGCGGATGGAAGAAGCCGTAGCAGCGGCGGTCGCTGTCGTCGAGCCGGTTCTTCACGTCGTTCCAGCTCTTGATGTCGTGCACCGCCTCGTAGCGGATCAGCTTCTCGATCAGCGAGGCCGGCGAGTTCCAGTCGATGCGGCGCAGCTCGAGGAAAGCGACGTCGAACCAGGTCGAGAACAGCTGCTCGAGCTCGGCGTCGAGCGCGAGCAGGCGGCGGTCGCCCTTGAGGCCGGGCAGCAGCTCGGCGCGCAGGTCGACCAGGAAGCGCATGCCCGCGGGCTCGACCGCGAAACGCTGCAAGAGGCGCATGCGCGGCGACACCAGCGCGCGGCGCAGCTTGAGCTCGGCCTGGCCCTCGTCGGGCGTGCCGACGGCGGCCTGGTGCTGGTCGCGCGCGGTCTTGAGCTTTTGCGCGTCGGCGGCGAAGTGCTCGCTCATCAGCGCCCAGAAATCGCGCCGCTCCTCGGGCGTGGCGGCAGCGTATTCGACCGCGATGGCATGGGCGCGGCGGCCGCCCTCGACCTCGCTCACGCGCGGGTCGATCACCGATTGCATGGCGGCCAGCACGCGGCGCAGCGCGCGCGGCGACAGCGCCTCGTCGGCCTTGCGCAGGGTGGCCTCGAGCCGCTCGGCGGTGGTGCGGGCGCTGGGCTTGGGGGCCGACTTGGCGGCGGCCTTCGCGGGGGCATCGGAAGCCACCGGCACCTTGCGTTCGTTCTTGTCGCCCGTGCGCAATCGCGCCTGGAACCATTCGGTCGCACTCATCGTGGATGCACTCCCATGCAGAAAGAAAAAGACGAGAAAGAGGTGGCGGCGCGCCTCATGGCATGACCCGCGATTTCTGCTGGTTGCGCATCACCTCGCGCAGCGCCTCGCGCTGGCGCGTCATGTGGGTGCGCATCGCGGCATCGGCGCCTTCGCTGTCGCGCGCCTTGAGCGCCGCGAACACCGCGAGATGCTCCGACAGGCTCTGCTCGAGCCGCCCCGGCGCATGCAGCTGCTGCTGGCGCGCGAGCTTGAGGATCTTGCGCAGGTCGCCGATCACCTGGGCCAGCCACTTGTTGTCGGCCAGCTGGATGATGGCCTCGTGGATCAGGTGGTTGGTGGCGTAGTAGTCGTTGATGCGCTTGGCCTTGGCGTGGCGCACCAGCCGCTCGTGCAGGGCGTCGAGCTCGTGCAGCTCGGCATCGCTGGCGTTGCGCGCCGCCTCGAAGGCGCAGCGGCCCTCGAGCAGCGCGATGACCGGGAAGATCTCGTCGAGGTCGCGCTCGGTCACCTCGCGCACGAAGCAGCCGCGGCGCGGCTCGTGGCGCAGCAGGCCTTCGGCCGTGAGCACCTTGAGCGCCTCGCGCAACGGCGTGCGCGAGATCGACAGTCGCTCGCACAGCGCGACCTCGTCGACGAAGCTGCCGGGCGCCAGGGTGCCGTCGAAGATCTGCTCGCGCAGCGTGGTGGCGACTTCGTCGTGCAGGGAGTTGTGGACCAGGCGCATGGCGGGTTCGATCGCGTAATTTCCTGTAATTACGCGTAATTCTGAGCCCGGACGCGAAGCAGCGCAAGGGCCGCGCGTGAAACGCGGGGCTCCGGACTTACCCTGGTCAGACGATAGCTTGCGTGGCCGGCGGTGCGGCACGCGGCAGATGAAGGAAGCGCGGGACGGGGCGCTGCCCCCTCCCCGGCTCCCCGTGCGGCGTCAGGCCTTGCTCGCCACCGGCACGGCCTGCTCGCGGCGCGAGGCCCAGACCCACAGCGCGATGCCGCCCAGGATCATCGGCACGCAGAGCCACTGGCCCTGGCTCAGGTCGAGGGCGCGCAGGCCCAGCTCGTTGCCCGGGTGGGCAAAGATCTTGTCGGGCTCGCGGAAGAATTCGGCGATGAAACGGAAGATGCCGTAGCCCACCAGGAAAGCGGCCGACACCTGGGCCTGCTTGCGCGGCTTGCGCGCGTAGAGCCACAGCAGCACGAACAGCAAGAGCCCCTCGAGCAGGAACTGGTAGACCTGCGAGGGATGGCGCGGCAGCATCGAGCCGCTCTGCGGGAACACCATGCCCCAGGGCAGGTCGGGGCTGCTGAAGCGGCCCCAGAGTTCGCCGTTGATGAAGTTGCCAACGCGCCCCGCCGCGAGGCCGGTGGGCACGCAGGGCGCGACGAAGTCCATCACCTGCCAGAACGGCCGCGCACGCGAACGCGCGAACCAGACCATGGCCGCGATCACGCCGAGCATGCCGCCGTGGAAGCTCATGCCGCCCTCCCAGACCTTGAAGATCTCGAGCGGGTTGAACAGGTAGAACTCGGGCCGGTAGAACAGGCAGTAGCCGAGCCGGCCGCCGACGATGACGCCGACCACGCCGAGGAACAGGATGTCCTCGATGTCCTTGCGCTGCCAGGCACCTGCGCCCACGAGGCTGCGGTAGGGCTCGTGCTTCAGCCGCAGCGTGCCGAGGAAATAGAACAGCGCGAAGGCCGCCAGGTAGGTCAGGCCGTACCAGTGGATGGCGATCGGCCCGAGCTGCAGGGCGATGGGATTGATCTGCGGATACATGAGCATCCGCGGATTGTGCCCGCGCCGCATGACGCGGCCGGGGGCGTGGGGGCATCCCCTCGCGCGGGCCTCAGTGCCTGAACTTCCACCACACCGCGCCAGCGACGGCGGCCGGCACGGCGAACACCAGCAGGAAGATCGGCAGCTCCTCGGCCACGCTGTAGCCGGCCTCGATCACCCCCACCGCCATGTTGATGCCGGCGCCGACGAACCAGGCCGGCACGAACCACATCGCGGCCGTGCTCAGGGCCGCGTCGCCGCTGCCGCCGAGCACGCGGCCGGCCAGCAGGAACAGGGCCAGCAGCACGAAGCCGCTGCCCATCACGATGAGCGTATGCATCGCTTGCCTGGTGCGATGCGTCAGCGCGTGGTGTAGCCGCCGTTGGCGAAGATGGTCTGGCCGGTGATCCACCAGCCCTCGGTGACCAGGAAGCGCACGATCGGCGCGATGTCCTCGATGTCGGTCAGGCCCTTCTTCGAGTACTTGCTGAGCGCGGCGGCGCTGCTGTGGTAGTCCACCGCCTCCTTGCTCTCCTGGCCGTAGAAGAACGGCGTGTCCATCGGGCCCGGGCCGATCGCGTTGACCGAGATGCCGCGCTCGCCGAACTCCTTGGAGGCGGCGCGCGTGTAGTGCTCCACCGCGGCCTTCGAGCCCGGGTAGATCGCGTAGTACGGCGTGTAGGCCGCGAGCAGCGAACTCACGATCGTGACGATGCTGCCGCCCTCGGCCAGCGTGCGGCCGGCCTGCTGGATGAAGAAGAAGGCGGCCTTGGCATTGGCGTCGAAGCTCTTGTCGTAGTCGGCTTCGGTGACCTCGAGGATCGGCTTCTTGATGACCACGCCCGCGGTGTTGATCGCGATGTCGACCTGGCCGAACTGCTTGACGGCTTGGTCGAACAGCTCGACGTTGTTCTCGACCACCGCGAGGTCGCCCTGCACCAGCAGGGTGTCGGCGCCCTTGGCCTGGAGCGCCGCGGCCGTCTTCTCGGCATCGGCGCGCGAGCTGTCGCTGTTGTAGTGGATGGCGACGCCGCGCACGCCCCCGTCGACCAGCTGCTGCGCGACGAGCGCGCCGAGGTTCTTGCCGCCGCCGGCGATGACGGCGACCTTGTTCTTCAATGTGCGTGCGGACATGGGGATCTCCTGGATTGAAAGCCATTGATGTGTGACACGAGGCGCAGTGTATTGATCGCCAGACGACCGATAAATAGGCAATTCGAGGCTAGACTGTTCGGAAATCCACGAACAATCGCCGGACCGCCGCCGGTGCCCTTCCATGGACCGCATCGACCTCCTCCAGGTCTTCCTGCGCGTGGCCGAATCCGGCAGCTTCACGCGCGCCGCCGACCGGCTCGGCCTGCCGCGCGCCACCATCTCGACCGCGGTGCAGCAGCTCGAGGCGCGGCTGGGCTCGCGGCTGCTCCACCGCACCACGCGGCGCGTGGGCCTCACGCCCGACGGCGAGGTGCTGCTCGAGCGCGCCCGCGCGCTGGTGGCCGACATGGACGACCTCGAGCAGCAGTTCCTGCCTTCGCACGGCAGCGTGGGCGGGCGGCTCAAGGTCGACGTGCCCAGCCGCATCGCGCGGCTGCTGATCGCGCCCGCGCTGCCGGACTTCTTCGCGCGCCATCCGGCGCTCGAGCTCGAACTCGGCTCGAGCGACCGCGCGGTCGACCTGGTGCACGAGGGCGTGGACTGCGCGCTGCGCGTGGGACCGCTGGCGAGCAGCAGCCTGGTGGCGCGGCCGCTCGGCCACTTCACGCTGGTCAACTGCGCGAGCCCGGCCTACCTCGCGCGGCACGGCACGCCGCGCACGACGGCCGAGCTGCCGCAGCACCTGGCGGTGAACTACGCCTCGCCGACCAGCGGCCGCGCGGCGCCCTGGGAATGGCGGCGCGACGGCGAGACCGCCTCGCTGCGCATGCGCAGCCAGGTGACGGCCAACAACGCCGAGACCTACATCGCCTGCGCGCTCGCGGGCCTGGGGCTGATCCAGATCCCGCTGTACGACGTGCGAACGCACCTCGCGGCCGGCGAGCTGGTCGAGCTCATGCCCGATGCGCGCGCCGAACCGCTGCCGGTGCACCTGGTGTTTCCGCACCGGCGCAACCTGTCGCGACGCATGCAGGCCTTCGCGGGCTGGCTCGAGACGCTGCTGGCCCCGGCCCTCGACGGGCCGCCGCCCTCTTCCGCCGCTACGTCGCGCCGCGCGCGGCCGCCGGCTGGCGCTCCCGCACGAACGCGATGAAGCGCTCGAGCGCCGGGTTGGCGGCCTCGGCCGGCCACACCAGGCTGGTCTCGCAGCGCGGCAGCGCCGGCGCGGCACGGCGCCGGCCCGCGGGCGCGAACTCGTCGGCGCCCCGGTAGACCACGCCCGCGCGGCGGAACTGCGTGACGCTCTCGGGCACCCAGGCCACGCCGATGCCGCCCGAGACCAGGTTGACGATGGTCTGCATCTGGATCGCCTCCTGCGCCAGCTGCGGCACGCGCCCGGCCGCGTGATAGAGCGCGAAGACCGCGTCGTGCAGCGAAGGCACGATGCGGCGCGGAAAGATCACCAGCGGCTCGGCCAGCACCTCGGCCAGCGGCAGTTGCCCGGCGCTCGCGAGCGCATGCCGCTGCGGCAGCGCCAGCACCAGCGGCTCCTGCGATACCGCGAGCCGCGCCAGCCCCGGCGGCGCGGCACCGGGCGAATGCAGCATCAGGCCGGCATCGATCTCGCCGCGCGCGAAGGCCTCGAGCTGCACGTCGCCCGTGGCCTCGACCAGCTCGAGCGCCACCTCGGGACACAGCACGCGGAACTCGCGCACCCAGTCGGGCAACTGCTCGAAGCCGACGGTCGAGACGAAGGCAATGCGCACCCGGCCCACCTGCCCGGCCGCGGCCGCGCGGGCGCGCGCCGGCAGCGCCTGGGCGCGCGCCAACAGCTCGCGCACGTCGGGCAGCAGCGCCTCGCCGGCCGGCGTGAGCGCGACCCGGCGCCGCGTGCGGTCGAACAGCACCACGCCCAGGGTCTTCTCGAGCTGGGCGATGGCCTGCGTGACCGGCGGCTGGGTCATGTGCAGGCGCTGGGCGGCGCGGCCGAAATGCAGCTCCTCGGCCACGGCCACGAACTGGCGCCAGGCCCGCAGGTCGATCAGGCTTTCATTCATATGCCAAGCATATCAATCAAGCTCCCAAAATGGATTGGAAGCAATCAATCAGAAGTCCGATACTTGGCGCTCCCCGGTTTTCCCTCCCCACGATCGAAGAGACACCCACCATGGACACCAAGCCAATCCAGATCAATCGCCGCAGCGCCAACATCGTCGAAGGCAAGAGCCGCGCGCCCAACCGCTCGATGTTCTACGCGATGGGCTACGAGGAAGGCGACTTCAAGAAGCCGATGGTCGGCGTCGCCAACGGCCACAGCACCATCACGCCCTGCAACTCGGGCCTGCAGAAGCTGGCCGACGCGGCCATCGCGGGCATCGAGGAAGCCGGCGGCAACGCGCAGGTGTTCGGCACCCCGACCATCTCCGACGGCATGGCCATGGGCACCGAAGGCATGAAGTATTCGCTGGTGAGCCGCGAGGTGATCTCCGACTGCATCGAGACCTGCGTCGGCGGCCAGTGGATGGACGGCGTGCTGGTGGTCGGCGGCTGCGACAAGAACATGCCCGGTGGCCTGATGGGCATGCTGCGCGCCAACGTGCCCGCCATCTACGTCTACGGCGGCACCATCCTGCCGGGCCGCTACAAGGGCCAGGACCTCAACATCGTCAGCGTGTTCGAGGCCGTGGGCCAGAACGCCGCCGGCAACATGAGCGACGAGGACCTGCACGAGATCGAGAAGCGCGCCATCCCCGGCACCGGCTCCTGCGGCGGCATGTACACGGCCAACACCATGTCGAGCGCCTTCGAGGCGCTCGGCATCTCGCTGCCCTATTCGTCGACCATGGCGAACCCGCACGACGAGAAGGCCAACTCGGCCAAGGAATCGGCCAAGGTGCTGATCGAGGCGATCAAGAAGGACCTGAAGCCGCGCGACATCGTGACCAAGAAGGCGATCGAGAATGCGGTGGCCGTGATCATGGCCACGGGCGGCTCCACCAACGCGGTGCTGCACTTCCTCGCGATCGCGCACACGGCCGGCGTGGAATGGTCGATCGACGACTTCGAGCGCATGCGCAAGAAGGTGCCGGTGATCTGCGACCTGAAGCCCTCGGGCAAGTACCTCGCGGTCGACCTGCACCAGGCCGGCGGCATTCCGCAGGTCATGAAGGTGCTGCTCAACGCCGGCCTGCTGCATGGCGACTGCATCACCATCAGCGGCCAGACCATCGCCGAAGTGCTCAAGGACGTGCCCGACGTGCCGCGCGCCGACCAGGACGTGATCCGTCCGATCGACAAGCCGATGTACGACGAAGGCCACCTGGCGATCCTCAAGGGCAACCTGTCGCCCGAAGGCGCGGTCGCCAAGATCACCGGCCTCAAGAACCCGGTCATCACCGGCCCGGCGCGCGTGTTCGACGACGAGCAGTCGGCGCTCAAGGCCATCCTCGACGGCAAGATCGTGGCCGGCGACGTGATGGTGCTGCGCTACCTCGGCCCCAAGGGCGGCCCGGGCATGCCCGAGATGCTCGCGCCCACCGGCGCGCTGATCGGCGCGGGCCTCGGCGAGAGCGTGGGCCTGATCACCGACGGCCGCTTCTCGGGCGGCACCTGGGGCATGGTGGTGGGCCACGTGGCGCCCGAAGCGGCGGCCGGCGGCACCATCGCCTTCGTGAACGAGGGCGACTCGATCACCATCGACGCCCATGCGCTCAAGCTCGAGCTCAACGTGCCCGAGGCCGAGATCGCCAAGCGCCGCGAAGGCTGGAAGGCACCGGCCCCGCGCTACACGCGCGGCGTGCAGGCCAAGTTCGCGTTCAACGCCTCGAGCGCGAGCTCAGGCGCGGTGCTCGACAAGTTCTGAAGCCTGGCGGCGTTCAGGCCGTGGCGGCGGGTGGCTGCCACGGCTTCGCCACGTCCTCGTAGCCAATGGACTTCGGGCGCAGGCGCGCCAGCAGGTCGTCGACGCTCCCGAAGCGCAGCAACTCGCGCGGCGGGCCGCGGTCCAGGTCGTCCACGACCAGCACGGCCGGGGCCTGTGCGCCGCTGTCGCGGTAGTCGAGCATGACCACCCGGCCGTGGTCGGCCTCGAGCACCACGAGCCGATGCGGCGCATCGAAGCGCTGCTTCCACGGCGTTTCGCCCGGCGGGAACACGATGCGGTCCGACAGCTCGGCCAGCGTCGCGAGGTATTCCATCGGCATCAGGTGGCGCAGCGCCTCGCTGTAGGGCCGGCCTTCGCCGTCGGCGATGTCGACCCAGCGGCACGAGACGCCGCCGCCATTCTTCACGCGCCACAGCACCACGAGCGCGCCCGGCAACCGCAGGCCCAGCCGGGCCTCGGTCTGCGCGATCAGCGGATCGTCGGCCACCAGTTGCGGCTCGGAGCCGTCCTTGCGCTGCACCGCATTGAGGTAGAAGAAGTGAGGCTGCGCCTCGCCCCAGAACATCGGCGCGCGCCATTCCGCCGGTGCCTCGCCCAGCGGCGGGCCCAGATCGCGCGCGACCGTTCGCGCCACACCGCGCTCCGGGCGTACGCGCCGCAGCGCCGCGAAGAAATCGTCGAAGTTCTCGAAGGCGATGTCGACCGGCTCCACGCCGCTCTGGCGGTCGAAGTCCACGATCAGCACCCGCGCCTGCGGCCCGCGCGTGTAGTCGAGCAGCGTCATGTCGCCATAGCGGGCCTGCAGCACCACCAGCTTGTCGGCGCCGGCCGGCACGTCCTCGGGCTCGTGCGTGAAGTCCTCGTAGTGCTCGGCCACGGTGCGCAGCTTCTCCACGGCCGCGAGGCTCGAATAGTCGATGGAAAAAGCGCCGCGCCAGTCGTCGTGGAACGGGCCGGCATCGCGCTTCAACGGCACGTAGAGCCAACCGACGTAGCCGCCGTTCATCCGGCCATAGAGCTGGCGCAGCGTGTCGGGCAGGCGAAAGCCCAGCCGCGCCTCGGTGGCCGCGAGCATGGCTTCGCTGGCCGCGAACGGCGGCTTCTCGACCGGCGTGCCGCGCTGCGCGAGCGCTTCGCGCGCGGCGTTCTGGCGCCAGTAGCCGGGGGACTCGAAGAAGGTGGAGTGATTCAGCCGCGTCGGGTCGATGTCGAGTTCGGGCTCGGCCTCCGGCGCGGGCGATGACGTGCCGAGCACAGGCTCGGGTGCCGCGGGCGATGCCTGCGACTCGAGCCGGATGATCGCCGCGCTCACGGCGACCGCCACGACGAACAGCGCCGCGGCCCATTGAACATCGGAAGTCGAGAACGCGGCGATAGGCGCGGTGGGCGCCAGCAGCATGCTCAGGCCCAGCCCGAGCAGATAGAACACGCCCGCGAGCACCGCCTGGATAGGCAGCGTCACGAGCGCCGACAGCGCGATCCGCTTCGCGCCGCCGAGCCGCCAGGCCAGGGCCCAGGCATTCCATTTGCCGAGTGCGTAGAGCACGGTGAACAGCGGCGTCGCCAGCAGCACGGTCCAGGGCGAGCGATGCAGCCAGCCGGCCGCGCCCATCGCCAGCACGATCAGCAAGCCCAAGGCGATCCGCAGCACGGGCGCGAGCCCCCGCGATGGCATGCGTGTGGTCATTCTCGATCCTCCCTCGGTGGAGCGCCGCGATGCGACGGCGCGCTGCGGCGAGTCTCACATGCGCGGCGGCCGCGGCCTGTCGGCCAAAGGCTCAGGCGCCCGGCAGGCCGCGAAAGCGCAGCGCCATGCGCGTGAAGAACAGGCCGACCAGCAACGGCAGCAGCGAGAAGACGCAGAAGGCGATGACGATGCCCCACATGTTCTGGAAGTCGTCCACGCGCGCGCGCGCCGGATCGTCGGGGCTGTAGCGCACCGCGACGGCATCGCCCGGGCGCTTGCCGGACGCGCTGCCGCCAAGCCCCTTGACGCGCAGCTTCCGGCCGTCGGCCGCCATGTACTCGACCAGCGGCGCGCGCGACACCGTGGTGCGGCCCTTGCTGTCGGTGCCGCGCTCCGCGATGTGTTCGATCAGCGTGCCCTGCGTGCCGACGGTGTCCGCGATCGCGATGACGCGCTGCACCGCGATCGAGCCCGCGCCATAGAGCCCCGCGGCAGCGATCGCCAACGCGCCGAGCCCGATGCCCAGCAGCAGCCGGCGGCGCCAGACCACCAGGGCCGCGCCCACGAGCAGCCCCGCCATCAACCCGTACTTGAAGACGCTCAGTGCGTGCTCGACCGCCTCGTCGCCCATGCCGTGCGGTGCGCGCTCAGCGGCGCGGGCGCTGCCCGGTGCCGGTCTTCATGCCCATGTTGGTCTTCTGCCGGTCGATGCGCGCCTGGCGGCGGGCATCCTCGCGCTCGACCACCTTGCGCTTGGTGTAGCCCGAGGCATCGGCCCAGGCCCACCAGGCCATGGCGAGCGCGAAGGGAATCAGCACGATCCACCAGCTCCAGGTGGCGACCGGGCCGACTTCGAAGTATTTGAGGGCCACGCCCAGGATGCCCAACACCAGAAACCACATCGCGAATCCCTCCGGGTCGTGTCGCGCGATGCGGTCGCACGCCGGTGCCCGGCGCTCCCTACAATCGTCGCGTTGAGCCATCGAATGTAACTCAGCCCTTACATAAACAGAGAATCCGACCCCCATGAAAAGAGCCCTGCTGTTCGCGTCCCTGGCCCTCGGCCTGGCAGCCCCCGCCTTCGCCGACCTGGCGCTGGCCACCTCGAAGAACTGCATGAGCTGCCATGCGGTCGAGCGCAAGGTGCTCGGCCCCTCGTTCAAGGACGTGGCGGCCAAGTACAAGGACAACGCGGGCGCGGCCGACATGCTGGCCGGCAAGATCATCAAGGGCGGTTCGGGCGTCTGGGGCCCGGTGCCGATGCCGGCCAACAACCAGGTCAGCGAAGCCGACGCGAAGAAGCTCGCTGCCTGGATCCTGTCGACGAAGTAGGACGGCGCGTCCTCAGATCCGTGGCTCGATGTCCACGGGCAGCGAAGGCCGGCGCTCGATCCGGTCCTCGAGTTGGCCGATGTGCGCGGCCAGCGTGTTGTCGGACTGCTCCGAACGCAGCCGCACCGCGGCCTCGAGCTGGTCGATGCGCGCCAGCAGCGCCGTCTGGCGCTCGGCGTTCTGCGCCATGTGCTGGTTCTCCTGCGTCTGCAGGAAGTTGCGCAGTTCGGTGAAGCGCGAGGCCTCGGCCTTGTCGGCGAGGTCGCGCTGCACCTGCATCTCCTTGGTGTGGCGCTTGGTCTCGATCAGCACCGAGCTGTGCAGGTACAGCACGTAGACCAGGAAGAAGGCCGCCAGCACCACGGTGAGCCCGAGCATGATCAGGCCCAGCGGCGCCGAGACGGTCATGAAGCCCAGCCACACGTCGGTGGGCGTGGCCAGCGTGCCCCAGTTGAGCGCGGCCAGCGCCGCGATCAGCAGCACGATGACGAACAGGAAAGCGGATCTCACGCCCATGGGGGCCTCCTTCGGAAAGATCTAACACGTTGGGAACCCGCGCGCTTCGAGGCGCGCGGTGGTGCCAGCGGTTTTACCTCAGCGAAGGGGCCTGCCCGGCGCTCGGACCGGTACAGACGCCCCTGTCCTACAGCAGGAGTGCCGCGTCGATCAATTCGTTTGCGACAGCTGCTCCAGGATCGCCGGGTTCTCGAGCGTGGACGTGTCCTGCGTGATCGCCTCGCCCTTGGCGATGCTGCGCAGCAGCCGCCGCATGATCTTCCCGCTGCGCGTCTTCGGCAGGTTGTCGCCGAAGCGGATGTCCTTGGGCTTGGCGATCGGCCCGATCTCCTTGGCCACCCAGTTGCGCAACTCGGTGGCGATCTGCTTTGCCTCCTCGCCGGTCGGGCGCGCGCGCTTGAGCACCACGAAGGCGCACACCGCCTCGCCCGTCACGTCGTCGGGGCGCCCCACCACCGCGGCCTCGGCCACGAGGTCGGTCTTGGACACCAGCGCCGACTCGATCTCCATCGTGCCCAGCCGGTGGCCCGAGACGTTGAGCACGTCGTCGATGCGGCCCGTGATGCGGAAGTAGCCGCGGTCGGCACTGCGCACGGCGCCATCGCCGGCCAGATAGATCGTCCCGCCCATCTCCTCGGGGAAATAGCTCTTCTTGAAGCGCTCGGGGTCGTTCCAGATCGTGCGGATCATCGAGGGCCAGGGCCGCTTGATCACCAGCATGCCGCCCGCGCCGTTGGGCAGGTCCTTGCCGGTCTCGTCCACGATCGCGGCCATGATGCCCGGCAGCGGCAAGGTGCACGAACCCGGCACCAGCGGCGTGGCGCCCGGCAACGGCGTGATCACGTGGCCGCCGGTCTCGGTCTGCCAGAAGGTGTCGACGATCGGGCAGCGCTCGCCGCCGATATTGCGGTGGTACCACATCCACGCTTCGGGATTGATCGGCTCGCCGACCGAACCGAGGATGCGCAGGCTCGTGAGGTCCCAGTTCTTCGGGTGCACCTTCTCGTCGCCCTCGGCCGCCTTGATCAGCGAGCGGATCGCGGTGGGCGCGGTGTAGAACACGCTGACCTTGTGCTTCTCGATCATCTGCCAGAAGCGGCCCGCGTGCGGGAAGGTCGGGATGCCCTCGAACACCACCTGCGTGGCGCCGGCCGCGAGCGGGCCGTAGGCGACGTAGGTGTGGCCGGTGATCCAGCCGATGTCGGCGGTGCACCAGAACACGTCCTCGGGACGGATGTCGAAGGTCCAGTCCATCGTCATCTTGGCCCACAGCAGGTAGCCGCCGGTGGCGTGCTGCACGCCCTTGGGCTTGCCGGTGGAGCCCGAGGTGTAGAGGATGAACAGCGGATGTTCCGCGTTCACCGGCTCGGGCGCGCACTCGGTGCTCTGGCCCTTGAGCGCTTCGGCGAAGGTCTTGTCGCGGCCCTCGACGCGGTGCCAGGCCGAGGGCGTGCGCTCGTAGACGAACACGGTCTTGATCGACTCGCAGCCGCCGAGCGCGATGCCATCGTCGACGATGGCCTTGAGCGGCAGCTCCTTGCCGCCGCGCAGCTGGAAGTTGGCGGTGATGACCGCGACCGCGCCGGCGTCGATGATGCGTTCCTGCAGCGCCTTAGCCGAGAAGCCGCCGAACACCACGCTGTGGGTGGCGCCGATGCGCGCGCAGGCCTGCATCGCGATCACGCCCTCGACCGTCATCGGCATGTAGACGATGACCCGGTCGCCCTTCTGGATGCCGGAGGCTTTCAGCGCATTGGCGAACTGGCTTACGCGCGCGAGCAGCTCCTTGTAGGTGACCCGGGTGACGGTGCCGTCGTCGGCCTCGAAGACGATGGCGGTCTTGTGCTCGACCGGCGTGCCGATGTGGCGGTCGAGGCAGTTGGCGCTGGCATTGAGCTCGCCGTCGCCGAACCATTGGTAGAACGGCGCGTTCGATTCGTCGAGGATCCTGCTGAAGGGCTTCGTCCACTGCAGGTGGCTCTTGGCCTGGCGGCTCCAGAAGCCTTCGAAGTCCTCCTCCGCTTCCTTGCACAGGGCCTCGTAGGCGGCCATGCCGGAAATGCGTGCGCCTTGCGTGGCGCGGGCATCGGGCGGGAACACGCGGTTCTCGACCAGGACGGATTCAATGTTCTTCGATGCGCTGCTCATGTCTCGTGTCTCCTGGATGAATTGCGGCCGTAATGTCGGCGCGACCACTTACGGGCCACTGACGCCGAATCGGCGTGCTGCTGACGGACCCCCGATGTTAGAGCGGGGGGTTATCACGAGTGCGTCACCGGGACACCCCTAGAATCTCGCTCCCCGTCACACACGCCCCCTCGATGTCCTCCCCCGACCCCTTCGATCCCCGGAACATGCCCGTTCACGCCCGCACCTCCCCGCTGCGCCCGCTGCCACGGCTGATCTTCGCGAGCCGCTGGCTCCAGCTGCCGCTGTACCTGGGGCTGATCGTGGCGCAGGCGGTCTACGTGGTGCATTTCCTGGTCGAGCTGCTGCACCTGGTCGAGGCCGCGTTCGGCAGCCAGACCGCGCTGCAGGCGCTGATCAACAGCATCGGCTACAAGACCACGGCGCCGGTGGCCGCGCTCAACGAGACGGTGATCATGCTGGTGGTGCTGGCGCTGATCGACGTGGTGATGATCTCGAACCTGCTGATCATGGTGATCGTGGGCGGCTACGAGACCTTCGTGAGCCGCATGGACCTCGAGGGCCACCGCGACCAGCCCGAGTGGCTGAGCCATGTGAACGCCTCGGTGCTCAAGGTCAAGCTGGCCACCGCCATCATCGGCATCAGCTCGATCCACCTGCTCAAGACCTTCATCAACGCCGACAACTACACCGACAAGGTGCTGATCGCGCAGACGGTGATCCACGTCGCCTTCCTGCTCTCGGCCATGGCGATCGCCTTCACCGACCGCCTGATGGCGCATCCCCCGGCCGACCACTGAGCGTCGTTCAGGCCGCCAGCGGCAGGTCCCAGGCCGGCACCTCGGTGAAGCGCTGCGCCAGGAAATCGAGCATGGTGCGCAAGGTGGCCGGCATGTGCTTGCGCGAGGTGTAGACCGCGTACATGCCCACCACCTGCGGCTCGAAATCGGGGAACAGCGGCACCAGCTCCCCGCCGTGCACGAGCTGCGCCGTCAGGTAGGTCGGCAGCATCGCGATGCCCGCGCCCGCGCGCGCCAGGCCCATCAGGCTGGCCGCGTCGTTGGCCGACACGTTGCCGTCCACGGCCACCGATACCGGCGCGCCGTCGCTCTTGCGCGTGAAGCTCCAGAGGCTGTGGCCGAAGTAGGAATGCGTGAGGCAGTTGCGCTGCGCGAGTTCGTCCACTCGCTGCGGCGTGCCGTGCTCGGCCAGGTAGGCCGGCGAGGCGCAGACCACCGAGCGGCAGTCCGTGAGCCGGCGCGCGATCAGGTTGGGATCGATCTCGGCCGCGGTGCGGATCGCGAGGTCGATGCGCTCGTCGACCAGGTTCACGGTGCGGTCGAGCAGCACCAGATCGACCATCACGCCCGGGTAGAGCCGCACGTAGTCGGCGATCGCGTCGGCCAGCTGCGCCTGCGCGAACGAGGTGCCGGTGGTGATGCGCAACTGCCCGCGCGGCGCCTCGGCCGGATGGCGCACCGCGGCCTGCATGTCGCCCGCGAGCTCCAGCACCTGGCGGCAGCGCGGCAGCAGCTCCTCGCCCGCGGCCGTGAGGCTCAGGCGCCGGGTGGTGCGATGCAGCAGCCGCGCGCCGGTCCATTGCTCGAGCTCGGCGACGTAGCGCGTGACCACGGGGCGCGACATGTCGAGTTTGTCGGCGGCGGCCGAGAGGCTGCCCGCGTCGACCACGGTCACGAAGACCCGCATTGCGTTGAGACGGTCCATTCGAACGATTTTAGGAATAAAGAAGCGCGAATTTCGAGGTATTTCTTTCGAAATGAGAAATCTAAGATAAGCCTCATCGCCCTCTTCCCATTGCTCTTCCCATCTCGTTCCAAGGAGTCCTCCATGAGCCACATCGCCATCATCGGCGCCACCGGTCGCGCCGGCGGCCGCCTCCTCGAAGAAGCACTGCGCCGCGGCCACACGGTCACGGCCATCGCGCGCCATGCCAGCGCCAAGCTCGCCGGCCGCGCCAACGTCAAGGCCGTCGACCTCGACGTGCTCGACGGCGCCGCGCTCGAGAATGCACTGGCCGGCCACGACGCCGTCTTCAGCGCCGCCCATTTCGCGACCGTGCCGCCCGCGGCCATCATCGAACCCGCGAAGCGCGCGGGCGTGAAGCGCCTGCTGGTGGTCGGCGGCGCCGGCAGCCTGTTCGCGGCACCGGGCCTCAAGGTCATCGAGACGCCGAACTTCCCCGAGGCCTACAAGGCCGAGGCCTCGGCCGGCGGCGTGTTCCTCGAGGCGCTGCGCGCCGAGAAGGAACTCGACTGGACCTTCCTCTCGCCCTCGGCCGAATTCGTCGAAGGCGAACGTACCGGCAAGTTCCGCCTCGGCCAGAACGACCTGCTGGTCAGCGCCGAGGGCCGCAGCTGGATCACGTTCGAGGACTACGCGATCGCCTTCATCGACGAGCTCGAGAAGCCGGCGCACTCGCGCCAGCGCTACACGATCGGGTACTAAAGCTCGCCCCCAGGCTGCGCGCACTTCGTGTCGCTTCGCCAACCCCCTACCGGGGGCGGGCCGGCCGCTTCGGGCGGCCGTGCGCGGCGGCCCCCACGAAATACGGGCCCCATCGCCGCATCAGCGGCCCGTCATGTTCTCCGGCACCACCCACTGGTCGAACTGCTCGGCCGTGAGGTGGCCCGAGGCGATCGCGGCCTCGCGCAGGCTGGTGCCTTCCTTGTGCGCCTTCTTGGCGATGTAGGCCGACTTGTCGTAGCCGATGTGCGTGTTGAGCGCGGTCACCAGCATCAGCGAGCGCTGCACCAGCTCGGTGATGCGCTCGCGGTTGGGCTCGATGCCCACCGCGCAATGGTCGTTGAAGCTCACCATGCCGTCGGCCAGCAGGCGCACGCTCTGCAGGAAGTTGTGGGCCACCATCGGGCGGAACACGTTGAGCTCGAAGTTGCCCGAGGCGCCGCCGATGTTGATGGCGACGTCGTTGCCGAACACCTGCGCGGCCAGCATCGTGACGGCCTCGCTCTGGGTCGGGTTGACCTTGCCCGGCATGATCGACGAGCCCGGTTCGTTCTCGGGAATGCTCAGTTCGCCGATGCCGCTGCGCGGGCCGCTCGCGAGCCAGCGCACGTCGTTGGCGATCTTGTTCATGCTGGCCGCGAGCGTCTTGAGCGCGCCGTGGGCGTGCACCAGCGCATCGACGCTGGCCATCGCCTCGAACTTGCTCGGCGCGGTCACGAACGGCAGGCCGGTGAGCTTCGCGAGCTCGGCCGCCACCTGCTCGGCATAGCCCTTGGGTGCGTTGAGGCCGGTGCCCACGGCCGTGCCGCCGAGCGCCAGTTCGCTCAGGTGCGGCAGCGCGGCGCGCACATGCGCCTCGCCATGCGCCAGTTGCGCCACGTAGCCCGAGAACTCCTGGCCCAGGGTGAGCGGCGTCGCGTCCTGCAGGTGGGTGCGGCCGATCTTCACGATGTCGGCGAAGTCCTTCGACTTCTGCTCGAGCGTGCCGCGCAGCTTGGCGATGGCCGGCAGCAGCTTGTGCGTGATGGCCTCGACGGCCGCCACGTGCATCGCGGTCGGGAACACGTCGTTGCTCGACTGGCTGCGGTTCACGTCGTCGTTGGGATGCACCAGGCGGCCCTCGCCGCGCTCGCCGCCCAGCAGTTCGCTCGCGCGGTTGGCCAGCACCTCGTTGACGTTCATGTTGGTCTGCGTGCCCGAGCCGGTCTGCCAGACCACCAGCGGGAACTCGCCCGGGTGCTTGCCGGCGATGACCTCGTCGGCCGCGGCGACGATGGCGTTGGTCTTCTTCTCGTCCTGCAGGCCCAGCGCGTGGTTGACCACGGCCGATGCGCGCTTGACCTGGGCCAGGGCCTTGATGATCTCGCGCGGCTGCTGCTCGCCCGAGATGTCGAAGTTCTGCAGCGAGCGCTGCGTTTGCGCGCCCCACAGCTTGTCGGCCGGCACGTCGATCGGTCCGAAGGTGTCGCGCTCGGCACGGGTGTTGGGGGAAGTCGTCATGAGAAAAGCTCCGCAGTCTTGGAAGTGGGTGCGCCCGCTTGCCGGACGCGGACCCGAGTATCGCCCGATAAGAATGGCTCTCATCTGACGCGGCCATTGCGTTCCAGACTACAGCCGTTCGCAGGCCGCGGATTGACACGCTTCATGTCAAAAAGTTATAATCTTCGTCTTTCGCGGACCTGCAAGTCATTACGAATCCGTCGCGGAATCCCCGCTGCGGGATGACGCTGCAGCTCCCACCGGCACTACTCGCGGATCTTCGAATCCCGTCGCGGTGCAGGTTCTCCCGCCGGGCCCAGCCCGGCACACCGGCCGGATAGTTCCGGCCCCACTGCCACGTCACGCTTCTCCAGGCGGCGCCCCTCGACCAGGCCCGTTGCCCGCGAGCGAAGCATCCGGCGGGCACTGGTTTCGTCGCCACGTCGTCCTCAGTGCCTTCCGGCAGCCATCGGCTGATGGCGTGGCCGCTGCCGTCCCGCTTCCAGGCGGAACGGCACCCGTCCAACCTTCGCACAAGGAGCCCGGCATATGGCCAAAGGAATTCTCATCGACCACGTCTTCAAGGTCTTCGGCGACGCGCCCGACGACGCGCTGGCGCTGGTGCGCCAAGGTCTGTCGAAGAAGGAGATCCTCGCGAAGACCGGCCAGTCGATCGGCGTGTTCGACGCCACCTTCGAGATCCAGGCCGGCGAGATCTTCGTGATCATGGGCCTGTCGGGCTCGGGCAAGTCGACGCTGGTGCGGCTGCTGAACCGGCTGATCGAGCCGACCGCGGGCCGCATCGTGATCGACGGTGCCGACATCAACGAACACTCCGACGCCAGGCTGCGCGCGCTGCGCCGCAAGGACATCAGCATGGTGTTCCAGTCGTTCGCGCTGATGCCGCACATGACGGTGCGCGAGAACACGGCCTTCGGGCTCGAGCTGTCGGGCACCGGCAAGAAGGAGCGCCTGGCGCAGGCCGACCTGGCGCTCGCGCAGGTGGGGCTGGCAGGCTGGGGCGACAGCTATCCCGACGAGCTCTCGGGCGGCATGCAGCAGCGCGTGGGCCTGGCGCGCGCGCTGGCTTCCGACCCCTCGATCCTGCTGATGGACGAGGCCTTCTCGGCGCTCGACCCGATCATCCGCACCGAGATGCAATCCGAGCTGCTGCGGCTGCAGCAACAGCAGCGCCGCACCATCGTCTTCATCTCGCACGACCTCGACGAGGCGATGCGCATCGGCGACCGGATCGCGATCATGAAGGACGGCCAGGTGATCCAGGTCGGCACGCCCGACGAGATCCTGCGCTGCCCGGCCAACGACTACGTGCGCAGCTTCGTGCGCGGCGTGGACGCGGCGGCCGTGTTCAAGGCCGCCGACATCGCGCGCAAGCCGCTGACCGTGGTCTGCGAGCACCCCGAGCGCGGCGCCCGCGCGGCGCTCAAGCTGCTGGAGGACCAGGATCGCGACTTCGCCTACGTGACCAGCCCCGACCGGCGCTACCTCGGCACGGTCTCGGCCGACACGCTGCGCGCCGCGCTCGACGGCCATTCGGGACCGCTGGGCCTGCGCCATGCGTTCCTCGCCGACCTCGGCACGATCGAGGCCGACGCGCCCGTGGCCGGACTGATCGGTCAGGTGGGCCAGGCGCCCTGCGCGGTGCCGGTGGTGGCGACCGACGGCCGCTTCTGCGGCGCGATCAGCAAGACCACGCTGCTGAAGTTCCTCGATCGCGACACGCCGCCGATCGATCCCGCGCTGCCGCCCGCCCCCGCCGCGAGCGCCGCCCCGGCCCATGTCCTGGCCTGAACCCGATTTCGAAGGAAACGCCGAGATGAACGACACCACCCTGCCCTCCGACCTCGCCACCGCCAACGATGCCGCCGCCGCGCTGGCGCAACAGCCCGCGCCGGCGCCCGTCGCGCTCGATCCCTGGGAGGCCCTGTCGGCCGCGCCCGATCCCGCGGCCACCAGCGCCTGGCTCGACGCGCCCGTGCAGTCCGACGCCGCGCACCAGCTCGCCGGCCAGGCCGATGCCGCCGGCTTCCAGCTGCACCGCCTCTGGGACGGCTCGCTGCCGGTCGAGTCCTGGATCAACCAGGGCCTGGGCTGGGTGGTCGAACATTTCCGCCCCTTCTTCCAGACCGTGCGGCTGCCGATCGACAGCACCCTGAACTCGGTGCAGAGCCTGCTGACCGGGTTGCCGACGCTCGCGATGATCGCGCTGATCGGCCTGCTGGCCTGGCAGTTCGCGGGCCGCGCGCTGGCCATCGGCAGTACCGTCGCGCTGCTGCTGGTCGCGATGCTGGGCATCTGGCCCGAGGCCATGGTCACGCTGTCGCTGGTGCTGACCTCGCTGGTCTTCTGCATAGTGATCGGCCTGCCGCTGGGCGTGCTGCTGGCCAGCAGCGACCGGGCCCAGCGCGTGATGCGCCCGGTGCTCGACGCGATGCAGACCACGCCGGCCTTCGTCTACCTGGTGCCGGTGGTGATGCTGTTCGGCATCGGCAACGTGCCGGGCGTGATCGTGACCATCGTGTTCGCGCTGGCGCCGCTGGTGCGCCTGACCAACCTGGGCCTGCGCCAGGTGCGGCCCGACCTGATCGAGGCCGCGCGCGCCTACGGCGCCTCGCCCTGGCAGATGCTGGTGAAGGTGAAGCTGCCGCTGGCCATGCCCTCGATCATGGCCGGCATCAACCAGGCGCTGATGCTGTCGCTGTCGATGGTGGTGATCGCCTCGATGATCGCCGTGGGCGGCCTGGGCCAGATGGTGCTGCGCGGCATCGGCCGGCTCGACATGGGCCTGGCCACCGTCGGCGGCCTGGGCATCGTGCTGCTCGCGATCTCGCTCGACCGGCTGACGCAGGCCATGGGCCGGCCGCGCCGCGGCGGCCAGCGCTGGTGGCATGGCGGCCCCGTGGGCCTGGCGCTGCGCACGCTGCAGCGCGCGGTGGCGCCGGCCGCATCGCGCGGCACGGAAGAAGCCGTGCCGGCCCTTTCGACCCAGACCCGCTGAAGCACCGGAGGCACACGACGCATGAAGACATCGATGAATCCATTCGCGCGCGGCCTCGGGCTGCTGGCCCTGGCCTTCGCGGCCGCCAGCTTCCCCGCGCATGCCGCCACCGACCTGCCCGGCCAGGGCATCGTCGTCAAGCCGCTCAAGAGTTCGCTGGCCGAGGAGGCCTTCCAGACCCTGCTCGTGATGCGCGCGCTCGAGAAGCTCGGCTACACGGTCGAGCCGATGAAGGACCTGGAACCCGCGACCGAGCACCTGGCGATCGCCAACGGCGATGCCACCTTCATGGCCAACCACTGGAGCCTGCTGCACGCCGACTTCTACAAGAACAGCGGCGGCGACGCGAAGCTGTGGCGCCAGGGCGTGTACGCCGACGGCGCGGTGCAGGGCTACCTGATCGACCGCAAGACCGCCGAGCAGTACCACATCACCAACATCGCGCAGCTCAAGGAGCCGGCGATCGCGAAGCTGTTCGACACCGACGGCGACGGCAAGGCCGACCTCACCGGCTGCAACCCCGGCTGGGGCTGCGAGCTCGCGATCGAGAACCACCTGGGCGCCTACGGCCTGCGCGACACCGTCACGCACCGCCAGGGCAGCTATGCCGCGCTGATGGCCGACACCATCGCGCGCTTCAGGCAGGACAAGCCGATCCTCTACTACACCTGGACGCCCTACTGGGTCAGCGCCGTGCTGCGCCCGGGCGCCGACGTGGTGTGGCTGCAGGTGCCGTTCTCGGCCTCGCAGGGTGGCGAGAACGTGGACACGCGCCAGCCCAACGGCAAGAACTACGGCTTCCTCGCCAACCAGGAACGCATCGTCGCCAACCGCGAGTTCGCCGAGAAGAACCCGGCCGCGGCGAAGCTGTTCGAGGTCATGAACGTGCCGATCGGCGACATCAACGCGCAGAACCTGCGCATGAGCGAAGGCGCCAACAGCCAGCAGGACGTGGAGCGGCATGCCGACGGCTGGATCCGCGCGCACCAGAAATTGTTCGACGGCTGGGTCGAGCAGGCGCTGGCGGCGGCGCGATAGCCGCCCGGCGCGGCCCCGAGGCCGCGGCTGAGATAATCGGGGGGCGTTTCCACACCCTAAAAAAAGCCCCCCACCATGACGACCACGATCCAGCAGGCCGACCTGATCGAATCGATCAGCGCCGCGCTGCAGTACATCAGCTACTACCACCCCGCCGACTACATCGCCCACCTGGCCAAGGCCTACGAGCGCGAGCAGAGCCCCGCCGCCAAGGACGCGATGGCGCAGATCCTCACCAACAGCAAGATGAGCGCGACCGGCCAGCGCCCGATCTGCCAGGACACCGGCATCGTCAACGTGTTCCTCAAGGTGGGCATGGACGTGCGCTGGGGCGGCTTCACCGGCAGCCTCGACGACGCCATCAACGAAGGCGTGCGCCGTGGCTACAACCACCCCGACAACACGCTGCGCGCCTCGGTCGTGGCCGATCCGCAGTTCGATCGCAAGAACACCAAGGACAACACGCCCGCGGTGATCTTCACCGAGATCGTGCCGGGCGACAAAGTCGAGGTGACGGTGGCCGCCAAGGGCGGCGGCAGCGAGAACAAGAGCAAGCTGGTGATGCTGAACCCCGGCGACAGCGTGGTCGACTGGGTGCTCAAGACCGTGCCGACCATGGGCGCCGGCTGGTGCCCTCCGGGCATGCTGGGCATCGGCATCGGCGGCACGGCCGAGAAGGCCGCGCTGCTGGCCAAGGAAAGCCTGATGGACGACCTCGACATGCACGAGCTGCAGGCCAAGGCCCAACTCGCCAAGGAAGGCAAGGAAGAGCTCACCAAGGTCGAGGCCCTGCGCCTCGAGTTGTTCGAGAAGGTCAACGCCCTGGGCATCGGCGCGCAGGGCCTGGGCGGCCTCGCGACCGTGCTCGACGTCAAGATCAAGATGTACCCGACGCACGCGGCCAGCAAGCCGGTGGCGATGATCCCGAACTGCGCCGCCACGCGCCATGCGCACTTCGTGATGGACGGCAGCGGCCCGGTCTACCTCGAAGCGCCCTCGCTCGACCTGTGGCCCAAGATCGACTGGGCACCCGACGAGAAGAAGAGCAAGCGCGTCGACCTCGACAAGCTCACGCCCGCCGAAGTGGCGAGCTGGAAGCCCGGCGACACGCTGCTGCTCAACGGCAAGATGCTCACCGGCCGCGACGCCGCGCACAAGCGCATCCAGGACATGCTGGCCAAGGGCGAGAAGCTGCCGGTGGACTTCACCAACCGCGTCATCTACTACGTGGGCCCGGTCGATCCGGTGAAGGGCGAGGCCGTGGGCCCGGCCGGCCCGACCACCGCCACGCGCATGGACGGCTTCACCGAGATGATGCTGGCCCAGACAGGCCTGATCGCAATGATCGGCAAGGCCGAGCGCGGCCCGGTCGCGATCGAGGCGATCAAGAAGCACAAGAGCGCCTACCTGATGGCGGTGGGCGGCGCCGCCTACCTGGTGAGCAAGGCGATCAAGACCGCCAAGGTGGTGGGCTTCGAGGACCTGGGCATGGAAGCCATCTACGAATTCGACGTGGTCGACATGCCGGTGACGGTGGCGGTCGACGCCGGCGGCACCAGCGCGCACATCACCGGCCCGGCCGAGTGGCAGAAGCGCATCGCCAGCGGCGAGTTCAAGACCATCACGCTGGAACCCGCTTGAGCCTCGCCGCGCGTCCGCAGCCGTCCCCATCCACTTCGCCCGTCGGCGTGTTCGACAGCGGCGTGGGCGGGCTGAGCGTGCTGGGCGCGCTGCGCGTCGAGCTGCCGCGCGAGCGCTTCGTCTACTTCGCCGACACCGCGCATGCGCCCTACGGCGAGCGCGGCGACGCCTACGTGACCGAGCATTCGCGGCGCGTGGTCCAGACGCTGGTGCGCGAGCACGGCATCAAGGCGCTGGTGGTGGCCTGCAACACCGCCACCACGGCCGCGATCCACGTGCTGCGCGCCGAGAACCCCGAGCTGCCGATCGTCGGCCTCGAGCCCGCGATCAAGCCCGCGGTGGCGGGCAGCGCCACCGGCCACGTCTCGGTGCTGGCCACGCGCGGCACGCTGGCGAGCGCCAAGTACGCGGCGCTGCGCCACACCTTTGTCCATCCCGAGCGCATCCGCTCGGTGCCCTGCGACGGGCTGGTGGCTGCGATCGAGCGGCTCGACGAGCTCGCCATCGACCAGCTCTGCGCCCACTACATGACGCTGGCCGGCCCGTTCGGCGGCGACGCCGGCGAGACCGACACCGTGGTGCTCGGCTGCACCCACTATCCGCTGCTGCAGGACCGGCTGCGGCGGCTGGCGCCCTCCGCCGTCCGCTTCCTCGATTCGGGCGTGCCGGTGGCGCTGCAGACGCGGCGGCTGCTCGGCGCCGCGGGGCTGCTGCAGGAGGCCGCGACGCCCCTGGACGCGGCATGGGTGACGCTGCGCAGCAGCGGCGACTCAGCGGTGCTCGAGACCGCTGCATCGCGCTGGCTGGGCCTGCGCCCTTCCGACCTGCTGCCCGATCGGCCGCAGGCGAGCACGGCCTGAACGGCCGCCCCATTCCATGCGCCCGCTGCGCCATCTCGTCCTCGTGCTCGCCGGCCTGCTCGCGGCCGGCGCGGGCCATGCGGCTTGCGAGAGCGGCCTGGCCGAGCGCATGCACGCCAAGCTGCATCCGCAGCGGCCGCTCGACGAGCGGCTGGCCGCCTGCAAGCCCTGGCCGGCCTATCCGGGCCGCAGCATCGTCGTGCTGCCGATGCCGCGCGAGAGCAGCGACAACGGCGCCAAGGTCTACGACCTCGAGGTGCTGCTGATCCAGCGGCCCGACAACGGCAACACCGAGCGCGACACCGTGATCGGCCGACTCTTCCAGGCCGAGGCGCTCGACGAGGACCGCCACAACCTGATCCAGGACGTGCGCATCGACACGTCGCGCTACGTGCTCGCGAGCGACACCCGCGCCTTCGGCCTGCGCGTGCGCTACCGCGACGTCGGCACGGCCAGCGCCGCGAGCGAGACGCTGCGCCTGTACGTGCAGCAAGGCGCGAAGCTGCGCCAGGTGCTGCCGGAGATCGAGCTCGACCGCGAAAGCGGCGAGTGGGATGCCTCGGCCTGCGCCGGCCGCTTCGAGAAGCTGCGCACCATGCTGTCGGTGGGCAAGGCCGCGAGCAACGGCTACGCCGACCTGATGCTGTCGCGCACCGTGGTGCAAAGCCGCGCGCAGGCCTCCGAGGACCAGGGTTGCGTCGAAAAGGCGCAGCCCGCGCGTTTCAATTCGGTGACGCTGCGCTACGACGGCGAACGCTACAAGGTCCCGAAGTCGCTGCGGCAGTCTTCGTTCTGACATCGGGTCTTTACCGTGAAGCACCTCGGTGTTTCACTGAAATGTCATCCCAAAGTACCAGCATGCGCGGTTTGTTCAGAACAACCACCGCGCACCATGACAACGCACACTCCGCTTCGCCCGACCCGCATTCCCTTCACGCCCATGCTGCTCGCCAGCGCCCTCTCGCTGATGCTGGCCGCCTGCGGTGGCGGCGGTAGCGACGGCGGTTTCATCGGTTTTCTGCCGCCCCCGCCGCCCGCCACGGCGCCGCCGCCGCCTGCGCCCCCGCCGGCGCCGCAGCTCGTGTCGAGCGCGACCTTCACGCCCAACGCCGGCACCACCGAAGGTTCCTCGGACGCCTCCACCGCGTTCGCGCTGCCCGACGGCTTCATGCTCGTGGCCGACGACGAGGCCAACGTGCTGCGCGTGTACCCGCGTGCCGGCGGCGCCGCGGTCAAGGAATGGAGCTACGAGACCGACGGTCCGAAGCTCGGCAAGGAACTCGACCTCGAGGCCGGTACGCGCATCGGCGACACGCTCTACCTCACGGGCTCCAACAGCAACAAGAAGGACGGCGGCGATGCGCCGGACCGCTCGCACCTGTTCGCCGTGAAGGTCTCTGGCACGGGCGCTGCCACCACCTTCACCTATGTCGGCCAGTTCTCGGCCCTCGAAGCCCAGCTCGTCGCCTGGGACGTTTCCAACGGCCACGGCCTCGGCGCCAACCACTTCGGCTTCGCCGTCTCGGCGGGTGCCGGCGTCGTGCCCGAGCGGGTCGACGGCTTCTCGGTCGAAGGCATGACCAGCGCACCGAACGACAGCGCGCTGTGGCTGGGCTTCCGGGCGCCGCAGACCGGCGGCTCGACGCGCGCCAAGGCGCTGATCGTGCCGGTGCAGAACTACGCCGCGCTGGTCGGAGGGACGGCCACGCAAGCCACCTTCGGCGCACCGATCGAACTCGAACTGGGCGGACGCGGCATCCGCTCGATCGACAAGGGCACCGACGGCAACTACCTGATCGTGGCCGGCCCCGCGGGCGCCGCCAGCCCCGACGTGGACCGCAACTTCGCGCTGTTCGCCTGGAACGGCAATCCGTCGAGCGCGCCGGTCGAGCTCTCGAACGACCTCGATGCGCTGCGCAAGGCCACGGGCGGCAGCTTCGAATCGACGGTCGAGGTGCCGGGTCCGGTGAAGGCGGGCACGCAGGTCCAGCTGCTGCTGGACAACGGTGACACCGTGTGGCCCGGCCAGACCAAAGCCTCGAAGGACCTCGACCCGGCCGACCAGAAGTTCGACGGCTTCGTCGTGCGCCTCGGCGAACCCTGGGTCGACACCACCGGACCTCGGCTCAAGGTCGCCGCACCGGCCGCCGGCCGTGTCGGCGTGAACCTCGACACCTCGATCTCGCTCTCGTTCAACGAAGCCATCCGCCTCGGCGCCGGCAACATCGTGCTGCACAAGGCCGACGGCAGCGTGGTCGAGACCTTCAACGCCAAGAGTGCCGCAGCGCGCGTGCAGCTGGCATTCAACGTGCTGACGCTGGTGCCCAGCGCCAAGCTCGCCGGCGACAGCGGCTACTACCTGACGGTGGATGCCAACGCGATCACCGATCCGGTCGGCAATGCCTATGCAGGCATCAGCAGCGCGACCGAACTGAGCTTCGTCACGGCCGGCGCGCCGACGCAGCTGGTGGCCGGCGACCTGCTGTTCATGGCCGGCAATGCAGAAGCACCCGATGCCTACGCCTTCGTGCTGCTCAAGGCCGTGAACGGCGGCACCCAGGTGACCTTCACCGACCGCGACCGCAAGGCCGGCGCGCTCGAATTCACCGACATCACGAACGAGACGGCCTTCGTCTGGACCGCCGACCGCATCCTGCCCGCGGGCACGATCGTGACCATCCAGACCGACGTGACGGGCAACCCGATCGCCGACAAGGGCACCACGCTCGGCTCGCCCGGCGGCATCGGCAAGTCCGAGACGGTCTATGCCTTCCAGGGCGGCACCATCGATGGTCTGGGCGTGGGCACCGCGGGCAAGATCACCGCGGTCGGCAACTACCTCGCGAGCCTGACGCTCGGCGGCGCGGCGGGCACCATCCCCGACGCGCTCACGACGGCGGGCACCGCCTTCTCGTTCACGGTCAGCCCGGCGAACCAGACCAACGCGATCTACACCGGATCGCTCGACCGATCGGACCTGCCCGCCTTCGCAGCGCGCGTGAAGAACCCGGCGAACTGGACCATTCGCTACGCGCCGGCCGCGGGTTGGCCGATCACCAACAACAGCCTGTTCAGCGGCTCCTGAGACCTACCCCTGCCCTCGCAGCGCGGCCTCGCGGCCGCGCCGCACGTCGATCGGCCACAGCAGCAGCAGTCCGGCCACGAACAGCACGGCGGTCGACAGGATCGCGATGCGCTGGTTGCCCGCCGTGAGCCAGGTGACCGCGCCGTAGGCCAGCGGGCCGACGATGCTCGCGAGCCGCGTGGCGAAGGACCAGAGGCCGAAGAACTCGGCCATCTGGGCCGGCGGCGCGAAGTAGCCGGTCATCGCACGGCCGGCCGACTGGCTCGAACCCATCGCGAGGCCCGCGATCGCCGCGGCCCACCAGAAGCCGCCCTTGGTCGTGACCACCGCTGCGATCACGCAGACCGCGATCCAGGCCACCAGCGTGACGGCCAGCGAGGTCTTGTGGCCGATGCGGTCCTGCACGTAGCCGAAGCCGAAGGCGCCGAGCGCCGCCGCGATGTTGAGCACGACGATCAGCACCATGGTCTCGCTCGCGACGAAACCGATCACCTGCTCGGCATAGATCGCGGCCAGCGTGATCGCCACCGCCACGCCGCCCTGGTAGCAGACGGTGCAGGCCAGCAGGGTCATGAAGTCGCGGTAGGCGCGCGCCTGACGGAAGGTGGAGCGCAGCTGTTGCCAGGCGCCCGGCGCCCTGGCGTCGCCGAGGGCTTGCGCGCTGGGCCTTGCGCGCTCGGGCAGCAGCGCGAAGGTGGCGCAGGCGGCCGTGCCGTAGATCGCGGCGGTGATCAGCATCGTCACCGGCACGAAGTGCGAGGCCGGCAAGCCGTGCGCCTGCGACCAAAGCACGTAGGCCAGGCACAGGCCCAGCGCAAGCATGCCGCCGACATAGCCGAAGGCCCAGCCCCATCCGCTGACCTTGCCCATGCCCTCGGGCGTCGCGAGCTCGGGCAGGAAGGCGCCGGTCAGCGACTCGCCGTAGGAATAGAAGGTGTTCGACACCACGATCAGCAGCATGGCGACGGCCACGCCGGTGGCGCCCGAGAAGCGCGGCGAGAGCGCCAGCGCCGCGGTGCCGATCACGCAGCCCACGGTGGTGATGACCAGCAGCCGCTTCTTGGCCGCGCGCAGGTCGGCCCAGGCGCCGAGGGCCGGCATCGTGAACATCACGATCGCATAGGAGATGCTGAGCGCCACGGTCCAGGCGAACGGGCCCCAGGATGCGCCCTTGGCGATGCCGCCCACGAAGTAGGCGGCGAACACGGCCGTGATGACCACGGTCGTGTAGCCCGAGTTGGCGAAGTCGTACATGGCCCAGCCGAACACCTCGCGCTTGCGCACGCCGGCGTTGAGGGCGGAAGAAGGAAAGAGCGCTGCCATGCGGCGGATGGTGGTGGCGCCGCGTGGCAGGCGTGTGGCGCTCAGTGCAGGTGGCGCGGGCGGCGTCCACCGCCATGGCCGCTGCCGCCGCCGCCACCGGTACCGCCGGTACCGCGCGGGCGCTTGCCGATCTCGAGCGAGTTCACCAGCGCATCGAAGCGGTCGCTGAAAAGGCGGTCGATCTCGGCCACCACGCCCCCGAGTTCGGAACCGTCGAAGTGACGCTCCATCAGGTTCACCACGTCCTCGACCAGCAGGTCGCGCTGCACCTGCATGATCGCGGCCGGATTCGGGCCCACGAACAGCATCACGAAGTCGTCGCGCGACTCCTCGTCGGGGTCGCCCTCTTCCTCGTCGAAATCGGTGTCGTAGAAGGTGACCTCGATGGCCGCGCCGCGCTCGGAGAGTTCGTTCAGGGCCATGCACATCTCGTCGAGCGCCTGGCGGAAGTCCTCGTCGCCGGCCACGGTCCAGCACATCTGGAGCATGTGGTCCTTGGGCTCGAAGCGGATACCCGGTTCTTCCTCGTAGGAGCTGGCGGCGCCGTCGGCGAGCGACTTGGCGCCCGCGTATTTCCACAGCGGCTTCAGCGCTTCCTGGATCTGGTCGAAACCGACGTCCGAACGCAGGGCCACGTCGCCATGCACATGAATTTCGAATGGAGCGTTGTAGCGAGGCATTGAATGCTCCCTTGTTAGATGTGGTGCCCGGAACGGGGGTCGAACCCGTATGCCCCGATTAAGGAAGCGGCGGATTTTAAGTCCGATGTGTCTACCAATTTCACCATCCGGGCCCCGGGTTGAATGACGACGATACCCCAAACGAAACGAGCCCCGTCAACATGGTTGGCGGGGCCTGGTGTATCGACGCTGGATTCAACGGGAGAAGTGTGGAGGCGCGATCCGGAGTCGAACCGGACTAGACGGATTTGCAATCCGTTGCATAACCGCTTTGCTATCGCGCCACGCAGAAAAACGAAATCGAACTAGCGAAAAAAAGGGAAGCTGATGCTTCCCTTTTTCAAAACTGGAGCGGGAAAAGAGTCTCGAACTCTCGACCTCAACCTTGGCAAGGTTGCGCTCTACCAACTGAGCTATTCCCGCGTTTCGAGCCTTGAATTATAGACCAGATTTTCGGGGTTTCGCAAGCTGCGCCCCCCGAATTTCATGATCGTGTCGTTCAGTGCTTGACCGAGCCTTCCGACGCCCGCGACTCGCGCTGCTTCGCGAGCTCGGCCACGGCCGCCGCCGAGGCCGCGACCTCTTCGTCGGACAGCGGCGTGGGCTGCTTCTCGAGCGCGATCTCGAGCACCTTGTCGATCCACTTGACCGGCACGATCTCGAGGCCGTTCTTCACGTTCTCGGGAATGTCCTGCAGGTCCTTGGCGTTCTCCTCGGGGATCAGCACCGTCTTGATGCCGCCGCGCAGGGCCGCCAGCAGCTTCTCCTTCAGGCCGCCGATGGCCGTGACCTCGCCGCGCAGCGTAATCTCGCCGGTCATCGCCACATCGGCGCGCACCGGGATGCCCGTGAGGGCCGACACGAAGGCCGTGGTCATCGCCGCGCCCGCGCTCGGGCCGTCCTTGGGCGTGGCGCCGTCGGGCACGTGGATGTGGATGTCGCGCTTCTCGAACACCTCGTCCTTGATGCCGAGGCGGCGCGAGCGGCTGCGCACCACGGTGCGCGCTGCCTCGACCGATTCCTTCATCACGTCGCCCAGCGAACCGGTGCGGCTGATCACGCCCTTGCCGGGCATGGTCACGGCCTCGATCGTCAGCAGGTCGCCGCCGACCTCGGTCCATGCGAGGCCGACCACCTGGCCGACCTGGTTCTGCTTCTCGGCCAGGCCGAAGGTGAACTTGCGCACGCCGAGGAAGTCGTTGAGGTTCTCGCCGGTGACCGTGACCTTGGGCGTCATCTGCTTGAGCAGCAGGCCCTTGACCACCTTGCGGCAGATCTTCGAGAGCTCGCGCTCGAGCGAACGCACGCCCGCTTCACGCGTGTAGTAGCGCACGATGTCGCGCACGGCCTCCTCGGTGACGAGCAGTTCCTCTTCCTTCACGCCGTTGTTCTTCAGCTGCTTGGGCAGCAGATACTTGATCGCGATGTTGGTCTTCTCGTCCTCGGTGTAGCCCGAGAGGCGGATGACTTCCATGCGGTCCAGCAGCGCCGGCGGGATGTTCATCGAGTTCGAGGTGGCGACGAACATCACGTCGCTCAGGTCGAAGTCGACTTCCACGTAGTGGTCGCCGAAGGTGTGGTTCTGCTCGGGATCGAGCACCTCGAGCAGCGCGCTCGACGGGTCGCCGCGGAAGTCGGTGCCCAGCTTGTCGATCTCGTCGAGCAGGAACAGCGGATTGCGCGTGCCGATCTTGCTGAGCCCCTGCAGCACCTTGCCCGGCAGCGCGCCGATGTAGGTGCGGCGGTGGCCGCGGATCTCGGCTTCGTCGCGCATGCCGCCGAGCGCCATGCGGGTGTACTTGCGGCCGGTCGCCTTGGCGATCGACTGCCCGAGCGAGGTCTTGCCCACGCCCGGCGGGCCCACGAGGCACAGGATCGGCGCCTTGACCTTGTCGACACGCTGTTGCACCGCGAGGTACTCGAGGATGCGGTCCTTGACCTTCTCGAGGCCGTAGTGGTCGGCGTTGAGCACCGCCTCGGCATTCGCGAGGTCGTGCTTGATCTTGGTCCGCTTGGCCCAGGGCAGGCCCACCAGCACGTCGATGTAGTTGCGCACCACGGTGGCTTCGGCCGACATGGGCGACATCAGCTTGAGCTTCTTGAGCTCGCCCTCGGCCTTCTTGAGCGCGTCCTTGGGCATCTTGGCGAGCTTGATCTTCTTCTCGATCTCCTCGATGTCCGCGCCCTCCTCGCCTTCGCCGAGCTCCTTCTGGATCGCCTTGACCTGCTCGTTGAGGTAGAAGTCGCGCTGGTTCTTCTCCATCTGGCGCTTCACGCGGCCGCGGATCTTCTTGTCGACGTTGAGGATGTCGACCTCGCGCTCGAGCTGGCCGAACAGGTTCTCCAGCCGTGCCTTGGTGTCGTCGAGGTCGAGCACCGCCTGCTTGTTGTCGAGCTTGAGCGGCAGGTGCGCGGCGATCGTGTCGGCCAGGCGGCCCGGATCGTCGATGCTCGAGATCGAGGTCAGGATCTCGGGCGGAATCTTCTTGTTGAGCTTCACGTACTGGTCGAACTGCTGCATCACCGCGCGACGCAGCGCCTCGACCTCGGTACCCTTCTCGCCGCCCTCGGGCGCCGCCACCGGCGTCACGTTGGCCGAGAAGTGGGTCTCGCCGTCATCGATGCGGTTCACGCGGGCGCGCTGCTGGCCTTCGACCAGCACCTTCACCGTGCCGTCGGGCAGCTTGAGCATCTGCAGGATGGTCGAGACGCAGCCGACCTCGAACATGTCCTCGACCGAGGGCTCGTCCTTGGCGGCGGCCTTCTGGGCCACCAGCATGATGCGGCGCTCGGCCTCCATGGCCAGCTCGAGCGCCTTGATGCTCTTGGGGCGCCCCACGAACAGCGGGATCACCATATGGGGGAACACGACGACATCGCGCAGCGGCAGCAGCGGCAGGTCGATGGCGTCGGCGGGCAGAGGGGTATGACCGGACATGGATATCCTTTGATTGATCAAGCAAAGATGGACGGCGACACGGGCATTTCAAGCCCGCGGCCGCAGTCTTTGTCGAAGACGCCGGGCATCTCGGGGGGAAGAGCCGGCGCGGGAGTCACTCAGGCCTTCTTGGCTGCCTCGCGGTACACGAGCAGCGGGGGCTTGTTCTCGTCGATGGTCGATTCCTCGACCACGACCTTGTCGACGTTGGTGGCATTGGGCAGCTCGAACATCGTGTCGATCAGCGACTGTTCGAGGATCGAACGCAGGCCGCGCGCGCCGGTCTTGCGGGCCAGGGCCTTGCGCGCGATCGCCTTGAGGGCGGCGGGACGGATCTCGAGGTCCACGCCCTCCATCTGCAGCAACTTGGTGAACTGCTTGACCACGGCGTTCTTGGGCTCGGTGAGGATCTGCACCAGCGCGTCCTCGCTGAGCTCGGCCAGCGAGGCCACCACGGGCATGCGGCCCACGAGTTCGGGGATCAGGCCGAACTTGATCAGGTCCTCGGGCTCGACCTCGCGGAACACCTCGGTGAGGCTGCGCTGGGCCTTGCTCTTGACGCTGGCGCCGAAGCCGATGCCCGAGGCCTCGGTGCGGTTCTCGATCACCTTCTCGAGGCCCGCGAACGCACCGCCGCAGATGAACAGGATGTTGGTCGTGTCGATCTGCAGGAAGTCCTGGTTCGGGTGCTTGCGCCCGCCCTGCGGCGGCACGCTGGCCATGGTGCCTTCGATGAGCTTGAGCAGCGCCTGCTGCACGCCCTCGCCCGACACGTCGCGCGTGATCGAGGGGTTGTCGGACTTGCGCGAGATCTTGTCGATCTCGTCGATGTAGACGATGCCGCGCTGCGCGCGCTCGACCTCGTAATTGCAACTCTGCAGCAGCTTCTGGATGATGTTCTCGACGTCCTCGCCGACGTAGCCGGCCTCGGTCAGCGTGGTGGCGTCGGCCATCACGAAGGGCACGTCGAGCTGGCGCGCCAGCGTCTGCGCCAGCAGCGTCTTGCCCGAGCCCGTGGGGCCGATCAGCAGGATGTTGCTCTTGCTGAGCTCCACGTCCTCGCCCTTGGCCTTTTCCTTGTGGCGCAGGCGCTTGTAGTGGTTGTAGACGGCCACCGACAGCATGCGCTTGGCCGGCTCCTGGCCGATCACGTAGTTGTCGAGGTTGGTCTTGATCTCGAGCGGCGTGGGCAGGTCGTTGCGCGCATCGCGCGCTTCCTCGCCCGCGGGCAGTTCGTCGCGGATGATCTCGTTGCAGAGATCGATGCACTCGTCGCAGATGAAGACCGAAGGACCCGCGATCAGCTTCTTCACCTCGTGCTGGCTTTTGCCGCAGAACGAGCAGTAGAGCGTTTTTTCGCTGGAAGTGCCTTTTTTCTCGGCCATGGACAGGTGCCTCGTAACGGGTTTGGACAATGATAACGAAACAAAAACGGCGTTTCCCGTGTGGAAAACGCCGTTGTTGCCTTTTTGGCGCCGCCGGCGTCGTGACGCCAGAGCGCCGGGCCCCTCCTCAGGGGCGCTTGGCGATGACCTGGTCGACCAGGCCGTAGTCCTTGGCCTCGTCGGCCGTCAGGAAGTAATCGCGCTCGGTATCGGACTTGACCTTGTCCAGCGGCTGGCCGGTGCGCTCGGCCAGGATGCGGTTCATCTGGTCCTTGGTGCGCAGGATGTCGCGCGCATGGATCTCGATGTCGGTGGCCTGACCGCGGGCGCCGCCGAGCACCTGGTGGATCATGATCTTCGAGTTGGGCAGCGAGAAGCGCTTGCCCTTGGCACCGGCCGCGAGCAGGAACGCACCCATGCTGGCCGCGAAGCCCACGCACAGGGTCGAGACCTCGGGCTTGATGAACTGCATGGTGTCGTAGATCGCCATGCCGGCCGTGACGCTGCCGCCCGGCGAGTTGATATAGAACGAGATGTCCTTGTCGGGGTTCTCGCTCTCGAGGAACAGCAGCTGGGCCACCACGAGGTTGGCGGTCTGGTCGTTGACCTCGCCCACCAGGAAGATGATGCGTTCCTTGAGGAGCCGCGAGTAGATGTCGTAGGACCGTTCGCCACGGCCCGATTGCTCGATGACCATCGGGACCATGCCGAGGCCTTGGATTTCCTGTGCGCTCATGAATTTGCTCCGGAGAAGGGTTCGTTCGCTGTCGTCAATCTGAACTGTACGCCTGAGTGAAATGGGGCTCGTGCCGCAAAGCACAAGCCCCATGGCGTCCCGGGCCGAGGCGGCGATCAGGCCTGTTGCTGCTGCGCCATCAGTTCGTCGAACGACACCGACTTCTCGGCGACCTTGGCCTTGCCGAGCACGAAATCGGTCACGTTGTTCTCGATCACCACGGCCTCGACTTCGGCCAGGCGGTTGTTGTCGCTGAAGTACCAGCGCACCACGTCGGCCGGCTTCTCGTAGCTCGAGGCGAGCTCGTCGATGTGGGCCTTGATCTGCTCGGGCTTGGCCTGCAGGTTGTTGGCACGCACCAGCTCGGCGACCACCAGGCCCAGGCGCACGCGGCGCTCGGCCTGGGGACGGAACACTTCCTCGGGGATCGGGGCCTTGTCGGCGTCCTTGATGCCGCGCTGCTTGAGCTCGGCGCGCGCGCCTTCGATCATGCGGTTGACTTCGGACTGCACGCTGGCGTTGGGCAGGTCGAGCTCGGCGTTGGCCACCAGCGCGTCCATCACGGCGTTCTTGTTGCGCGCCAGCAGGCGGAACTTGACCTCGCGCTCGAGATTCTTCTTGATGTCGGCGCGCAGGCCTTCGACCGTGGCTTCGGCGATGCCGAGCGACTTGGCGAGCTGCTCGTTGACTTCGGGCAGGTGCGAGGCTTCGATCTTCTTCAGCGTCACGAGGAAGTCGGCCTGCTTGCCGGCCACGTCCTTGCCGTGGTAGTCGGCCGGGAACGACAGCGGGAAGGTGCGGCTGTCGCCGGCCTTCATGCCGCGCACGGCGTCTTCGAATTCCTTGAGCATCTGGCCTTCGCCGACCACGAACTGGAAGTCCTCGGCCCTGCCGCCCTGGAAGGGCTCGCCGTCGATCTTGCCTTCGAAGTCGACGGTCACGCGGTCGTCGTCCTGGGCCACGGCATCCTGCGCGCGCTGCGCGAAGGTGCGGCGCTGCTTGCGCAGGATGTCCAGCGTCTTGTCGATCGCGTCGTCGCCCACTTCGGCCGACAGCTTCTCGACTTCGGCGCCCGACAGGTCGTTGATCTTGACTTCGGGGAACACCTCGAACACGGCGTCGAAGGACAGTTCGCCTTCGGGCGCGCCTTCCTTCTCGGTGATGCGGGGCTGGCCGGCCACGCGCAGCTTGGCTTCGTTGGCGGCCTGCGAGAAGGCCTCGCCGACCTTGTCGTTCATGACCTCGAACTGCACCGAGTAGCCATAGCGCTGGGCCACGACGTTCATCGGCACCTTGCCGGGACGGAAGCCGTCCATCTTGACGGTGCGCGCGAGCTTCTTGAGGCGCGAATCGACTTCGGACTGGATGATGCCGACCGGCAGGGTCAGCGTGATCTTGCGTTCGAGCTTCTCGAGGGTTTCAACGGTCACGGTCATGAACTTCTTCCTAGTGAGGGATTGGCTGGTGCGCGGGGCCGGACTCGAACCGGCACGTTCTTGCGAACGTCAGGACCTAAACCTGGTGCGTCTACCAATTTCGCCACCCGCGCTTTTGCCTTTTTCAGGTGAATGCAAAAGCGGACGGCCTGGGCGCCGGGAAGAACCCGGCAGTCCAAGACCGTCCGCTCGAAATCGGTCAACCGCGCATTTTAGTCGAAACCGGAAGGCTCCCGGCTTCTCCTCGGCGCGGAGTTCGCGGCCCGGCGGGGCGGGACCAACCCTGCATCCGCCCGCTCAGGCCGCCTGGGGGCCCGGCAGGGCGCCGGCGCGCTGCGGTGCCGGCGGCGGCGCCTCGTCGCGCTTCACGCGGAACGCCGCCGCGTACATCGCCGGCAGCGCCAGCAAGGTCAGCACGGTCGCCACGATCAGCCCGCCCATGATGGCGACCGCCATCGGCCCCCAGAACACGCTGCGCGAGAGCGGGATCATCGCCAGCACGGCGGCCGCGGCGGTCAGCACGATCGGACGCAGGCGGCGCACGGCCGACTCGACGATGGCGTCCCAGGCCGGCACGCCGGCCGCGCGGTCGTGCTCGATCTGGTCGATCAGGATCACGGCGTTGCGCTGGATCATCCCCATCAGCGCGATCACGCCGAGCAGCGCGACGAAGCCGAAGGGCCGGTTCAGCAGCAGCAGCGCACCGGCCACGCCGGCGATGCCCATGGGGCCGGTGATGAACACCAGCAGCGAGCGGCTGAAGCTGTGCAGCTGCAGCATCAGCAGCGTGAACACCAGGAACAGCATGATCGGCACGCCGGCCACGATGGAGGCCGAGCCCTTGCTGCTCTCCTCCACCGCACCCGCCACCTCGATGCGGTAGGCGCCCTGCCCGGCCGCGTGCCAGCCGGCCTCGAGCTCGCGCAGCTTCGGCAGCAGCTGGTCGGTCACGGTCGCGCCCTGCAGGCCCTCGGTCACGTCGCCCTGCACGGTGATCGCGTAGTCGCGGTTCTCGCGCCACATCACGCCCGGCTCCCAGGTGAACACCGGCCTGGCGATCTGCGTCAGCGGGATCGAGCGGCCCGAGGCCGTCGGCAGGTAGGCGTTGCCGATGTCCGAGATCGCTTCGCGCTCGTCGGCCGACTGGCGCAGCACGATGTCGATCAGCAGGTCGTTCTCGCGGTACTGGCCCACGGTGGTGCCGCTGAACATGGTGCGCGAGGCCTGCGCGATGGCCTGGCTGGTGACGCCGAGCGCGCGCGCCTTGGCCTGGTCGACCTCGAGGCGGATCACCTTCACCGACTCGTTCCAGTTGTCGTTCACGCCGCGCATGTTGGCGTTCTCGCGCAGCACGGCCTTGACCTCGTCGGCGTGCGCGCGCAGTTGCGTCGGGTCGGTGCCGATCACGCGGAACTGCACCGGGTACGGCACCGGCGGCCCGTTGGGCAGCAGCTTCACGCGGCCGCGCACCTCGGGGAATTCCTGCGCCAGCAGGCCGGGCAGCGACAGCCGCAGCGTCTCGCGCACCTTGAGGTCACTCGCCAGCACGATCAGCTGCGAGACGTTGGACTGCGGGAACACCTGGTCCAGCGGCAGGTAGAAGCGCGGCACGCCCGAGCCGATCCAGGTGCTGACGGTCTTCACGCCGGCTTCCTTGAGGATGCGCTGCTCGACCCGCTTCGCCACTTCCTCGTTGGCCTGGAACGAGGTGCCTTCGGGGAACCAGATGTCGACCAGGATCTCGGGCCGGCTCGAGTCGGGGAAGAACTGCTGCTGCACCTTGCCCATGCCGACGATGCCGAGCGCGAAGATCAGCACGGTGGCGCCGATGGTCAGCCAGCGATGCTGCACGCACCAGTTCACCGCGCGGCGGAAGGCGTTGTAGAACGGCGTGTCGAACAGCTCGTGCGGCGGTGCCTCGGGGTCATGGGGCTTCACCTTGAGCAGCAAGGTGCCCAGGTACGGCACGAAGTACACCGAGACGATCCACGACAGCACCAGCGCGATCACCGTCACGGCGAAGATCGCGAAGGTGTATTCGCCGGTCACCGACTTGGCGATGCCGATCGGCAGGAAGCCCGCGGCGGTGATCAGCGTGCCGGTGAGCATGGGCTTGGCCGTCACGTCGTAGGCGAAGGTGGCGGCGCGGACCTTGTCGTAGCCCTCCTCCATCTTCCGCACCATCATCTCGACCGCGATGATCGCGTCGTCCACCAAGAGGCCCAGCGCGATGATCAGCGAGCCCAGCGATATCTTGTGCAGCCCGATGCCGAAGTAGTTCATCGCCAGGAAGGTCACGGCCAGCACCAGCGGGATGGTGATCGCCACCACCAGGCCCGGACGCATGTCGATGTACCAGCCGAAGCGCCCGCCCTTGTGCAGGCCCAGCGAGATGATGCTGACCGCGAGCACGATGGCCACGGCCTCGATCAGCACGCGCACGAACTCGTTGACCGAGCTCGCCACGGCGACCGGCTGGTCCTGCACCTGCGCGAGCTTCACGCCCAGCGGCAGCTGCTTGTCGATGCTCGCGGTGGCCGCGCGCAGCGCCTTGCCCAGCGCGATGATGTCGCCGCCCTTGGTCATCGACACGCCGAGCGCGATCACTTCCTTGCCCTGGTGGTGCACCTTGACCGAGGGTGGATCGATGTAGCCGCGGCGGATCTCGGCGATGTCGCCGAGCTTGAGCTGGTTGCCCGAGCTGCCGCGGATCGGCATCTCGCGCAGCTGGTCGACGCTGGTGAACTGGCCGCCCACGCGCACCTGCACCACGTCGAGCGGCGACTGGATCGTGCCGGCGCTCTCGATGGCGTTCTGCGAGCCGAGCTGCTGCAGCACGGCGTTGAAGTCGAGGCCCAGTTGCGCCAGGCGCTTCTGCGAGATCTCGATGAAGACCTTCTCGTCCTGCACGCCGAACTGGTCGACCTTGGCCACGTCCTTCACGCGCAGCAGCTGCTGGCGCACGTCGTCGGCCAGGGTCTTGAGCTCGGCGTAGGTGAAGCCCTCGCTCTCGAGGGCGTAGATCACGCCGTAGACGTCGCCGAAGTCGTCGTTGAAGAACGGCCCCTGCACGCCCGCGGGCAGGGTGCCGCGCATGTCGCCGATCTTCTTGCGCACTGTGTACCAGACGTTGGCGACCTCGCTCGCCTTCGAGGAGTCCTTGATCTGGAAGATGATCTGCGACTCGCCGGGCTTGGAGTAGCTGCGGATCTTGTCGGCGTACGGTGCCTCCTGCAGCGTGCGCTCGAGCTTGTCGGTGACCTGCTCGGCCACCTGCTGCGCGGTGGCGCCGGGCCAGTAGGTGCGCACCACCATCGCGCGGAAGGTGAAGGGCGGATCCTCGTCCTGCCCGAGCTGGAAGTAGGCGAAGGCGCCCAGCAGCATCAGCACCAGCATCAGGTAGCGCGTGAGCGGCGCGTGGTCGAGCGCCCATTTCGAGAGATTGAAGCCGCCCGCGCGGCCGGCCGGCTCGGTGCCGTGCGTCGCCTTGTCAGCGCCGCTCATTTGCCGGCACCCGCTGCGATCTCCTTCTGGCCGGCGGCCACGGGCGCGACGCCCTGCGTGGCACCGCCCGCGTCCGCACCGCCGGCCGCCACTTCACGCGGCTGGTAGATCGTGACCTTCTGGCCCGGCGACAGCACGTGCACCCCCGCCACCACCACCTGCATGCCGGGCGTGACGCCGGCGCCGATCACGGCCTCGTTGCCGTCGGCGGTCGCCACCTGCACCGGCTGCGAGCGCACCGTCATGGTCGACTTGTCGAGCACCCACACGGCCGTGCCCTTGCCTTCCTGGCGCAGCGCGCTGGTCGGCAGCTTGACGACGGCCGGGCCGCCGCGCGCGAGCGCCTGCGGCCGCGCATAGACGGTGGCGCCGAGCGCGGGCGCGCTGGCGGCATCGATCGCCACCTTCACGGTGAAGGTGCGGGTCACGGCATCGGCGCTGGCCGCCACCTCGCGCACCTGGCCCTGCAGTTCCTCGCCGCCCGACCAGCCGCGCACCGCGACTGCCGAGCCGGGCTTGATCAGGCCCGCGCGGTCTTCCGGCACCGCGAACACCACGTCGCGCGCGCCGTCCTGCGCGATCCGCACCACCGGCGTGCCGGCCTGCACCACCTGGCCCGGCTCGGCCTCGATGGCGGTGATGACGCCGGCCACGTCGGCCACCAGCGTCGTGTAGGCGGCCTGGTTGCCCTGCGACGAGAGCTGGGCCTGGGCCTGCTCGAGCTGCGCCTGCGCCGCCTTCCAGGTCGATTCGCGGCGCTCGAGCTCGGCGCCGCTGATGAAGTTCTGCTCGCGCAGCTCGCGGTAGCGCTTGAGATCGGCCGCGGCCAGGTCGCGGTTGGTCAGCGCCGCGGCCTGCTGGGCGCGCGCCGCTTCGGCGGCCAGCCGGTAGTCCTGCGGATCGAGCTGGGCCAGCACCTGGCCCGCCTGCACGCGCTGGCCGAGCTCGGCCTGGCGGCGCGTGATCTTGCCCGCCACGCGAAAGCCCAGGCGCGACTCGACGCGCGCCCGCACCTCGGCCGAGAACTCGGGTTGGGCGTCGTAGGCGCTGGTGCCCACGGTCACCAGCTTGACCGCGCGGACCGGTTCCTCCGCGGGTTTGGACGGCGAGCAGCCGGCCAGGGCCACGAGGGCGGGAACCAGCAGCCAGGCGGCCGCGCGGTCGAGCGAGAAGATGGATTGGGAGGCGGTCATGAGACACCCTGGAAGGAACGAACCGGGTCTTTAATGACCCACCGGTTAGTAATCTAGGGTAAACGTGAACCGCTGTCAATTACCCGCCGGTCAGTAGCGCCGGCGCCCGCCCCGTGCTCAGGTCCGCTGGCCCATTTCCACCAGCCGGTTGTCGGGCAGCTCGAAGTAATCCGAGGCGCGCCCCGCGTTGCGCTGCAGCCAGCCGAACAGCGCGCGCCGGATCGGGTTGAGGCCGGGCAGGTTCTCCTCGCCCACCGAGGCGCGCGAGACGAAGTACGAGGTCTTCATCGAGTCGATCGCCAGCGTCTTCTGGTAGGCCAGGATGCGGATGAACTCGGGCACGTCGGGCCGCTCCATGAAGCCGTGGCGCGCGGTCACGACCCAGATGCCGGTCATCAGCGACTCGGCCTCGATGCGCAGGCGCGCGTCGACGCGCGGCGTGTCGCAGGGCAGCACGCGCAGCACGATCACCTGCTCGTGCAGCACCTGGTTGTGCTTGAGGTTGTGCAGCAGCGCATGCGGCACCGAGGTCACGTCGACGTTGAGGAACACCGCCGTGCCCTGCACCCGGTGCGGCATGTGGTGGGCCAGCGACTCGAAGAAGGGCCGCAGCGGCAGGCTCTCGGCCGCGGCCGCGTCCAGCCCCAGGCGCCGCCCCTTGGCCCAGGTGGTGAACAGCAGCATCACGCCCGCCGCCACCGCCAGCGTGAGCCAGCCGCCCTCGGCCACCTTGAGGCTGTTGGCGACCACGAAGGTCAGGTCGACAGCCGCGAAGGCCGCCACGCCCAGCGCCACCGCCGGCTTGTTCCAGCGCCACAGCCCCCAGGCCACGATGCCGGCCAGCAGGGTGGTCGTGACCATGGTGATCGACACCGCGATGCCGTAGGCCGCCGACAGCGCGCTCGAGCTGCGGAAGCCCAGCACCAGCAGCAGCACGCCCACCATCAGCAGCCAGTTGACGGTCGGCACGTAGATCTGGCCGATGGCCGTGCCCGAGGTCTGGATCACGCGCATGCGCGGCAGGTAGCCCATGCGCATCGCATGCGCCGTGAGCGAGAAGGCGCCCGAGATCACGGCCTGCGAGGCGATCACCGTCGCCATCGCGGCCAGCAGCACCATCGGCAGCACGCCCCAGGCCGGAAAGAGCCGGAAGAACGGGTTGTCGATCGCCGCCGGATTGGCCAGCACCAGCGCGCCCTGGCCGAAGTAGTTGAGCACCAGCCCCGGCAGCGCGATGAAGAGCCACGCGAGCCGGATCGGCCGCGCGCCGAAGTGGCCCATGTCGGCGTAGAGCGCCTCGCCGCCGGTGAAGGCCAGGAACACCGCGCCCAGCACGGCCAGCGACTGCAGCCGGTGCTCGACCAGGAACAGCACGGCACGCCGCGGATCGAGCGCCGCCAGCACCTGCGGCTGGGCCAGCACCTGCAGCAGCCCGGCCACGCCGATCACCACGAACCACAGCAGCATCACCGGCCCGAACACCTTGCCGACCGCGCCCGTGCCCTTCTTCTGCACCGCGAACAGCGCGATCAGGATCACCACCGTGATCGGCAGCACCGCGCGCTCGAGCATCGGCGCGCGCACCTCCAGCCCCTCGACCGCCGACAGCACCGAGATCGCGGGCGTGATCAGGCTGTCGCCGTAGAACATGGCCGCGCCCACCAGGCCCAGCAGCCCGATCAGGTGGCCGAGCCAGGGCTTCGCGCCGATGCGCGCGGCGGCATTGCGCGCCAGCGCCTGCAGCGCCAGGATGCCGCCCTCGCCGTCGTGGTCGGCGCGCAGCACGAACACCACGTACTTGAGCGTCACCACGAACAGGAGGCCCCAGAAGATCAGCGACAGCAGGCCCAGCACCGCGTCGGGCGAGAACGGCACGCCGTGCTCGGGATTCAGGGTTTCCTTGAAGGCGTACAGCGGCGAGGTGCCGATGTCGCCGAACACGACGCCGAGCGCCGCGATCACGACCAGGCCCTTGCCGGCCGGGTGCGCCGCGTCGCCTTGCGCGGTGGAAGTCCTGGCCGGTGCATTCATGGGAGCAAGAATCGGGAGTGGGGACGCCGGGAGCATAGCCGCGCTGGTTGACAATCGCAGCGTGTCCCAGACGCCCCCTCCCCCCCACGCCGCCGCCGCCCCGACGCACTACGAGAATTTTCCCGTGGCCTCGTGGCTGTGCCCGCCGCGGCTGCGCGCGCCGATCGCGGCCATCTACCACTTCGCGCGCACGGCCGACGACATCGCCGACGAGGGCCAGGCCACGCCCGCGCAGCGGCTGGCCGAGCTGCACGCCTACCGCGCCGCGCTGGCCGATGCGGCGCAGGGCCGGGTCGATCCGGCCGGGCCCTGGGCCGGCGTGTTCGGCCCGCTGGCCCACAACATCGAAACCTTCGGCCTGCCCGAGACGCTGCTGGCCGACCTGCTCGACGCCTTCATGCAGGACATCGTGAAGACCCGCGACGGCAGCGACTACGCCGACCGCGAGGAGCTGCTCGACTACTGCCGCCGCTCGGCCAACCCCGTGGGCCGGCTGCTGCTGCACCTGTACGGCGTCAACGACGCGCCCTCGCTCGCGCAGAGCGACGCCATCTGCAGCGCGCTGCAGCTCATCAATTTCTGGCAGGACCCGAGCGTGGACCTGCCGCGCGGGCGCTTCTACTTCCCGCTGACCGACTGCGCCCGGCGCGGCTTCACGCGCCAGCACTTCAAGGTGTTCGCGCCGCTGTCGCCCGCGTACCCGCCGCCGCAGGAGGCCATCAACCTGATCTCGGTGGTGTCGTTCTGGGCCCGCGAGCTGATGCAGCAGGGCGCGCCGCTGGTGCACCGCCTGCCGGGACGCGCCGGCTGGGAGCTGCGCCTGGTCGTGCAGGGCGGCCTGCGCATCCTCGACAAGATCGAGGACCTGGGCTTCGACACCTTCACGCAGCGGCCCACGATCGGCAAGGCCGATGCGCCCGTGCTGCTCTGGAAGGCGCTGCGGATGCGGAGACAATCACGGCCCATGAACGCAGCGCCCTCCCGATGAATCCCGAGCAATACGTGCAAGACAAGGCCGCCGCCTCGGGCAGCAGTTTCTATTACGCCTTCCTGTTCCTTCCCAAGCCGCGGCGCGCGGCCATCACCGCCTTCTACGCCTTCTGCCGCGAGGTCGACGACGTGGTCGACGAGGTCAGCGACCCCGGCGTGGCCGCCACCAAGCTCGCCTGGTGGCGCACCGAGATCGCCCAGGCCTTCGCGGGCACGCCGCACCATCCGGTGATGCAGGCGCTGATGCCGCACGTGGCCGCCTACGGCATCGAGGCACGCCAGCTCGACCAGGTCATCGAGGGCTGCCAGATGGACCTCGAGCAGACCCGCTACCTCGACTTCCCCGGCCTCGCGCGCTACTGCCACCTGGTGGCGGGCGTGGTGGGCGAGGTGGCGGCGCGCATCTTCGGCCAGACCGAGGCGCAGACCACCGCCTACGCGCACAAGCTCGGCCTCGCGCTGCAGCTCACCAACATCATTCGCGACGTGGGCGAGGACGCCCTGCGCGGTCGCATCTACCTGCCGGTCAACGACCTGCAGAAGCACGAGGTCAAGGCGCACGAGATCCTCAACCGCGTGCATTCCGAGCGCTTCGTCGCGCTGATGAAGTTCCAGGCCCAGCGCGCCCATGCCGCCTACGACGAGGCGCTGGCGCTGCTGCCCGCGGCCGACCGCCGCGCGCAGAAGCCCGGCCTGATGATGGCCAGCATCTACCGCACCCTGCTGCGCGAGATCGAGCGCGACGACTTCCAGGTGCTGAACCAGCGCGTGAGCCTCACGCCCGTGCGCAAGCTGTGGCTGGCCTGGAAGGTGCAGGCGCTGGGCCGGCTGTGAGGCTGGCGGTCGTCGGCGCCGGCTGGGCCGGCCTGGCCTGCGCGGTCGAGGCCGTGCGCCAGGGCCACGCGGTCACCGTGTTCGAGGCCGCTCCCAACGCTGGCGGCCGCGCGCGCCGCGTCGACGACATGCACGGCATGGCGCTCGACAACGGCCAGCACATCCTGATCGGCGCCTACAGCGCCACGCTGCAGCTGATGCGCGATGTCGGCGTCGATCCCGAGCGCGTGCTGCTGCGCCTGCCGCTGTCGCTGCGCTTCGCCGATGGCGGCGGCCTGCAGCTGCCGCGGCTGCCCGCGCCGCTCGACCTGCTGGCGGGCATCTTCCAGGCGCGCGGCTGGACCTGGCGCGACAAGTCCGCGCTGCTGCGCACCGCGATCGGCTGGCGTTTCAAGGGCTTTCGCTGCGACCCCTCCACCACCGTGGCCGAGCTCTGCACGGGCCTCACGCCGCGCGTGATGCAGGAGCTGATCGAGCCGCTGTGCGTCTCGGCGCTCAACACCCCCGTCGCGCAATCGAGCGGCCAGGTCTTCCTGCGCGTGCTCCACGACGCGCTGTTCAGCGGCAGCGGCGGCGCCGACCTGCTGCTGCCGCGCGCCGACCTCGGCGCGCTGCTGCCCGACGCGGCGCTCGCCTGGCTGCGCGCGCATGCCGCAAGCCTGCGCATCGGCCAGCGCGTGCGCTCGATCGCGCCCGAGGCGAAGGCCTGGCGCGTCGACGGCGAAGCCTTCGACCGCGTGGTGCTGGCCAGCGCGCCCTGGGATGCCGCCCGGCTGGTGCGCGCCAGCGGCCTGCCGGCCGAGGCCTGGTGCGCGACTACCGAAGCACTGCGCTTCGAGGCCATCGCCACGATCTACCTGCGCGGCGCCACGCCGCTGGCCGAACCGATGCTCGCCCTGCGCAGCGACCCCGCCACGGCACCGGCCCAGTTCGTGTTCGACAAGGACCGGCTCTGCGGCCTGCCGGGCGTGCTCGCGATGGTCGTGAGCGCCAACGAGACGCCGCGCGAGCTGCTCGAGACGCAGGCGCTCGCGCAGGCGGCCGCGCAACTGGGCCAGGCCGGCCTGCAGGTGGTGCAGACCGTGGTCGAGAAGCGTGCGACCTTTGCCTGCACGCCCGGGCTGGCCCGTCCGCCCGCGACCATCGCGCCCGGCCTGCTGGCCTGCGGCGACTACGTGGCAGGCCCCTACCCCGCCACGCTCGAGGGCGCGGTGCTCAGCGGCCTGGCAGCGGCAAGGATGACCGCATGAGCACCGAGCTGCGCTACCTCGACTTCGACTACAGCGAGGACGCCGATGGCCATGGCAGCTTCGATGCGATGGCCTCGGTCGCGCCCGAGCGCGTGGGCGAAGTGCAAGCCGAGATCGATCGTGTGCTGGCCTGGGCCGAGGCCGCCTTTCCCGATGCGCGCGGCGCGCTCGACGAAGGAGCGACGTGGGACCATGACCTGCAGCACTCGCGCGACGATGCGCGCTTCGAGACCCTGGCCTTCTCGCTGAGCGGCACGGCCGATTTCTGCGCCGCGCTGCGCGAGCGCTTCGGCCTGGATTAAGCGGCCGTCTTGTTGCGCAGCCGCAGCAGGCTCAGCCCCAGCAGCACGAAGGCGCCACCCGAGACCTTGTTGAACAGTCGCGTGCGGCGCGGGTCCGACAGCTGCTTGCGCAGCAGGCGCGCGAGCAGCACGTAGAAGGCGTGCGACAGCACCGAGGCCGCGGCGAAGGTGGTGGTCAGCACCGCGAACTGGGTGGCGATCGGCGCATCCGGCGTGAGGAACTGCGGGAACAGCGCCGAGAAGAACAGGATGCTCTTCGGATTGGTCAGCGCCACCGTCAGGCCATGGCCGAACAGGCGCCAGCTCGAACGCGACGAGCCCGCCGCCGAGGCACCCTGCAGGTCGGCGAACACGCTGCCCTGGCTGCGCCACTGCTTGATGCCGAGGTAGATCAGGTAGGCCGCGCCCGCGAGCTTCAGCACCATGAAGGCATGGGCCGAGGTCGAGAGCACCACGCCCAGCCCGGCCATCGCGGCGGCCGACACCATGAAGAGCCCGGTCGCATTGCCCAGCGAACTGATCATCGCGCGGCGCGGGCCCACGGACATCGAGTTCGACACCGCCAGCAGCACCGCGGGGCCGGGCGTGAAGGCGACGAGCAGGGTCACGCCGCAGAAGAGGAGCCAGTTGGACAGATGCATGGGGAGCTTTCGCGCGGCGCGCTCGCGCCGCAGGCCGGGGAAGCAAAACTATAGTCGGGCCACCCGTTCGCCGCAGCCGCGGCGGAAATTGCCCTCACGGCCCACCCTCCCCCTTCACCCCACCATGGTCACCTGCTACCTGCGCTACATCGTCGACCCCTACAAGCTCGAGGAGTTCGAGCACTACGGCAAGCTCTGGATCCCGCTGGTCGAGAAGTTCGGCGGCCAGCACCACGGCTACTTCCTGCCTTCCGAAGGCGTCAGCAACGTGGCGCTCGCGATGTTCAGTTTTCCCAGCCTCGCGGCCTACGAGCAGTACCGCGCCGACTCGATGCAGGACGCCGACTGCCAGGCCGCCTTCCGCTATGCCGAGGAAACGCGCTGCTTCCTCAGCTACGAGCGCAGCTTCTTCCGCCCGGTCTTCGGGTAAGGCTCAAGCGCCGAGCGCCACGCACAGCGCGTGCAGGTTCGGCACGATCAGTTGCGGCCGCGCGCCATGCACCCAGGGCCGCTCGTCGCGCACCAGCCAGGCCGCCTGCATGCCGGCATTGAGCGCGCCCACCACGTCGAGCTCGGCATCGTCGCCCACGTGCAGCACGTCCTTGGGCAGCAGGCCGACCGAGGCCGCGGCCGCGCGGAAGATCGGCGCATGCGGCTTGCCGCTGCCGAAGGCGCGCGCATTGAAGGCGGTGCGGAACCAGCGCCCCACGCCGGTCTTGTGGATGTCGGCATTGCCGTTCGACACCGCCACCAGCGGATAGCGTTCGCTGAGCCACTTGAGCGCGGGCAGCGCATCGTCGTAGAGCGTCACGCGCTGGCGTTCGGCGAAGAAGGCATCGAAGGCCGGATCGGCCAGCGCCGGGTCCTCGCCCGCGCGGCGCAGCGCGGTGCGTATCGATTCGCGGCGCAGCGCGCTCAGGTCGTGCGCGAGGTCGGAACGCTCCTTGGCCGTGGCTTCGCGCAGTTCGCGCAGCACGCCCGGCGTGACGAGCAAGGCGGCCGTCTTCGGCGCCTCGCGCAACAGCCAGGCATGCAGCACGGCCTCCGCGCGTTCGATGGTCGGCCAGATCGGCCAGAGGGTGTCGTCGAGGTCGAGGGTGATGGCGCTGATGCGCTTCAGATCGAGCGGCGCGCTGCTCGCGGGGACCGTGGGGTCGGAAGTCATGCCCGAGAATATCGCATGCCTCCAAGTCCCTCGCCCGTCCCCGGCAACGCCCCCCGCAACACCGCCGTCCTCTGGTGCAACCTCGGTTCGCCCGATGCCCCCACCGCCAGCGCCGTGCGCAGCTATCTCGCGGACTTCCTCGGCGACCCGCGCGTGGTCGAGATCCCGCGCCTGCTCTGGCTGCCGATCCTGCACGGCATCATCCTGCGCGTGCGGCCCGCGAAGTCGGCCGCCAAGTACGCGAGCATCTGGCTGCCCGAGGGCTCGCCGCTCAAGGTCTGGAGCGAACGGCAGGCGCAGCGCCTGGGCGACACGCTCAGCCGGCGCGGCCACCGCGTGGCGGTGCGCGACGCGATGCGCTATGCCAATCCCTCGATCGGCGCGCGGCTCGATGCGCTGCAGGACGAGGGTGTCGAGCGCGTGCTCGTGCTGCAGGGCTATCCGCAGTACTCGGCCACCACCACCGCGAGCGTGATCGACGCCGTCAACGACTGGAGCCGCACGCAGCGCAGCGTGCCCGAGTTCCGCTTCGTCAACCAGTTCCACGACGACCCCGGCTACATCGCGGCGCTCGCAGGGCGCATCGAGGCGCACTGGCAGGACCAGGGCCGCGGCGAGGTGCTGCTGCTGAGCTTCCACGGCATTCCCGCGCGCAACATCGAGCTCGGCGATCCCTACCAATCGCAGTGCCTCGAGACCGCGCGCCTGCTCACCGCGCGCCTGGGCCTCGCGCCCGCGCAGTACCGCGTGACCTTCCAGTCGCGCTTCGGCAAGGCGAAGTGGCTCGAGCCCTACACCGAACCCACGCTGCGCGAACTCGGCGCCGCGGGCGTGAAGCGCGTCGACGTGGCCTGCCCCGGCTTCCCGGCCGACTGCCTCGAAACGCTCGAAGAGATCGCGATGGAAGGCCGCGAGGCCTTCCTGCATGCGGGCGGCGAGCAGTTCAGCTACATCCCCTGCCTTAACGACGGCCCGGCCTGGATCGACGCGCTCGCCGACATCGCCGAGCGGCATCTCGCGGGCTGGAACACCCGCTGAGTTTGTCGCAGGCCTTCCAGGTGGTGAAGCCGTTGTCCTGCGCCACCGGGTAGCGGATGCCGAAGCGCTGGATCGCGTCCTGCACGTTGCGCGTGGACTTCTCGTAGGCGAACTCGGGCGAATGCACGCCCACCGCCACGAAGCCCGGGTCCCTGTACTTCTCGTACCAGCGCACCACGTGCGGCAGCGTGCGGACGCAGTGGATGCAGGAGTAGGTCCAGAAATCGACCAGCACCACCTTGCCGGCCAGCCCCTGCAGGGTGAGCGGCTCCGGGTGGAGCCACTGGTCGATGCGGGCGGCGTGAAGGCCGCCGCCCTTCGCGGCATCAGAACTTGCCGAGATAGTCCATCTTGCCCACCGGCACGCCGGCGTTGCGCAGCACGTCGTAGGCGGTGGTGGCGTGGAAGAAGAAGTTGGGCAGCGCGAACTGCAACAGGTAGCGCTGCGCGGTGAAATGCACCTCGGTGCCGCGCGCGGTGATGACCACCGGGCGGTCCTCGTGGCCGTCGATCTGCGCGCGGTCCACGCCGAGCAGGAACTCCTCGGTCTTCGCGATGCGCACCAACAGCTCGTCGTAGCTCTTCTCCTCGTCGGGGAAGCTGGGCGCGGTCACGCCCGCGATGCGCGCGGTGCCGAGCTTGCAGGCATCGCTCGCGCGCTGCACCTGGCCGGCCAGCGTGAGCATGTCGGGCGCGAGGCGCGCATCGACCAGGGTCGAGGGATCGATGCCGTTGGCCTGCGCATGGGCCAGGCCCTTGCCGAGCACGTGGCGGAGCTGGGCCAGCCCGCGGGTGAAGACCGGCACGGAAATGTCGTACATCGAAAGCGCCATGGTGCGAATGCCTCTGTGTGTTGCTGTGGGTGATGACCGGCGGCGATTGTGGAGGCCGCCGTCCCCTCAGCGGCCGGCGGCGCGAATAAACCCTTCGATGCACTCCAGTTGTTCGGGCACGTTGAGCGCGGGCGCGTGGCCGCAGCCCTGGATCTCGACCACCTCGAGCCGTCCCGCCGCGCCCGGGCCGCGATGCCGCATGGCCTCGACCACCTCGGGCAGCACCAGGTCGGACTCGGCGCCGCGCAGGCACAGCACCGGCGCCTCGATGGCGTCGTAGTGCGGCCAGATCAGGTAGTCGTCCTCACGCGTGCTGAACTGGCGCACCATGGCCGGGTCGTAGTGCGGTGTGACGCGGCCGTCGGGCAGCCGGCGCGTCGAGGTCTCGGCGAGCCGGCGCCACTGCGCATCGCTGAGCCAGCCATAGGGCTTGTAGACGCCACGGAAGAAGGTCTCGAGCTCGCTCACCGTGTCGAAGGCCGGCGGGTTGCCGGCATAGGCGCGGATGCGCTCGATCGCGGCCTGTGCGAGCTCGGGCGCGTTGTCGTTGAGCACCAGGCTCGCAATGCGCGCCTTCATGCGCGACGCGAACAGGCCCGCGGCGCAGACGGTGCCGATCGCGCCACCCATCGAGGTGCCGACCCAGTGCACGCGCTCGAGCTGCAGCTCGTCGCACAGCGCCTCGGCCAGTTGCGCATAGAACGCGAGCCGGTACTCCTCGTCGGGCAGCGGGCTCCACTGGCTCAGGCCGCGGCCGATGGTGTCGGGGCAGATCACGCGGAAGCCGCGCGCGGCGAAGTGCTCGGCCAGCTCGTCCATGTCGCGGCCGGTGCGCGCCAGGCCGTGCCAGGCGATCAGCACCTGCGGGTCGGGTTCGGCCGTGGGCCAGTCGAGCCAGTGGATCTCGCGGCCCGCGAGCCGTGCGTAGTGGGAGGAAGGAACGATGCGGGAAGTCATGAGGTCGCTCATCGCGCGGCGCTGGCGCGGCGGGCCCGCAGCTTGCCGACGATGCCGGTGGGGAAGTAATAGACGGACAGCACGAACAGCACGCCGAGCCACAGCAGCCAGCGGTCAGGCGACAGCAGCGCCGCCAGCCACGGCAGGCCGCTCGCGGCCTCGCTGCCCATGCGCAGCAGATCCTGCAGATAGCTCTGCGCGACCACGAACAGCACGGCGCCGATAGCCGCGCCGTAGATCGTGCCCATGCCGCCGATCACCACGATCAGCAGCACGTCGACCATGATCTCGAAGCTCAGCGAGGTGTCGGGGCCGTTGTAGCGCAGCCAGATCGCGAGCATGGCGCCGGCCAGCGTGGCGAACAGCGCCGACAGCACCGCGGCCGTGGTGCGGTAGACCACCACGCGGTAGCCGATCGCCTCGGCGCGAAACTCGTTCTCGCGGATCGCCTGCAGCACGCGGCCGAAGGGCGAGTTGACGATGCGCAGCATCGCCAGCACCAGCACCACGGCCGCCACGAACAGCAGGTAGTAGCACAGCAGGCGCCCGTCGAGCGAGACGCCGAGGAAGGGTTCCTCCGCGAACTCGAAGCTCGGCGAGATCAGCTCGGGCAGCTTGAAGGTCAGGCCGTCCTCGCCGCCGGTGAAGTCCGACAGCTGCGAGGCCAGGGTCTGGAAGGCCGAGGCCACGGCCAGCGTGATCATCGCGAAGAAGATCGCGCGCACCCGCAGCGAGAACAGGCCGATGGCGAACGAGAGCACCAGCGAGACCGCGAGCGAGGCGCCCAGGCCCAGCAGCACCGCGCCCCAGTCGGGCCCGAGCCGCGAGGCCGAGATCGCGATGCCGTAGGCGCCGATGCCGAAGAACATGGTGTGGGCGAAGCTCACGATGCCCGTGTAGCCCAAGAGCAGGTCGAAGCTCGCGACCAGCACGACGAACACCAGGATCTTGGCCGCGACGCTGAGCGCCTTCACGCCCGGGAACAGGAAGGGCGCGAAGGCCAGTGCGAGGAACAGCGCCACCAGCAGCACGGCCAGCAGGCGGCTCCGGGGCATGTCGTTGGAGAGGAGTCGTTTCAGGAACATGGCTCGGTCCTCAGCGGTTCGCCACCGGATACACGCCCTGCGGACGCCACAGCAGCACCGCCACCATCAGGAAGATGCTCGCGAACTGCGTGAGCGTGGGCAGCACGAAGCCGATGTAGTTGGTCATCAGCCCGACGAGCAGCGCACCGAGCAGCGCGCCGCCGGTGGAGCCCAGGCCGCCGATGATGATGACGATGAAGATCAGCACGTTGACCTGCGCGCCCATCTGCGGCACCAGGTTCTGCTGGAACAGGCCCCACATCACGCCGCCCAGCCCGGCCAGCGCGCTGCCGACCACGAACACGCCGACGAACAAACGGCCGATGCGGTAGCCGAGCGACTCGACCATCTCGCGGTCCTGCACGCCCGCGCGGATCAGCAGGCCGATCTTGGTGCGGCTCAGGGTCCAGGCCAGCAGGCCGAACACCACCACGCCCACCGCCACCGCGAGCAGCCGGTACTTGCTGATCGCCGCGTCGCCCACCAGCAGCGAGCCGCGCAGCGCCTCGGGCAGCGGCAGCGGAACCTGCGCCGGGCCCCAGATCACCTTGATCAGTTCCTCGCCGATGATCATGCCGCCCATCGTGATGAGGATCTGCTTCAGGTGCTGGCCGTAGACCGGCCGCACGATGAAGCGCTCGAAGGCCAGGCCGACCGCGCCGGCCACCGCCATCGCGACCAGCATGGCCGGGAAGACCGCCACCAGGTTGCGCCACAGTTCCTGCGAGCCGGTCCAGTCGCCCATCAGGCCGAGCACGCTGCTGGCCACGAAGGCGCCCAGCGCGATGAACACGCCATGGCCGAAGTTCAGCACGTCCATCAGGCCGAACACCAGGGTGAGGCCCGAGGCGATGATGAAGATGATCATGCCCATCGCGAGCCCCGCGACCGTGAGCGTGAGCCAGGTCGAGAACGAGCCCGTGAGCGGCAGCGCGACCAGCGCGAGGACGGGCACCAGCAGCAGCGGCTTCCAGTCGAATTCGATTTTCATAGGGCGAGTCCCAGCAGCGACTGCTGCAGTTGCGCATCGGCCGCGAAGGCCGCCATCGAGCCGCTGTGCACCACGCGCCCGTTGTCCATCACCGCGACCGCGTCGCCGAGGCGCAGCGCGAAGTTGATGTTCTGTTCCACCAGCAGGATCGTGACGCCGCTGCGCTTGAGCTCGTCGAAGGCGTCGATCATGTTGTTGATGATGGCCGGCGCGAGGCCCTTGCTGGGCTCGTCGACGATCAGCAGCTCGCGCGGCTCGACGATGGCGCGCGACACGGCCAGCATCTGCTTCTGCCCGCCCGAGAGCTTGCCCGCCGGGTGGTTCCAGAACTTCTCGACCGCGGGGAACAGCTTGAAGATCCATTGCAGGCGCGTGTCGTCCATCTGCTGCGCGTTCTTCGCGCCGCGCGCGGCCAGCAGCATGTTCTCCTTCACCGTGAGGTCGGAGAAGATGCCCATGTTCTCGGGCACGTAGGCAATGCCCAGCTCGGCGATCTGCGGCGTGCGCAGGGCCGTGATGTCGCGCTCGCCGAAGCGCACCCTGCCCTGCGACGCATGCCACAGGCCCATGACGGTGCGCAGGGTGGTGGTCTTGCCCGCGCCGTTGCGGCCCAGCAGCATCGTGAGCTGGCCCTTGGGCACGGCGAGGTCGACGCCGTGCAGGATGTGATAGGCCCCGATGTGCGTGTGCACGCCCTCGAGGCTCAGCAGGTTCGTGCTCATGCCGTGGCCTCCTTCGCGATGCCCAGGTAGGCTTCCTGCACCACCGGCGAGGCGATCACGGTGGCCGGATCGCCGTCGGCCACCAGGGTGCCGTTGTGCAGCACGATGATGCGGTCGGCGAGCTCGCGCACCACGTCCATCTTGTGCTCGACCAGCAGGATGGTCTTGCTGCGGTCCTGCTTGAGCTGGCGGATCAGGTCGAGGATCACGGGCGCCTCGGCCGCGTTCATGCCGGCCGTGGGCTCGTCGAACATGAAGACCTTGGGCTCGAGCGCCATCAGCAGCGCCACCTCGAGCTTGCGCTGGTCGCCGTGCGGCAGGCTGGCCACGGTGGCATGCTCGCGCGACTTGAGGTTGGTCTGCGCCAGCAGCTCGTCGGCGCGCGCGGTCAGCGCCGCATGGTCGCTCCAGATGCTCCAGAGGTTGAGCCCGCGGCGGTGCGCGCCCTCGCGCGTGGCCTGCACCGCGAGGCGCACGTTCTCCAGCACCGTGAGGTTGGGGAACAGGTTGGTGAGCTGGAAGGCCCGCCCCAGCCCGGCGCGGGTGCGGGCCGACGGCGACAGCCCCGACAGCGGCTGGCCGTCGAGCGACACCGTGCCCGCGCTCGCCTTGAGCTGGCCCGAGATCAGGTTGAAGTAGGTGGTCTTGCCCGCGCCGTTCGGGCCGACGATGGCCGTCAGCGTGCCCGGCGCGAATGCGCAGCTCACGCCATTGACGGCCACGTGCCCGCCGAAGCGGATGGTCAGATCTCGGGTCTCAAGCATCGTTGGTCATTGCGAAAACGAAAAATCCAGGAAGGTCGACCGGCCTCAACAGCTGCCGATCACGTAGTAGTTGGGGCCGGTCTGCTTCAGCGTGGTGGTCACGTAGATGTTCCACAGGCCCATCGATTGCCCCGAGCCGTAGGCATAGGTCAGGCCCCACAGCGCATAGGCGCGGCCGGCCACGGTGTGGGCGTAGTTGCTCGCGGTGAAGCAGGTGCCGCCGCCGCCGCTGCCGCCGGTGGTGGTGCCGGTGGCGGCGGTCGACATCGCGCCCTCGGCATTGGCCGCGGTGAGGCCGGTCACGGTCCAGCTGTAGCTGGTCGAGGGTGCCAGGCCGGTGTCGGTGTAGCTGGTGCCGGTCACCGGCGAGGCGTTGACCTTGCTGCCGCCGCGGTAGACGTTGTAGCCGCTGGCGCCGGCCACGGCGGTCCAGCCGATGACCATGCTGGTGCTGGTCGCGCCCGAGGTGCCCACGCCGGTGGGCGCGGGCAGCGCGCTGCCGCCTCCGCCGCCGGTCACGCGGTCGACCATGGCCTTGACGGCCGCCATCTGCGGGCCGGACTTCTTGGCGTAGTTGACGCTGCCGTAGCCCCACCAGTCCCAGCAGCTGTTGGTGGCCGCGGTGCTGGTCTGCGGATAGACCAGCACGATGTTGTTGGTGTCGGCCCAGCGGTTGTAGCCGGTCTTCTTCACGTACTGGTCGCCCACGTCCGTGTAGTTCTGCTTGCAGCCGTGCAGCACCACGTGCACGCGGCAGCTGTTGCCGCTGCCGGCCGCGCAGGCCGCGGGCGTGTAGAGCCAGCCGGTGGCCGCCATGCCCGAGCCGCCCGAGAACTCGCCCTGGTTGAACTCGGTGAAGCTGCCACCCAGGGTGCCGTTGTTGCGCGCGTTGAGCGGGCCGTAGAGGTGCTTGAGGATCTCGCCCGCGAGATCGAAGCCGCAGTTGTTGATGTAGGGCGAGGCCGTGGTGGCGCAGGCGCCGCCGTAGTCGTCGGTGACCATCGCATGGCCCGCGCCGAGGTTGTTCTTGTAGACCGTGTTGGCGGCCGGCACGAAGCTCTGGTAGTAGGTCTTGAGGTCGTCCATCACCGGCTGCTTGACCGTGTTGTCGGAGGTGCCCGAGAACAGGTAGACCTTCGAGCCCGTGAGGTTCGACACCGGGTCGATCGCGCCGCTGGCGGCCCAGCTGTTGGTGGTGCTCACGAGCGTGGACACCGGGATGCTGCTCGCATGCGTCATGCAGCGGCCGGTGGCGTTGAGCACCGAGCCTTCGGCGCAGTAGTACGGGCCGCCGGCCACCACGCCGGCGCCGCGCTTGAAGGTGGCCGAATACGCCACGTGCAGTTGCACCGCCATGAAGCCGCCGGCCGACAGGCCGGACACGCTGACCTCCGCCGGGTTCGCGCCGAGCGCCGGCAGCGGCACCGCCGCCGCCGCGCCCTGCGCGGCCACCGCCATGGCCGCGGCCATGGCCAATCTCTTCCAGTTCCAATTCATCGCTGGCATCGCTGTCTCCTTCCGTTATGGGTGTAAGAACGCTGCTTGGCTGATCGAGGACTCGGCCGTGGAGCGCGCCGCCCGCGCGGACGCAGGCTGGCGCTTCGCCCGGCGGCCATCCGGGGCGAAAGAGAAAGAAGAAGGTGGGGCGGCGCTCAGGCGCCGCGCCCGGGTGGCGGGAAGCGCCGGACTCAGCGCTTGTTCTTGATCGGGATGTCCATCTCTTCGGGCTTGATCTCGTGCACCAGCTCCGGCACGCCCCAGGCGAACGCCGGGTCGACCTTGATCTTGAAGTGGTACATCGACTGCATCGCCTGGTGGTCTTCCTTGCGGAAGGTCATCTTGCCCTTGGGCGTGTCGAAGCTCATGCCTTCCATCGTGCTGATGAGCTTGTTGGTGTTGGTGTCGCCGTTGGTCTTCTTGAGCGCCGTCACCACCGCCATCGCGGCCGAGAAGCCGCCGGCCGTGAAGAAGTCCGGCGGCGTCTTGAATTCCTTGTAGTGCGCCGCGACCATCGCCTCGTTCACCGGGTTCTTCGGAATGCCGAAGTAGTAGTAGGCCGCGCCTTCCATGCCCGGCAGCGCCTTGTAGGCCGCCATGGCCGGCAGGATGTTGCCGCCGGTGGCGATCTCGATGCCGTAGCGCTTGAGGTCGAGGTCGACGATCTTGAACGGGTTGCCCGCGCCGGCCCAGACGATCCAGATGATCTTGCGGCCCGGCTGGTCCTTGAGCTTGTCGATCAGGCGCTGGGCGCCGGCCGTGAAGTCGGTGGTGGCGGGCGGCAGGTACTCCTCGTGGACCAGCTTGGCCTTCTTGAGCGCGGCACCGAAGGCCTTCACGCCGTCGCGGCCGAAGGCGTTGTCCTGCGCCAGCGTGGCGACGGTCACGCCGGCCTTGTCGACGGCCACCGCGTTGGAGATCGCGTCCTGGCTCGAATTGCGGCCGGTGCGGAAGATGTACTTGTTCCACTTGTCGCCGGTGATCGAGTCGGCCACGGCGGGCTCGACCAGCAGGATCTTCTTGTACTCCTCGGCCACCGGCAGCATCGCCAGCGCCACGCCCGAGGCGGTCGGGCCGACGGCCAGCGCGGCCTTGTCGTCGGAATAGGCCGCGGCCAGCAGCGACTTGCCGAGGTCGGGCTTGCCCTGGTCGTCCTTCTCGATCACGACCAGCTTCTTGCCCGCGACGGTCATCGTGCCCTCGGTGGCGTAGTTCAGGCCCATCATGAAGCCGGTCTGCGTCTGCTTGCCGTAGGCCTCGAGCGCGCCGGTCTTGCTGTAGATGTGGGCGATGCGGATCTCCCCGGACTGGGCCCAGGCGGGTGCGGCGGCAGCGCAGGCGGCGAGCGCGGCCAGGGCGACGAGGTGGCGACGGTTCATTCGTTGTCTCCTGATAAAGATGACTGAATATTGCACACTTCGTGCCACGCGCTAAGCCGTTGATAACAAAGGTTTCTCCATTCGGAGAAAGCGCGATTCGGCTGAATTCAGAACAGTTGTCGTGTCTGAATTTCAGGCGACTGTCTATTTTTCAGTCAGGGTTTTCGCGGAGGCCCGACGCTCCTCGATCCATTGCCTGAACTGCCGCTCGGCCTGCAGCCGGAATTCGTTGCGTGCGTGGTTGCAGGCCGCATGGGCCAGCCGCCGGTGCTTGGGCGAACGCACGCCGCCCAGGGTGGCATCGACCAGGTGCTCGATGGTGGCCGATTCGGGCCGGCCATGCGGCTCCTCGAAGTCCATCGGCAGGCCGCACCAGTGGCAGTTGGGGCCGAAGGTGGAACGCAGGGCGCGGACGCTCACAGGCTGGCGTACTCGAGGATTTCCTGGCCCATCAGCGTGCAGTCCTTGCCCGCCACGTGATAGATCAGGCGCATGCGGTAGTTGCCCTTGTAGATCGAGCCCCAGACCTCGAGCACGCGGAACTGCTGCGCCTTGTTGGCGGGGTTGCGCAGCGGCGGCAGCTCCTTGACCTCGGAGCCGACGCGGATGCGATCGTCCTCGCCGAAATGGAACACCAGCAGCTTCTTCGCGCGCGCGACCGCCTCGTCGGCGCAGGGTGGCGCGGCCAGGGCGGCGCCGGCACAGGCGCACGATGCGGCGAGGACGAGGGAGCGGATCGGTGTCTTCATGGAAGGCTCTGGTGGAAGGCAGGTTCGCAGGCGGATGGAGGCCGCATTGTCAGGTGGGCGTGTCGACCTCGTCCCACTCGCGGTCCTCGAAGCGCACCAGCCAGTTCAAGGCGCGATGCCGCTCGGCGATAACGCCCGCATCGAGTCCCGGCGGCACGGGGACCTGCTGGAGCCCGGACTGGCGTACGCGCCAGTGCAGGCGGTAGTGCAGGTCGAGCCCATCGAGGATTTCGCCTTCGCCGCGCATGCGCAGCGAACGCAGCGCGCCCGGCAGGTCGCGGACTTCCAGCATCGTGCGCGCGGCGAGCGGCACGTCGCAGATCGCGCTGGGAAAAGGCAGCGCATCGACCAGGCCCATCGCCCACTCGAGCAGATACAGGCACTCGTAGCGCCAGCCGAACTGGACCACATCGGACGCCAGCGGTTCGGGGTTCGAGAGGAAAGCCTGCTCCGCCGGCGTGAGATGCGCCCGTGCCGAGGGCAGCCGCTCGAACAGGTCCTCGGGCGCCAGCGGCTCCTTGCTCGCGAGCGACTCGGCCCGCGCCGATACCGCCAGCAGCGCGAAGGCCCGGCCCGCGATCTCCTGCGGCGCGCGCAGCCGCAGCTCGGGCTCGCAGACCAGCGGCGGCAGGTGCCGCGGGACCTCGATGCCCCGCGCCGCGAGCGCTGCCTCGGTGCGCGCCTTGCGCTCCCAGGCCTCGGCCGGATAGGGCAACGCGGCTTCGCCATCGGGCTCCTCGCCCGCCGCCGACAAGAGGATGCGCCCCCGGGGATCGCGGATGCTGCCGTCGGGCAAGAACACGATCGCGTTCGCGCGCACGGCCCAGTCCGAGAACGCATCGAGCAGGCCCTCGTCGATCGACAGGCTCAGGTGCTGGCGCACGCGCTGGACATGACGCATCACGTGATAGCGGTTGCGCAACATCGTGCCGTCGCCGCGGCTCAGCACGTAGCCGACGAAGCCGGCCAGGTGGGGCGCGAGTTCGGGGTCCGACAGATCGCGGCGACCCTGCAGGGCATGGGGGAATTCGAGCGCCGGTACATCGGCGCGCGTGCAGTAGGCGTTGACCAGGACCCGCTCGCCCTGCCCGGCCTCCTCGGAGCGGCTTGGCGCCGGCCGGCCCAGCGCTCCCTTCAATCGCGTCAACAAGCCCTTCATCGATGCTCTCCTCCTTCGTGGTCCGCGCTCGGCGCGCGGGTCAATCCGCCTGGTTCGTCATGCGCTCGTACAAGGTCGCCCGCGAGATGCCCAGCAGCCGCGAGGTCGCGAGCTTGTTGCCCCCGGTCGCCGCCAGCGCCGCGCCGATCGCGCGGCGCTCGAGCTCGGCCACCTGCTGCGCGAGCGGCCGCAGCAGCGCGGCCTCCTCGTCGGCATCGTGGGCGTCGCGCAGCGCGGCGGGCTGCGCGATCTGCTCGAGGCCGGCTTCGCGCAGGATGCGTTCGAGCTGCGCCGCGTCGATGCGCTGCGAGTCGCTGCGCATGGTCACCTGCTCGAGCACGTTGCGCAGCTCGCGGATGTTGCCGCGCCAGTGCTGGCCGGCCAGCAGCGCGAGCGCATCGGGCGTGAGCTCGGGCGGGGCCTCGCCGCTGCGCAGCGCCATGTCCTCGCCGAGCGCCTCGACCAGCGCCGGGATGTCGGAGCGCCGCTCGCGCAGCGGCGGCACGCGCAGCGGCAGCACGTTGAGGCGATAGTAGAGGTCCTCGCGGAACTGGCCGCGGCGCACCAGCTCGGGCAGGTCGCGCGAGGTGGCGGCGATCACGCGCGCGTCGAAGGGAATCAGCTTGTTCGAACCGAGCGGCTCGATCTCCCCTTCCTGCAGCGCGCGCAGCAGCTTGGCCTGCAGGCCCAGCGGCATGTCGCCGATCTCGTCGAGGAACAGGCTGCCGCCGTCGGCCAGCTTGAACTTGCCCTCGCGCCCGCGCTTGTCGGCGCCGGTGAAGGCACCGGGCGCGACGCCGAAGAACTCGGCCTCGAGCAGGGTGTCGGGCACGGCCGCGATGTTGAGGCTCACGAACTGGCCCCGGGCGCGCGCCGAGGCCGCATGGATCGCATGCGCGAGCAGTTCCTTGCCGGTGCCGGTCTCGCCGAGCAGCAGCACCGGGCTCGCCGACTGCGCCGCGCGGCGCGCATGGCGCTTGACCTCGACCGCGGCCGGGCTGCTGCCGATGAAGCTCGCGAAGGTGTACTTGGAACGGCGCTGGCCCTCGGCCGCCTGCTGGTAGAGCGGGTTGTTGCGCTGGCTCGCGAGCTCCCGCCGCGCATCGTCGAGGTCGCGCTGCAGCAGCGCGAACTTGCTGATCAGCGGCTGCAGCGTGGTCTCGGGCTGGTCGAACAGCACGATGCCGATGGCGCCGATCACCTCGCCCGCGCCGTCGGCACGCTCCTCGCGCAGCGGGATGCGGCTCACGACGAAGGTGCCGGCCTTGTTGGTCAAGAGGTCGATGAGGATCGGCTCGCCGGTCTCGAGCACGCGGCGCATCTGGGTGTTGGGGATCACGTCCTCCACCATGTGGCCGAGGAACTGGTCGATCGACGAGAAGCCCAGCGCGGGCAGGAAGCGCCGGTAGCCCTCGTTGACCCAGACGATGCGCCCGCTGCGGTCGACCAGGAACATGCCCTGGCTCATGCGCGAGAACAGGTGGAACATGGAACGCGCGGCCAGCGCGAGGATGCCGTCGGCATCGAGCGGCAGGGCGGAGGGCGCGGCGGCCGCGGCGGCGGTAGGGGCAGGCATGCGCGGATCGTAGCCTGCATCAATCCGCAACAAATCCGGCATCGCCGGCCGGCGCCGGCGGGTCAGAATGCCCCGGGGTGCCGCCGCCCGGCAGCGCCGGGCGCCCTCCCCGCCCCCCACGCGGCCCGCCCCCGTTTCCCTCGCGCCCCATCGGCCCGCGCCGCTCCCGTCTTCAGGAGACCTTCAGCCTGGGTTCAGGCCGGCCTAAGTTAATCAATCGTTTGATTTGAAGCATGGTGTAATCGCCCGCATGAAGTCCACGCTTCCTCCATCGACGGAGCCGGCGCGCAAGACCGCCGCCGTCCCGCGCGCGCCGCGCAGCGACGGCGCCGAGGCGCGCCAGCGGCTGCTCTACACCGCGCTGCGGCTGTTCGCGCAGAAGGGCTTCGCCAAGACCTCCACGCGCGAGATCGTGCGCGAGGCCGGGGTCAACATCTCGGCCATCAGCTACTACTTCGGCGACAAGGCCGGCCTCTACGCCGCCACCTTCAGCGAGCCCATGGGCGGCAACGCGGGCGACTTCGTGGCGCTCTACGCCGCGCCCGGCCTCTCGCTCGAGGAATCGCTGCGCATCTTCTTCGCCAAGATGGTCGAGCCCTTCGACCAGGGCGAGGTGGTGCGCCAGTGCATCCATCTGCACATGCGCGAGATGCTCGAACCCACGAGCCTGTGGGCCAAGGAGCTCGAGCGCGACATCAAGGACCCGCACCGCGCCATCGCCGCGATGCTGTGCCGCCATCTCGGCGTGGCCCGCGCCGACGACGACATCCACCGGCTGACCTTCGCGATCACCGGCCTCGCGATGCAGCTGTTCGTGAGCCAGGACGTGATCGAGGCGATCCGTCCCGCGCTGCTCGACACGCCGCGCGCCGTCGACACCTGGGCCCGGCGCCTGGCCGGCTACGCGCTGGCGCTGGTCGAGGCCGAGGCGCGGCGCCGCGCCGCCGACCCGGTGCCGCCCGCGCGCGCGATCGCCCCGCCCTCCATCCCGCTCCGGGAGAAAGACAGCATGAGACGAGTTCCACGACCGATCGCCCTCCTCTGCCTGCGGGCAGGCCTCGGACTCGGCCTGGCCGCCGGCCTCGCCGGCTGCGGCCTGACCCGGCCGCCTGCCACGGTCGGCGCGCCCGCCCCCGCGCAATGGCACGCGCCGCTGCCGCATGGCGGCTCGCTGGCCCAGCTGGCCGAATGGTGGCGCCAGCTCGACGACCCGCTTTTGGTCGACCTGATCGCGGCCGCCGAGGGCGCGAGCCCCAACGTGGCGAGCGCCGCGGCGCGGCTGGCCGAGGCGCGCTCGACCCGCGTGCAGGCCGGTGCCGCGCTGCTGCCCAGCCTCGATGGCACGGCCTCGGCGAGCCGGGGCACCGCGGGGCTGACGGGCGGCGCTCCCGGCGGCAGCAGGGGTGCCGCCGGCACCTCCGGCGGCGCCAGCTCGGGCGCCGGCAGCACCTCGGCCACCACGCCGATCACCACGCTGCAGGCCGGCCTGCAGACCAAGTGGGAGATCGACCTGTTCGGCCGTCTGCGCGCCGACCGCGACGCGGCGGTGCAGCGCGAGCGCAGCGCCGATGCCAAGTGGCACGAGGCGCGCGTCTCGGTCGCGGCCGAGACCGCCAACGCCTACTTCGCCGAGCGCGCCTGCCAGCAGCAGCTGCGCGTGGCCGAGTCCGACACCCGCTCGCGCGGCGAGACCGCGCGCCTGACCGACCTGTCGATGCGCGCCGGCTTCACCGCGCCGGCCGACGCCGCGCTCGCGCGCGCCAGCGCCTCCGACGCCTCGGGCCGGCTGACGCAGCAGCGCGCGCAGTGCGCGGTGCAGCGCAAGGCGCTGGTGGCGCTCACCGGCATCGCCGAGACCGAGCTCGAGACCCGGCTCGCGGCCGCGCCCGCGCAGCGCGCGCTGCCGGCCGTGGGCCGCATCGACAGCGTGCCGGCCAACGCCATCGCCCAGCGGCCCGACGTCTACGCGGCCGAACTCGGGGTGGCCGCGGCCAGCGCCGAGGTGGGTTCGGCCGAGGCCGAGCGTTATCCGCGGCTCACCATCTCCGGCAACATCGGCCGCACGGGCTTTCGCGTCAGCGGCTTCCGCGAATCGATCGAGACCTGGACCGTCGGCCCGGTGGCGCTCACCGTGCCGCTGCTCGACGGCGGCGCGCGCGCGGCCAATGCCGACGCGGCCAAGGCGCGCTACACCGAAGCCGTGGCGCTCTACCGCGCCAACGTGCGCCAGGCTGTGCGCGAGGTCGAGGAGGCGCTGGTCAACCTCGACGCCACCGATGCGCGCACCGGCGACGCCGACGCCGCGGTGCAGAACTACCAGGCTTCGTTCAACGCCACGCAGGCGCGCTTCGACAGCGGCCTGGCGAGCCTGTTCGAGCTCGAGGATGCGCGCCGCACGCTGTTCAGCGCGCAGACCGCGCGCGTCTCGCTGCAGCGCGAGCGCGCCGAGGCCTGGGTCGCGCTGTACCGCTCGATGGGCGGCGGCTGGACCCGCCCCGGCACCGCGGCCGCCGCCGCCGGAGCCGAAGCCACGCCCCAGCGCGTCCCCGTGACCATCATCACCACGCCGGGCCGCACCCTCACCATCTACCGCTCCTCCACCCCGGCCGCCAAGGTCGCGACGTCGCCATGAAAAGCCCCTCCCGCACCACCCTCATCGTCGTCCTGGTCGCCGTGGCCGCCATCGCCGCGGCGCTGTTCCTGTTCGGCCGCGGCAAGTCCGCGGACGCGCCTGCGCAGCAGGGGCAGCAAGCGGCCGCGAAGGACGGCAAGGCCGCCTCGGCGCGGCCCGTGCTCACGGTCACCATCGGCCAGCCCGAGACCACCGAACTCGCGGTGACGCTCGCGGCCAACGGCAACGTCGCCGCCTGGCAGGAGGCCAGCGTGGGCTCCGAGTCGAACGGGCTGCGGCTGGCCGAGGTGCGCGTCAACGTCGGCGACCTGGTGAAGAAGGGCCAGGTGCTCGCCACCTTCTCGCCCGAGACGGTGCAGGCCGACATCGCGCAGGCCAAGGCCTCGCTGGCCGAAGCCCGCGCCACTGCGGCCGACGCGGCCGGCAACGCGGCGCGCGCGCGCACCCTGCAGGCCACGGGCGCGCTGAGCCAGCAGCAGATCAACCAGTACCAGACCAGCGAGCAGACCGCGAAGGCGCGCGTCGAGGCCGCGGAGGCGGTGCTGGCGGCGCAGCAGGTGCGCGGCCGCAACACGCAGGTGCTGGCGCCCGACGACGGCGTGATCTCCGCGCGCAGCGCCACCGTCGGCAGCGTGGTGTCGGCCGGCACCGAGCTGTTCCGGCTGATCCGCCAGGGCCGGCTCGAATGGCGCGCCGAGGTCACCTCGGCCGAGATCGCGCGCATCGCGCTCGGCACGCCGGTGTTCGTGGTGGGCGCCAGCGGCGCGCAGGTGCAGGGCAAGGTGCGCAGCATCGCGCCCACGGTCGATCCGCAGACGCGCGCGGCGCTGGTCTACGTCGACCTGCCGCCGGTGCAGCAGAACACCGGCATCAAGGCCGGCATGTTCGCGCGCGGCGACTTCGAGCTCGGCCGCAGCAGCGCGCCCACGGTGCCGCAGAGCGCGATCGTGCCGCGCGACGGCTTCAACAACCTGTTCCTGCTGAAGGACGACAACCGCGTCTCGCAGCTCAAGGTGCAGACCGGCCGCCGTGTCGGCGACCGCGTGGAGATCACGAGCGCGCTGCCGCAAGGTGCGCGCATGGTGGTCGAGGGCGCGGGCTTCCTCAACGACGGCGACCTGGTGAAGGTGGTCGATGCGCCGGCGCGCGCCCCGGCCGCCGCGGCATCGGCCCCGGCCGCGCCGTCCGCCGGCAACGGCAAGTAAGCCAGCCCCGGAGAAACCGCCATGAACGTTTCCGCCTGGTCCATCCGCAACCCCATCGCGGCGGTGATGCTGTTCGTGCTGCTCACCTTCGGCGGGCTGCTGTCCTTCAACGCGATGAAGGTGCAGAACTTCCCCGACATCGACCTGCCGACCGTCACCGTCTCGGCCTCGCTGCCGGGCGCCGCGCCCTCGCAGCTCGAGAACGACGTCGCGCGCAAGATCGAGAACTCGATCGCCACCGTGCAGGGCCTCAAGCACATCACGACCAAGGTGCAGGACGGCGCGGTCACGCTGATCGTCGAGTTCCGGCTCGAGAAGCCGGTGCAGGAGGCCGTGGACGACGTGCGCTCGGCGGTGCAGAAGGTGCGCGCCGACCTGCCGGCCGACGTGCGCGACCCGGTCATCACCAAGCTCGACTTCGCGGCCCAGCCGGTGCTGGCCTTCACCATCGCCTCGAGCCACATGGACGCCGAGGCGCTGTCGTGGTTCGTCGACAACGACGTGAGCAAGAAGCTGCTCGCGCAGCCCGGCGTGGGCGCGGTCTCGCGCGTGGGCGGCGTCACGCGCCAGGTGCACGTGGACATCGACCCGAACAAGCTGCAGGCGCTCGGCGCCACCGCCGCCGACATCTCGCGCCAGCTGCGCCAGGTGCAGGTGGAGAGCGCGGGCGGCCGCTTCGACCTCTCGGGCAGCGAGCAGCCGGTGCGCACGCTCGCCACCGTGACCTCGGCCGACCAGTTGAACGCGATGCAGATCGCGCTGTCGGACGGCCGGCGCGTGCGCCTCGATCAGGTGGCGCGCATCAGCGACACCATCGCCGAGCCGCGCGCGGCCGCGCTGCTCGACGGCAAGCCGGTGGTGGGCTTCGAGGTGGCGCGCAGCCGGGGCGCCAGCGAGGTGGAGGTGGGCGCGCTGGTGCACAAGGCGCTCGACGAGCTCAAGGCCCAGCGCCCCGACATCGAGCTCACCGAGGCCTTCAACTTCGTGGAGCCGGTGCAGGAGGAATACGACGGCTCGCTGCACCTGCTGTACGAGGGCGCCATCCTCGCGGTGCTGGTGGTGTGGCTGTTCCTGCGCGACATGCGCGCCACCTTCGTCTCGGCCGTGGCGCTGCCGATGTCGGCCATCCCGGCCTTCATCGGCATGCACCTGCTGGGCTTCTCGATCAACGTGGTGTCGCTGCTGGCGCTGTCGCTGGTGATCGGCATCCTGGTCGACGACGCGATCGTGGAGGTCGAGAACATCGTGCGCCACCTGCGCATGGGCAAGTCGCCCTACGACGCGGCGATGGAGGCGGCCGACGAGATCGGGCTGGCGGTGATCGCCACCACCTTCACGCTGATCGCGGTGTTCCTGCCCACGGCCTTCATGAGCGGCGTGGCCGGCAAGTTCTTCAAGCAGTTCGGCTGGACCGCCTCGCTCGCGGTGTTCGCCTCGCTGGTGGTGGCGCGGGTGCTCACGCCGATGATGGCCGCCTACCTGCTCAAGCCCATCGTCGACCAGGAGAAGGAGCCGCGCTGGCTGTCGGTCTACATGCGCTGGGTCACCTGGTGCATGACGCACCGGTTCGCGACCATGGTGCTGGCCACGCTGTTCTTCTTCGGCTCGCTGGCGATGATCCCGCTGCTGAAGACCGGCTTCATCCCGCCCGACGACAACTCGCAGACCCAGGTCTACCTGTCGCTCGCGCCCGGCGCCACGCTGGCGCAGACGCAGGCCACGGCCGAGGAGACGCGCAACCGGCTGATGAAGATCCGCCATGTGCGCAGTGTCTACACCACCGTGGGCGGCGGCAGCGCGGGCGGCGATCCGTTCGCGAACTTCGGCACGCCCGAGACGCGCAAGGCCACGCTGACGGTGAAGCTCGACCCACGCGGCGACCGGCCGCGCAAGCAGGTGATCGAGAACGAGATCCGCCGCGCGCTGGAAACCCTGCCCGGCGTGCGCAGCACCGTGGGCCTGGGCGGCTCGGGCGAGAAGTACATCCTCTCGCTGTCGGGCGACGATCCGGCCACGCTGGTGGGCGCCGCGCGCGACGTGGAGCGCGACCTGCGCACCATCGCGGGCCTGGGCAACATCACCTCCACCGCGAGCCTGATCCGGCCCGAGATCGCCGTGCGCCCCGACTTCGCGCGCGCCGCCGACCTGGGCGTGACCAGCAGCGCCATCGCCGAGACGCTGCGCGTGGCCACCCTGGGCGACTACGACCAGTCGCTGCCCAAGCTCAACCTCGCGCAGCGCCAGGTGCCGATCCTGGTGAAGCTCGAGGACAGCGCGCGGCAGGACCTGGCGCTGCTCGAGCGCCTGACCGTGCCCGGCAGCCGCGGCCCGGTGATGCTGGGCCAGGTGGCGCAGCTCACGGTCGAGGGCGGCCCGGCCGTGATCGACCGCTACGACCGCTCGCGCAACGTCAACTTCGAGATCGAGCTCTCCTCGGTCGGCCTGGGCGACGCGAAGAACGCCGCGATGGCCCTGCCCTCGATCCGCAACCTGCCGCCGGGCGTGCGCGTGACCGAGGTCGGCGACGCCGAGGTGATGACCGAGCTGTTCAACAGCTTCGGCCTGGCGATGCTGACCGGCGTGCTGTGCATCTACATCGTGCTGGTGCTGCTGTTCAAGGACTTCCTGCACCCGGTGACCATCCTGTGCGCGCTGCCGCTCGCGCTGGGCGGCGCCTTCGTCGGGCTGCTGCTGGGGCAGAAGGCGCTGTCGATGCCCTCGTTGATCGGCCTGATCATGCTGATGGGCATCGCGACCAAGAACTCGATCCTGCTGGTGGAGTACGCGATCGTGGCGCGCCGCGACCACGGCATGAACCGCTGGGAGGCGCTGCTCGACGCCTGCCACAAGCGCGCGCGGCCGATCATCATGACCACCCTGGCCATGGGCGCCGGCATGGCGCCGATCGCCTTCGGCTGGAGCGCCGCCGACTCGAGCTTCCGCTCGCCGATGGCGATGGCGGTGATCGGCGGGCTGATCACCTCGACGGTGCTGAGCCTGCTGGTGGTGCCGGCGGTGTTCACCTACGTCGACGACATCGAGCACTGGATCCGGCGCATGGTGCGCAAGCTGCGCGGGCAGCCGCCGGATCCGCACATCGACGACGACCTGAAGGTTCAGCAGCACTGAATACGGGAACCGGACGCAGAGGACGCGAAGGTTCCGCGAAGGGCGCGAAAGAAATCCAGAAATGCTTTGGGTGTTCTTTCGCGCCCTTCGCGTGATCTTCGCGTCCTTCGCGTCCGGATACCCGAATTGAAGAACTCCAACGCCCTCAGAAATCGAAGCTCGCCTGCACCTGCCAGGTCCGCGGCGGCGCCACCGAGATGAAGTTGCGCCCCGCGATGGTCCAGTAGTTGTCGTCGAGCAGGTTCGAGATGCCGGCGCGCAGCGTGGTGGCCACGCCGTTCATGCGCGTGGCGTAGCGCGCACCGATGTCGATGCGCTTCCACGAGGGCACGCGCTGCGTGTTCGCGAGGTCGACCCAGGCGCTGTCGGTGTAGATGTAGCGGCCGGTCAGCGTGAGGCCGGGCACGGCGGGCACGTCGTACTCCAGGCCGAGGTTGGCGGTGAACTCGGGCACGCCGATGGCCTTCTTGCCGTCGCTCGCGCCGCCCGCGGTCTTCGACATGCGCGCGTCGATCCAGGCCACGCCGCCCAGCAGGCGCAGGCCCTTGCCGATCTCGCCGAAGCTCTCGATCTCCACCCCCTTGTTGCGCTGCAGGCCGGCGGCGCGGAAGAAGTTGTCGCTGTCGACGAAGGCCGTGGCCTTGCGGATGTCGAAGTACGCGACGGTGAGGCCATGGCTGCCGCGGTCCCACTTGAGGCCGAACTCGTGCTGGCGCGACAGGTAGGGCGCGAGCTGCTCGCCCGCGTTGCGCGTGCCGGCCGGCGCCACCGCGCCCTGCGCCAGCGCCTCGGCGTAGTTGCCGTAGACCGAGATGCCGTTGTCGAACCTGTAGAGCGCGGCCACCGTGGGCGTGGTCTTCGACTGGTCGTAGGGCAGCTTCCTGATGCGCTGGTGGCGCGCGCCCAGCGTGACGAACAGGCGGTCGTCGAAGGCCGAGATCGTGTCGGCCACCGCGAGGCTGTCGAGGTCGAGCGCCGGACTGTCGACGCCCGGCACCAGCGGCACGCCGAAGGCGAAGGGGTTCGGCACCAGGTTCTGCGTGTAGATGCTGCCGACCACGCGCTGGGGCAGCGGCAGCGATTGCGAACGCATGTCGAGCAGCTGCTGGCGCTGCGACACGGCGCTGAGCGCGAGCTTGTGCTTCGTCGCCCCGAGCGAGAAGCTGCCGCGCACGCCGACGTCGGCCACCTGGTTGGACTGCGTCCACAGCAGGCTCGAGGCGCTGCTGTAGCTGACCTGGCCCAGGCCGTTGATGGTGGTCTGGTCGATGTAGCGGCGCTCGGGCGCGGTCTCGCGCAGCTTGCCGAAGCGCGCGTAGGCGGTCCAGTTGTCCGTGAAGTCCCATTCGGTGCTCAGCAGCGCGAAGGGCTGGCGCACCTCGAGCATCTCCCACGAGGGCTTGGGATGCACCTTGGGATCGGGTGGCGGCGGCAGCGCGGCGCCGGGCTGCAGCAGCCAGTGGTTGAACAGCGGCGACGAGGTGCGCCGCGTGTAGCCGGCATCGAGCACGGCACGGAAGCGGTCGCCGCGGTAGTCGAGCGCGATCTGCGCCGCGGCCAGGCGCCGGTCGGCGCCGTCGTAGACCCGGCCGTCCTCGGCGCTCAAGTTGATGCGCGCGCCGAACTGGTGGTCGGCGCCGAAGCGCTGGCCCAGGTCGACGTGGGTGCCGAGCAGCGAGCGCTGGTTGGCCGACAGCGTGATCGAGCGCACCGGCGCGTCGGTGGCACGCTTGGGCACCAGGTTGAAGCTGCCGCCGGTGGTGCTGCCGTAGCCCGAGGCGCCGACCAGCCCGGCCGCCGGCCCCTTGAGCACCTCGAGGCGCTCGTAGTGCTGGATCGGGATGTTGCTGTACGCGAACAGGCCCTCGAGGCCGTCGAACAGGTAGGCGTCGCTGTTGGTGAGGAAGCCGCGGATCGAGCTCTGGTCGAGCGGCGAGGTGGCCGACAGGCTGGTGCGGATCGAGGGATCGTTGGCCACCATGTCGTTGACGTTGCGCGCGCCCTGGTTGCGGATCAGCTCGGCCGTGTAGGCCTTGGTGCTGAACGGCGTCTCGAAGATGTCGGCCGTGCCCAGCATGCCGAGCCGGCCGCCGCGCGCGACCTGCCCGCCCGCGTAGGGCGCCGCGAGCACTTCGGCCGCGGGGCCGGCGGCCGTGACGGTCACCGGTGCCAGTGCCGCGCCGCCGGCCCCGGGAACCACGGGCGCGCGCGTCTCCACCCGGCGCAGCGAGAAGCCGCCGCCCTGGCGCGGCACGGCCTCGAGCGCGCTGCCGGCGAGCAGCGCGGCCAGTCCGCTCGCGATGCCGTGGCGGCCCTCGAGCCCGCGCGTGACGGCGCCCGCGACCAGCGCCGGGTCGTAGCTGAGGTTGACGCCCGCGCTGCGCGCGAAGCGGTCGAGCGCGGCATCGAGCGGGCCGGCGGGCACGCTGAAGCTGCGGATCTCGTCGGGCGCCTGCGCGCGCGCCACCTCGGGCAGCGCGGCGGCGGCGAACACGCCGAGGGCCAGCGCGGCATGCAGCGCCGTGTGCAGCGCGAAGGTCGGCGCGCCGGCGGCGCGGAATCGGGAAAGGCTCATGGGTCTGGACAGGCTCGAAGGATGGAAGGCGCTCGTCGCCGAGCGGGTTCATCCAGGAGGTCGGACGAGAAACGCGATCCCCTCAGTTTTTTCGCGTCGTTCTCGAAAAAATCTTCGAAGGACCCGCTCAGGCCGGCGGCCCGACCGACACCCAGTAGCGCGTGCGCAGCCGCACCGAGATCGGCTGCGTCTGCGCGAGGAACTGCAGCGCGCGGTCGCTGTCGCGCACATGGAACACGCCCGAGACGCGCAGTTCGGCCACGGCCGGATCGCACAGCACCACGCCATGGCGGTAGCGGCCGAGCTCGGCCAGCAGGTCGGCCATGCGGATGTTCCGGCCGGCGATCACGCCGTCGACCCAGCCGTCCTCGTCGAAGCCGCGGCTGGCGGCCGGCGTGCTGCCCGATTCGGCGAGCCAGCGGCTCTGGCCCGCCTGCACCACGGCCTCGGCGGGACCGTCGCCCGGATGCAGCGCCACCGCGCCCTGCTGCACGCTGACGCGCGCGCGCCGCTCGTCGATGCGCACCACGAAGCGCGTGCCCAGCGCCTGCATCCGGCCGAACGGCGTGTAGACCCAGAACGGGCGTTTGGCGGCGCCGGCATCGTCGCCGGTGCTGACCATGATCTCGCCGCGCCGCAGCACCACGAGGCGGCGCTCGCCGTTCAGGTCGGTGCTGACCGCGCTGTCGGTGTTGAGCACCAGCGTCGTGCCGTCGGCCAGCCGCAGGCTGCGCTGTTCGCCGGTCTCGGTGCTGGCATCGGCCAGCAAGCGCTGCCACGGCGCGTGCTCGCGCAGCAGCCAACCCGTGGCCAGCGTCACGCCGGCCAGCGACAGCAGCTTGAGCGCGCCACGGCGGCCGCGCTGCTGCCGGTGCAGCTGCGCGGCCTGCAGGGTGTCGCGCGCCGGGCCGGCCGGCACGCCGGCAAAGCCGCGCCGCAGGTCGCCGACGCGCTGCCAAGCCTGCGCATGGCGCGGATCGGCCGCCAGCCATTGCGCGTGCGCGCGCCGCATCTTCGGCGTGGGTTCGCCATGGTCGAGGCGCACCGACCACAGGATGGCGGCGTCGATCACGCTGTCGGGTAGAGCGACGCTCATGCTTCGAAGCGAAAGGCGTAGCAGGCCCGCAGCGCCTTCGCCACGTAGCGCTCGGCGGTGGCGAGCGAGACACCCAGCCGCTCGCCGATCTCGCGGCAGCTCAGGCCGTCGAACTGGGCCAGCAGGAAGGCGGTGCGCACGGCGGGCTTGAGCGTGTCGAGCATGCGGTCGATCTCGACCAGCGCCTCGAGGATCGAGAGGCGCTGCTCGGGCGAAGGCGCGGTGGCCTCGGGCATCTGCGCGAGGGTTTCGAGCCAGGCCTGCTCGAGCTCGCGGCGGCGCCAGTGGTCGATCACCAGGCCGCGCGCCACCGACGACAGGTAGGCGCGCGGCTCCTTCATGCCCACCGGTTCGCGCCGTGCCAACAGGCGCAGGAAGACGTCGTGCGCGAGGTCCGCGGCATCGAAGGCATTGCCCAGCCGACGGCGCAGCCAGCCCTGCAGCCAGCCGTGATGGTCGCTGTACAAGCTTCGGACTTCCTGCTGCAAGGCGGATTCGGCCGCGGCCATGGCACTTCTCCAACGAGTGCCGGGCACCCATCAACGAATAAGAATAGTTCTCATTTTATGGAATTCGGCCGGTGCCTGAAACCGTTCGTGTTCGCGCACCGGGCGGCAACCCAACGAAAAAGCGCCGCGGGCATCGCTGCCCGCGGCGCTGTGTCGGTTGGCGACCGGCCTCAGCTCGAGGCCGCGAGCCGCGCGAGTTTCTTCTCGCTCATGCGCTTGGCCACGCGCGGCAGCACCAGCACGGCGACGATCACGACGAGGATCACGATCGACTCGGGCCGCTGGAAGAACACCACCGGGCTGCCCTGCCCCATCGAGATCGCGTTGCGCAGGTTGGCCTCGGCCAGCGGGCCCAGGATCATGCCGACCACCACCGGCGCGGTCGGGAAGTCGAAGCGCCGCATCACCACGCCCAGCAGGCCGATGGCATAGAGCAGGAACAGGTCGAAGGTGTTCTGGCGCATGCCGTAGGCACCGACGGTCGCGAAGATCAGGATGCCGGCATAGAGCTGCGGCTTCGGGATCTTCAGCAGCTTGACCCACAGGCCCACCATCGGCAGGTTCAGCACCAGCAGCATGAGGTTGCCGATGTAGAGCGAGGCGATCAGCGCCCACACCAGCGCGGCCGAGGTGGTGAACAGCTGCGGGCCCGGCTGGATGCCGTAGTTCTGGAACGCGCCCAGCATGATGGCCGTGGTGTTCGAGGTCGGGATGCCGAGCGTGAGCAGCGGGATCAGCGCGGCCGTCACGGTGGCGTTGTTCGCGGCCTCGGGACCGGCCACGCCCTCGATGGCGCCGGTGGTGCCGAACTCGCTCTTGGCGTCGGCGTCCTTCGCCATCTTCTTCTCGGTGGCATAGCTCAGGAAGGTCGGGATCTCGGTGCCGCCGGCCGGGATGCAGCCGAAGGGCGTGCCGATGGCGGCGCCGCGCAGCCAGGCCGGGATCGAGCGCTTCCAGTCGCGCTTCGTCATGTGCACCCGGGTCAGCTTGTTCTGGCCCTCGACCACGCGGCCCTCGTAGAGCACCGCGTAGAGCACCTCGGCCACCGCGAACAGGCCCACGGCCACCAGCACGATCTCGATGCCGTCGAGCAGCTCGGGCATGTCGCCCGTGTAGCGGCCCTGGCCCGAGATCTGGTCGAGGCCGACGCAGCCGATCGCGAGGCCCGCGAACAGTGCCGTCATGCCGCGCAGCGTGCTCTTGCCGAGCACCGCGCTCACGGTGGTGAAGGCCAGCAGCATCAGGAGGAAATACTCGGGCGCCGCGAGCCGCACCGCGTAGTCGGCCACGAAGGGCGCGAACAGCGTGACGACCACGGTGGCGATGGTGCCGGCGACGAAAGAGCCGATGGCCGCGGTGGCGAGCGCGGCGCCCGCGCGGCCGCTCTTGGCCATCTTGTTGCCCTCCATCGCCGTCACCATGCTGGCGGTTTCGCCGGGCGTGTTGAGCAGGATCGAGGTGGTCGAGCCGCCGTACATGGCGCCGTAGTAGATGCCCGAGAAGAAGATCATCGAGGCCGTGATGTCGACCTTGCCGGTGATCGGCAGCAGCATCGCCACCGCCACCGCGGGGCCGATGCCGGGCAGCACGCCGACGGCCGTGCCCAGTGCGCAGCCGATCAGGCACCACAGCAGGTTGATCGGGGTGATCGCGGCCGCGAAGCCGCTCATGAGGGCGTTGAAGATGTCCATGTCAGGCCTCCCGCTGGGCCGCCCCGAGGGAGGCCTGCGCCCCCTCGGGGGGCAGCGAATACACGAAGTGATGAGCGTGGGGGTTCATGTCAGATCCACCCGGTAGCAGTGAGGCCCGGCAGGCTGATGGCCAGGAACTTGGTGAACATCCAGAACACCGGCGCCGAGATCGCGACGCCGGTCAGGAAATCGATCCCCCAGGTCCGCGCCGAACCGGCGGCCGCCTGGCCGCTCGCGCGGCGCAGGCCCTGCACCGCGAGCAGGTAGCACAGCGCGCAGCTCAGGATGAAGCCGATGGTGGTGATCAGCGCCGCGTTGAGCAGCAGCCCGGCCGAGACCCAGACGAAGCCGGGCCAGTAGGCGCGGTCGTCGCCCGAGGGCGCCTCGAGTTCGCGGAAGCCGCCGCTGCGCGCTTCCCAGGTGATCCAGGCGCCGCAGATGATCAGCACGATGGACACCAGCCAGGGCAGGAAGTTGGGACCGACGCCGCCGTAGCCGGCCTCGGAGGAAATGCCGATGGCGCCATAGGCCAGCGCGACGCCGGTCAGCAGCACGCCGACGCCGACGACCGTCTGGGGCCATGGCGCGGACGGCGCGGCGGGGGCGGCGCCCGGTTCGGGAGGCGCCATCGAGGGATTTGGTGTTGTCATTTCTGCTCCCGGATTCGAGCGAGACGGGCTGGATTTGAAAACGGCACGCTGTCGTGAGGGACAGCGCGCCGTGTGGGCTGGGTGGAGCGCAGGCTCAGACCATGCCGGACTTGGCCATGATGGCGCGCAGGCTCGCGAAGTCGTCGTCGACGAACTTGCTGAAGGCGTCGCCCGACAGCACGGCCGGCGTCCAGTCGTTCTTCTTGAGCGACTCGGCCCACGAGGAGCTCTTGAGCGCGGCCAGCACCATCTCGGTCAGGGCCTTGCGCTGCTCGGCGCTGATGCCGGGCGCGCCGTATACGCCGCGCCAGTTGCCGATCTCGACGTCGATGCCCTGCTCCTTGAGCGTGGGCACGTTGATGCCGGGCAGGCGCTGGGCCGAGGTGACGGCGATGGGCTTCATCTTGCCGGCCGCGATGTATTCGGCGAACTCGCTGTAGCCGCTGCCGCCGATGGTGACGTTGCCGCCGAGGATGGCCGCGGTGGCCTCGCCGCCTCCGCGGAAGGCCACGTAGTTGATCTTCGAGGGATCGGCGCCGACCTTCTGCGCGATCATGGCCGCGGCGATGTGCTCGGTGGAGCCGCGCGAACCGCCGCCCCACTTGACGCTGCCCGGGTCCTTCTTGAGCTGCTCGACCACGTCCTTCATGGTCTTGAACGGCGAGTTCGAGGGCAGCACGAAGACGTTGTATTCGGTGGTCATGCGCGCGATCGGCGTGGCCTGCTCGAGCTTGACCGGCGGCTTGCCGGTGATGATGCCGCCCAGCATGACCGAGCCCATCACCATCAGGGCGTTGGGATCGCCCTTGGAACCGTTGACGAACTGGGCCAGGCCCAGCGCACCGGCGGCGCCGCCCTTGTTGTCGTAGGCGACCGTGTCGGCCACCTTGGCGTCCGTCAGCGCCTTGCCCAGCGCGCGACCCGTGGTGTCCCATCCGCCGCCGGGGTTGGCGGGAATCATCATCTTGACGTTGGCGGCGGCACGCGCCGACAGCGGCAGCGCGCCGGCGGCGGCCAGCGCGGCCAGGGACTTCAAAAAGGTATCGCGACGCATCGTTGGTGTCTCCTGAGGGGGAAAAGGAACGGAACCTGACTTGGACCTGAACCGCTATCATGCGCCGCCCCGCTGTCAGTTGGCTGTCCACCGGACTGGGGAAAACACCGAAGCCCTCCCCGCCCCGAGCCCCCCTGCGCGAGCCCGCCGGCCGCCCCGATCCATGAAGTTGCTGCTGGTCGAAGACGATCCCTCGATGCAGGTCACGCTGCAGCGCAGCCTCGCGCGCCGCAAGATCGACGTGCGGGTCTGCGGCGACGGCGCGCTCGCGCTCGAGCACTGGCGCGCGGTCGAGCCCGACGTGGTGGCGCTCGACCTGAGCCTGCCCAACCTCGACGGCCTGCAGGTGCTGGCGCAGGCGCGCGCCGAGGGCCTGCGCACGCCGGTGCTGCTGCTGACCGCGCGCGGCACCGTGGGCGACCGCATCGTCGGCCTCAACGCCGGCGCCGACGACTACCTGCCCAAGCCCTTCGACCTCGACGAGCTCGAGGCCCGCATCCGCGCGCTGCGCCGGCGCAACCAGAACGCCGGACCCGACCCGGTGCTCAATCCGCAGGAGGTCGGCGGCCTGCGCTTCGAGCCCGACAGCGGCGCCATCTACCACCGCGCCGAGGTGCTCGAACTCACGCCGCGCGAGCTCGCGCTGCTCAAGGCGCTGATGATGAAGCCCGGCCACGCGCTCACCAAGGAACGGCTGTTCGAGCTGGTGTTCCCGGGCGAGACCGACGTGCAGTACGAGGCGGTCGAGGTGGTGGTGTACCGGCTGCGCAAGAAGCTCGTGGGCACCGGCGCCGCGCTGATGACGCTGCGCGGCCTGGGCTACCTGCTTCGCGCCGAGCCATGACGGCCAACCTGTCGCTGCGCGCGAGGCTGCTGTTCGGCATCCTCGCGCCGGTCGCGCTGCTGATCGTGATCAACAGCGTGAGCCTCTACCGCCAGAGCCTGGCCGCCGCCACCACCGCCTACGACCGCACGCTGCTCGCCTCGGCCAAGACCATCGGCGAGCAGCTCGACGTGGAGGGCTACGACGAGCGAGCCGAGCTGCGCGCGATCGTGCCCTACTCGGCGCTCGAGGCCTTCGAAGCCGACAACCGCAGCCGGCTCTTCTACCGCGTCTCGACGCTGCAGGGCGAGATGATCTCGGGCTTCGCCGAGCTGCCGTTCTGGCATGGCCGCATTCCCGATCGCACGCCTTATGCCGCGCTGGTCGACTTCTACGACGCGCGCTTTCGCGACCAGCCGGTGCGCGTGGCGGTGCTGCTGCAACCGGTGGCCAGCGCGCGCGGCCGCGGCATGGCCGTGGTGCAGGTGGCCGAGACCCTGGAGCTGCGCGAGACCCTGGTGCGCAAGCTGCTGCTCGACACGCTCTGGCGCCAGCTGCTGCTGATGGGCGTGATCGCGGCCGTCACCGTGTTCGTGGTGCAGCGCGCGACCCGGCCGGTGCGCCAGCTCGGCGAGGCGATCGACCGGCGCGCCGCCGACGACCTCTCGCCGATCGACGCACCCGACGCGCCGCGCGAGCTGCGCCCGCTGATCGATGCCACCACCGAGGTCATGGGACGGCTGCAGCGGCTGCTCGACCACCAGAAGCGCTTCGTGCGCGACAGCGCGCACCAGCTGCGCACCCCGCTGGCGGTGCTCAAGGCGCAGGTGCAGTCGGCGCGCCGCGGCGACCTGGCGCCCGAGCAGGCGCTGGTCGAGATCAACCAGACCGTGGACCGCGCGACCGCGCTGGCCAACCAGATGCTGTCGCTGGCCAAGGTCGAGCAGCTGCGCCAGCAGCCCGAGTCGGTGCGGCTCGACCTGGCCGAGGTGGTGCGCCAGATCGTGCTCGACCTGTCGCCGCTGATCGCCGACAAGGCGCTGGACTTCGAGCTCGACGCCGACGCGCCGGTGCCGGTGCGCGCCCACCGCTGGATGCTGCAGGAGCTCACGCGCAACCTGCTGCACAACGCGATCAAGCAGTCGCCGGCCGGCGGGGCGCTGTCGGTGGCGGTGCGCGCCGAGGCCGGCGAGGCGATGCTGCGGGTGCGCGACAGCGGCCCGGGCATCTCCGCCGAGCTGCGGCAGCGGCTGTTCGCGCCCTTCTCGGCCGGCGACAGCGCCAGCGGCTCGGGCCTGGGCCTCGCGATCTGCCGCGAGATCGTGCTCGCGCTCGACGGCCGGATCGCGCTCGACAACCGCACGGGGCCCGACACGCGGGACAATATCGCCGGGCTCGACGCCGTCGTGCACTTGCCACTGGACCGGCACAACTCCTGACTTATGGATCGTCTTCGCATCGACAAATGGCTCTGGGCCGCCCGCTTCTTCAAGACCCGCTCGCTGGCGGCCGAGGAGATCGGCAAGAACCGCATCCTGGTGAACGGCGATGTCGCCAAGGCCTCGCGCGAGGTCAAGGTCGGCGACACCGTCTCGATCCGGCTCGGCCCGCTGACCCGCACCGTCGCCGTGCGCGGCCTCAGCGGCCAGCGCGGCCCGGCGCCCGTGGCCCAGCAGCTCTACGAGGAAACGCCCGAGAGCCTGGCGGCGCAGGCCGCCTTCCGCGAGCAGCGCCGCATGGGCAGCGAACCCGCGCTCGCCATCGAGCAGGGCCGCCCGACCAAGCGCGACCGGCGCGTGCTCGACGACGCGGCGCGCCATGCCGAGTGGGACAACCGCTGGAGCGCCTCGATCGATCCCGACGAGCGCTGACAGCCGCGGCGCGCCCATCGCGTACCCTGTGGCCTTCGTTCATTCAACGGAGACCGCAGGCCATGGCCAGCTTCAAGAAGTACCGCGTCGGCAGCAAGTTCCAGCTCTCCGACCTCGATCCCGGCGACACGCCCTTCCTCAAGGGCAACGAGGCCGCGCAGCGTGACCGCCTCGACGCCCTGGCAATCGAGCTCGACGAACTGCAGAACCTGCTGCATGCCGAAGGCCGCCGCAAGCTGCTGGTGGTGCTGCAGGGCATGGACACCAGCGGCAAGGACGGCACCGTGCGCTGGGTGTTCTCGCGCACCTCGCCGCTGGGCGTGCGCGTGAGCGCCTTCAAGGCGCCCAACGACGAGGAGCGCGCGCACGACTACCTGTGGCGCTGCCATGCGGTGGTGCCGCGCACCGGCGAGGTCATGGTGTGGAACCGCAGCCACTACGAGGATGTGCTGGTGCCGGTGGTCGAGGGCTGGATCGACAAGGCCGAGACGAAGCGCCGCTACGCGCAGATCAACGACTTCGAGCGCCTGCTCGTGGAGACCGGCACCACCATCGTCAAGTGCATGCTGCACATCGACAAGGAGGAGCAGCGCCAGCGGCTGCAGGCGCGCATCGACACGCCCGGCAAGGAATGGAAGTTCAGCATGGCCGACCTCGAGGTGCGCACCAAGTGGGATGCCTACCAGCGCGCCTACGACAAGGCGCTGGGCGCGACCTCGAGCGCGCATGCGCCCTGGCACGTGATCCCGGCCAACAGCAAGCGGCACCGCAACCTGATGATCGCCGAGCTGCTGGTGAAGACGCTGCACGAGATGGACCTGAAGCCGCCGCCGGCCGATCCCGCGTTGCGCGGGCTGATCGTGAACTGAGCAGCACGCGTTCAAGGGCCGAGCGCCCGCGCGCGGACTGCGCGAACGCCTACGCGACGCCGTCATGGGAGCGAACTAAGGTTCAACCGTGCGGATCGAGGCCCATGCAACGGTGCTTCGCCGCGCATCCACTCCCATGAAGGACTCCAACATGAAAAAGACCCTCTTCATCGTCGCGGCCGCCCTCGGCCTGCTCGCTTCCTCCGGCGCCGTCATGGCCCAGCCCCATGGCGGCCCCGGCTACGACCGGCCGCACATGGCGCCGCACCACCGCAAGCACAAGGTGTGGGTGCCGGCCCATCGCGAGCACGGCCGGCTGGTGCGCGGGCACTACGTCTGGCGTTGAGCCAGCCCAACGAAAAAGCGGCGCCGAGGCGCCGCTTTTTTCTGGGCGGGTGAGCACCCGGTTCAGGAGCGCCGCACGGGCGCCTGCGCCAGCACGCGGCACTGGCCGAACTCGCAGCGCACGGCCCAGGTGCCGCCGTTCTCGCACGGCACGGTGTAGGCCTCGTAGCCCGGGCCCTTGGCCGTGAGCTCGGCGCGCGGCTGCAGGTTGCAGCGGCCGTTCTTCGCGATGCGTTCGACGTTGTAGGTGTCGACGCCGGTGCGGCGCGGCGCGAACGACTCGACCGGCGAATAGCCGTAGGCGTAGAAGCTGTCGCGCACGTTCGGGTCGAGGTTGCGGTAGCCGCGCTTGGCCATGCAGTGCACGACGGCGATCTGCTGGTGCTCGGCGATCACCGACTCGGGCGGCCGCGAGTTCATGTCGACGATGACGGCGGCGAGGCCGGTCCAAGCGGCCGCGCCCGCGATGCCCTGGCCGTGCACGGTGATCAGGCCCAGGCCGAAGGCGGCCCACATCCAGTCGTTGTCCTCGTTGCGCGCGGTGATGCGCGTGGCGGCGGTGCGGCACTCGGCCACGTCGGCGTCGTAGCGGACACGGTCCACGCCTTGCATCGCGACCTTCGGCACATAGGACAGGCCGCGGCCGGTTCCGGGCTCGGTCGGCGTCGGCGGCGCGCTGACGCAGCCGGCCAGGACCACGACCGCGCACGCAAGGCTCAACAGCAGCTTCATGGGATCCCCTCGTCCTCTACTTCGCGTAAGTTGCGGCGGATTTAACCATACATAAAGTTACTTTTGCATCGCCTCGTTGCGGATCAGCGACGCGCGCGTGCCGCGCTCCTACGCCGGGCGCCCCCGCGCCTTGGGCACACTGCGCCCATGCAATCCACGAGCACCCGGCCCGGCAGCGCCATCCGCGAACTCTATTCGGCCCTGTGGCACTTCGCCGCCGGCGCGCGCGGCCAGCTGCTGGGCGCCACCGCGCTGCTGGCCAGCTCGCAGCTGATCCGCCTCACCCTGCCCTACCTCGCGGGCCAGGCCATCAATGCGCTGCAGCGCGGCGACTTCGGCGGTGCCGGCCGCTGGATCGCGACGCTGGCCGGGGTCTACGTCGGCGCCTGGGCGCTGCACGGACCGGGCCGCATCCTCGAGCGCAACGTGGGCGTGAAGGTGCGCGAGACCCTGGCCGACCAGCTCTATGCGCGCATCGCCGCGGCGCCGCTGGCCTGGCACGACGGCCACCATTCGGGCGAGCTGCAGCACCGGGTGCACCAGGCCAGCCGCGCGCTGTCGGACTTCGCGCAGAACCAGTTCATCTGGCTCACCAACGTCGTCAACTTCGTCGGGCCGCTGGTGGCGCTGGCGCTGCTGTCGCGCACCAGCGGCGCCACGGCGCTCGCGGGCTACGTGCTGATCGCGGTCGTGATCCTGCGCATCGACCGCGCGCTGATGCGGCTGGCGCGCACCGAGAACGACGCCGACCGCCGCTACGTGGCGGCGCTGCTCGACTTCCTCGGCAACGCCTCGACGGTGATCGGCCTGCGGCTGCAGGGCGCCTCGCGGCTGCTGCTGCGCCGGCGCATGCGCGCGGTGTCGGAGCCGCTGAAGCGCACCGTGGTGCTCAACGAAGGCAAGTGGTTCGCGGTCGACCTCATGGGCCTGGCGCTGACCTGGGGGCTGGTGGTGATCTACGTCTGGCAGTCGCGCACGCCGGGCCAGGCCGTGATGCTGGGTGGGGTGTTCATGATCTACCAGTACGCGCAGCAGGCCGCGGGCGTGGTCACCTCGGTGGCGGCCAACTTCAGCTTCTTCGCGCGCATGCACACCGACTACGGCAGCGCGGCGCCGATCTGGGAGGCGCCCAAGGGCGACTCGCTGGCCACGCCGCCCGAGCAGGTGCCCGCGGCCGAGCGCATCGATGCCGAGGCCGCCTGGCAGACGCTGGCCGTCGATGCGCTGGACTGGAACTACGCGCCGCGCGGCAGCGCACCCGCAACGACGACGGCTCCCGGCGAGGAACGCCCGCGCGGCGGCCTGCATGCGGTGTCGCTCGCGCTGCGCCGCGGCGAACGCGTGGCGCTGGTGGGCCCGAGCGGCGGCGGCAAGAGCACCTTGCTGCGCGTGCTCGCGGGCCTCTATGCGCCGCAGGGCGGCGTGCTCGCGCTCGACGGCCAGCCGGTCGACTGGACGCAGCTGCGCCGCATCGCCACGCTGATCCCGCAGGAGACCGAGCTGTTCGAGGCCAGCGTGCGCGAGAACCTCGCCTTCGGCCTGCCCTTCGACGACGACGCGCTGCGCGCCGCGCTGCATGCGAGCACCTTCGACGAAGTGCTGGCCGCCACCCACGGCGACCTCGACACCGCGGTGTCGGAGCGCGGCTTCAACCTCTCGGGCGGCCAGCGCCAGCGGCTGTGCCTGGCGCGCGGCGTGCTCGCGGCCCAGGGCAGCTCGCTGCTGCTGCTCGACGAGCCCACGAGCGCGCTCGATGCGGCCACCGAGGCGCGCGTGCTCGAGCGCATCGCGCAGGCCTTTCCGCGCGCCTGCGTGGTGGCCTCGGTGCACCGGTTGAGCCTGCTCGAGCGCTTCGACGCGGTGGTGCTGATGGAGGCCGGCCGCGTGGTCGATGCCGGTCCGCGCGACGCGGTGTTCGCGCGCCAGCCCTTCCTGCAGCGCATGGTGGCGCCCGCGGCGCCCTGAACCGCCCCCTAGAATCTCGCGCTTTCGGTCGCGAGCACCGCACTGCGCATGAACCCCAAGGCCGGCAAGGCGAGCATCAAGGACGTGGCCACGCTTGCCGGCGTGTCGCTGGGCAGCGTCTCGCGCGTGATCAACAAGGCCCAGAACGTGAGCCCCGCGCTGCGCGAGCGCGTCGAGCGTGCGATGCGCGAACTCGACTGGCGGCTCAACCATGCGGCGCAGGCGCTGCGCGCGCGCAGCTCGCGCACGGTGGGCTGCATGTTCACCGACGTCGCCAATCCGCTCTACGCCAAGCTCTACCGCACCTTCGAGGCCAAGCTGCGCGAGGCCGGCTACATGGTGCTGCTGGCCAACAGCCTCAACGATCCGCAGTGGGAGCTCGAGATCCTCGCGATGTTCCAGGGCCGCCGCATGGACGGCGTGATCATCGCGCCGGGCAACGAGCGCGACCCGGCGGTGCTCGAGGCGGTCGAGAAGCTCGGCATCCCGGCCGTGATCCTCGACCGCGACATGGACGTGGCGCAGGACCAGTTGCTGTTCGACCATCCGCGCGGCGTGAAGGAGGCCGTGCTGCACCTCGCAAGCCTGGGCCATCGCGAGCTGGGCCTGGTGGTGGCCGACATGCAGAACCGGCCGATGCGCCGCCGCATCGAGGGCTTCGAGGCCGGGCTCGAGGCCAGCGGCCTGGCGGCGCGGCCCGCGCACATCGTGCGGCTGCCGACCTCCACCAGCCCCGCCTTCGACGCGGTCACGCAGTTGCTCGAGGGCCCGGTGCGGCCCACCGCGCTGGTCACGCTCGGCACCAGCGTGCTGGCCGACGTGCTCAACGCCATCGCCGCGCAGGGCCTGCGCATTCCGCGGGACATCTCGCTGGTCACCCTGGGCGATCCGGACTTCGCGCGCAGCCACCGCCCGCCGATCAGCAGCGTGACGGTGGACCTCGACCGCGCGGCCGAGGACGGCGTGCGGATGCTGCTCGAGCGCATGCGCGACGCGCCCGATGCGCCGCCGCGCCGCGTGCTCGCGCCCATGCAGTTCGTGCTGCGCGGCTCGTGCGGGCCGGTGCCCGCGCAGGCCGCCCCGAAGCCGCGCAAGCGCGCGGCCTGATCCTCTTCCACGGCGGGGCCCGTCCGAGCGCCCTACACCGATCGATGAAACGATTCACCCTGGGAGAAACACCATTCGCCGGTGCCAGCCTCGCGACTTAAGCTGCGGACCACTCCCTCCACCGTCCCCGGCCCCGCGCCCGCACCGTGAACATCTCCACCGCCCCCACACCCCATGCCGAAGCCGCCAGCAGCAGCCTCGAGGGCCGCGTCGCGATCGTGACCGGCGCCGGCTCGCGCAGCGCCGAGATCGGCAACGGCCGCGCCGCCGCCCTGCTGCTCGCGCGCCGCGGCGCGCGCGTGCTGCTGCTCGATGCGCAGCTCGACTGCGCGCGCGAGACCGAACGCATGATCGCGGCCGAGGGCGGCAGCGCGCTCGCCCTGGCCTGCGACGTGTCGGACGCCGCGCAATGCCGCCAGGCCGTGGCCCATGCGATCGAGGCCTGGGGCCGCGTCGACATCCTGGTCAACAACGTCGGCATCGGCGGGCCGGCCGGCAATGCGGTCGATCTCGACCTGGATGAATGGGACCACGCGCTGCGCGTCAACGTCACCTCGATGATGCTGATGGCGAAGTACGCGATCCCCGAGATGCGCAAACTGGGCCGCGGCGCCATCGTCAACATCGCCTCGGTCGCGGGCCTGATCGGCGGCACGCCGGCGCTGCTCTATCCGACCTCGAAGGGCGCGGTGGTCAACATGACCCGTGCCATGGCCGCGCACCACGGCGTCGAGGGCATCCGCGTCAACTGCGTGGCGCCCGGCATGGTCTACACGCCGATGGTCGCGGGCCGCATGACGCCCGAGGTGCGCGAGCAGCGCCGCAAGCGTTCGCTGCTGCAGACCGAGGGCTCGGGCTGGGACGTGGGCCAGGCCGTGGCCTACCTCGCGAGCGACGAGGCGCGCTGGGTCACGGGCGTGATCCTGCCGGTCGACGCGGGCGCCACGGCCGGCAACGCGCCCTCGCCCGGCCTGCGGCCCGACACCCGCGCCGCCTGACATCCACCGACCGAGGACCCCGACCCATGCCCCGCGTTCCCCTGCTGCCCGAGCATCCCGATGATCCCGCCGCCGCGGCGCTGTTCGAGCGCGTGCGCGCGGCGCGCGGCCCGGACTTCCACCTGCCCCATCTCTACCGCGTGCTCGGCACCGCGCCCGCGCTGTTCCGCGGCTGGCTCGATTTCGCGTGGCCGCTGCGCCTGGATGCGAAGACGCCGCGGCTGCTGCGCGAGCTGATGATCCTGCGCGGCGCGCAGCTCTCGGGCACCGCCTACGAATGGGCCCATCACCTGCCGATGGCCACCGAGGCCGGCGTGAGCGAGGCGCAGATCGACGCGCTCGTGCACTGGCAAGACAGCGATCTCTTCGATGCCGACGAGCGCGCGGTGCTGCAGCTGGCCGAGGAGGTCACGCGCGGGCCCGCGGCCTCGGCGGCCACCGTGGCGCAGCTCAAGGCGCGCGGCTTCGACGACGCGGCCGTGGTCGAGCTGGTGCTCACCGCGAGCTTCTATGTCTGCGTGAGCCGCTTCCTGCAGTCGATGGACGTCGAGCTCGAGCCCGGCTACGAGGCGCATCGCGCGCGCATGTGAACGCCGTCAGGCGGCAGCGGACGCCTCGCCGAGCAGGCCCATGAAGGCCGGCCGCAGGTAGAGCTCGACCACCGAGGCCTCGCTCGCATCGGGCACCCAGCGGTGCAGCTCGGCCGCGCCGTTGATCGCGCCGACCAGCAGCTGCGCCGCGAGCGCCGCATCGAGCGGCCGCACCGATCCGTCGACCAGGCCGTCGACCAGCATCGCCGCCAGGCGCTCGATGCGCTGCTGCAGCGTCGTGTGCACGCGCGCGCGGTCGGCCGCCTCGGGCAGCGCGCTGGTCGACGACAGGCGCAGCAGCGGGCCCTCGGCCGAGCGCTGGAAGCGCACCAGCATGCGCGCCGCCAGGCCCGCGCGCTGCCAGCCGCTGCCGCCGGTGTCCTCGGCGAGTTGGAAGGCGCGGCGGATGACCTCGAAAGTGCGCTCGAAGCAGGCCGAGATCAGGTCCAGCTTGTTGTCGTTGTGGTGATAGAACGAGCCCTTGGTGACATGGAGCCGCGCCGAGATCTTGTCGACCGAGGCGCCGCGGTAGCCCTGCTCGTTGAGCAGCGCGGTGGCCGCGCGCAGGAAGGCATCCATCGCGGCGTTGTCGGTGGGCCCATGCAGCACCGCCTCATCGGACAGCGCGACCGCCTCCCATCGCGCCGCCGGCGCGCCGAGCCCGTGGAGCACGATGTCGGCCACGCGCGCGGCCATGCGCGGGTACTGCGCCGCCTCGTAGCGGCCGAACCAGGCCGGCAGCCAGTGCACCAGCGACAGCAGCAGGTGGGTGCGGGCATTGCGCACCTCGCGCGGCCAGTGCGCGGTGGCCTCGTCCTTGAACAGCCCGCGCACGCGGCGGAACATGCCGGTGTAGGCGATGTGCACGGTCTCGAGCTGCGGGCTCGGCAGCGCGCGCACGTCGCTGAAGGCCACCACCGGCGGATGCTCGCCGAGCGCCACGGCCGCCAGCAGCGCGGCATGGCCCGCGAGGAAGGCACGCACCCGCGCCTCCACCGTGGCCTCGCGCGCCGCGGCCTCGGCGATGCCGTCGAACAGCACGATGGCGCGCAGGAAGCAGGCGGTGGCCAGGTCCTCCTTCTTTCGGTAGTAGTAGGTGACGCTGTTGGTCACCAGGCCCACGCTGGCCGCGATGCCGGCCAGGGTCGCGCCCTTGACGCCCTGCGCATTGAACTGCGCCGCGGCCGCGTTGAGGATGGCATCGCGCTTTTCCTGGAAACGCGCGGTCTGCGGCTCGCGGGCGGTGACGGCGGTCATGGGGGAAGGCTTCTTCAACGGCGAGAAGGACGGTGGGCCGCGATGATACCGAGCAGCAATCGAAGATCAGGTATTCGCGCATTCATCGGCAGTTCCCATGCGAGTCGCCTAGGTTCCACCATTTTGGAATCGGCGGTTTGTATTGGAACGGCGCCCTTGCTATCGTCTCCGAGCCCGGCTCGCGCCGGATCCGACGAACGAAGAAAAAGGAGACCGTCATGGACTTCACCCTGTCCGACAAGCAAGTGCATTGGCGCGATCGCGTGATCGCGTTCATGAAGGCGCACGTCTACCCCGCCGTGCCCACCTACATGGCGCAGATGCAGGGCTTCGGCGAGAACCGCTGGCAGGTCGTGCCGATCGTGGAGGAGCTCAAGGCCAAGGCGCGCGAGGCCGGGCTGTGGAACCTGTTCCTGCCGCTCGATTCGGTGCCCTCCGACAGCCCCTACAAGGGCGCGGGCCTCACCAACCTCGAGTACGCCGTCTGCGCCGAGGAGATGGGCAAGGTCGGCTTCGCCTCCGAGGTCTTCAACTGCTCGGCGCCCGACACCGGCAACATGGAAGTGCTGATCCGCTACGGCAGCGACGAGCACAAGAAGCGCTGGCTGCAGCCGCTGCTCGAAGGCAGGATCCGCTCGGCCTTCCTGATGACCGAACCCGACGTGGCCTCGTCCGACGCCACCAACATCGAGACCTCGATCCGCCGCGACGGCGACCACTACGTGATCAACGGCCGCAAGTGGTGGTCCTCGGGCGTGGGCGACCCGCGCTGCGAGATCGCCATCGTGATGGGCAAGACCGACCCCGAGGCGCCGCGCCATTCGCAGCAGTCGCAGATCCTGGTGCCGCTCCACACACCGGGCATCGAGATCGTGCGCATGCTGCCGGTGTTCGGCTTCGACGACGCACCGCACGGCCATGCCGAGGTGGTGTTCCGCGACGTGCGCGTGCCGGCGGCGAACCTGCTGCTCGGCGAGGGCCGCGGCTTCGAGATCGCGCAGGGCCGGCTCGGGCCCGGGCGCATCCACCACTGCATGCGCTCGATCGGCGGCGCCGAGGTGGCGCTCGAGAAGATGGTGCGCCGGCTGCAGTCGCGCACCGCCTTCGGCAAGCGCATCGCCGACCAGTCGGTGTGGGAGCAGCGCGTGGCCGAGGCCCGCATCGACATCGAGATGACGCGCCTCTTGTGCCTCAAGGCCGCCGACCTGATGGACCGCGTGGGCAACAAGGTGGCACGGCTCGAGATCGCGATGATCAAGGTGGCGGCGCCGCGCACCGCGCTGCGCATCATCGACATGGCGATCCAGGCCCATGGCGCGGCCGGCGTCACCACCGACTTCGGCCTGGCCAAGCAGTACGCCAGCATGCGCACGATGCGTCTGGCCGACGGACCCGACGAGGTGCACAACCGCTCCATCGCGCGCATGGAGTACGGGCGCTACGCGGACTGACCATTTCGAGGAGACAACACACCATGTCCTTGTTCTCGCTGGCCGGCAAGGTGGCCATCGTCACCGGTTCCTCGCGCGGCATCGGCCGCGCCATCGCCGAGCGCCTGGCCGAGCACGGCGCGAAGGTCGTGATCTCGTCGCGCAAGCCCGAGCCCTGCGCCGAGGTGCGCGACGCCATCAACGCCGCGCATGGCGCGGGCGCGGCGATCTCGATCCCGGCCAACATCTCGTCGAAGGAAGAGCTGCGCCACCTGGTCGAGGAGACCACGCGCCAGCTCGGGCGCGTCGACATCGTGGTGTGCAATGCCGCGTCGAACCCCTACTACGGTCCGCTGGCGGGCATCGAGGACGACCAGTTCCGCAAGATCCTCGAGAACAACGTGATCGCCAACCACTGGCTGATCAACTTCGCGGTGCCGCAGATGATCGAGCGCAAGGAGGGCTCGATCATCATCGTCTCCTCGATCGGCGGCCTGCGCGGCTCGCCGGTGATCGGCGCCTACAACGTCTCGAAGGCGGCCGACTTCCAGCTCGCGCGCAACCTCGCGGTGGAGTACGGGCCGCACAACGTGCGCGTGAACTGCATCGCGCCGGGCCTGATCAAGACCGATTTCGCGCGTGCGCTCTGGGAAGACCCCGAGAACCTGCGCCGCCGCACCGAGAGCACGCCGCTGCGGCGCATTGGCGACCCCGACGAGATCGCGGGCGCGGCGGTGTTCCTGGCTTCGCGCGCGGGGGCATTCATGACCGGGCAGAGCCTGGTCATCGATGGCGGCGTGACCTGCTGAGCGCCGCGGCGCCGGGACCGGGCCGGGCTCAGTCGGCGCTGCAGTTCCAGGCGCGCACGAACTGGACGGCCTTGGACTGGGCGCGCTGGAAGGCGATGTCCCAGGTCGGCTGGTCGGCAATCACCAGGGCGCAGCGCGGGACGCCGTCCAGGAATATCTCGGCCACTCCGGCGCAGGAGCCGTCGGCGTTCACCGTGGGTTCGAAAGCGCCGGTCCAGTGATCCGGCAGTTCGAGAACGAGGGATGGGGCGTGCATGTGCGCCCAATCTTAGGACGCAGGCCTCAAATCGACAACAAAAGTTAACATTCCCGCCGGAACAAAGTCACGATTACCACGCGAAAACGTAAAGGTTTTGATAGCAATTCGGGGGGAATTCGCTCCATCCGCCTGCCGGCGCGGTGCCGGCGCCTCGGCTCAGGGCCGCGGCAGGCTCGAGAGGAAGGTCGAGACGAACAGCGAAGCGGCCCGCCCGACCTCGAGCACCTCCGACAGGTCGAAGCGCTGCGGCGCGGCGCCGCTGTCGTCGCCCGCATGCCTGACCTCGATCAGCACCTCGCTCGCGAGCTCGCGGTCGCCGCGGGCCTTTCCGTTGGGCATCAGCCAGGTGTCGAGCGTCTCCGGTGGAATCCGCCGGAAGACGGCGACCGCCGGGACATAGCGAAAACTCCGCTCCTCGGCCGTGGCGATGGGCATGCTGACACGACAGGCGAAGCTGTCCTGCAATGTGTTTGTCACTCCCTGTTCCTTTTTTATGTGACGAGTTACGTAAGTTAATTCCTCCCTGCATGGCAGAGAAGAATCAGCTTAGGTTTTGCGCCGACGGTTTGTGAATAACACACGCTTGGGGATTCACAGTTCACGGTTTGAAGCGCATGGACCCGACATCCACGGCTTTCAAGCACGCTCAGTTCACAAGGCTTGGCTCCCTGGCGCTAAGGTTTTGACCTTCGTCACGCGCGCGACTCGGCCTACAGCCAAAGACATCAGGTAACTGACGGCAACGTTTGTTAAAGCACTCGACCATCGCTCCAGCCCATCGACAACAGGAGGTACTGATGAGCTTCAAGGAGATCAACGATCGTTTCGGCCTGCAGTTCCAGCGCGGCAGCCGCGTGTTCTGCGACGGACGTCTGGGCACCATCACCGGCGCGACCCATTCGCACATCCGCGTGCGCTTCGACGGCCGCCAGAATGGCGCGCCCTGCGATCCGCTGGAAGTGCGGCTGGTGGACACGATGCCGGTGGGCGTGCCCGCCATGCCTGCGCCGCAGGCCCTGGCGTCCGGCCAGTAGGCGAAGCGATCGCGCGGCGGCGCGAAGCCACCGCATTGCTGTCGGGCCGCGAAGAAACGAAAAGAAGGAAGCGCCACCCAGAGCGCATTTCGAGCGGCCAAGAAAAAAGCCCAGAAGCATCGCTGCTTCTGGGCTTTTCCGTCCTTGGACTTTCGTCTTCGGCACGGGTCTTGGCGGAACCGGAGGACTTCCAGTTTCTAGGCTCTATGCGCCTCCCGAGAGGCCCGACCGATTTTTACCACCGAGCTACCACATATCGCCTCTCCATGGCGGCCAAGTCTGGATTCCAAGATGGTCCCGCAAACCACTGTATGCTCACACAGTGTTCTACGCAGTCGTCACCCCACTGCTTGCCGAAGATGGCGAGCGCATCCCGTCAAGCCGCCGAGTTCAGCCGATGCGCGGCATGGTCGTGTTTGGCGAGATGAACCGGATGCACGAGTCTGAGCCATATGCCTCGGTGGCCGACCTTTGGGAGGCCTACGGCACCGCGAGGATGCGCAGCATGCTCCACATGTCCACGCCGACCATCCTCCCGAACGGGAAGGCGCCGGGCATGCTGATCTCGGGCATTCAGCGGGAGTGCTGGCACGACGAGGGGAAGCTGCGGATCAAGGAGCACCGCCAGGTCTGGCAGGTCGTCCCTACGCAGCGCGACGGCTACGAGTAACCCTATTTCGGCGTCAGCGCGTCGTAGGAGCGCTCGCAGGCGATGCCAGCGATCCGGAGCCGGTCAGCGTATTCCGCCAGTTCTCCCGCTCGTTTGTCAGCCCGGCCGAGCACGTCAACGAGCAGCCCAAGGGGGTCGGCACCAGGCTGGCTCGGGCTTGCGGTGGCAGTGCAGGCACTCGCGCGGGCTCGACCGGCGGCGCCAGCGGCAGCTTCGCGCAGGCCGTCAGCAGCAGCACGAGCGCCGCGCAGGTCATCTTCCAGGGTTGAGATTCGGCCTTGGGCATCGGTGGCCTCCTTCGTGACGGCCGCGGCGCGGCGCTGTTCCTCGGTGCGCTGCGCGCGCTCGGCCAGGCGCTGGCTCTCCGCGTCGGTGGCGCGGCGGTCGGCGGCTGCCTGCTCGAGCCCGGCGACGCGCACGGTCTGCAGCCCCAGCAGCGCCAGCAGCAGGCCGACCAGCACCAGCTTCCAGTTGCTGAGCAGCCAGGTCAGCGCAGCCACGGGCAGTCCTTCGCGTGATGGCCGTGGCCGCCGCAGAGGCAGCACCAGCGTCCGTCGGTGATCATGGGTATCGCGCCTTGGCCGAGTTGATGGCGCCGCGGGCATCGCCGCCCAGGAACACCAGCCGCTCGGCCTCGCGCCGGCGCTGCAGGCCCTTCATGACCTGGCCGGCGGCCATGTTCCACCGCGGGAACTGGCTGGCCGCGCCAGCGTAGTCGCCCGCGTTCAGAAGCCGGACAAGTGTCGACGCGCTCAGCGCCGCGCGGCCGGCGTTGTAGAAGATCGAGACCAGCGCATCGAACTGGCGCTGCGTCAGCGGCACCAGCACGGCCTTGCGCACCGCCGGCTCGAACTCGAGCGCCATCCGGCGCGTGAAGCGCTGATTGGCCTCATCCAGCGTGATGCTCAGGCCCTCGACAACATCCGGGCCGGTATCGCCCCATCCGATTGTCCAGGGGGCACCGCTCAGCCCCGCCGATGGCCGCCCTGCCCGCTCGGCCTTGGCGCGAGGCGATGCGGGGTCGGGGTAGGCCCGCAGCCGCAGGTCTTCGTAGTAGTGGCAGATCTCGGTGCCGTCCGGCCCGATGTGCAGGGATTCGTTCACGATCGCACCCTCCTGGCCTTGAGCCGCTGCCAGAGTGCGCCGGCCCTGGCGCGCTGCCGGAGCACATAGAGCTCGATGCGCTGCACGAGCGCCAGCGACTCCAGCGCCGAAATGTCGGTCGCCTCGTCCGGCGCCACGTCGCCGGCCCACGCCCGCGCGCTGCACAGCAGCACCACGACCAGGCTGTAGGCCAGCAGCACCATTCCCGGGCCCGGCCACTCGCCGGCCAGCGGCAGGAGCACCATGCCGACGGCGATGGCCGCCCAGATCGCGTACTCGACCACCACCGGCCACCGCGTGTTTTTTGGCATGGCGTTGAGTCGGCAGCCGGCGATCGCGAAGATCGCGGCGCTCGCGGGCCAGATGGCCAGGGCATAGAGCCGGGCGATGTCCCAGGTCATGGCGTGTCCCCCCTGCTGCCGCGCGCCAGGTCGATGGCCTTGAAGATGAACCGCACGATGGCCCGCAGCAGCTTGGGCCAGTCGTCGCCGATCGCGCCGATCAGCAGCGCCACCGGCGTGATCAGCACGCGCTCGGTGAGCGAGCTGTAGTAGCTGCTCCCGATGCCAGCTAGGCTGACGGTGATCAGCACGGCCAGGCCGGCCACGCGCAGGAAGTACCAAAGCGCCGCGGCGCGCGAGGTCTTCTCCCGCCGCTTCAACGCGAACGAGGCGCCGATGACCGACGCCAGCACGATCACGATGTAGGGGCCGACCACCGCAGCCACGTTGGGCGCGTAGACCAGGCCGGCGAGGAAGATGCCGAAGCCGACGGCATCGGTGACGGATGGGGTCTGGCCGTTCATGTCAGGCGTCCACCGTGCCGACGATCGAGCAGCGCTCGCCCACCGTTGCGCTCCCCTGCCAGACAGACGTGCCACCCGTCGACCGCACGAGCATCGTGGCGTAGTGATAGCCCTCGGCCAACTCCTTTGTGGCTCGAGCGCTCGTCTGAACGATGAAGTTGTTGGGTTGCGCGAATCCCCCGGCGTCCTCCGGCACCAGGCCGTCGAAGCCGATCGCGCCGGCGACTGTTGCGGAGGTCGGATTCGTGACCGTGAAGAAGGCCGCCAAGTCAGCGCAGCCATTCGCCCAAGCGAGGAACTCGATCCGCTTCGAGGCGTCCAGCTCGACGTATGTCGTCGTGGAAGACGGTGCGTTCGTCAGTAGCGCATTGCTGAGCGGCCGCGCACGATGGTTGAACCACGACGCAACCAGGCGCTGAGCGGCAGTGTCGACAAACGCCGGTCCGGCGATCGTCCGGGCCATGCCGACCAGCGATCGAGTAGTGTCTCCGTTCTTGGTTTCAACCCTGGTGATCGGGTCCGTGACGTGCCCGGTGGTCGATGCCTCCAGGGTCATCACGCCCGCATTCATGAAGGCGTAGATGTAGTAGAGGGTCGCATCGACCAGGCCCGCACTGGACAACGAGACGCCGCCATCGGGGACGGTGTTTGCAATGCCGTCGATGGTGAGCCGCGTACCCTTGTACGGCTGCAAGACGATGTTCGAACCGGACTTCACGAGACGGCATTCACCGTAGATTCCAGTCCCTGCAGACATCGCGCTCGCAAAGCTGTCGGGCGCGTACGCCACGACCGCGCCGCGGCGGTTGCGCACGGTGAGCGAGTAGTTCAAGGGCGTGAACACTTGCGCAGGAGAGCCGTTGCGCACGATGTAGCCATTGAGGGTACGCGCGGGCTGCGGCACCGGTTGCGTGCCTGCTTGGTCCCAGTACACGACGATGGGGGCGGTTTCCGGGTTCTGGTGAAGCGCGCCAAAGTACAGCGAACCAGCGTCGAGCGGGGAACCGTCCAGATCGAAGAACTGCGGGAAGGGGGAGACGATTGGGGTCATGGTCAATCCTGGCTGTTGTTTCGACCTTGCAGCACCTGCAGCACCCACTTCTCCCGGTTGCTGAGATCCTGCGGGCTGCCAACGGCGCGTGCGAAGCGAGTGAAGGGACGGCTGTATGCGAAGGCACGAGCTTTCGCGGCTTGGTTGCCGCCGGCTCGCGTGAGCTGCGTGAACTCGGGGGATGCGATCAGCGCGTCTGCAGCCTTGATGGCGTTGGGCTTGGCGCCTCGAGTGAGCGCGCTGGCAAGAGCCGCGCCGACACCGGGGCCGAAGACACTACCCGCCGCGGTGCCGACGGTGGCGCCGACTGCGCTTTGCTTGGCCACGTCATAGAGGCGGCCGGCCAGGTTGTCGGCGCCCTTCAATTCGTCAGCCACAGCCATGATGCGACCGGTAGTGATGCGCTCGCGACTGGCCGCGCTGATGCCGCGCGAGACGCGGTAGAGGTCACTCAGTTGCTTGCGGGCCTGCGGCGGCAGGTTGCTCATCACCGCCGCGTGCGCCTGCTTGTTGCGCAGCAGGCCCTCGTACCACTTCGCGTAGGTCGTGAAGTTGATCGGCCCGCGCGTCGCTGCAGTGCGGAAAGCGGAGGTCAGGCCGGCGGCCATCACCTCCTGTCGCTGTGCCTCGGGAACCGCCTTCAGAAGCCGCAGCAGCTTCGAAGTGTCTCCTTGACCCACCGCGCGAACAGCGCCAGACATATCGCCGACGATGCTGCCATCAAGAGTCTTGCCGAAAAGCGAAACAAGGTCATCTTCCAACCCCTTGCGGACGGCGACGGATGCTTTGGCGGCGGCGAAGAGGTCGGATGCACCATGCGATCCTACGACAGTCGCCTGGTCGTCGGTGATCAGCGAGTAGAGCTTCTTCGCGAGGCCCGTGTCGGAGTCCTTGAATGGTCCCGTCCCACGCGTCGCGGCGCCCACATCCTTGCGCACGTCGTCGAGCAGCGCATAGGTGGGCTGTCGGGCGCCGTTCTGGCCGGGAGCCAGGCGTGAGAGCACCTTCTTCTCCATGGGCGACAGGTTCGTTGCGCCTCCGAGTTCGTCGGCGCGCTGGCGGATGAACTCGATAGTGTTGGGGGCCGGCGCTTCCGTCTTCGCAGGGATGGCCGCTCGAACCTTCTCGTAAAGGTCGTCGGCTTGCTTCTCAAGTTCAGCCTGCGTGGCCTGCATGCGCGCCTTCACGCCGCTGCTCACCGTGCTGGCGTCGGTGCTGCCCCCGATCTCGCTGATCAGGTCGTCTGCACGCTTGGCGACGCTTTCCAGGCCCTGCACCTCGGCAGCGCGCGCTTCGGATCCTGGCACCGACTTCACGGCCTGCGCCAGCTCGCGATAAGCCTGGTTCGTGGTCACGTGGTCGGGCTGCAGGTAGTCCTCGATGCCCAGCCGCTTGGCGGCCGACAGCGCCTTCGCGTCGGGTGCAGCTTGTTCGGCCAGCACTTGGGTGGCGCGGTTGCTGCCCATGCCGCCTGTCGCGGCGGTGCGCGCGGTCTGCGCAAGCTGGGCGGCCGGCATGATCTCGGCCGGCGCGACGGGGGCGATCGTCGCGGCTGCGGGCTGTGCTGCGGCGGGGGCGACAGGTTGCGCTACGGGAGCAGCTCCGGTGGTCGCGGCTTGCTCCACCGCCTGCGCCGGATTCGCGGCAGGCTCGGGGACGCCACGCAGCCGCTGCAGCGCTGCCTTGCCCGCGTCGAAACCGGCGCCCACGGCGCGCGCAACGGCAGGCACCGCACCACCAGCAGCCGCAGCCAGCGCCACTTCGCCCGGGTTGAAGTTGCCGCCCGTAGCGGCCTGAGAAGCCTCGATCGCCGCCTGAGTGAGGCCGGCCCCCACCGCCGCGCCCGGGATGGTGGCCGCACGGCCGGCCGGCGTGAAGGCCCCGATGGCGGCAATGGCACGGGGCAGATCACTCACGCGGAAGCCTGGCTTGATCGCGTACTCCTGCCCGTTGGAAGCCGATCGGATGATGAAGTTGCCCTTCTCGTCCTGGCGCACCTGGGCTTCGGGAAAGTTGGCCTTGATGATCTGCGCCGTCTCAGCCGGATTGCTCAGGATCGTGCCAACTCCGGTCTTCGCGCTTGCCAGCGACAGCGAGTTGAGCTCGGGCATACCCGCCCAGTCCGGGAGCGCCTCGGTCGTCGGCGTGCGACGCGCGTTCCCGGTCACTGCGTCTGCGGCTCGCGCGAAGAAACCAGGCTGCTCGGGTTCAGGCGCCGCTTCGGTGGTCGGGTTGGCTTGCAGGTATTGAGCGAAGCCTGCCTCGAGCGCGCTGGGCGTCGCGGATGCTGTCGGGGTTGTAGCCCCCGGCACAGCGTCAGCCGATCGGCCGGCAGGCACTGCAGGGTTCGCGGCCATGAACTTCGCGAAGTCGTTCTCGAGTGCGTTCACCTTGGCGGCACCCTGGCCGCCCATCACGCGCGCGATGTAGGCCTGCGTGCGCGGGCCCCAGTTGGCACGATCGGTGCCACCGTGGTACTCGCCCACCGCGGCGGCCGCATCGCCGCCGTTGCGCTTCAGCGATTCCTTCAGCAGCAGTCCTGCGACCTCGGATGCATTCTCAGGGCTCAGGTAGGCGTCGATGCCGAACTTCTTGAGCGCTGCATCGCGCGTGGCCGGGATGACCTGGTACACGCTTTTGGCGCCTGCCTCGCTCACCTGGTCGGCATTCGAACGCTCGCCGCGCGTGCGGATGCTCGACAGAAGGCCGACGGGTAGGCCGAGCTTCGTTTCGGTCTTCGCGTCGAGGTCCGCATACAGCGGATCCTGATACGACTTCGGCGCTTCGGTGGCCATGTCAGAACGATCCCGTCGCGCCGACAGCGGGCGTCGTGGTCGACGCGCCCGGCGTCGCTGTGCTCTGCAGGTACTGCAGCACCTGTTCGCGCGTCGCGCCCGGGAACTTCGAAAGCAACTGGTTGATGTTGCCCTCGGTGACATTGCCGTAGACCGGGTGTTTGAGCACGAAGCCGCCGCCGCTGGTCGGGAGCTTGCCGGAACCGACCTGCTTCGCCATCGCCTTGTCGAGATAGCGGCGCACGACCCCAAGGTTGTTCTTGATCTGCTTCGCCGATTGGTCCGGATCCAGATTGGCAATCGCCGCGGATAGCTTCTTACCCTCGGCGTCGGACAGGTTGCCGAGGCCTACCATCGTCTTGATCTGCGACTGGAAGTTCTGAGCCTGCAGGGTCTCGATCTGCGCGCGGAAGTCCTTGTCGTCGGTCCCGGGGATGCCGCCAAGGTACTTGCCGCTGATCGTGCCTGCGCCGCCCAGCACCGTGCCGCCATTGAGGCCCGGATGCTTCATGAGCGAGTCGACCGTGGCGCGCGTCTGGTTGAGGGTGTCGATCGCATCCTGCGCCGCGCCGCCCTCGGTCTTCGTTTTGTCGGCCTGCTTCTGCACGAGCTCGTCGCGCTTAAGGATCAACTCGCCACGTTGCGTCTCGCTGTTGGCCTGTGCGATCTGCGCGTTGAGGGCTGCAATCTGTCGCTGCGCCTGCTTGGTCTCGATGTCCTCGGCCGCGTTGGCGTTCTCCAGGGCCGTCTTCGTCGAAGCGTTCGCTGCCTCCACGCCCTTGATCCCAGCCTCTGCGTTCTTCTTTGCCAAGTCGGCCGGCGCTTGAGCGGCTGCACGCTCCTCGCCTCCCGCGGTGGCTGCAGCGCTCAAGAACTTGTCGCCGCCCGGAACGCTCGACAGCAGCACCCCCATCGTCGCCCTGGCGAACTGCGGGCTCATCTCGATCAACTGGGCCTGCGTCCGAAGCGCCTGAATCTCGGGCTTGGGCACGCCTGCAGCTTCCATCGAATCGGCGCGAGCTTGCATCTGCTTTACGGCGATGTCCGGCCGTCCGTTCACCACAGCCGAGTAGTACTGCCCGAGGTCCCGCAGCGTGTTCTGTTGCTGCTCGGTGCTTCGCATCTCGAAGGCCTGCTTGAAGTTGTCCTTCAATTGAGGCAGCACGATCGAAGCTGCGGCATAGTCTTTCGCTGTGGGGTTTGGGTTTGCCAACAGGCTTTGCAGCACTTCCGCTTGCTTGACGCTCTGCTGTCGAATGAGCGCAAGCTGCTGTTGCTGCTGCTGGTCGTCACGAATAGCTGCCCCAGCCCTGTACCCCTGAAGGGCCGATTGGAACGGCGTGGCGACGTCGATCGAGTAGTCGACAGGTGCGATTGGCATGATCAGAAGACTCCGTACGATGCGAGTTCATCCATGAGGCCGCCGCCTCCGAAACCCGAGCCGAGAGTGGACAACCCGCTGCCACCTCCGCCGCTTCGACCTCCGGCCCATAGGCCGAGTCCGCTCGAGATGGCGCCGAGGCCGCTCGCTGTCGCACGGCCTTGCGCGATCGCACTGCCCGCGCGCGACGCGCCGATCTGGGCCAGTTGGGACGAAATCGCGTTCGTCGCAGCCTGGCCAGCGTTGCCCGACTGAACAGCTGCGTTCTGGCCGATGTTCACCAGGCCGCCCAATTGCTGGAAGCGGTTGTTGATCTCGGCTGACAGCATCGCCGGGCTGAACTGAGCCAATGCCGCCTGGGTGTTGCCACCGCGCAGCCCACCCGTCGCCGAGGCGTTCGCGAGGATCGATTGCTCACCCTGCTTGACCTGCGACTGAAACAGCGGAGACGACTGCAGGTTGTTGATGAAGCTCTGTTGCGCGTCGTTGCCGTTCAGGCCAAGGATGTCGCGCTGTTGGCCCACTGCCGTCGTGCCTGCATCGACGTAGGGCCGCAGCAGCGCGAGCATGTTGTTCAGATTTGCCTGCTGATTGATCGCGCTGTAGACCGCGAACTCGGTCTGGTTCTGGTTTGCAGCTTGCGCTGCATTCGACTGAGCGTTCGCACCGGCAACCCCTGCGACGGCCGATCCAACCCCTACTGCTGCTGCGACCATTTCAGTCTCCGATGAGTTTGGCGTAGAGGTACTCCACGCGCTTGTAGCCGAGGTGTTCGAACAGCTTGCTCATGTCGAGATGCACCTTCGTGCCGGTGAAGAGCTTGCGCACGCCGAGCGCTGCCATCTCTTTCTCGACGTGGCGAAAGAGACGAATGCCAGTGAAGCCCTGACGGTGCGCCGGGGCCAGCCAATAGACGTCGGTGATGCCGTGCAGCGTGGACTTGTAGTGCAGGTGCCCCGAGATGATGGCGACGTGATAGCCGACGAGCTCGCCGTCTTGACGCACCGTGACGATGTGCAGCGCGCCATCCTTGTCGAGCGCGTCGTACTTCTCGTGATCGATGTCGAGGGGGACCGCGGCATGGTTGAGCGCGATCTCTTTCCAGTGCTGCACCAGCAGCGGGAGCATCTCGCGGCGCAGATCACGCCAGCGCTCGACCTTGTAGGTGGTGCCGGCCGGCGGCGGTGTGACGGTGCCCTCAAGCGCCAAGGCGCATGCCGCAGCGGCGGGGCCACCGCAGGTGACGCCGATCACAGCGAGCACCTCGCATCGAGGATCATGTGGATGCGGTCGGTCTTGCTGTGGTTCCAGATCTCGTGCTCGAGCTTGTTGTTGAACCAGAACACCGCACCAGTCTCCCAGTAGGTCTTCTCGTTGCCGCAGCGGAATTCGACGCCCTCCTCGCTCTGCAGGACGACATGGAAGCGGCGGTAGTAGTCGGCGTGTTCGGGGGTGTCAGCGTGCGGAAAGATGTGGCCGCCAGGCGCAATCTTGTTGATCATCACGCGGCCTAGACGCTCGCCGGCAACGGCCGAGAAAACGCTCATCACCAGCGCGCGGGCCTCGTGCAGGCGCGCGTAGGCCGGCTGGTCGACGCTCTCGTGCTGGTCGTAGCCCGCGAGCTTGTTCTTCTTGTAGAGCGCGATCTGCTTCTCGGTCAGGCCCGTGGCCACAACCGGAAATCGCAGCATGATGGATTCGACTTCGCCGAAGGGTCCCTGGGGGTAGTTGCGGAGGAACGTGTCCTCGGTCCACAACTCGGGGCGACGGGCGATGGCCAGCATGAGCGGCGCGACGTTCGCACCGGTGGCCAGACGCATGAAATTGCGCATTGCAGCTCTCTCTTTCGAGGATTGGCGAGCTGCTGGCTGCTCATTCGGCTCAGCTAATCGACCGGAGCCGACTGGCGCGAATTATAGGGATGGGCTATCGAAACACCAAACCGCGATAGCTTATCAAGGCGTGATGGTCGAACCCTGGAAATAGGTCAACTCGGGCGCGGCCGCGGTGTTCTGTGCAGAGCCCGTCGCCTGGAAGGCCCAGAGCTCGTAGGCGTCCGTGCCGTTGGGGATGTCGATGCAAGTCACGCGCGAACCTGTCACGGCGGTGCTTTGTGCCTCGATGGCGGTCCCCCGCTTGAACTCGGCGCCGTTTTTGTACACGGCCACAGTCATGCTGGCGCCTGCGGCCGACACCGAGGTGTACGCGCCGCTGAGCATCACTGGCTTGCCTGCCGGCGGTGACCACGTGCTGCCGGCGAAGAAGCCGCCGGTGTCGAACTGCTCGGTGCTGAAGGTCAGCTTCGTGAAGGCTCCAGAGGGTATCGACTGCGCCACCGAGTTGTTGTGCGCGCTGAAACTGGCAGACGTCACAGCGGGCGCTGCGCCGGCGCGGAAGATCATCAACAGCTTGTTGCTCGCTGCATCGTAGTAGCCGAAGGCGTAGTCGACGACGTTGGGACCCGTGCTGAGAACCGGCGTCCCGGCGGCGCCGAAGTCGTAGATCGACGCGAACGACAGCGTGCGGCCGCCTGTCGCATCCTGGCGCAGCACGAAACACAGCAGCATGCCGTCGCTCAAGCCCGTGGGCGCGGCCAGAGCGCGATTGCCGCCGAGCGTCACGCTGAAGGAATTGTGCTGCGATGCGTCCACAGCGATCACCGGGCCGTCCACGAGCGCCAGCGGAACGTCGCGTAGCGCCAGTGCGTCCGCGGTCCCCTGTGCCGTGTTCGCCGCGCTGAGCGCCGACGTTGCAGTGAGTTGCGCAGCCGATGCGGTTCCCTGCGCTGCTGCTGCGGCGGCGGCTACGGCGGCGATCTCGTCTGAGTTGTCGACCACGTTCTCGGGGATCGTGACCGCAACGTCGAAGAACAGGTTCTCGAAGGCCTTGAGCAGTTCGGGCGTCTTGCAGAACTGGGACAGAAGCGTTCGGCTGATCGGCTTGGCGCGGAGGACGAGTTCCGTGGCCATGCGTCAGGCCTGCAGAGGTTCAAGGCGCATCTCCAGCCGCAGCACTGCGAGAAACGCATCGCTGGTGCCCCGGAACCGCTGGATGCGCCAGTTTCGGATGAATCCCTGTTTGCGCCAGCAGATGCGCTTATCGCGCTCGCCGATCTTGCCCGCTGCGACTGGGCGCTCTTGGCTCCAGACCTGACCGTCCGAACTGTACGAGGTCCAGATCACCGGCGCCGCGCCCAGCGGAACATTGCCGGGCAGGCACACCAGTTCAAGTTCATGCACGATCGCGCCGCGACCCTCGTTGTAGAGAACTGCGGTGCCGAAGTCCCAGCCCACGGCCGCGCCGTAGTGGGTCGCAACGCTGTTGGACAGGCGGCCGACGGCCGGGCTCTGCGGGTCATCGCAAAGCCAGCGGTCGTAGGCCCACGCGAAGTGCCGCGCGCGGTACTGAGCATGGCCGGCCACCGACGTGGCGAGCTCGAACCAGACCGGATCCCCGATGAGTTCGCTTGCAGCGCCATCGAAGACCAGCGTGCGGTCCGGCAGATGCAAGTAGAGGTGCTGCTGTCCGCGGTCGGCGCGCGTCTCGAGCAGCACACCAGCCAGTTGCGCTTCGCTGTAGCCCTGCAGGATGGTGTCGATCTCTCGCGTGGACAACTTCTGTGCGGTGCCCGAGGCCGCGATCCAGACCGCGGGAGCCTCATTGCGCGCAGAACCCAGGAAGGCGATGCTCTCCAGGAACTTGGCGCATGCCTTAGTCCCTACGCAACCGCGCTGAATCTGGGCGCCATCAATGCGCGCGAAGGGGAACCCGTCGCCGCCGACGTTCTGGAAGGTCTCGATGCTGTACCGGTTGAGCGCGACGACCTCGCTGCGCACGCGCTTGAGCGCCACTATGGGGTCGGGATCTGCCTCCGACGATCCATAGCGCAACGGATTCACCGCGTAGGGGTTGTCGATGTCGGTGACCACGATCGACGTGCCGTCCGTCGTCATGAAGTAGCCGGCGATCCACAGCATGTCGACGACCACACCGAGGTCCGGGTCGGTCACCTGCGAAAGCGTGCCGTCCCAGTAGAAGAGCTTCTGGTTCGAAGCGATGGCTAGGCGATCGAAAGACACATCGAGGCTGACTTCGCCGCCGGAGTCGACGTCGGCCAGCGTGGTCACGCTGCCGTCCGAATCGACCCGCACCAGCTTGGAGCCCATGACGCTGTAGCACACGCCATTCCAGACCATGGAGCCGCGGCCGATGCCCGGGCCAGTGCCATGCGCCACAATGCCGTCGGCCGGCCCCAGGTAGCTCTTCGACAGCCCAGACTCCTTCAGCACCGGCACCAGGTTGCGCGGCAGCGCGGTGCGCAGCTGGGCGGTCTTGTCGGCGTAGATGCCGGTCATGATGCCGATTTGCATGGTCAGTTCGATGGCATGAGGGCGATGACGCTGACTTCCACGCCCGAGGCGCTTCCGCCCAGCACGTCGAAGTTCTGCAGCGCGGTGATCAGCGGGCCGATCAAGACGATGCTCGTGAGGGCCGGCAGCAGTTGCGCGCGCGATCCCTTGATGGTGCAGCCGGTGTAGAGCCCGCCCGTCTGGATGTCTCCCGTCACCTCGAGCACCACTTGACGGCCGCTCGGGTTGATCGCGGTGAGGTTCACGGCCGGCTTGCTGGGGAAGCTGCGCGTGTATGTCACTGTGGCGGTGCCGTCGCCGGCAAGCGTCACCCGCGTGGCACTCGTGAGCCGTGGATGCACATGATCCTGACGCGATGCGGCCCCACCTCCTCCTGCCACCGCTGTCCCGGACTCACTCAGCGGCGCAGTGTTCGCCAGCGGTGCGCCGAAGCCCGCGTCCATCTCACCACCCCTCGCCCGTGATCACCTGCAGCGTGGTGCCGGCGGCCGAGATGAACGCAAGCCGGTCGTGCGAGATGTCTTTCGTGATCGTGACCGCCATGTTCGGAGGAATGGGCATGTCGGCGGCTGTTGCCACGGCCCCAGCCTGCGCAGCCTGGCTGAAGGTTCGCACGAACGCGATGGCCGCCCCCGTGTTCACGATTCGCACCTGGTTGTTCGACGCGTTGATGGGTACGGCCGCGGAGGCGGCGCCCGGCGCGACAGCTTGGCCGGTGCCGTAGGCGGGCGAAAAGGGTTGGCGAGCAGTCATGGAGTTCTCCAGGGTTGAAGGTCAGCCGACGCGATACCAGGACTTCGCGATGAAGTCGAAGCGCAGGCGGAAGAAGCTGTTGGCGGCCAGCGTGGCGGGGGCGCCATTCACTGCAGTGGCGCCGTTGCCGTTCACGGTCAGCGCGGTGACAGCCTGCGTGCAGGTCACAAGCACTTCCTGACCGTCGATGCACTCGGCGACCGGCGGAAGAATGACCGTCCCGGCGGCGTAGGCGGCCGCGGGCGTCAGCAGCAGGAATGCTGCGGTGCCGGCGACAGGCGGCTTGATCTGCACCGAGAACCCTGTTGCGCTGGGCGCGGCGTACTGCGTCACGAAGCCGCTGTTCGCTGCTACCTGCGCCATCACGAAGGCGACGAGCGCGGTGATCGAGATGCGTCGCGTGTCGCCGTTGGCACTCGACCAGATGGGGATCAGGTCCCCGATGCTGAGTTGATCGTTGCTGGATAGGTCGTTGATATCGGTCATTCGATCGCCCCTTCAGATTCCGCAAATTGAAAATTAAAGCCGGCGCTCATGCGGCCCCCCTGAACCCTCGAGCGATCTTGTGCAGCAGGTTTGAGCGGATGGATTGCGTCTGCGACGTCGAAGCCGTAGAGGGCGGCATCAGAACAACCGGCTTGATTCCGGCTTTGCTCAGTCGATCGCAGATGGCTTGCGTGTTGGAGTACCACCGGGTGTCGTTGGTCGATCCCTTCTTGCCGCCAGCGCTCTTGACCTTGTTCACCCACATGTTCACAGGATCGAAGTCATAGGCCGAGTCGGTGTCCGCGTCGTAGGCAGTGCGCGAGTTGCTGTCATTGATGGCGAAATTGGTGAAACAGTGGGTTACCTTGGGGCGGAGTTCCAGGATCTTGTCGGCCCAGTACAGGCCCCACTCCGAAGTCTGTCCCCCCTTGCTCATGTTTAGCGTCGTCACACTGACGCCTTGAGAGGCGAGCTGCGTGCGCAGCCGCTCGGACGTGAACTGCATGCCGTCTGCCGTCGATCCGTCCGGCCGCAGCGGTGGGACCTCCCCGCCGACGGCAACCGGATAAGCGCCCCACGAATCCATGAGGAAGGCCACCACGTCGCCCGACTTGAAGAACCCGCTGGTCGGCGTCGCTGCGGACTTGGTGTACGCATAGACAGCGCACAGCCGGAGCGCCGTGACCTTGTTCTCCGCGTTCATCAGGCGCACCGTCAGCGTGCTGTAGCCGGCGAAGTCAACGAAGACGTAATGCACGCGGCCAGCCTCGTAGACCTGGTCGTGGATCGTGACGCCGTCGCCCAGCACAACCAACCGAGCTTTGCCGTCGAAGGTCTGGCTCGTGCCGTCAACGCTGCTCGTGTAGGCGCCAGTACGCGCAGCAATCGGGATCTCAAGAAAGCCCGTGTTGCGACCCGCAGGAATGGTGAACTCGATGCCATCCCCCGCAGCGGCGGAATTGATGTCGTACCCATAGCCCAGGTACTGCGTCGGCTCGCCAACGACGCCGTCGCCAGCAACGCCGACGTTGTATTGCGGGTCGGTCCTGGTCTGGCAAAGCTTCGCGAGGTTGGTTGTGCCCGGCACGAAGCCGCCGAATCCAGCATTCCCGAGCTTGGTAATCGCAACCTTCAGCGTAGTGTTGTCGAGCGTGTAGATATTGGCATTCGCGGCTGACGGCGTGCTGCACGTCGGAGGGTGGTACTCGAAGATGGTCGACTTCTTGTACGCATACCGCTGCGTGCGGCTGATGATGAAGTCCGCGAGGCCCTTTTGTGCCAGTCGGCTCAAGTGCTGGGTGTTGGCGCTGTCCCACATGCCCTGGGCGTTGCCGAGGGTTGCCGGCAAAGTGCCGATGACCGTCACAACGTCGCCAACCACGCTCTTGCAGACGAAGCTAGTGATTTCTCCGGTGGCGCCGTTCTCCACCACCAACGCACCGCCAGCGATGAAGTTGGAGCCTCCACCAGACGCCACAGTGAATTGATTCGCAGAATCGCGAGAGGCCACAGCAACAGCATTGAAAGTAGCGGGGAACGCCCACGACTTCGTGTACTGCCACAGGTTCACGAAGAGCGGGGCAGCGGCATCTGTTGCAAGGTCGAGTTCACCCACCAAAGCCGCAATTCGCGTGTCCGATGCAAGCTGGGCCGCCGCCAGTGCCGTAAGCGTGACGTTCAGCGGCGTGCCATTGTCGTCCACGAGCGTTGAAGACAACGACACGGGATGCTGCGTGGTGATCTGCTTCTGCTTGCGGATGTTGTACGCGGCTACCGAGCCCTGTACATAGGCGCTGGTCACGGGCCACTGTTGCGCGCTCACGCGCAGATAGCGAGCATTCGCCGGGGCCGTGGCGGTGAGCGCCTGGAAGGTCGGCTCAGCACCGCCAAACGCGGAGATCAAGACCTTGTCCTTGTCGTACCAGCAGTGGCGCGCGCTACCGATGCACTGCGAATAGACGACATAGGCCTCGCCGCCAAGAATTTCGAGGAAACCAGTCGCTCCCCACGATGGGCTAGACGCAAAGGCGCCCGTCGCCAGAATGAAGCCGTTGTTCGTGAATTCAGCGGCGCCGTACAGCAGCTCGGTCACCGTCTTCAAGCGTGTGGTGCTCGGCACCGACTTCCCTGCTTGCAGAACTGCGCTCCCGGCAACGTTCTGGTAGAGATCCAACGAGAACTGAGGGTCGCTGCTTGGCACCGTAAAGTACTCATTGAGTCCAACCCCGGCCGGTGTTCCCGCAGGATTGACGCCTGCCGCCGCCGTTGCGTAGGTGCGGCCTCGGGCTGCTGCTATATCTGCGGAGGTCGCTGCGCTCGTGGCGGAAGTCAGTGAGTTTGCGGCCTGAGTTGTCGCGACCCCCGCTTGAACCGTCGCGATTCCGGCCTGCGTGGTGGCCGTTGTCGCGCCCGCCGTCGCGATGGCTGCTTGCGTGCCCGCAGAGGCGGCATATCCCTGTGCAGCGGCGGCTGCTTCCCGGGCATCCTGCGCATCCTGCGATACGCCGATCAACTCTGCGATGGCCGCAGCGATCGCCGTCAGCGGCAACTTTCGAGCCGTGCCCCCGCTGATCGAGAAGATGGGAACCAGGTCGCCAAGGCTGATCTGATCGACGCTCGAAAGCTGATTGATATCGGTCATGGCAGCGGCACCGGTCCGTTGAAGTCGAGCGTGCCGTCGGGCCCAGTGGTGAGCACGTCGACAGGGTTCAAGAGGAAGGGGTTGTTGCAGCGGAGGCGCTTGTATCCGGCGCCTGCTGGAACCTTGCCTCGCAGTTGCATTTGAGGTGGGTCGGCGAGGCACTTGCCCAGCAGCGCGTCGTAGGACTGCTTGGCGACGGCCGCCGTGGGCAGCGCGATCTGCTTGCCGTAGCTGGGCGCAGCACGCAGCGCCAGGTTGAGGTAGACCGTCTCGTTGGCCTGGTCTGGGATGCCGCTGTCCTGGTCAGGATCGGCTGCCTTCGGATCGACCGTGCGGTTGTAGCCGATGCGGATGCCCGGGGTCTCCCACGAGGCCATCATCGAGTCGAGCCGCAGCACCATGGCCACCATCTCGGCGGGCTGGATGTCGAAGTTGTACCCGGCCAGCGCGATCTCGTTGAAGGCCATGTCGCAAAGTTGTCGCTTCGTCCAGCCCATGGCTTATTCCCCAGGACTCGCAGCGGCCGCGGCGATCTTTTCCTCGATCAGCGCCTGCAGTCGCTTGTCGCCAAGGCGCTTGTCGTAGGTCAGGCCCAGTTCGGCTGCCTTGGCCTCGAGCTCGGCGCGCGTGGGTGGCGCGGTGTCGTCGGTCGAGGCCGCGGGCACCGCAACACGCGCATCCAGTGCGGCCTGGGCTGCAGCAGGAGTGAGGTGCCAGCCATGGGCCAGCTTCGCCTCAAGGTCGGTGTCGTCGACCACCAAGTAATCGACGCGCACGCCGTGCAGCTCGTGCGCGCCCGGCGCCTTGTAGACCATCGTTTGGGGTGCTTGCATGTTCTTCCTCGGGATGGAAAAACGCCCGCACGAAGGCGGGCGTGAACTCCGGCAACTGCTTGCTAGAGAGGTCCCACGATCAATCGCGAATGATGGGGTTGACGCTCGACACGTCGTTCGTGAAGCCCGGGCCGGCCGAGGTGACCTCGTAGGGGGACTTCACGCCGAGGCGGTCGCACAGCGCCTTCACGTACTCGGTGCGGTTCTTGCCCGAGCGCTCGAGCTCGACGAGGCCGGCGATCTTGCCCTCGGGGATGGCCGGCTCGGCATCAGCAGCCACGGCAGCCTTGAAGGCGTCGAGGCTCAGATCCAGGGTCGGCGCCCAGGGCATGATCTCGTGACGGTCGGGCCAGCGGTCACCGCCGCTCGCGCTCTCGGTCGCGCTGCGCGTGGCGAAGTTGGTCTGCGCAGACTGCGCGATGGCAGCCTTCACGCCCTCCTTTTCGGCCTCCTCGCGTTCCGCAGGGGTGAGCTCGGGCACCGGGCGCGGATCGTTCTGTTCCTCGGTGGTGCCAGCGGGTGCGTTGGTCATGTCGACGCCCGAATCGGTCTTCTTTGCGGTCATGTCGGTTCTCCTGGTGGGCCTGGTGGTCAGGCCTGGTTGAAGGCGAGCGACCCGGCCATCTGCGGGTTGGTCAGCGCCGTGCCGAAGTCGATGTCCCACCGGAACTTCATGCTCAGGTCGTTGATTTCGCCCTGGCGCACGTACGAGATGGCGATGCCCAGCTCGGTGGTGGCGCGCATCACTTCCCAGCCGGCCTCAGGGTCGACGGTGTACGAGCCCGGCAGCAGGAGCAGGTTGTCCTTCACGAAGAAGGGGTTCAGTTCGGCAGTGGTCGTGTTGAGCCACGTGAGCGCCGCGCCGTTGGCCGGGGTGGCCGTGACGTTCTGGTACTCCTTCTCGGCCTTGGTGCCGCCACCCGCGGAGATGATGGCCGGGGCCACCGTGATCACGCCGGCAGAGGGCTTGCCGATGACGCGGAACGTCTGCAGCTGGCCGGTGTCCTGCTTGGTGATCATGTGCACCGAGTTCACGCCAGCGATGGTGAACGCGTCGCCCGCCTTGATGTTGGCGTACGTGGCCGCCGTCACGGTGAGCGGCGAGTAGCGGTTGTCGACGTTCTCGGTTTCGCCGGTGCCGGCCGCCGTCGACGTGGCCTTCGGCACCCAGTACTGGTTCGCACCGTTCACCGTGGTGGCGCCGCCGGTGGCTGCAGCGAGGCGCAGCGACTGGTCATTCTTGTACGTCTCGAAGCCGGCGATGTCGCCGATGAAGGCCTTCTGGTAGGCGTTCATCGTCTCGCGCAGGCCGCTGGTCTGCGGCTTGGCCAGGTTCGAAGCCATGCCGTTGTAGACACGCGGCGCCAGGAAGGCCATGCGGTTGGCGAGCGGCACGCCCTGCTCCGTCAGTTGCGCGTCGGCCGCGGCGATGTCGTCGAAGCCGGTCGGTGCCGTGGTGCGCTTGATGAACTGCGAACCCTGGATCGCGGCGGTGGTGAACAGCGCGTAGTTGATGTCGCTCGACAGCTTCTGCTTGGCGGCGTCACCGTAGCGCGAGAGCTGCAGCGGGTCGCGCAGGTCCTTGGCCGTCATCTTGCCGTTGGACGACTTGTGGTAGCCGATCGACACCGGCACGGTGAGCTCGGTCATGTCGCCAAAGTTGGCGGTCTGGTCGAAGCCGTCGTACGACGCGGCGATATACGGCGCGGGAATCCACACCTTGTCGCCGACACGCTGCATGCTCTGCGGATCGAGCGGCGTGTACTTCTGGGCGGCCTTCGCGATCACGAGCTGATCGTCGAAGCCCTCGATCATGTTGTCGAACATGATCCGTTCTTCACGGGAGAATACGTTTGCCATTTGGGCTGCCTTTGATGGTTAGGCGGCGGCCTTCTGCTTCAGCTGCTTCTTGTACGCAACGACCTTGGAACGATCGCCCGTCTTCTCAGCCTCGGCTTCCAGGCGCTTCAGGTTCGAATCCATCGCCCCCATCCCAGGCGCGGAACCGCGCACGGTGGACTCGGGCAGTGGTGCTGTTTTGCGGGGCGTGACCTTCATTTGGGTTTCCAGTTTTGCGACCGCGAACGCGAACTTCACGGGGTCTTCGATGGAAGCGAGCTCCTTGGCCTTCTTCGGGTTTTTGCCGAGCGCGTAGATCACAACCGCGGGGTTGTCGGCCCCGGAGAGAATGACGCCCTGCTGCGTGACGCTGAACGTGTCTTTCGCCACGTCCTCCGCGTCTGCGAAGTCCTTCACCTTCAGCTCGGCCGTGGCCTTGCCGTAAGCGTCCAACTTCGCCTGCCAGGCCGCCTGGGCCTTGGTCTGGGCATCCTGCTTCTTGCGCTCCTGTTCGCCGTGCTCCTGCAGCCGCAGGTTCCACGCCTTCCAGTCCGCTTTGAACTTCGCTTCGTCGTATTCGCAGCCCTCGAGCGTGGGTTCGTCGCCGACCACGACGGCTTGAGCTGCTGTGCTCTTGCCGCGCAGGACGGTGAGTTCCTGTTCGAGCTCGCGATTCCGGCGTTGCGTCTCTCGGTTGTTCTTCCGCAGCTCGCGAACCCACTCGGGCGCACGGCTCTCGTCTTCGTCAGAGGGCGGCGATTCCTCTCCGATGGTGACGGTCACCCCGCCTTCGTCGCCCTCCTCGCCGCCTTCGCCTTCGGCCCCCTCGCCGGCTTCCGCCAGTTCGGTTTCCTCGTGCTCTTGCTCGTCAGTGGTTTCGTCGGTGGAGAGCTCTTCGCCCTCGGTTACTGCCTGCGTCATCGTTTCGACCCTTCGTCTCACCTGAAAGCCGGTGGTGGCAGGGCCGAATGATAGCTACAGTCAATCGGTCACGCAAATCTTGATAGTTATTGACTAAATCAGGCGGGTCAAAGGCCGGCGGGGAAGTCCGGCGCGGGGATGTCGATCGGAGCCGGGACGGCACCCGATGGTGCGGCCAGCATCCCCTGCAGCGCCTCCGCGCTGGCGATCTGCTGCTCGTTGTGCTCGCCCATCGTTTCGGCCATGGTCTTGGCGGTCTGCGCGCGCTTCAGGTCGGCGCTGGCGATGGTCTCCACCGTGTCGGCACGCTTCTGCGCGGCCGCAGCTTCGGCTTCCTGGGCGGCGGATAGCAGGTACTGCGATTGCGGGTCCGGCGGCGCGTTCTTCGCGACCTCCTGCGCCGCGGCGAGTTGCTGAGCTTCCTCCTCGGTGGGCTTGATGACGCCCATCTTCACGAGCTTGGCGCGGAAGAAGTCGCGCGTATCACTGAGCCCTTCGCCCTCCATGTTCATCAGGATCAGCGCGTTGAGCACAGCCACTGTCTCGGGGTCTTGAGTAAGCGACAGCATAGAGGTGAGCGCGCGCACAGTGGCTGCGCGCCGGCTGACCGATGACGGGCCGACATCCACATTCACGTCGAAGTCAGCCTTCGTCATGTCGTTGTCGACAAACTCGGTCTCGGTCTCCGGGTCATAGCTCGGCTCATTGAGCACAGCGGTCCCAACGCCGCCCGACGAGTCGAGTGTCTTCATGCGGCGGCGCTCCTCAACCACGATGTCTTTCGACATCGAGAGCCAGACCTGACCGCCGCGTCGCATGCCCTTGGCGAAGTTCGACATGTAGATGAAAACCTGCATGTCCAGTCGGTTCTGGATCAACTCGACGGTCTTTGACCCAATGTTGCTGACCATCTTTTCCGCGGCCTGCTGATTGCCCAGCAAATCCTGCATGTCCTGCTCGACCACCTGCATCAGAGCGCCCCAGGCCTGCGGGATTTCCGGGGCCTTGGTGTAGCCGATCGGGCCGGCGGCCTGCTGGTTGCCTTGCGCGTCAGTCACGGGGTTGAGCAACAGGTAGGGAAAGTCGTCTACGTTGTCGCGCGCCCACATATTCACGTGCCCAGCGATCTGCTGCGGCGTGACGATGGGCTTCGAAATGTTCGAGCGGCCGGCCAAGTCGCCGAGGAACGATCGGAGCATGTTGGCCAGGCGTTGAGCATCTTTGGCCAGGCGCACGTGTCCCATGCAGCGCTCGATGTTGTCGACAAACCAGCGCTTGCCATACACCGGGATGATCGGAATGCAGCGCCCTGGGATCACCTCCTTGTCGCCCAGCACCTTGCCGCCGCTCATCGTGTACTTGTGAATCTCGCGGCGCTTCACGCGCTTGCGGCGCACCTCGCGGAAGCCAGTCGCCAGAAGCGTGTCGAGCTTGTCGGGATCGGCCTCGAGCTCGCTTTCCGGGACCATCATGTCCTGGTCGTCGAGTCCACGGAAGACGCGAATCACCTCGCTCTTTTCCTCGACGCTGTAGCGCTCGCAGATGTAGACGACATCCGGCGTGCACCAGTCGAAGTAGGCGCTCTGCACGTCCTGGGGCCAGGTCGTGGGGTCATCCTTGTACTCCTCGACGTAGGCCGACCGGCTCATGCCCGTGAGCACGTAGCAGCGCTTCGCATCGGCCTTGTCCTGGCGCTTGGCGTTCAGGTCAAAGAACACGCTGGAGTCGGCATCGAAGATGGGCTCCAGCTTGATGCGCTGGCGGTCATCCTCGTCGTCGTCCTCGTCCTCGTAGCACGCGCGAAGGCGCCACGCACCGAATCCACCGCCCACAGCCTCCTCGAAGGCGTTGTCGTAGGCTTCCTCCGCCGTGCTGTCCTGCTCGTCGGCACGGTAGAGCCCGTCGCACACGTCCGCGAACTTGTCGCCGGTCGTGCCGTCCTTCGGGGTGAAGTCCACCGTGATGCGGTTGTTCCGGTACTCGTTGATGATCCGGATCACCGCAAGGTGGATCTTGTTCATCTCGAACCGCGGCTTGTTCTCGAACTGGTCGCCAACCGGGCCTTCCCACTGCGCGCCGGCGATGCTGTAGAACCGTCGGTCTTCTAGGCACTGCATGCGCACTTCACGCTGCGCTGCCTGGATCTCGTCGAACTCCTTCAGCGAGTCGGCATGGATCTTGGCGAGGCGATCGGCGGTCGAGATGGTCATAGTAAATTCCTACCACGCCAATCGGCGTCAATAGCGGAATTCTATGATTCGACCCTGAAAAAGCCTACCGCCCGCGGCGGAAGTGGCTCACGCTGGGCAGCGGATTGACCTTCGGCGAGGTGTCGACGGTCTTCGTCATGGCAGGGAACAACTCGGCCAGGCCCCAGATGTGCGCGTCCGCCCGGTTCGGTGAGCGGGGGCCCGTGTAGCCGCCAGTCGAGAAGGCGCAGAGCTCGTCCTCGAGCTTCGGGAACAGGCCGACGTGCCGCACCTTGCCGTCTTCGTAGAGCGCAGAGAACGGCTCGGCGCGCTGGATCTTGCCGCGGCTGGCGGTGACCATCTTGAAGAACACTCGGGTTTCAGCGCGCGCGGCCGCAACCTGGATCGTCTGCTGCACCATGCCGCCGCCGAAGTTCGACTCGCCCACGATCACGTCGGCCTTGTGGCGCATGTAGGCTTCGACGGCGATGCGACCCCAGACGGTTGGGCCGCCCTTCACGGTCAGGTCTTCGACCAGGTAGGCGCGGCTGTCGATGCCCAGCGCGTCGACCGTGATGCCTACCTCGTCGTTGTCCGCGTTCTGCTCGTCGTCGCTGGCGCCCGATGGGTCGACGGACACGACCACGCGCTGGTACGCCGGGACCTGACCGTCGTTGACGCGCCAGCGGTCGATCACCGCCTCGTCGAACAGCGCGTTTGGGGTGGCGTCCGCGAACTCGCCGCGCACGAAGCGGCGCTTCATCCGCTCGGACAGACCTTCCAGCGTCTGCAGGTACTCGCTGCTCAGGTTCTCGGCGTTGTCGGCCGGGTTCATGAGGAACGAGTCGTAGTTGTTCGGCTCGCGGAGTGGCTCCTTCGTCTCGGGGTCGAGCTTTTGCTTGAAAACCTTGAACGACCAATGCGCCTTGGAAGGTGGGTTGCAGTCGAACAGGAAGCGCAGCTTGAGAGGCGACTCGGCGCGCCCGGGCAGCACCTGCATGACCTTCTGCGCAAGGCGGGTGAGCAGCAGCATCACGCCGCCCCAACTGACCTGCGACGCCTCGTTGATGTAGATCGTCACGAACTCCATGCCGAGTAGCTTTTCCATGCGGTCGCCCTCGTCCAGGCCGCCGAACCAGATCTCGGAGCCACCGGGCAGCTTGGCAACCCACTCGGTGCGGCTCAGGTCGTAGTGCACCCCGGGGAAGCAGAGGCGCATGACGCGCGGGAACGTGTCGGCAATGATCGACGCGCGGAGGTGGACGAACCGGAAGCGGACGATCAGATGGCGCGAGCCTGGCGCCTTGAGCGCGCGCAGGACGATGGTCCGGATGATCAGGAACGTCTTCCCGCTGCGGCCACCACCGAACAGCATCACCCACGTGGCGAGGCCCGACAACACGGTGTCGATGGCCTGGCGCTGGCGTTCGGTCGGCGCGAAGCTCACAGGTCGGCTTCCTTCTCCGACATCACGAACTGAATCGGGCCGCCGTCAAGGCCGCCGTGTTCGTGCTTCTCAGTGAAGAGCTTGAGGTGCTTGCCCAGCAACTCCTGCGAGCGCAACGCTGCGTTGTAGTCGTTCGAGAACTCGGCCTTCATGCCGATGCGATGGATGTTCTGCAGCACCGCCTCGGCTTTCAGGTTGAGCTTTTCGGTCATGCGCGCCGTAGCCGCGTCAATCGCAGCAATGACCGCGGGCGATTGCATCAGCCGGTGGGCAGACTGTCGCGCGCCCTTCTCGCTGTAGCCGGCGCGAATCAGGGCCTGCGTCCGGTTGCGCTTCGGGTCGGTCAGCAGCTCGGCGACGAAGCGGGCTTCGCCGAGGGTGAGTTTCTTCGTTGCCATTACCAATCTCCTGTTGCTCCACCACCGCTGAAGTTGCCGCCCCCGTCCGAAATGAAGTCGAGCGCAGGCGCCGGTGCAGGACTGTACGAGGGCTCGAATGCGGGGGTTGGCGGGATAGCAGAGAACACGAACGGGGCCGGCGGTGATGCCGCAGCGAAGTGACGTGCTGTCTCGTCGTAGAGGTCCTGCGGGTAGTCGGGCGATTTCTCGGCGCCACGTCGTGGCCGCCGGCAGTGATCGCAGACCATCCCCTTTGGCTTGAGTGGCGCGCCGCAGCCATCGCACATAGTGGGCTCCGGCTCGCGCTCAGGTGTCGGTCCAGTCTTCACAGCCGCATTGGCAGCTGCAGCGGCGGCGTAGACGTATGCGGATGCAACCATGTTTTCTCTCTCAAACACGCGCGTTGAGCGCGTCGAACAGTTCCCGCTGCCTAGGATCCGGCGCTTGCGTGTCGGGCTGCTTCTTCCTCTGCCTCGGCCCGCGCACCAGGGCAGCGCAGTGCGCGCCGAACGGCATGCCGCCCAGCAGCACAGGCTGAGCGACGGCTCGGTGGCAGCGGGCGCATCGCATCACAACGCCAGCGTGTCGACGCCGTTGCCACATCCGCAGTCCAACTGGCACGCCACGACCACGGCGTGCCGCGCGTCCTGGCCGAGCCACATGGCGGCCATCGCGAAGTCGCGACCGCTTCCGATGGCCCAGAACAGGTTTTCGATCACGATCGGGTGCGCGCTGTTCTCGTACTGCAGGACGCGGCCGCCTGGCTCGATCACGAGCGCCGATACGCACTTCTCCGGATCGCGCTGGCACGCGGGCAACTGTTCGGGGAGCGCGCCGGCGCCGAGCCAGTGCACGATCTCGGAGATCTGAGCGGTGTTGCCGGCGCAGCCGACCAGCCGGCCATCGCCCAGGCGGTGCACCTTCGTGGTGGTGGCGTGCAGGCCGCCGAAGCTGGTGCGCTTGTCGCCAGCGAGCACCTTTCCATCCCATGCAATGACTGTCACAGCAGTTGTCCCTCCTGCGGCCGCGGCGCGGGCGCGTGCTTGCCGATGCGGCAGACGTTCTGTGCCGAGGTGGTTCGGCCAGCGCGCTCCTGTTCGGGCCGCGCGAGGCATTCGCCGTACCCGTGCTGGGCCAGTGCGCCCTGCAGAAGCCAGTGGGTGCAGGATCCACACGTCATGGCCGGCCTTTCTCGATCAACCAAGGCACGAGGATCGAAACCAGCAACACCACGATCGCAGCGCCCCAGAAGACGATCGCGAGGGATGGAGCGTGAGCGCCGCAGTTCACGCCACCGCTCCCAGCAGGTCGCCCTGCACAGCCGGCGCGGCGATGGGCTCGATGGTGAGCACCACGCGCGCGCCGTGTTCGTCGGGCTCCATGCGCTCGGCCGAATACCGACGCACCTGCTTGTCGTCGCCGAACGCCACGCCGTTCAGCGCGTCCATCAGCACCTTCTCAGCGTTGGTCAGGTCGATGCACTGCACGGTATCGTCCCAGGCCGCGCCGTGCTTGCGCTGGCGCGTCTGCCAGTCGAGCGGACGATGCGGGTAGAGCTGCAGGTGCACTGCGATGCGGCCCGACAGCGGCGTGCGCACACCCGCGGCTCGGGCCATGGCGCCCACCTCCACGCGGAATGCCTTGGCCTCCTTCGTGGGCACGATGCTGATGTGGGCGCCGAGCTTGACCGGGCGCCAGTACCGGTTGGCGCTGATCGGGTACGGGAGGGTCAGGCGGATCATGATTGCACCTCCGCAGCGCGTACCCGGCCGCGCACCGGCGCCAGGTCGAAGACGCTTCGCGCCGGTCGCGCGCTCAGTTCGATGCGCTCCTGCGCGCGGATGGCGTTGGCACGGCCCTGGGTGATCCCGAGCGCGTGCGCCGCGTCGATGCCAGTCTGCGGGCTCTCCAGCAGCCACCGCTTGAGTTCGGCCGTCAGCTTCCACGTCGAGCGCCGGCCCTGTCGATTTGCCTGCGCCTTGGCCGTCGTCACAGCCTTGCCCGAGCGCGCCATGTGCATGCCCCAGGCTTTGCGCGTGCCCGAGACGATGTGCTGCGGCGCCACGCAGTCGTAGCTGTCGCAGGAGCGGTAGCAGACCCAGCCGTTGCGCAGTTGGCGCGCCGGATGCGCGAGCAGCCACGCGGCGCGAGTTGCCGTCACGTGCCCGATCCCATGCACCCAGATGACGTGCCGTTGATCCTGCGGCAGTGCGCGGCCGCGAGCCGTGCGCAGGTGCCAGCAGCCTGCGTCCTCGTCGACCACGCATCGCTGGCGCAGGTCCTCGAGCGAGGCGATGCCGTCGAGGCGCGTTCCTTTCTCGTGGCTCATGCCCCCCTCCCGTCAGCCAAAGTCAGCGGGCGCTCACCAAATGCGCGCGCGTGCGCGGGAGCGTCGGAGACGTAGGGTTTCGTCAGGGTGAGCAACATGCAGCGGGTCTGCAGCCCGTTCGTGATCAGTCCATGCCGCATGCCGTGCCAGACCTCGGAGCGGGACAGGGGCGTCTCATCGGGTGTTGGATAGCGCAGCGGCGTGGCGCGCTTGGGCGGCTCGTGGTCGACCGTCTCGAGCACGAGCTCGGGGTCGCGGAACAGGACTTCGGTCATGCGTTGGACTCCTCGGGTGTGAACGTGGGCTCGCGCAGCGCGTCGCGGGCCATGGACAGAGCGACAGGCGTTGAGCGGTGCTCGCCGGATTCGTGGCGGCGGATCAGGTCGCGGGCCCACTGGCGCGGATCGCGCGCGGCGGCGGGCTTGTTCATGGCTTGGAAGGCGGCCAGCACGCGCTCGCGAGTGGCGCGCGATGCGGGCGTCGGCGCCTCGATCCGCGGCTTGTCGGGCTGGATGTCGGGCCCGGACTTGGCCAGGCGCCGGAACTCGCCCGCGTTGGGCGCGCGGTCCGGCAGGTGGTCGAGCGCCCAGCCGATCAGCGCGGGGTGCCGCTCGAAGCCGTCGAGCTCTCGGGCCCAATCGGCCTGCACGATCGCCGCGCCCTCCTCCACGGTCTTCCCGAGGCCCTCGTAGCGGATCGTGAAGTCGCGGCCGTAGCGCACCGTGAGGCGGCTGAAAATCCGCTCAACCCAGGGCTGGGGGAGTGACATCGCGTGTCTCCGCTTCGATGGTTTCGGGGTCGTGGCGCTGGCCCGGCGGGCGGCGCGCGAGGCTCGGCGCGAAGGCGGCAACCGTCTCGCGAGACCGGCGCTGGTAGGGGGTTTCGGTGGGCGGTGCGGCCGCGGGCAGCGTGCCGACCTTCGCGGCTTCACGGCGCCGGCCAGCAGCGACGCGCAGGGCGTAGACGAAGCCCTTGCCCCCGGCGGCAGCAACACGGGCCGCGTCCTCGAGCTCGGGGAGCGTGATTCCGGCGGCCAGCAGCGCCAGCAGCTCGGGGTGCGATGGATTGGCGTCCTGCAGCCCTGCCGCCCGCATCGCCTTCGCCGCAGCCCCCGCGTTTGCGCCCGCGATAACCGCGTGAGCGGTTATGTCTGGTGACTGGTTACTGGTGTCTGGTGTCTGGGGACGGGCGCGCGGTGCATTGCCTTCGCTATGCGTTCGCATGTCGTCCGCATCATGCGTTTCCGATGCGTTCGCATGGCCTGAGTTAGCGAGTGCTTCTGCTTTTTCCTTTTCCCAGCGCGCATTTGCAGAGGCCTTCGCCTTCTTGCTCTTGTTCTGAAACTTCGCGATTTCCTCGTCGGCTCGCGCATTGGCATGGAAACCCTGAACGAGAGAAAAAAACTCGGCCAGAACTTCCCTGACCGCCTGTTTTTCGTGACGCCCGTTCGCGCGTGCGAGCCGGCAGCAGGCCTCGAAGTCGCCAGGCAACGGCTGTTCAGTGATGTAGTAGCGATCGAGCAACCGCCGATAGATCCCCTCCTGCATGGCCGACAGATGCGCCGTCTTCTTGAGGAAGTCGCCGAGGTGGTGCTCGTAGTAGTTCATGCCGCGGCCTCCGGCATCAACGACTGCTGCAGCGGTTGCTGAGCGTCAGCAAACATGCGGGTACTGGTGATGGCTTCCTCGATACGGCGGCAGGCGACGTCGAAGTACTGCAGGCTCTGCTCACAGCCGATGAACTTCCGTCCGAGCTGCAGCGCCGCAACACCCGTGGTGCCACTGCCCATGAACGGATCGAGCACGACGCCGCCAGGCTCGCAAATCTCGACCATCGCGGCCATAAGCGGTACCGGCTTCTGGGTGACGTGCTCTCGATCGCCCGGTACGTGGAATTCGTAGAAGCCAGGAAGACATCCCACGCCGCGATCGACCGGCATCGGTCCAGCCGAACCCCAGACGACGTACTCGGCGGCCGAGGTAAAACGCCCCATCTGCGGCCTGGGCGACGTCTTGACCCATGGCACCACGCCGCGCCACACCCAGCCGCCAGCCTGCAGATAGTCGGTGGAGATGGGGAGCTGTCGCCAGTCGGTGAAGAACAGCGCGGGTGAGCCTGGCTTTGATGCGCGCAGCGCGGCGGCGGCCCAGAGCGTCGACCAGAAATGAAACGATCGCTGGTCGCGGTTGTCGCCGCCGAAATCCGAGGTCTTGCCTAGGTTCGAAGATCCGGTACTGAGGTACTTCGTCTTCGTATCCATGGCGCGATCGCCGCGAAAGGCGCCCCCGCTCGAATACGGCGGGTCTGTTATCACGGCGTCAGCGACTCCAGGCTCGAGAGCCTGCAGTACTTCCAGCGCTTCGCCGTGGTAGAGCGTCGCGCCGCCGATGACCTCGGTTCTCATCGCGTTGCCCCTACGCCAACAGCCGCCCGTGCCGCTGCTCGAGCTCCGCGACCTTGGCGCGCGCCGCGGCGAGCTCGGCCGAGATCTTGTGCCGCACGGTCACGTCGCAGCCCATCTGGTCGGCCAGCCACACCAGCGGCGCGATGCTGTTCGTCACGCGCATGAAGGCGATGAGGCGCTTGGCCCACTGCTCGCCCACCCCGCGCATGAACTTCGCCATGTAGCCGTGGCTGATGTGGATGCGATCGGCGATCTGGTAGTGGTCGAGATCCGCGTGCATCGCGGCCTCCGAGAGCGTCCTGCTGAAGCCAGCGCGCTCGATGAGCTCGAGCTCCAGCACTTCGCCGGCAGGTCCGTGCGTCGTCACCGCGCGGTCCGCTTTCCAGTGCTTTCCAGCGGTTTCTTGTGGTTTCCATTCGGCGGGTTCAAAACTGCGATCCATGATTTCTGCGACTCCCATCGCTTCGGTTGATGAAAAAAAGGCCTTGTTGGGCCGCCCTATCCGTTCAGCCCCCTCGCTGGGGAGTCGGCCGGTTGAGGGCCTTGCAGTAGGACGGCCCAACAAGGGCTCTGAGTGGGTTCACGTGCATGACGCCGCCTTACTCGGCATTGCCGCGGCGCTGGCGGACGCGGTCGTCGAGCATGAGCCCGACAACCACGGCCAGGATCACGAGGCCAGCCAAGAGGAAGAACGGATCCACAGCTCAGCGCTCCGGCCGATCGAAGCCGCGGCACAGCAGTTGCGCCAGGCTCCACAGCACGGCGGCAACGACGATTGCGGCCGCGCAGGCGCAGGAATGGGCGATGCGGGTCATGGCCTACGCCCCCTCTGCGGTGGGCTCGGGGGCGGCCTGCGCGGGCGTAGCACCGGCGGCCTCCAGCATCTCGGCCGGCAGGTGCCTTCGAGCGAGGGCTGCGAGAACCCGGTCCTCGATGCGAGCTGGAAGCTCGTCGGGCCATTGCGAGATGGCAGCCGACGAGATGCCGATTGCTTCAGCGGCGGCAGCGACCGACCCACCGAGCAGTTCAAGAGCGCGAGCTTTGTTCATAGCGCACATGTTAGCGCGCTTATGTTTTTTGTCAAAGCACGCTTATCTCGCCGTGGCTTCTAATCTTGCTTACATGAGCACGCTGGCCGAACGCATGCAGGAGTTCTCGCGCGAGACCGGATGGTCGATCGCAGAGATTGCTGCGATCGCGAAGGTTTCGCACTCTGCGGTGTCGCAGTGGATGGGCAAGGGTGCCAAGGAAATCAAGTCCATCGCCAAGATCGATTCGGCGATTTACTTGGAACGCGCCTCTGGATTCAGCGCATTGTGGCTTGCGAAAGGGCTGGGGCCGCGGAAGGCCGCAATTCAGCCAGCGGCCGCGGCGATGACGCTCGAGCAGATGCTTGAGGCCATCGGGCTCGCCCTTGAGAAAGCGCCGGCCCTGGAGGCGCGGCAAGGTGCAGAGTCCATGCTTCAAACCTTCATCGCCAATCCGAGTGCCAACATGGATGTCGTACCGCTGATCGCCAGGCGCTTATCGGGGGAGCGGCCGCTCAAGACGGGTACGCACAGTCACTGAGGGGATCGATGGCCAAGCCGTCGGCGCGAATCTATGAATACGCACCCAGAGTGTTATCTAAAGTAACCAATTTTCAGTCGGTGAAGACCCGAGGGCAGCCACCCTGGAATATGGTTTTTTACCTGAGATTCGGACAACGGAGGGGATGATGAGAGGGATTCTTGTTGCGGCGCTCGCCGCATCCACGCTCGCCGCATGCACGAGCATGACGCCGATTCAGCCGGTGGGTCGTGATCGATTCATGGTGTCGTCGACAGTCCGCGGAGGCTTTACTACTGACGGCCAAATCAAGCAGGATCTTCTGGCGCGAGCTCGCGAGTTCTGCGGCAAGAAGGAAATGGTCCTTGAGTCGTCGACCTCTGGTGGCACTCAGGGGTGGACACCACAGACAGCGGAGGTCTTGTTCAAATGCGAGTGATAGTTCGACCTCGGGTTGCGACTGTAGCGGTCGCCTCGATCTGCATCTCACTGTTGGCCGGATGCGCAAGCAACTCCGGGGTAGTCCCTGTTGGGCAAGACACCTTCCTCATTTCCAAGCAAGCTGCGACTGGTTTTAGTGGTCTAGGCACCTTGAAAGCAGAGGTCTACCAAGCCGCCTCGGAGACATGCTCTAGGGGTGGGAAGACCATGGAAACGACGACTTATTCCGAAAGCCAACCGCCCTTCATCTTGGGCAACTTTCCCCGAGTGGATCTGACTTTCCGTTGCAGATAGCGGCCTAACCCTCCGCCGACCGAGCCCGCCATCGCGCGGGCTTTTTTTTCGTCCGAAAGACTGAGCACGCTTAAGGGTCAATAAGCATGCTTGTATTCATTGGTTAGAGCGCTTACATTGCATCCCATCCCAACAGGAGATGGACATGCAAGCACTACAGAGCCGGCCCGAGGTGGCCGATCGGCATCGGATGCTGCGCTTGGCGGACGAGCAGGTGCAGTTCAACGACTTCGAGCGCGAGGAGAAGGTTGCGCGCTACCGGCGTCTGTTGGCGCGCGCTGACTGGTTCCACGAGGCGAGCGACAACCACGAGGTGTGGCGCGAGGGCCGTGCGCAGTTCACGGCGATCTACGAGCTGCAGGTCGAGGTCGATCCCGATGGTTCGATCTGGCGCACGGTTGCCCCGGCGGCGATGACCTCGGGCGTGTCGATCCCCCAACCCCGCGCCCGGAGGTCGGCATGAGCTCCTTCGAAGACCAAGTCAAGGCTGCGGCCGAGAAGGCTGTGCTGCAGTTCGTCGGCTCTGGTGGCTGGTTGCTGCCGAACTACGAAAGCCGCCTCAAGATCCCGGCCGAGTGGATCGCTGACTGCTGGCGGCTCGTGGATGCCGAAGCGCTCAAGAGGCAAATCGCTGCGCGCCTCGAGGCCGAGCTGGCCGACCGCATGGTCAACCACATGGCCGCCGAACTCGCCACCGACATCAAGCAGATCCTCGGCGTCAAGGAACGGCGCGAGATGCTTCGCGGTCTGGCGCGCGAGCACATGGATGCGGTGATGACTGCAGGCAAGACCACTGGGAGGTCGGCATGAGCGCCGCGCGTCTCACCCCATCGGTCGGCGACTACATCACGGGTCGCTGCGTGACGATGAATAGTTGCCACGACGGCCAAGTGCTGGAAGTCGTGCCCCTCGGCCCCTTCGATTCGACACGACGTTACCGCATTCGGGATGACATCGGTCGGGACTACGTCGTTTTCCACCAAGGCTTCGCGTTTCGCCCTGCGACGCACTCTGCCGATGCGCGAGTGAACGCAGCGGCTTGGGCTGTGTTCGATGAACTCAGCGTAGCGCAGGAGGCAGCATCGTGAGCGCCGCGCAGCACACGCCTGGGCCGTGGGAAGCAAACGGCCCCTTCGTCAACTCTGCCGCCGTCATTGGCATTGCTGACTGCTCGCGCGCTGCCGTTGCAGAAAACTGGGCCGGCACCGACTACGCAACGGATGAGATCGCTGAGGCCAACGCCCGCCTGATCGCCGCAGCGCCCGAGTTGCTGAACTCACTGATCCTGATGGTCCGCACCCACGACGAACCTGCCGAGACGCTTCTGCAAGAGACGAAGGAGATGCTGTGGCTTGAGCAAGCGCGGGCAGTGATTGCCAAGGCCACCGGCCAGGAAGGCGGTGCCAAGTGAGCACGGACCGCAACACCCTTCGCAAGCTGGCGCGCGAGTGCGAGGTCGAAGTCATCGAGTACCCCGACGGCCGCGTGCTGGTGGTCGGCGGACTGGTGAACGTGCACTGGTGGCCGGACAGCAAGCGCAAGACGGCGTTCGTTGAGGGCGCGCCTGCGGGCCGGCGCTACGCCACGGCGCGCAACGTGATCAACCTCGCGACGAAGGGGGTGGCATGAACGCACACCGCCTGACCGCCCCGCGCGAGTTCGTCGGCAGCGTCGACGCGACGCACGAGCGCTGCACGCCCTGCCCTCGCACGCTGGAGGAAGCGTTCGGCCGCGCTGCCGGCGGCGTGATCGTGCCCATGGCCGACGAGCCGAGTTCCTTCAACGACGCCGAGCCCTACGTCTACGTCGCGAGCCTGATCGGGATCGTGGCCGCGCTGGTCTTCAACAACTGGAGGCCGATGTGAAGCCCTACCCGAACGTCGCGACGGAGACGGACTTCCCGCCGCTGCAGTCGCGCCCCCACGAGCCCGAGAGCGGAGCCGCGCGCTTCGTGTCGCTCGGCCTGCTCGCACTGTCCCTCATCTTGCTGGGCGTCTGGGCCTGGCGCTCGTTTTGAAAGGCTGAATCATGCCCACTGAATTCGACAACGCCCTCCACATGATGGAGGTCCAAGGCGGCAGCTTCGTGAAGTCGCTGGCGCACTGCTACCTCATGGCGGACCCGTCCAACAAGACGAAGCTGCGCGCGGCGTTCGCGGACTACTTCGCCGACTACGAGGAGCGCTTCCGCCGGCACGCCGCCCAGCGCGCCGTGGAGGCCTGACCATGGGCGCGATCGAAACCGACCTGCTGCCGTGCGAGGCGAGCGCGGTGTTCCCGGGGCTGTACACGAGCATGCCGGCCGAGCGCTACCACGCGATCGCTGCGATGAGCGCTGGTGGACTCAAGCGCATGCAGCAAAGCCCGGCGCACTTCTTCGGCATCCAGATGGATCCGAACCGGCCGCCGCCCGGCGAGCCCTCGCCTGCAATGGTGAACGGCACGCTGGTGCACTGCGCGCTGTTCGAACCCGACACGCTGGATGCGCGCTACGTGATCAAGCCCGATGGCATGAGCTTCAGCACGAAGGACGGCAAGGCCTGGCGCGCTAAGCAGACCCGAATCATCGTCGACGTCGAGCAGATGGCCGCGGCGCGCGCGCAGTCGGCGCGACTGCGTGCTCTGCCCGAGCTCGGCGCGCTTCTGGCCGATGGCATCGGCGAGTCCTCGGCCTTCTGGATCGACGAGAAGACCGGCGAGCTCTGCAAGTGCCGGCCCGACTGGACCAGCCCGGCCGGCGACGGCGTCGTCATCGTCGACGGCAAGACGTGCCAGGACGCCAGCCCGGAAGGCTTCGGCCGCGCGATCTGGAACTACCGCTACCACCTGCAGGCAGCCTGGTACGCGGACGGCTACGAGCGCGCCACCGGCACGAAGGTGCACGGCTTCGTGTTCGCCGCGGTGGAGTCCTCGTGGCCTCACCAAGCGGCCGCCTACATGCTCGACGACCTCGTGCTCGACGCCGCGCGCCGCGAGAACCGCCGCCTCCTTGACCTCTACGCCGAATGCAAGCGCACCGGCGTGTGGCCCGGCTACGCCCCTTCCATCAGCCTCATCACCCTGCCCGCATGGGCGAATCGTCAACTGGAGAACGCAGCATGAATCAACTTGTGACCCGCAACGAGTTTGCCAACGAACTGGCAGCACCGGACACCGCGTCCACCGCAGTTGCGGCCCAGGCCAAGGCGCTGGTGGAGGCCCGCTACATCATGGCCATCCGCCGGCCGCGCGACATGGACGTCGTGCGCGAGCGCATGCTGAAGGAGTGCCTGCGGCCCTCCTTCGCCGCCGTGGCGCGCTACACGAAGCCGATCGGCCGCGACCGCAGCAAGTGGCCCACCGGCCCGAGCATCCGGTTCGCCGAAGCGGCCGTGCGCAACATGACCAACATCACGGTGGAAACGATGACGGTCTACGACGACCGCGAGAAGCGCATCGTCCGCGTGACCGTTACCGACCTCGAGGCGAACGTCCCCTACAGCCAGGACATCACGATCGCCAAGACCATCGAGCGCCGCCAAAAGAAGGACGGTGACACCGTGATCGCCACGCGCACGAACAGCTACGGCGACACGCTGTACATCCTCGAAGGCACCGACGACGACATCATCAACAAGCAGCAGGCGCTGATCTCGAAGGCGGTCCGCACGCTGGGCCTGCGCCTGATCCCCGGCGACATCGTGGACGAGTGCATGGACCAGGTTGTGGTCACGCAGGCCAATGGCGATGCGCAGGACCCGGATGCGGCCAAGCGCAAGCTGTTCGACGCCTTCGCAGGCCTCGGCGTGCAGGCGAACCAGTTGAAGGAGTACCTGGGCCACGAGGCGGCAACGCTGGCGCCCAAGGACCTGGCCGACCTGCGCTCGCTGTATGCCGCGATTCGCGATGGCGAAACCACGTGGCGCGAAGTCATGGACACGCGCGTCGCCGCGGCAGAAGCGAAGACCGCCAGCCTTGATGCCGTGCGCGAGGCGGCCAACAAGAAGCGCACGCCGGCGCCGCCGCCCGTCGACGCCGGCCCGACCTACGCCCAACTCGCCGACCAGGTGAACAAGTCCACGAGCCGCGAGGTAGCCGACCTCGTGCTCGACAGCGCGACCGATCTTCCCGCCGACCAGCAGGCAGACCTGCGCAAGTTGGTCGAGAGCAAGTTCGGCGCCTGACCCTTTCGGGCGAGCCCGGCCGGGCCTTCATCTCCTCCTGTGACTGCACTCATTCCCGGCCGGCGCTGAGCGATCAGCCGCCCTCTTTCTCCACCCACCAACCGGAGCCCTTACCCATGTTCTACCTCGAGTCCTCGACCAAGGCCAAGCTGATCGACATCGACGTCCTGTCGCAGAAGAACCGCCCGCCGGACAGCAACCCGGGCGTGAAGCTCGTGTTCTCCGCGGAGATGCCCAACGGCGCGCTGAGCATGCTCGACGGCTACCTGCTGGGCATGCTCTACACCAAGCAGGCCGGCGGCGCGGAGCAGCAGGGCCTCGACGGCGTGGAGCCCATCACCGACAAGCCGAACCTCACGAAGATCGGCCAGAAGCTCGGCCGCTTCTCGTGGGACGGCGAGCAGACCGGGTGCACGCTCACCTTCGACTTCGGACTGGGCGGCAAGTCCGACATCGTGCTCGGTGACGTGAAGGTCGACTCGCTGCACATCACTCCGAAGGAAGGCGGCACGACGACCTGGTCGTGGGCCTGCGAGATCGCCGACGTGCGCGAGGCCGACTTCGGGAAGCTGGCGACGTTCAAGTCGCGGGACGTGCAGTTGCTGCTGGCGCTGCCCGACGTCCAGCAGGACTCGATCGAGTAACCCCCATCCCACCATGACCGATACCACCAAGCCCGGCCCTTGCCCGTTCTGCGGGGGCGAGACTACGCTGATCGACGGCACGGAAGGCCCGTTGATCCATGGGGCGTTCGCCGAGTGCGCGCAGTGCAAGATATCAAGCCCGATCTGCCCGACTGCGGCCGAAGCCATCGCCGCCTGGAATCGCCGCCCCTCCCCCTCCGTGCACCGCCAAGCCAGTGCAGAGGATGAACGGGCGCAGTTCGAAGCGTGGGCCAATGACCAAGGCTTCGTGCTGCAGCGCGTTGTTCGCGGCGATGACTACCAAGACCTGCGCACGCAGGGGCCATGGGATGCATGGCGGGCTCGTGCCGAAGGGGCCCCCTCCGCCTCCCAGGGCCGCCAAGCCAGTGCGGGGCAGGAGGGAGAGCGCGAGGCATTCATCGCATGGCTCGGGCACAGCTTCCCGCACGTCTACGACGTGACCGACGCCGCGCACCTCTGGGACAAGCACCATGTCGCCGCGCTTGCTTGGCAACGGCGTGCCACGCTCTCCACTGCCGCGCCCGAGAGCGGGTGGAGACCTATCGAGACTGCGCCGAAGGGTGCAAAGGGCGTCGCTTGGATGCAGTTGGCCTGGGGTCCCGAGGAGGATCGGAAAACGGGCTACGGGATGCGCATCGAAGACAAGTTCTACGCCGCTGCCACTTTCTTCTGTCCGGAGCAAGAGAAGCAGTTCGAACTGCGCGAAGTGGAAGTGCAACCCACCCACTGGCAGCCCCTGCCCGCTGCACCTACTGCGGGAGAGACGCCGTGACGCGAGACGATATCGACTACTGGCTCAGGCAGTCTTCAGGGGCGCCGCAGCAGGCGGTGAGCGATCCGCTCGCGGAACTGCGCAATGCGGTGGAGTTTCTCGACCAGATGCGCGCGGCTGCGGAGGCCGGCGAGGACGTGACGGGAACCGGCATCGCGAAGGATGCACGCAACTGGCTTGAGCGTGCTGCGCGGGCTGCAATCGAGGCCCGGCCCCTCTCTCCACTCGGATTCGTGCGCCAGTTCGATCTGGACAACTTCCCCAACGCCAACATCCTTCTGGCGAGGTCTGCGGAAGGTGATTGGCAAGTGCCGGTCTACTGCGCAGCCCTCGCCAAGGCCCGCCCCACCCCGGGAGAAGGCGCATGACTGACAGGGAGCTCGCCGAGAAGCTGTATACGGCCCTGAAGCGCATCACGGCCTACATGCCGCCGGACAAGCTGGCCGCTGTCTGCCAGAGGAGATACGCCCTCGAGTACGAAGAAGCGCTCGAGATGGCCTACGAGAACGTGCTGAGCGAGGCCGCCAACGCGATCAGAGGCGTTCGTCGTCCCCGAGTCACCCGCGCCGCTGCCGCAATCGGAGAGGGGAAGACGTGAAGCGCTTCCGCTGGACCCGCGCCAAGTACCGCAAGGCCGCCCATCTGGCCCGGTTCTTCGCCCGCTTCATCTACACGCTTCCCGACGAGAAGCCGGCGCTGCTCGAACGCTACTTCGAGCTCTGGGAGCGCCACCCGCAGGGCATCGACCCGCTGACCGAGTCGCTGCGCTGGCGCCTCGCGCGGTTCACCGACGACATCCCCTTTTGACCCACAGGAGAACAACATGGCTGAAGCCCTTCTTTTCGAGCACGAGGACGGCCGGTATGCCGTCGCGATGGGGCCGGAGTCGCCGGACTTTGCGCTCTGCAACCCAAAGTGGCACCGCCTCGGGCCTGTCGATGTCTCGGCCCTCTCCACCAATGCAGGCGAAGCGGCCCCGGTGGCGTACCTCGTGAGCAACCTCCCGAGCGGAGAGCCGAGCCTGTGCTTCGAAGAAGAGCGCGGGGACTACGGGAGCGATACGTACACCCCGGTGTTCGAACCCCTGTTTCTCGCAGCGGGCACGGGCAGAGCGCCAGCACCGAGGCTCCTGCAGGCTGGCTGGACCTGCAAGACGACCCGCGCGTGAACGAAATCGTCTCCGGCCTCTACCGCCGATTCAAAGACTGGTCGCAGCGCGGCTTCTCCGCTGAGGACGTGACGTGGTGCGAAGTCAAGGCCGACGTCATTCGCCTGCTCGCCACAGCCCCTCCCGCCGCTATACCGGCCGCGCCGAGCGAGGCAGGGAAGCAGAGGTTCCGGTGGACCGATGGAACCCGCACGCTCAAGCAGGACGTGCTTTCCGCTGTCCACACCTATGCCGACTCGAAGCCGGAGAACGATCCCAGCGACCCCGAGTCTTGGGAATCGTGGTTCAAGGCCGCCTTCGACCTGTGCGGCGATCGTATCGGCGACATCTTCGATGAACACGAGCGCCGCGCCGCCCTCGCCCAGCCCGCGCCCGTGCAGCCTCCGGAGGAGCAAGCATGAGCACGCTGAGCAGATTCGCGGACAAGCAGGAGGCGATCGAGGCCGCGCTATCGGACAGCCAGTACCTGGCCGGCATGGCGGCCGGATGGAACGCTGCGCAGGCCGAAGACCCCAACGCCGCATTTCAGAAACTCCGCAGTGCCTACGCCGGCTACCTCAAGCCGATCAAGGACGCTCGCGCAGCACTTCAGCCCACCCAGGGCGCGAAGGGAGGGGCGTGATGGGCAACTTCTTCCATCCGATGACCGAGCAGGCCAGCCGCACGCTACGGCAGTGCATCTGCTGTGCCTACGCCATCGAGAAAGGCGAGCGCTACTGCAAGCAGTCGGGCGTGTGGGAAGGTGACTACTGCACCAACCACTATCACACCGCATGCTGGGCAGCGCTTCTAGAAGAAGGGGCGGCATTCGAGTTCACCCCCGGCGAAGGGGATCCGCCCGAGGGCTCGCGCTCCATGGCCGATGCCCGCGCCGCCCTCAAGAGCACGAGCCCGGACGGAGGTAGCCATGGCTGAGCAGCACATCGTCTGCTATTCGGGTGGCCTTAGCTCGGCGTTGGTAGCGCTCGATGTGGCACGCAGGCACGGCAAGAACAACGTGGTGCTTCTGAACCACGACATGCATTTCAGTGTCGAGCACGCCGACATCAAGCGATTCAAGCGCGACGTGGCGGAGCACCTGGGGCTGCCTCTCACTTTCGCCAGCCGGCGCAATGCATCGCAAGATCAGTTCGACGTATGCGTGGAATCGCAGGCGTTCAAGGTGGGGAATGGGTCCGAGCTCTGCACTGCACGGCTCAAGACCGAGCCCTTCATGGAGTGGCTGGCCGCGAATGCGAGCAAGGACTCCAGCACGATCTACTACGGCTTCGATGCCACGGAGCCGGGGCGCATCCAGCGCCGCATCGGGATCATGGGATCGCAGGGATGGAAGACCGACTATCCGCGCCTGTGGAGCGACAAGCAGTTCAACGACACCGAGGCCATCGGCATCGCACGCCCGTGCACCTACAGCGTGTTCAAGCACGGCAACTGCATCGGCTGCCTCAAAGCGGGCTGGCAGCATTGGTACATCGTGTACTGCACGCGACCGGACATCTGGCTCAAGGGTATGTGGGCCGAGGAAGAGATCGGCCATGCCATCCACTGGGACGGCGACCAGCCGGTCTATCTGGAAGAGATGCAGCCGCGCTTTGCGGCGATGAAGGCTGCGGGCATCCCCGCGACCGAGCACATCCCCCAGCAGCGTTTTTGGGCCGACGCCAAGCGGATCATCAACATCAAGGTGCTCCAGCAAGACCTGTTGCCTTGCGAATGCACGGAGGACGCATGACCGCCCCCGCCTTCGAGGAAGTGCCGATGCCGGCGCCTGTCATCTTGCGAACGCTGCATGCAGATCAGTACCCCGAGCGACCGTTCCTTGTCTGGGGGTACACCGCCGACCAGCTCCGTGCCTACGGCGACCAGCGTGCCAATGCGGCGCTGGAGGAGGCGGCGAAGCTGCGCAAGCTGATCGCAGACCACAACGCCGATTGCGTGCGCATGTGCGACTCGCGCTTCGCCAACGGCCCCACCCAATGCCCCATGCGGGCCTACAACCGCCAGTGCCAAGACTGCCCGAAAGACGGGATGGTCGAGGTGCCGGCGCTCAAGAAGGAGAACGGCGATGCCTGAGCAACTAGTGCTCGACCCCTGCTGCGGGAGCCGCATGATGTGGTTCGACAAGACCGATCCGCGCGCGATCTTTGGTGACCGTCGTAGCGAGACGATTACCGTCACCGACCGCACGCACCACGAAGACGGCACGCGGACCCTCACCATCGAGCCCGACACGCTGATGGACTTCCGCGCGCTGCCGTTCCCTGACGGCCGCTTCCGCCTCGTGGCGTTCGACCCGCCGCACCTCGAGCGGGCCGGTCCGCGCAGCTGGCTCGCCGCCAAGTACGGGAAGCTCGGCAACGACTGGCGAGAAGACCTGCGGCAAGGCTTCGCCGAGTGCTTCCGCGTGCTCGCTCCCGAAGGCGTGCTCGTCTTCAAGTGGAACGAAACGCAGGTCAAGCTGCGCGAGATCTTGCCCTTGACGCCCGAGAAGCCGCTGTTCGGCCAGATCAGTGGCCGCAACGGCATGACGCACTGGTTGGTCTTCATGAAAGGCCCCCTCCCATGACCACTGACATCCACGCCGCCTTCGAAGCCACCGTCTCCCAGGTAGGCGAGTTCTACTTCGAGAAAGACGCGGCCGGCGAATACATCAACAGCTACGCCAGAACGGCATGGATCGTCTGGCAGGCACGGGACGCAGAGATTGCGGCGCTCAGTGCCAAGAACCTGCTTCTCCGCGAACTCCTCGCATGGCTCGACTGGCAAGGAGGCCTCGGCTTCGACAAGCACGACCGCATCCAGAAGGCGCTCGAGGTAACAGGAGACGCGGTCGATCAGGACCACACTCCACAACACCCCCGCTTCCCCTGGACCGAGCCACAGAAGATCGCTCGGCAGATTCGGGGGGATGGGGGGAAGGAGAGGAAGGGATGAAGCAGACCTACATTTTTCTCGCCGTCATCGCCTGGGTTTTCGTCGTCGCCATCGCGTTCGGGTTCCTCATGCTCAGCGAGCCGTGGCGCACGCTCCACTTCAAAGCCACCGCCCTGTTTTTCCTGATGATGGCGCCCCTCGTGGCGCTAGCAGCGTGGAAAGACTTCGAGGCCCACTCGTCTCGCGGGAAAGGAAAAAAATGAGACTGCTTCGACTGCCCGAGGTCTGCGAGCGCGTGCGCCGCGGCAAATCCACGATCTACAGCGAGATCAAGCGCGGCGCGTTCCCCGCACCCGTCAAGCAGGGCGGCGGCAACTACTGGCCCGATACCGAGATCGACGCCTATCTGCAGCGCCTCATTTCTGAGCGTCCAGCCAATCCGCCCACGTCTGCATCATGAGCACACGGTCGTCCCAGTACTCTGCGCGGTTGTACGCACCGCGTAGCCTGGCGTCGACCTCGTGCGACAACTGCTTCTCAATGAAGCGCGTGTCGACCTTCAACTTCTCGTCCAGCACGGTTCGGGCCATCGCCCGGAACCCGTGCGGAGTGTGCTTCTTGTCGTAGCCGGCCGTGATCAGCCGCCCGGTCAGCGTTCCCTCGGAAATCGGCTTCCCGTACTTCCGGCCAGGGAACACCCAGCCCTCGCTGCCGACGACGCCCTGATGCTGACGTAGCAGCGCCACCACCTGAGGTGCCAGCGGCACCCAGTGCTCTTCGCGATTCTTCATCCGCTCCGGCGGGATCACCCAGCGCGCAGCGTCAAGGTCGAACTCGCTCCACGGCGCCTCGCGGATCTCGGTAGGTCGCTGCCACACGTAGGCCGAGAACAGCAGCGCCGCGCGCACCGTCCAGCTTTGCGAGGACCGGAGCGCCATCATCAGGTCTTTCACCTGGGCGGCCTCGGTGATCGCCGGGAAGCTCCGAGTCTTGCGAGTCTTGAAGCTCCGCAGCGTGCCCATCGGGATCGGCGAGGCCAGAAGCTGCGGTCGCTTCTCGTCGTCGATGCCGAACTCGAATAGCTCACGCAGCCACATGCGGATCCGGCGCACCATCTCGTAGGCGCCCCGCTCCTCGACGTCGCGAAGAATCTCAACGATGTCGGCCCGGGTGATCGTGTGCGGAGCCTTGGCGCCTAGTTTGGGGAAGACGTCTTTCTTCAGCGCCGCCTCGATGTTGCCGCGGTAGACCTCGCTAGCCTCGGACTTCGTTTTGGCCATCCACTCATCGAACATGGCCCGCAGGGTATCAGTCGAGGCGGCCGAGACTCGCGCCTGGCGCTCCTCCACCCGCTTTGCCGCAGGGTCCTGGCCGGCCGCCAGCGATCGCCTGGCCTCCTCCGCCTTGTCGCGGGCCAGCGCCAGCGTGACCGTGGGCCATCGCCCCACCGTGTGGTCCGTGCGCTTGCCAAGGTTCGAGTAGCGCAGCACCCATGAGGCATGCCCATTCGGCTGCACAACCAGCATCAGGCCGTCGCCGTCACCGATGCGCTGCGGCTTCTTCGTCTCGGCAGCCGCCTTAGCGGCCTCGGCAAGGCGCGCTTTCAGGGCAAGCGCGGTCAGGGTGTGGCGGGGCATGCGGCGGGTTTTACCACAGGGGTTCCCCGCCAATCTTTACCACAGCATTGCGGCCTACCACCGCCCCTACCACCAGTCGAACGCGGCTCGAACTGGAAAACCCTGGAAAGTCTTGGATCGTTTGAGAGGCGCAGGCAAAGAAAAAGCCCGGCAGATCAACGATCTACTGGGCTTTTTTGGAAGACTCTGGATTGATCCAGAGCCTCAATTGGCGGAACCGGAGGGATTCGAACCCTCGATGAGGCTCTACACCCCATACTCCCTTAGCAGGGGAGCACCTTCGGCCACTCGGTCACAGTTCCTGAAAGAAGCCGAGATTATGCCATCACTCAGGCGGCCGGTTGGTCCAGATCGAAGGCTTTGTGCAACGCGCGCACCGCCAACTCCATATATTTTTCGTCGATCACGACCGAGGTCTTGATCTCGCTGGTCGAAATCATCTGGATGTTGATGCCCTCTTCGCTCAGCACGCGGAACATCTTGCTCGCGACGCCCACGTGGCTGCGCATGCCGATGCCCACGATGCTGACTTTGCAGATCTTGGTGTCGCCGACGATCTCGGTCGCGCCCAGCGAGGGCATGACCTTGGCCTGCAGCAGGTCGACGGTGCGCGCGTACTCGTTGCGGTGCACCGTGAAGCTGAAGTCGGTCTTGCCGTCCTTGCTGAGGTTCTGGATGATCACGTCGACCTCGATGTTGGCGTCGGCCACCGCACCGAGGATGTGATACGCGATGCCCGGCTTGTCGGGCACGCCGAGCACCGAGATCTTGGCTTCGTCGCGGTTGAAAGCGATGCCGGATACGACGGCTTGTTCCATGTTTTCGTCTTCCTCGAAAGTGATCAGCGTGCCGGACTTGGCCTCTTCATTGATGTCGATGTCCCAGGGCGTGAAGCTGGACAGCACGCGCAGCGGCACCTTGTACTTGCCGGCGAATTCCACCGAGCGGATCTGCAGCACCTTGGAGCCCAGGCTCGCCATCTCGAGCATCTCCTCGAAGCTCACGGTCGAGAGGCGGCGCGCATCGGGCTCGACGCGCGGGTCGGTGGTGTAGACGCCGTCGACGTCGGTGTAGATCAGACACTCGTTGGCCTTCATCGCGGCCGCGATCGCCACCGCCGAGGTGTCGCTGCCGCCACGGCCCAGCGTCGTGATGTTGCCGGCATCGTCCACGCCCTGGAAGCCGGTGATGACGACCACGCGGCCGACCGCGAGGTCGGCGCGCACGCGGGCGTCGTCGATGCTCTCGATGCGGGCCTTGGTGTAGGAGCTGTCGGTGCGCACCGACACCTGCCAGCCCGCGTAGCTCACGGCCTCCACGCCCTCGGACTGCAGCGCGATGGCCAGCAGCGCCGACGAGGCCTGCTCGCCGGTGGAGGCGAGCATGTCGAGTTCGCGGTTGTGCGCCTCGGCCGGTTTGCTGGGTGCGAGCTCTTTCGCCAGGCCGAGCAGGCGATTGGTTTCGCCGCTCATGGCACTCGGGACCACGATCATCTGGTGGCCGGCGCGCGCCCACTTGGCGACGCGCTTGGCGACATTGCGGATGCGCTCGGTCGAGCCCATCGACGTGCCGCCGTATTTGTGAACGATCAATGCCATGGGTGAATTCTGAGAGAAGAAAAATCCCGCGCTTCAACCATATGCGGCGCATGCGGCGAAGGCGGCGCCCCGCAGGCTGTCAGCGCGAGGCTGCTGGCGAGGGCGGGGCATTGTACCAATGCAGCCGATCCCCCCTGCGTTCGGCGAAACCGTCGGCCACCTTGAGGTGGATCCGGTGGCCGCGCGTGGTGCAGGCGCGGACCTGGTCGAGCAGCTGGTCGAGCTGCGCCGCGCTCGGTGCGCGGCCATGCGTGCGCGCGAGCCAGTGGCGCAGCAGATTGGCCTGGCGCGCGCGCGACAGCGCCTGCAGCGCGGCGATCCGCGGCGGCTCGCCGGCGGTCTCGAGGTCCTGCGCCGCGACCTCGTCGAGCAGCTGCTGCGCCTGCGCCGCATGGCCGGCACTGCGCGCGAAGGTGCCGCGGAACTGCGGGAAAGCCTCGGCCAGCGCGGGCAGCAGCACAGCGCGGATGCGGTTGCGCGTGAAGCGCGCGTCGGCGTTGGTCGGGTCCTCGATCCAGGGCAGTCCGGTGGCCGCGAGCCACTCACGGATCTCGCCGCCCGGCACCGCGAGCAAGGGCCGATGGAAGTCGATGCCGCCGCGCAGCGCATGCGCGGGCATGGCCGAAAGACCCGGCAACCCCGCGCCGCGCGACAGCGCCAGCAGCAGGGTCTCGACCTGGTCGTCGGCGTGATGGCCCAGCGCGATGGCGCGCACGCCCTCCTCGCTCGCCATTGCTGCCAGTGCTTCGTAGCGCGCGCGCCGCGCCGCATCCTCGGGGCTGTCGCCGGCCGCATGGTGCGCATCGACGCGCCGCACGCTCAAGGGCACGCCGAGCCGCTCGCAGACCGCGAGGCAATGCCGTTCGAAATCGTCAGCGGCAGACTGCAGGCCGTGATGCACATGCAACGCACGCAGCTGACCGGGCCAGCGCTCGGCGCAGGCCACCAGCAGTGCGGTGGAATCGGCACCGCCGCTGAAGCCCACGGCCAGCGGCAGATGCGCCGGCTCGAACGCGGCCATGGCCCGTTCGAAGGCGGCGGTCATGGCGGTGCCGCGGCCGGCTCAGCGGCCGGCGTCGGCCTTGGTGTCGGTGAAGCGGCCGTAGCTTTGCAGGCGCTCGTAGCGGCGGTCGAGCAGTTCGCGCGGCTTCAGGTCGCTGACCTGGCGGAACGCATCGTTGAGCGCGCGCTTGAGGAAGGCGGCCATCTGGCGATGGTCGCGGTGCGAGCCACCGACCGGCTCGCTCACGATCTTGTCGACCAGGCCCAGGGCCTTGAGGCGATGCGCGGTGATGCCGAGCGCGTCGGCCGCTTCCTGCGCCTTCTCGCTGGTCTTCCAGAGGATCGATGCGCAGCCTTCGGGGCTGATCACCGAATACACGGAGTACTGCAGCATCAGCACCTGGTCGCCGACCGAGATCGCCAGCGCACCGCCCGAGCCGCCCTCGCCGATGATGGTCACGATGATCGGCACCTCGAGCTGCGCCATCTCGAAGATGTTGCGGCCGATGGCCTCGGACTGGCCGCGCTCCTCGGCGTCGATGCCGGGATAGGCACCGGGCGTGTCGACGAAGGTGAAGACCGGCAGCTTGAACTTCTCCGCCGTCTTCATGAGGCGCAGCGCCTTGCGGTAGCCCTCGGGCTTGCTCATGCCGAAGTTGCGCGCGGTGCGCTCCTTGGTGTCGCGGCCCTTCTGGTGGCCGAGCACCATGCAGGGCGTGCCGTTAAAGCGCGCCAGGCCGCCGACGATCGAGAGGTCGTCGGAGAAATGGCGGTCGCCGTGCAGCTCGACGAAGTCGGTGAAGATCTCGTTGACGTAGTCGAGCGTGTAGGGACGTTCCGGATGCCGCGCGATCTTGGTGATCTGCCAGGGCGTCAGGTCGCTGTAGATGTCCTTGGTGAGTTGCTGGCTCTTTTTGCCGAGCTGATCGATTTCTTCCGAGATGTCGACCGCGGATTCGGTCTGCACATAGCGCAATTCTTCGATCTTGGTTTCGAGTTCCGCGATGGGTTGCTCGAAGTCTAGGAAGGTTCGTTTCGCCAACGTCTTCTCCTGTTTTTCAGTATGCGACGACCGGCGCCGGGTCGAGAGAGCGCCAAATATACCAAGTCGCCACGCTGCAATACGGGGCCCAGGCCACGGCCACGTCGCGGGCATCGCTGCGGCTGACCGGATCACCCGAAAAATAGTTGACGCTGATGCCGTTGAGCAGCCCCAGGTCGTCCACGGGCAGCACGTTGGGCCGCATCAGGTGGAAGATCAGGAACATCTCGGCGGTCCAGCGGCCGATGCCGCGGATGGCCACGAGCTCCTCGATGATCTGCTCGTCGGCCATGTCGTTCCAGGCGTCGACGTGCACCTTTCCCAAGTCGAAGTGCAGCGCCAGGTCGACCAGGTAGTCGATCTTGCGCACCGACAGCCCGGCCGCGCGCATGTCGTCGACCTTGAGCTTGAGCACGTTGCGCGGCGTGAGCTTGCGCGGCAGCGCGGCGAAGCGGTCCCAGACCGACTGCGCGGCCTTCACCGAGATCTGCTGCCCGACGATGCTGCGCGCCAGCGTGACGAAGGCATCGCCATGCGACTCGAGGCAGGCGTCGCCGAACTTCGGGATCAACCGCTTCATCACGCGGTCCTTCTTGGCCAGGTGCCTGCAGGCCTCCTCCCAATAGTCCGGCGTGATGATCTCGACGCTCGTCTTGGGCAGGGTGGGCATGGGATTGGTCGTTCCGTTCACTGGGCAACGGCCCAGGTGGTGCCGGTCGGCGAATCCTTCAGGACGATGCCCTGGTCGAGCAGCTCCTTCCGGATGCGGTCGGCCTCGGCGAAATTCTTCGCGGCCTTGGCATCGGCACGCTGTGCGATCAGCACCTGGATGGCCGCGTCGTCGAGTGCGCTGCCCGCCTGCAGGAAAGCCTGCGGACTGTCCTGCAGCAGGCCGAGCACGCCGCCCAGCGCCTTGAGCAGGCCCGCGATCTCGGCCGAGCGCGTGCGGTTGACCTCGCCCGCCAGTTCGAACAGCACGGCGATCGCCTCGGGCGTGCCGAAGTCCTCGTCCATCGCGGCCTTGAAGCGCGCCGCGTGCGGCTGCGTCCAGTCGATCGCCACGCTCGCCGGCGCCACCGCGTCGAGCGCGGTGTAGAGACGCTTGAGCGAGTTGCGCGCATCGTCGAGATGCACGTTGCTGTAGTTGAGCGGGCTGCGGTAGTGCGTGCGCGCGACGAAGAAGCGGATGGTCTCGGCGTCGTACTTCTCGAGCACGTCGCGGATCAGGAAGAAGTTGCCCAGGCTCTTGGACATCTTCTCGTCGTCGACGTTGATGAAGCCGTTGTGCATCCAGGTGCGCGCGAACGGCGCCTGGCCGGTCGCGCCTTCGGATTGCGCGATCTCGTTCTCGTGGTGCGGGAACTGCAGGTCGGCGCCGCCGCCGTGGATGTCGAAGCGCTCGCCCAGCAGGTCGCAGGCCATGGCCGAGCATTCGATGTGCCAGCCCGGGCGGCCGGGTCCGAACTCGCTGGCCCACTTCACCTCGTCGGGCTCGCTGGGCTTGGCGCTCTTCCAGAGCACCGGGTCGAGCGGATCGTCCTTGCCGTCGAGCACGGCCACGCGCTCGCCCGCATGCAGCTCGTCGAGCGACTTGCCGCTGAGCTTGCCGTAGCCGGGAAACTTGCGCACCGCGTAGTTCACGTCGCCGTTGGGCGCGCGATAGGCCAGGCCCTTCTGCTCGAGCGTGCCGATCATCGCGAGCATCTGCGGAATGAACTCGGTGGCGCGCGGCTCGTGCGTGGGGCGCTCGATGCCGAGCGCATCGGCGTCCTCGTGCAGCGCGTCGATCATGCGGTCGGTCAGCGAGCGGATGCTCTCGCCGTTCTCGACCGCGCGGCGGATGATCTTGTCGTCGATGTCGGTGATGTTGCGCACGTAGGTCACGGCGAAGCCGCTGGTCTTGAGCCAGCGCTGCACCACGTCGAAGGCGATCATCGAGCGCGCATGGCCCAGGTGGCAGAAGTCGTAGACCGTCATGCCGCAGACGTACATGCGCACCTGACCGGGCCGCAAAGGGGAGAACTCCTCCAGTTCACGCGAAAGCGTGTTGTAGATGCGCAGACTCATGAGATTCGGAAAGCGTCGTGTCGCGCTCGTGCGATGCGGGCGAACGACGGTGTTTTCAGGGGTGATGGGGCTGTGGCGACGAGGCGGCTGGACAGGGCCCCTCGGCTACAATGCCGGGCAGTATAAACGGCTGCCGCCGAGTCTTCTTCCGGGTGTTTTCGAGCCCTTGCGCAGCGCAAGGCTTGCTCCCGACCCGGCTCCACCCCGCCCCCCATTCCGCAGCATTCGTGCCGCACCTTTGCAGAGGCTTCATGAAGAACGCCGTGTTTTCCAGACTCTCGATCGCCATCGCGCTGCTGTTCGGCCTGTGGGCCTCCGCGGCCCAGGCCAACGACTACGACGACGTCAACCAGCTGCTGCGCCAGGGCAAGTCGAACGAGGCGCTCGCCAAGGCCGACACCTACATCGCCGGCAAGCCGCGCGATCCGCAGATGCGCTTCCTGCGCGGCGTGATCCTCACCGAGCAGGGCAAGAAGGACGAGGCCGTCAAGACCTTCACCCAGCTCACGCAGGACTTCCCCGAGCTGCCCGAGCCCTACAACAACCTCGCGGCGCTCTATGCCTCGCAGAGCCAGTTCGACAAGGCGCGCGACGCGCTCGAGACCGCGCTCAAGCTCAACCCCAACTACGCCACGGCAGAGGAGAACCTCGGCGACGTGTATGCGCGCCTCGCGGCCCAGTCCTACACCAAGGCGCAGCGCTTCGCGACCACCAGCACGAGCGTGGCGCCCAAGCTCGAATTGATCCGCCAGATCTTCACGCCGAAGAGCGAGGCCGACGCGGCCGCGCTGCCCGGGGCCGCGCCCGTGGTGCGCAAGCCGGTGGGCCGCACCAGCAAGTAGGCGGCGCAAGCCGGTTGCCGATCGCGCGCACGCACGCCGGAACGTTTGCAGCAGGCTCGCGCTCTCACGGCCGGCCTTCCACCCTTTTCATCCCCCGGACACGGAGCTCTTCCTTGACGATCCAAGCCCTCTCCCGTTTCAGCCGCCGCGGCGCCCTCGTGTTCGCGGCCACCCTCGCCTTCGCCGCCGCGGGCCATGCGCAGGCGCAGCAGCGCGTGAAGCTCGCGACCTCCGCCGGCGACATCGTGGTCGAGCTCGATGCGGCCAAGGCGCCGAAGACGGTCGAGAACTTCCTGCAGTACGTCAAGGACAAGCACTACGACGGCACCGTGTTCCACCGCGTGATCGACGGCTTCATGATCCAGGGCGGCGGCTTCACGGCCGACCTGCAGCAGAAGCCCACGCGCGCGCCGATCCCGCTCGAGGCGAGCAACGGCCTGAAGAACGACAAGTACACGATCGCCATGGCGCGCACCGGCAACCCGAACTCGGCCACCTCGCAGTTCTTCATCAACGTGAAGAACAACGACTCGCTCAACGCCCCCAACCCCGATGGCTACGGCTACACGGTGTTCGGCAAGGTGGTGGCGGGCACCGACGTGGTCGACAAGATCCGCGGCGTCGCCACCGGCAACAAGAACGGCATGCAGAACGTGCCGGTCACGCCCGTCGTGATCCAGTCCGCCACCCTGGCGAAGTAAGCCGGCCCCGCCAGGCATCCACCCCCTTTCAAGGAGCATCAGCATGAGCAATCCCCAAGTCGACCTGCATATCCAGAACCTCGGCGTCATCACGCTCGAACTCGACGCCGCGAAGGCGCCGAAGTCGGCCGCCAACTTCATCGAGTACGTGAAGAAGGGCCACTACGACAACACGGTGTTCCACCGCGTGATCCCCGGCTTCATGGTGCAAGGCGGCGGCTTCGAGCCCGGCATGAAGCAGAAGCCCACCGGCGCCGAGATCGAGAACGAGGCCAACAACGGCCTGAAGAACGAGGTCTACACCGTCGCCATGGCCCGCACCAGCGCGCCGCACTCGGCCACGGCCCAGTTCTTCATCAACGTGGCCGACAACGGCTTCCTCAACCACACCGCGCCCTCGGCCCAGGGCTGGGGCTACGCCGTGTTCGGCAAGGTGGTCAAGGGCACCGAGGTGGTCGACAAGATCAAGGCCGTGAAGACCGGCCGCAAGGGCTTCCATGACGACGTGCCGCTCGAGGACGTCGTGATCGAGAAGGCCGTCGTCGTCGGCGAATGACGACAGGGCCGACGGCGGCATGAGCAGGGCAGCCACTGCACCCGCGGTCTTCGCGGAACTGGTGGCGCCCGCCTCCTGGCGCACCGTCGACCTGATCTCCGACCTGCACCTGCAGGCCGGCGAGCCCGCCACCTTCGAGGCCTGGCGCGGCTATCTCGAGACCACGCCGGCCGATGCGCTGGTGATCCTCGGCGACCTGTTCGAGGTCTGGGTCGGCGACGACGCGGCCGGCGAGCCGGGCTTCGAGGCGCAGTGCGCCGAGTTGCTGCGCCGCACGGCCGCGCGGCTGCCGGTGTTCTTCATGCACGGCAACCGCGACTTCCTCGTCGGCGCCGCGCTCGCGGCCCGAAGCGGCCTCACGCTGCTCGACGATCCCACGGTGCTGGTGCTGCACGGCGAACGCTGGCTGCTGAGCCATGGCGACGCGCTGTGCCTGGACGACACCGACTACCTGCGCTTTCGCGCCCAGGTGCGCACGCCCGAGTGGCAGTCGGCCTTTCTCGCGCGCCCGCTTGCCGAGCGCCGCGCCCTGGCGCGCGCGATGCGCGTGCAGAGCGAGGACCGCAAGCGCGATCCCTCGGTGGTCTGGGCCGACGTCGATGCCGATGCGGCGCGCGACTGGCTCGCGCGCGGCAACGCACGCACGCTGGTCCACGGCCACACGCACCGCCCCGCCGAGCACGACCTCGGCGACGGCCTGCGCCGCCTCGTGCTCAGCGACTGGGATGCCGCCGCGCATCCGCCGCGCGCGCAGCTGCTGTGCCTGTCTCCGGCGGGCGCCCAGCGCGTCGATCTGCGTTAAGGGCCGCCGACGCGATGCTCGACTGGCTGCGCCGCCTGCGCCATCCGCGCGCCCTGCCCCCGATTCCCGAAGCCGCCTGGCAGGCCACGCTCGCGCGCTATGCCTTCCTGGCCGAGCGCCCGGCCGCCGACGTCGAGCGGCTGCGCGCGCTCACGGCGCATTTCCTGCGCGACAAGCAGTTCCATGGCGCCCAGGGTTTCGTCATCACCGACGAGGTCGCGCTCGCGATCGCGGCGCAGGCGGTGCTGCCGGTGCTGCACCTGCGCGGCGGCCTGGCCTGGTACGACGATTTCGTCGGCATCGTGGTGCATCCCTCCGAGGTGGTCGCCCAGCGCAAGGTGGTCGACGAGGCCTCGGTGGTGCACGAGTACGAGGAAGTGGTGGCCGGCGAGGCCATGGACCACGGTCCGGTGATGCTGAGCTGGCAGGACGTGCTGGCCAGCGGCGTCACCAGCGAGGGCGGCTACAACGTGGTGATCCACGAGTTCGCCCACAAGATCGACATGCGCGGCGGCGATGCCGACGGCTGCCCGCCGCTGCCGCCGGGCTTTGCCGGCAGCCGCAATGCGCGCGAGGCCCGCGCGGCCTGGCTCGGCGCGCTGCAGCCCGCCTACGAGGCCTTCCGCGAGCAGACCATCATGGCCGAGCGCTTCGGCGCCGAACCGCCCTGGCTCGACGACTACGGCGCGACCTCGATCGGCGAATTCTTCGCGGTGGCCTGCGAGGCCTACTTCGTGAACCGCGCGAACTTTGGGCGCGACTTTCCGGGCGTGCTCGAGCTGTTCGACCGCTTCTTCGGCCCGCCGCCGAGTCGAGGTTAGACCGCGACCCGCGCGCCCGGCGCGATCGTCGACGGTGCCGCGTTGAGGGTCTCGATCGCGAAGCCGGCCGCGGCCTTGTAGCGCGCCATGTAGGCCTCGCGCTCCGCGGCCGGAATGACCTGCTCGATGTCGTCGAACACGCCGCCACAGCGCTCGTCGACCAGGCCCAGCAGCCCGAACGGACCGGCCCCGCGGTTGCGCAGCACCAGCGCCGAGATGTCGGCGCACAGGCGCTCGTCGTAGGCGCGCAGCGCGGCCGGCGTCACGCCGTGCGAGAGCATGGAGGCGCCGAGCACGCGTGCATCGACGATGGCCTGGCTCGCGCCGTTGGAACCCACCGGGTACATCACGTGCGCGGCATCGCCGAGCAGCGCGACGTGGCCGTCGACCCAGGTCGGCACCGGGTCGCGATCGATCATCGGGTATTCGAAGACCTCCTCCGCGCCGCGCAGCATCGAGGGCACGTCGAGCCAGCCGAAGTCCCAGCCCTCGAAGTGATGGGCGAAGTCCTTCAGTTCGACGCGCCGGTTCCAGTCGCCCTGGGTCCAGCCCTCGGCGTTGTCGACCGTGATCTCGGCGATCCAGTTGATGGTGGCCAGGCCCGTGGCGGGATCGGGCGGCGAGATCGGATAGAGCACCACGCGGTGCCGCAGCGAGCCGACGCCGACGAAGGAGGCGCCGCTGCGCACCGGCACGCCCGGCGTGGTGCCGCGCCACATGATGGCGCCGCCCCACTGGATCGGCGGCTGCTGCGGATGCATCTGTGCGCGCACCGCCGAATGCAGGCCATCGGCCGCGATCAGCAGGCGGCCCTCGACCTCGCTGCGCTGGCCGTCGCGCGACTCGATCAACGCGGTGACGCCGTGCTCGCCGTTGCGATAGCCCGCGACCCGCTGGCCGAGCTCGATGGCATCCGGCCCGAGCCGTTCGAGCACCGTGCGATACAGCAGCATCTGCAGTTCGCCGCGATGCACCGAGTACTGCGGCCAGCGGTAGCCCGCGCGCAGTCCGCGCGGCTCGGCATAGACCTCGTTGCCGTTGCGCCCGACCAGCGCCCATTCGCGCGCCTGGATGCCGATGCGGTCGAGCACGTCGTTGCCGATGCCGAGCTCGTGCAGCTCGCGCACCGCGTTGGGCTGCAGGTTGATGCCCACGCCCAGCGGCTGCAGCGCGGACACCGCCTCGAACACGCGGCAGGGCACGCCGAGCTGGTGCAGGGTCAGCGCGAGCGAAAGGCCGCCGATGCCGCCGCCGGCGATCAGTACGGGGGATGCGTCAGGAGTGGAGGCCATGCGGCGATCGTCGGAAGTCGGAAAAAGGAAGGGCCGCACGAAGCGGCCCGATGAATGCCGGGCTCGCCACGGGCGCCCGGGCCCGCGACGGCGCTTCGGCCGCTTACTTGCGCAGCAGCGCCTTCAGCGCGTTCTGCAGGCGCCGCGCGCTGTTCGCGTCATGCGCAGCCGCGAGCACCTTGCCCGCGTCCTGGCCCCAGGTCTGGGCCGGGGCCGGATCGCCGCGCTTGGTCAGCAGCTTGAGCTGCAGCGCACGGCGCGCTTCGAGCTGCTCGGCGGGTGTCGGCACCTCGGCGGCCATCTCGAGACGCAGCAGCGCCTCGGCGGCCTCGTCGGCACGTGCGGCCGGCGAAGCGCCGATCGCCTGCGACCAGCTGCTGCGCACCGCGGGCGTGACCGCGCGGCCAAGTTCCTGCACGCTCGGCAGGCGCGCGGCATCGCGTTGTTCCCAGGCGCCGAGCACCTGGGTCAGCGCTTCGCCGTGGGCCTGGGCCGCCAGCTTGCGCAGCGCCATGTCGGCACGCTCGAGCGCCTCGCGCTGGGCGCGGAAGGCGGTGTCGCCCAGGCGCGGACCGCGGTCCTCGCGCGGCGGGTAGTCGCCGAAGCGGCCGCCCGGTGCGCCACGGTCGCCACCGCGATCGCCACGGCCATCGGGGCGCGGACCGCCACGGTCGCCGCCCGGACGGCCAGGGCCGCCGGGACCGCCAGGTCCGCGCCGGTCGCCGAAGCGGCCGCCGCCACGCGTCGCGGGTGCCGCGGGTTCGGACTTGCGGTTGCCCGGACGGTCGTCGCCGCGCACGGCCACCACCGGACGGGGCGCGGGCTTGGGCGGCGCGGCCGGTGCCGGAGGTTCGGCAGCGGCGGCTTCGCCGGCATCGTGCGCTTCGCTGTCGGCGCGCGCCGAGGCGTCGGCGCCATCGGCCGGTGCCACGAGGTCGGCGGCCGGTGCGGATTCATGGGCCGGCACGGCCGCGGGCGAAGCCTCGGCATCGCTGGGCGACGGCGCCTGCTCGGCGCTCTCGCCGAATTCGGCGGCGGCCTGGTCGGGCCCGGCCACCTCGGTCGCGCCGACCGCCGGGCCGTCGCCCGATGCGGTGCGCTGCGGGGCCGGCGCCGGTGCCGGGGGCGGCACCTCGCCGCGCAACGCGGCTTCGAGCTGGGCGATGGCGGCGCGGATCTTCTGCGCGTCGCCGCTGGCATTGGCCGCGTCGAGCGCCTTCGAGGCGTTGAGCACGTGGCGGTCGCGGTCGCTCATCGCGGCGGACGCCTTCTCGCGTTCGGCCGACTTGCGGTTGAAGGCTTCGTCGATGGGCGCGCGGAAGGCGTCCCAGAGCTTCTGTTCCTGACGGCGGTCGAGCGGCACGCCCTGCGCCTCGGCCTGCCAGCGCTGCTGCAGCGCCTTGACGGCGTCGATGCGCAGCACGGGCTGGGCACCGAGCTCGGTGGCTTCGCCGATCATGGCCTGGCGGCGTTCGATGCTGGCCTTCTGCGCGGTTTCGAACGGCGCACGGGCGGCACCGAAGGCTTCGTTCCATTGCGGCTGCAGCTCGGCGAACACCTTCTCGCCCACGTGGCCGGCATCGCGCCAGCGGTCGGCGAACTGGTGCAGCGCGCGGTTGTGCGCCTTCAGGTCGGTGGCGCCCGCGTGTTCGGCGGCCCAGGCCTTGACCTCCTCGATCAGGGCCACGCGCAGCGCGCGGTGTTCGGCCGCGTCGGCGCGCACCTTCTCGAGCCAGGCCTCGACCACCTTGTGGGCCTCGTTGCAGGCCTCGTCGAAACGCTTCCACAGCGCGTGGTTCGGCACGCCGCCCTGGTCGGCCTGCTTCCACTGGTCGCGCAGCGCGCGCAGGGTTTCCTGCATCTTGCGGCCGCCCAGGGCCTGACCCTCGGGGCGCTTGAGCAGGCCTTCGGCCTTGGCCACGAGGTCCTCGCGCACCTTGTCGGCGCTCCAGCGCTGCCAGCCTTCGAGTTCGCCGGCCGCCACCAGCGCGGCATGCACGCGCGCCTCGAGCGGGGCCTCGACCAGCTTGCCGTGTTCCTTCAGCACCGCGCGCAGCGCGGCGGCGGCGCCGGCGCTGGCCTTGCCATGGCCCTCGGCGGTTTCCTGTTCGAGCTTGGCCAGCGCGGCCTGCACGGCGTCCTGCGCGGCGGCACGCACCGCGGGATCGACCTTGGGTGCCGGCGGGCGCGCGGGTGCCGCGGCCTTGGGCGCGACGGCCTCGCCGCGCGCGGCGCGCAGTTCATCGGCCCAGACGGGCACCGGCGGCAGCGGCGCGGCGGCGTCGGCCGCGGCGGCAATGGCCTGCGCCAGCGCGCTGTGGAAGGCATCGGACACCACGAGCAGCTGTGCCTTCGAGGCTTCGAGCTGTGGGGCGAACTTGGCGTCGAGGCTGGTCCAGTTGGCGTCGGCGGCGATGTCCGCGGCCTGCTGTTGCCAGTGCGTCACGTCGGTGCGCAGGGATTCCTCGGCGACCTGGGCATCCTTCCAGCCCTTGGTCGACAGCACCTCGAAGCGCTGCGCCAGCAGCACGGCGGCCTCGCGGTGGACCTGGGCACGGTGCTGCAGGTCCTCGATGCCCTTGATGCGCTCGGCCAGCCGTGCCTTGAGGCCGGCCAGCGGCTCGCGCGACAGCGGCGCGCCGGCCTTGGCGGCATCGCGCTGCCAGGCGAGCGCGTCGGCGATGTTGAGCTTGGACTGGCCCAGCAGCCCCTCGGCCTTCTGGGCCCATTCGGCCGCGATGGCCTCCTGGCCCTTGGCGCGCTTGAGCTCGTCGAGTTTCTCGCGCAGCAGGCGGGCGGCACCCTTGTCGCGGCCGCTCAACTCCTTGAAGACTTCCTGCATCTGCTCGGGTGCCGGGTTGCTCGCGAGCCAGTCGCGGATGCGCGAGGCACGCTCGCCCGAGGTCGGCGCGGTGAAGGCGCCGCCGGTCAGCGAATCGAGGGCCTGAAGGTCGTGTGGCTTGGAAGAATTAGAGGTCACGTGCGCGAGATCGTTGTCTGAAGAGAGAAAGCGAAGGCGCCGGCAGAGGCCGGCGCAGACCGCCATTTTGACCCACTTGCCGCGCGCCGTCGAAATCCACCTTGCGGCGCGGCCCGGCGATGCGGCGAAACGACGCCGGGGCCGGTCGCGCCGCAGGGGGAAACGGTGCCTGCATATATAGCAGTGCACGCTGAAAAACCAAGGGGCGCCGCGCGGCGCCCCCGGGACGGACGCTCAGCGCATCGCGAGCTTGAGTTCGGCGCCCGGCTTCCAGTCGTCGCCGCTGGCCGTGGTGCGCACCGCGCCCAGGAACAGCCGCTCGCTCGTGAGCTTCTGCGACAGCAGGTAGTCGCGCACGGCGGCGCCGCGCTCCACCGCCAGTTGCCGCATCGACTCCTCGTCGACCGGCACGCTCGCGAGCAGCAGTTTCTCCATCTCGTTGAGCGGCAGGTCCTTGGCCAGCCCGACCATGTTGCGCGGCTTGGTGATGTCGGCGCGCTTGTAGACGGCGGTCAGCAGCGCGGGGTACTCGGCGTCGGTGACCGGCGGCACCTCGGTGCCGGCCTGGCCGCCGCGCACGGCGGCGCGGCGCTTCTCGGCCAGGGCCATCTGGCGCAGGCGCTGGCGCTGGTAGGCATCGCGCTCCTTCTCGAGGCTGGCGGTGCCGATCACGGTCATCTCGAGCGTCGGCCGGTCGACCAGCGCCTTCACCACCTTGTCGAGGCTTTCCTTGGCCGAGGCGCTCAGCGCCGAGCTGCCGGGCTCGAAGGTGATGGTGCTCGACTCGCTGCTCCCGCCGCCGCCCAGGCCGCCGGTCAGCAGGCTGAACGGCGCGGTCACGGCCTTCACGATCAGGTTGACCACCGCCTTGAAGATCAGCGGCCCGATGCTGAACTGCGGGTCGTTGAGCGAGCCGCGCAGCGGCAGGTCGACGTCGATCACGCCGTTGCGGTCGGCCAGCAGCGCCACCGCGAGCTTGACCGGCAGGCTGTTGGGCGCGCCGGCGACCTCCTCGCCGAACTGCAGCTGGTTGAGCACCAGCTTGTTGGTGGCGGTGAGCTGGCCATCGGGCGCGATCTTGTAGTTGACGTCCATGCTCATCTTGCCGCGCTCGATGCCGTGGCCGGCGTAGCGCACCGAGTACGGCGACAGCGGCGCGAGGTCGAGGTCGCGCATCTTCGCGGTGATATCGAGCTCGAGCGGCTTGGCCAGCGGATTGAGCTTGCCGGTGATCTCGAGCGCCGCGGTCTGCTGCGCCTTGCCGCGCAGTTCGAGCTCGGCCAGCGCGGGCCGGCCGCCCTGCCCGTTCGGCGGGTTCGACGAGAACGAACTGAGCTTGCCGGTCAGCTCGCTGAGGTCGGCCGAGTAGTTGGGCTTGACGAACAGGTCGGTGAAGTCGATCTTGCCGTTGACCAGGCTCATCGGGCCGAAGTTGATGACCGGCGCCGGGCCGCCCGGCGCGGCGGGCGCGGCCTGGGCCACCGCGGCGGGCGCGGAGGCCGGCGCCGCCGGCGTGGCGGCGCCGCCGACCATCAGCTCGGCCGGCACCGGGGCGCCACCCGTGGGCCGCTCCGGTCCGCGCGTGGTGGTGGTCGTGCCGCCCAGGTTGCGGCGCGAACGGGTCTCGGCCGTCGTGGCCGCGGCGGCCTTGGACTCGGCCTCGCCCTTCTTCGTGAGGCTCAGCAGGTTGAGCTGGCCGCTGGGGTCGATGATGACCCGGGCGAAGAAGTCGGTCAGCGTGGTCTCGCGCACGTCGACGGTGGGCGCGGCGTTGGGCGCCAGGCCGACCTGCAGGCCGCGCAGGCTCAGCGTCTTCCAGCTCAGCAGCTGGTTGTCGCCGCGGTCGAAGCCCGGCGACTGGGTCAGCGAGACGCTGTTGGCGCGGAAGTCGTCGAGCGCGGTGTCGCCCGCGAGCTTGACGGTCATGCCCGCCGGAGCCGTCGCGTAGTTCACGCTGCCGCGGTAGCTGACGAAGGCCCGGCGGATGTCGACGTTGAGCGCGTCGGCGTAGTAGGCCTTGAAGGCATGGGCCGGGAACGAGGCCACCTCGAGCCGGCCCTCGGCGGCCAGCGGCTTGAGCACGATGTGGCCCTTGTAGTCGAAGCGGCCCGGATCGGCGCGGCGGCCCGATCCGATGCGGCCCGACACCTGCAGCGGCGACTTGGTGGCGGTCTCGGGCGCGAGCTTCTCGGCATTGAGCTTGAAGGCCGTGATCTCGACCGCGACCGGCGTGGCGCTGGCCTTGTCGGCATACGAGAGGCTGCCGTTGTCGACCGCGAACGTGCCGACCGTCAGCGCCCAGGGCTTGGTGTTGGCGCCCGGCGGTGCCGATTCGGGCCCGCTGCCGGCCGGCTTGGGCGCCGCCACCTTGGCTTCGGTTTCGGGCTTGCCGCCCGCGGCGGCCGGCGTCTTGAGCCAGCGCTCGAACATCCAGCGCTTCTCGCTGTCGCGCTCGATGCTGACCTTGGGATTGGTGGCGGTGAACGAGCCCACGGCCAGCGTGTGCTTCGCCATGTCGACCTCGGTATCGCGCAGTTCGAAGCGGCCGACGCTCGCGAGCGCGGTCTTGGCCTGGGTCAGCGCGAGGTTGTCGGCCGCCACCCGCTTGGCCTTGAAGCGCAGGTCGGGCGGAGCCCAGGCGATGCCGATCTCGCCGCTGAGCTTGCCGTCGAGCGTGGGCTCGAGGCTGTTGGCCAAGTAGGGCGCGGCCAGCGAGAGCGGCAGCGCCTCGACCTCGGTCTGCACCTCGGCCGCCTTGTCGGTGCCGCTGCCCTTGAACTTGAGCGTGGCGCCGCCGACCTCGGTGCTGCCGCTGAACTGGGCCGGCTTCTCCATCGGCCAGGTGAGGGCCGTGACGTCGAGGCCGAGCGCGCTGACGTCGATCGCCGCGCCGGGCTGCACGGTCTCGTCGCGCCAGCCGATGCGCCCGCCGCTCAGGGCGATCTTGTCGACCTGGACCTTGAGCGCGGGCTTGGGTGCCGCCGCGCCCGCGGCGCCGCTGGCGGCACTGGCGGATGAAGCGGGCGGTGCCGGCGGCTTGGCCGCGACCACCTTCTCGGTCTTGCCCGTGGCCGGATCGCGCGCCATCAGATTGAGCTGGCCCGAGGCATCGCGCGCCACGATCAGCTGCGGGCTCGCCAGCGCGACCTCGCTCAGATGGAACACCGATTCGAGCGGCCGCACGTCGGCCAGCGCGAGCTTGAGCGAGTCGAAGGCCAGCAGGTCGCGCCCGCGCGCGTCGGCGAGCTTGGCGCCGTGCGCCTCGACCGTGCCGGTGACCTTGAGGCCGACCGTGCTGGCCTGCTGGAAGTCGATCTTGAGGTCGGCGTCGAGGCTGCCGGCCTGCAGCTGCACCGGCAGGCCGCCCGGGATGTAGCCCAGGTACGGCGCGAGGTCGAGCCCATTGAACTGCACGTGGGCGTCGGTCTTGCGGCTGGCGGCGAAGGGCGTGGTCAGCGCGGCCGAGTCGAACTTGCTGCCGTTGAGCGCGAAGGCCAGCTTGGGCTCGGTGTTGACCTCGCGTTGCGAGGCCAGGTTGCTGAGGAACGGCACCTTGAGCACGAAGTCGCGCAGTTCATGGCGGCGCTTGACGGTCTGGTCGTCGAAGTCGACCGCGCCCTCGGTGATCGCGATGTTGTAGATGGCGAAGCGCGCGGGCTCGGCCTTGGGGTCGGGCGGCGGGCCGGAGGCCAGTCTGGCGAGGATGTCGTCGATGTCGTACTTGCCGTCGGCCTGGTGGGTCAGCAGGATGGCCGGCGCTTCCACCGTCACCGCGTCGATCACCGGCGCGAGCCGGAACATCGACTGCAGCTCGGCATCGGCATAGATGCGCCGCACCACGACCTGGTTGCCCTTGCCGTCGGCGGTGGCGATGCGCAGGTTGTTGAGCGTGAGCTCGAGCGTCCAGGGCTTGAAGCCGATGCGCTCCACCGTGACCTGGCGGCCCAGCTTCTCGCTGGCGATCCTCTGCAGCTGGCTCTTGGCGATCGGCGGCACCGCCAGCCACGCCAGGACCCAGAGGCCCAGAAGCACGAGCAGTGCCACGATCCCGCGTCGCACCCATTTGTTCTTTCTTAAGCTTTGTATCGAGGCGGCAGCATTCATTCGCGCGAGTGTGCCCCAAACAAGTGGCATGCCAGAAGCAAGAAAGCCCGGCGACGCGACGAATGTCATGTCACCGGGCTTGATGGCGGGCATACGACCCATTGCCATCGTTTCGCTCGACCGGAAGTCGATGGTTCCGGTCGTGCTGGCGGCAAGAGATTGCCGCCGTGGTTCCTCCGCCGTTCGGGCCCCGGCTCGCACCGCGACCGCCTGGCTTCGGAAAGCACCTGAAAACCTCAGGCCCGTTCAGCTTAGGCGGCCCGACGCGGCTTTTCAAACCCGAAATCGCAAGGGATTTCCCTTAAGAAAGACGCGGTCCAAGTGGTCGGTTTGAAACATTTGTTCGACACTTTTAAGAATTAAGACGGAATTCCTTATGCTTGACCGGGTATTTAGCAACGATAGAATCCCGCCTGCTCCGGACGCCCGACGGGACGGAGCCACCCTGTATCCGCTGCCGACTCCCCCCGGCTTGATCAGGCGGCCGCGCACCTTATCCCTCCAGCGCGGAACCTGATTGGTACCAATCCAAGCGCCGCTGCCTCCATCCCACCGCCCTTCCCGGCGCTGCGACAGGTGCCGCACAGAAAGGAAGAGCGATGAACAAGGCGTTTGATGCCACGGCCCGCGGGCTGAGGACCTTCGTGTCCGATGTGGCAGACGGCTTTTTTGAAATCACGCACAACGGTTTCGCCCTGCTGGGCCTGGCCATCGTGTTCGCGGCCCTCGCCCTCGTGGCGCGGCCCGACCTGCGCCATCAAGGCGAGGAACAGCTCATGGGCTGGCTGCAGTCGCGCAAACCCGCGCCCGAAGCCACCGACCTCGAGCCGACCGCGATCGAGCGCACGACGGCCGCGAGCCCCGGCGACCTGCCCAAGCAGCAGGCCGCCGTGGCTTACTGGCTCAGCAAGAAGTACCGCGTCGCGGCCGAGCCGCTGAGCGTGCTCGTGGCCGAGGCCTACAACATCGGCAAGCACACCAAGCTCGACCCGACGCTGATCCTCGCGATCATGGCGGTCGAGTCCAGCTTCAACCCGTTCGCGCAGAGCCAGGTCGGCGCGCAGGGGCTGATGCAGGTCATGACCCGCGTGCACGGCGACAAGTACGAACCGGCCGGCGGCACGCTGACCGCCTTCGACCCCGTGACCAACATGCGGGTCGGCGTGAAGGTGCTGCAGGAATGCATCGCCCGCGCCGGGTCGCTCGAAGGCGGCCTGCGCTACTACGTGGGCGCGGCCAACCTCGAGGACGACGGCGGCTATGCCGGCAAGGTGATGGCCGAGCGCGAACGCCTGCTGCAGGTGGCCAGCGGCCGCGCGCCCTCGCCGTTCGCGCCGACGCCGCCGGTGCTGCGCCCGCAGCCGCTGCCGCTGCCGGTGGTGGCCCCGGCCAAGCCCGACGAGGCGACCGAGCCGGCCAACGGCCCGACGCCGCCGAAGGTGGCGCTGCTGTCGGCCGTGTCCTGAATCTCCTTTCGCCCGCCGCCGGGCCGGCCCGATCCGCTACACTCGAGCGGGTACGCGACTGGCGATAGGCGCGGTGCCGACAAGGCGCCCGCGCTGACGTGGACTACCACTGGGAAGCGTACCGCCCGCGACGTCGCTCCAGACGCGCGGGCGATCAGCCGTTCGCCTGGGCAGCCCTTGTTTGGTTGAAGAACAAGGACCTCGTCTTCAAAGGACTGCCATGTACCAACGCAACAATCTGGTCGAACAGACCGATCCCGAAATCTGGGCTGCCATCCAGGCCGAAAACGCGCGCCAGGAACACCACATCGAGCTGATCGCGAGCGAGAACTACGCCTCGCCGGCCGTCATGGCCGCGCAGGGCTCGCAGCTCACCAACAAGTACGCCGAGGGCTATCCGGGCAAGCGCTACTACGGCGGCTGCGAGCACGTCGACGTGGCCGAGCAGCTGGCCATCGACCGCGTGAAGCAGATCTTCGGCGCCGAAGCGGCCAACGTGCAGCCGCATTGCGGCGCCTCGGCCAACGAGGCCGTGCTGCTGGCCTTCCTCAAGCCCGGCGACACCATCATGGGCATGAGCCTGGCCGAAGGCGGCCACCTGACCCACGGCATGCCGCTCAACATGAGCGGCAAGTGGTTCAACGTGGTGAGCTACGGCCTGGACGCCAACGAAGCCATCGACTACGACGCGATGGAACGCAAGGCGCACGAGCACCAGCCCAAGCTGATCATCGCGGGCGCCTCGGCCTACTCGCTGCGCATCGATTTCGAGCGCTTCGCCAAGGTGGCCAAGGACGTCGGCGCGATCTTCATGGTCGACATCGCCCACTACGCCGGCCTGGTGGCCGCGGGCGTCTACCCGAACCCGGTGCCGCACGCCGACATCGTGACCTCGACCACCCACAAGAGCCTGCGCGGCCCGCGCGGCGGCATCATCCTGATGAAGTCGCAGCACGAGAAGGCGATCAACAGCGCGATCTTCCCCGGCCTGCAAGGCGGCCCGCTGATGCACGTGATCGCGGCCAAGGCGGTGGCCTTCAAGGAAGCGCTGTCGCCCGAGTTCAAGTCCTACCAGCAGCAGGTGGTCAAGAACGCCCAGATCGTGGCCGAAACCCTCACGCAGCGCGGCCTGCGCATCGTGAGCGGACGCACCGAAAGCCACGTGATGCTGGTCGACCTGCGCGCCAAGGGCATCACCGGCAAGGAAGCCGAGGCCGTGCTGGGCAGCGCCCACATGACCATCAACAAGAACGCGATCCCCAACGACCCCGAGAAGCCGATGGTGACCAGCGGCGTGCGTGTCGGCACGCCGGCCATGACCACGCGCGGCTTCAAGGACGAAGAGGCCCGCATCACCGCGAACCTGATCGCCGACGTGCTCGAGAACCCGCGCGATGCCGCGAACATCGACGCCGTGCGCGCCAAGGTCCACGCGCTGACCAGCCGATTCCCGGTCTACCGCTGAGCCCGAAGAAGAAGCCCTGACCGCATGAAATGCCCTTTTTGCGGTCATCTCGAAACGCAGGTCGTGGAGACCCGCGTTTCGGAAGACGCCGACTTCGTGCGCAGGCGCCGCCAGTGCGGTGCCTGCGACAAGCGCTTCACCACCTACGAGCGCCCTGACGTCAATTTCCCGGTCGTGGTGAAGAAGGACGGCAGCCGCGCCGACTTCGACTCGACCAAGGTCCGTGCCTCGATGATGCTGGCGCTGCGCAAGCGCCCGGTGAGCATCGAGCAGATCGACAACGCGCTGCTGCGCATCGAACAGAAGCTGCTCGCCAGCGGCCTGCGCGAAATCGAGTCGACCAAGGTCGGCGAACTCGTGATGCGCGAACTCAAGAAGCTCGACAAGGTGGCCTACGTGCGCTTCGCCTCGGTCTACCGCAGCTTCGAGGACGTGGACGAGTTCAGGCAACTGCTGCGCGACATCTGAGCGGCGGGCGCTACCCGCCGCTGCCGGCTGCTACTCGCCGCCCTTTCCGCACACCCCCGTTCCGCATTCCCCCTTCCGATCGGGGTCGCAACTTCGAGGCCGCCCCGACGCCGAGAGGACGATGGCCGCGCGCCGCCCCGTCTCGGCCCTGAACGCCACGCAGCCCGCGCCGAAACCGGCATTGCGCAGGCGCCGCGAGAAGCCGTTGCCGTCGTAGTGCACGCCTTGCGCCAGCCCGTCGCCCAGTTCCTTGTCGATGGCGACGCCCGGCGGGAGCTGGTCGAAGCGGCGCAGCACGCGTGGCGCGCCTTCGCCGCCGGGATCGACGACGATCGCCCAGCCCCCGTCCCAGCCCGCGCCGCCTTCGGGCAGCACGCCGACCGGCTCGCCGCGCCGGATCGCCTCGATCCGCGCCATCGCGAGCGCGCTCATGAAGGCCTGCGACGCGGCTGCCAGCCGCTGATGCAGCAGCAACGCGCGAAAACCCGGCACGCCCACGGCGGCCAGGATGGCGACGATGGCGATCACGGTCAGCAGCTCGATCAGCGTGAGCCCGCGCGGCCTGCCGCAGCGCTTCATTGCCAGCACCGCGCCCGCTGCGCGCCATCGCAGCCGCGTCCGCCCGTGCTGTCCAGCCACAGGTTGCCGACCGGCGGGTCCGAGAAGCCGGGCTTGAGCCGCGCGGAAAGCCGCAGACAGTCGTCGAGGCTGCGCTGGCCGTCGCAATGCTCGCTGCGCACGAGGTACTTGCCGCCCTGCCCGCTCTCGGCGGAATCGCCCTCGTAGCGCCGGTAACGGCCGTCGACGGTGAAATGGCGCTCCTGCTGCTGCATCTGCGCGAGCAGCGCCGAGCGCGCCTCGGCGCGCCAGCCACGGTGCACCGCATCGACGTACGAGGGAAAGGCGATGGCCGCGAGGATGGCGATGATCGCGAGCGCGATCAGCACCTCGATCAGGCTCCAGCCGAGGGCCGTGCCCGCTCGCTGCACGTGGCGCGCGGTCATGGCCGCGTCCCTTGCGGATCCGGCACCTGCCGCCAGCTGAGACGGCCGGCCCGGCGCGAGACCGTGGCGTCTTCGAGCGGCCGGGTGAGCGACACCGCCTTGCCTTTCATCAGCGTGCCGGGGCTGAGGACCGCGAGCCGCCGGGTCTCGGCGCGCCGCCCCGTCGGATCGGCGGCACCGTAGGCGGCGTCGCCCTGCTGGACCACGAAGGGCGCGCCCGGCAGCCCCGCCTCCGAAGGCACGCAGGTGCCGCCCATCGACAGCCCGGTCATCGCGTCGACGGCGCAACTGCGGCCACCGCCTTCGCCGCAGGCCGCCTGCGGCGGGATCAGCGTGTTGAAGAACAGGCGGCCGTCGGCCAGCACGGAGCGCTCGACCTGCCGCTCGCCCTGCTCGCGCGAGGCCGGCAGGTCGAGGTACCAGCCACGCCGCCGTGTCGTCGTGCGATCGAAGGCGCCGTAGACGAAGGACGGGCCTTCGATGACCGTCAGCCCGCCCTCGACGGATCGCGCCTGCCGCGCCATCAACTGGGTGCGCGCCTCGCCGGCGCGGATCGGCGTGCCCGTGTCCTGCACCGCATACACGGTCTGGAGGCCGCGGCGCGCGGCACCGAGGTCCGCCGGCTCGATGAACTGGCCGGTGCCGAACAGCACGACGCTGCCGCCGCCGGGCCCGAGCCCCACCTCCGGCGGCACCGTGATCGGCTGGCGCCGGCTGCCCGCGCCGCCATCCATCGCGACCATCAGCGGCGCCCCGCCGAAGCCCAGTGCGTTGGCTTCGCTCCACGGCGCATCGCGCTCGAAGTCGAACTTCCAGAGATGGCCCTGGGTATCGCCCGCATAGAGCCAGCGGACCGTTCCGTCGTCGGCCGCATGGTCGCCCGGTGCGCTCGCGAGCGCATTGAGCAAGCTGGCATCGGCGGGCCGGGGCAGCAGGATCTTGTGATAGTCGACGCCGCGCCGCCACGGCGTGCCGGCCGGCTTGTCGAGCGACAGCAGGAACAGCGCGGCACGCTTGTCGGCATTGCGGTTGTTGAAGCCCGAGGGCACGACCGCGAACCAGGCATGGGTGGCCGGGCGCCCCGCGGTCGCCGCCCTGGTACGGAACTTCAGGATGCGCGGCGGCTGCATCAGGTGGCCTATGTCGGGGTCGTCGGCGCTGCCGAATTCCCACAGCACCTTGTCGGCCGAGAAGGCGCGCGGGTCGCTGACATCGAGCGCGAAGACACCGGCCGCGCCCGCGCCGAGGCCGGAGACCAGCACGCTCTTCCACTTGCCGCTGGCCATGCGCGCCTCGGCCACCGTGGGCGTGCCATCGACGTAGGCGCGGTGCGGGCCACCGGCCTGCGCCAGCTGGCCCAGCGCGGGAAACACCAGGCGCGGGACATAGCCGAACAGCTCCTCGCCCGTGCGCGCCGAGAAGGCATGCAGCATGCCGTCGTTGGCGCCCTGATAGACCACGCGCTCGCGCTGGCGGTGTGCATCGAGGAACGCCGGGTAGCCCGCCTCGCGCAAGGCGGGATCAGGCGCGCCGACGTACAGCGGCGCCGCATGCGCGATGTCGCCCATCACCGAGTCGCGCACGCGCAAGCGGCCGCCCGCGAACGAGGCTTCGTTGCGGCGTTCGCCGCGCAAGAAGTTCATGCGGTCGCGGGCCAGGACATCGACCGATGCCGCCGACGCAGGCTCGGCCGCCGGATCGGGGTTCGCGCGCAGCGAGCGCCGCAACGGCTCGTCGAGCGCCTCCCATTCGAAGGGGATGCCGAGGCCGGCGCTCGACAGCGTGAAGATCTTCCGCGACGCCGCTGCACCGGGCTTCTCCATGCGCGCATCGAGCAAGGCACCCGCGTCCCACGACGGCGCGTCGGCCACGCGCAAGGCGCCGGTCTCCGGGTCCACGAACAGGCGAAACGCCTGCAGGGTGCCGGACCAGCGCCGGCTGTCGGAACGCGAGCGATAGACGCTCGCGCCGGCCGCGCCCACCGTGTCCGAGGAGATCGCGGCGGTGGCATTCGCGCCCAGCGACGGCGCGGTGGCACGGCGCAGCACGCCGCGCAACGCCTGCGCCGTCGATCGCGCATCGCTGGCCAGGACGTAGTTGGCCGGCATCGGCTGCCCGTCGCTGTCGAGCCCCTCCGCCCATTCGGCGTTGCCGACCCATGCCGACCTGCCCGCCGTGTCCGGGGCACCGAACAGCGCGGCCGTTCGGAACGGATCGCCATCGCCGTTGCGGTCCACGAATCCGCCGTACTTCGCGGCCAGGTAGAGCGCGCTGCCGCGCTCGCGCTTGCCCACCGACGCGCCGCGGCCGGCATCGAGGTCGATCGCGAAGGTCTGCACGCGCAGATCGGGGTGGTCGCTGCGGACCCGCTGGGTGCGCGCCCAGTAGGCCAGTCCCGCCATGGCGAAGGAGCCAGGGGCCGCGGCGGCGTCTCCATGCTCGAACGCAGCGACAAGGCGAGCCCCGTGCGCGGCGCCGGGCTCGAAGGCCGCGCCCGGCCATGGACGCTCCTCGCGGGCGGCGAGGCCGCCGATGCTCACGATGTGCTGGCGCTGGCAGTTGCCAAGCACCGGATCGGCTGCCGTCGACGGTCTGCCCTGCAGGTAGCGCAGCGATTCGTGGAACAGTTCGCCCGCGGCGCCGAGGCGCGCGTATGCGCCCGAACGTCCGAAGCGATTGACCGCCAGGACGATGCCCTGCGCGGCGCCCGCGCCGCCGTCACGGAACACGCCCGTGCGCGCATCCCACTCGGCCCGCGGGTTCGCGACCCGATCGAAGCGGGCATCGATCTTCTCCGGCCCGATGGACTTCATCGCTTCGCGCGGCAAGCCGCCAAGGCGCACGGGATCGCCGCCGAACACGGCGAAACGCGCGTCGCCCGCATGGATCTGCAAGGCGCCCACGGGTTTGTGATGCCCGCCGGGATGGGCGGCGCACAGATCGCGGCGCGCGACGGCCTCGTCGGCGGTGCAGACCTCGACGCGCGCGAAGTGGAGATCGGCACCGGCCGCCGAGGCGCAGCCACGGTCGGCCTCGGCGCGCATGTCCGTATCGACGACCAGCCGCTCCCCGCAGTTGCGGATGCGCAGCGCACCGCCCGCGCGAAGCCTGCCGCGCGGAACCAGCCACTCGAGACGCCCGCGCACGGTCTTCACGGGAAGCTCGAGACCGGCATCCACCGGCCAGGTCGCGCGCTGCAGCACGGTCCGCTCGGGCGTGTCGACCACGCGGTCGCCGCCGGTCAGCGCCATGCGCAGATGGTCGAGCGGCGATGCCGTGGCCCAGTTCAGCAGATTGCCGCTCCATTGGTCTTCGCAGACGATCTCGCCGCCGGCAAGCGTGGTGGCGGTTTCCGTGCGGCGGAAATAGCCGTCGACGCGCAGGTAGTCGTAGCAGCCCTTCGCATCCCAGTAGCCGCCGTAGACCTTGGTGGGCTCGAAGTCGCCGAGGTACGCCGGTCCCGCGTTCGAGGCCTGGATCGCCAGGTCGATCACGACGTTGGGCTCGGGCTGGCCGGCCAGCGCATGGAGCGGCACGTCGGTCAGCAGCGCGTCGGGCGGCATCGCGGAGGACGCACCGGCCCATGCCGGGCCCTTCGACGTCATGCAGAAAACCAGGGCGATGCACACGATGAATGTTCGAAGCAAGGGCATGGCAGTCCGATCAGGAGGACGAAGAGGAAGCGCCGGCACAGCCGGGACTCGCCGACGGCTTGGCCAGCGTGGTCTGCAGCAGCACGCGCGTCTCCTCGCGCGGTCCGTAGCCGATGGCGGTGACGCGGAAGACATGCGTCGCGGTGGCCGCGCTCGCGCTGTGCAGCACGCCCTGCGCTCCGCCGCCCCGGCTGCGCAGGGCTTCGACGACATAGCGCGGCGCCCGCACCGACAGGCCACCGGCACCGGTGGCATAGACCTGCCCCGTAAAACGGCCATAGGCCACCGACGGCCCGGCATCGGCGTTGAAATCGACCTGCGTCCACGCCGGCTTCGCGCCCACCGGTGCGGCCGCGCAAAGCCCCAGCCGTGCACCGGTGCCGGCGCAATCGGCAACGAAGGCCGAGACATCGCGGCCATCGAACAGGCACAGCCGCCGGGCCGCATGATCGTTGGGCCCGAGCAAGTCGCGCTCGGCATCGAGCAGCGCGGCCTCGGCCGCCTGGAACGCCACCTCGGTGTCGCGGTCGTGGCGCGCGATGCGTTCGCCGAGCAATGCGTTCTGTGCCGCGGCAAGGCCGAGCACCGACACCACGAGCAGCAGCATCAGCACGACGATCAGCGAGAAGCCGCGCGAGGCACGCACGCGCGGGCTCATGGCGCGTCCTCGCGCTGGCTGTTGCGCAGCGCCACCGTGAAGCTCGCGACACGCCGCAGCCGCCCGTCGGCCGCCGGCCGGAAGCGGACCGCCGGGAACTCGGGGCCGAGCGGATGCAACTGCGTCTCCTCGGGCCGGGGCCAGTGACCCGGCCGTGCGCTGCGCGCCACCATCCCGATGCGCAGCGCCACCACCTGGCGCCAGGCCGCATTGCCGAGCGACGACGCGGCCGCCGCCGCATCGAGCTGCGCGGCATCGAGCCACTGCTCGGGCGTGCCGTCGCCATCGAGGTCACGCCCGAACAGCACGCGGAACACCTCGATGCCGCGCGCCAGCGGCTCGGAGCGGAAGCTGCCGCGCCGGTCGCCGCGGTATTTGCAATAGAGCTCGGGCTCCCCGTCGGCCGCCTCGGCGACATGGAAGATGCTCCAGGCCCGATCGGCCGGCGTGGCGGTGCCGGCGCTCGGCGCGGGCTGCGCGAAGCCCATGCAGTCGACCATGGTGCCGTCGGCTTCCGTGGCATCGCCTTCGTCGTCGGTGCGCGAGCTGCCGGCGAAGCGCACCAGCAGCGAATCACTGTCGTTCACGCCGCGGGTGTGGTGCCGCCCGTAGCTTTCGCCGCTGGCGCCGACGCGGGTGTTGCGCGCGCCGACGATGTCGAGGTCGAGGGGATCGTTCCCGGCGGACGTGGCCGCAGCGCCGGTCACGCGATCGGCATAGCCGGCCTGCCGCACCGTGCGCCGCACGACGAAGGCCGCGAAGCGCAGCGACTCCTCCACCGTGCGGGCCTCGGACTCGGCGACGAACAATTGCCGGCTGCCGCCAAAGGCGAGCGTGGCCGCGAGCACGACCACCAGGCCGAGCGCCAGTGCGACCATCAGCTCGACCAGCGAAACGCCGCGCTGCCGCGCGCGGCCTCCGAGCCCGGCATGCTCAGTCACCGCGCGCCCCTTCGCTGGCCGGCTCGGCCATCAGCGGCATCACAAGCCGCGGCGGTGCCGACGCAGCCGCGCGGCGCTGCGCCTCGCTCGCATTGCGCGGCAACCAGCCGAGCTTGACGACCAGCAACGGTCCATCGGCCTCGCAGACCCAGGCATGGGCGCCCGATGCCTCGTTCCATGGATTGCCGTCGAAGCAGACCGTGACGCGCGCGCCCGGCAGGGCCTTCGCGGCGCGGTGCTTCCAGGCCTGCATGTCCCAGTGCGCGAGCGCCTCGGGCTTGCAGGCGACGCCGGCCGCCGCGCAATCGGTGCCGCCGGTCTCGCCCATGGCGGATGCTGCGGTCCAGCTCGCCACGAGGTAGCCATTCGCCGCATCGCGCCGCCCGGCCAAGGCCCGGTTGAGCCGCGTCTTCTCCGACAGCTCGCGCACCAGGTTCAGCGCCGCGCCGAAGTTCGCGGCCTCGCCACTCGCGCGCACCGCCTGCAGCAGCATGGCCGCCGCGCCGAGCAGCCCCAGGCTCAGCAGCGCGATGGACACCAGCACCTCCACGAGCGAGAAGCCCATGCCGGCGCGCGCCGATCGATTCGACATTCCCATATCCGTCCTCCCCCGTTCTCTTCTTGTGTCGCGTGTCTCGCGATCGAGCGGCAAGCGTACGAGCGCTCCGCGCGCAGGCAACGCTCCGTCCATCCGCATTCGCGCGCCGCTCGTATGATCCCGGCGCACCCGTGTCAACTTTTCCTCGCGAAGCCTCCATGCCCTCCCCCGAACACGACGCGCAGCACATGACGAGCGCCCTGCGCCTGGCCGCGTCGGCGCTGCTGATCACCGACCCGAACCCGCGCGTGGGCTGCGTGATCGCCGATGCGCAGGGCCGCGTGCTCGGCCAGGGCCACACGCAGAAGGCCGGCGGCCCGCATGCCGAGGTGATGGCGCTGCGCGATGCGGCGGCACAGGGGCATTCGGTCGCGGGCGCCACCGCCTACGTCACGCTCGAACCCTGCGCCCACCATGGCCGCACCGGTCCGTGCTGCGACGCGCTGATCGCGGCCGGCATCGGCCGCGTGGTCGCCTCGCTCGCCGATCCGAATCCGCTGGTCGCGGGCCAGGGCTTCGAGCGGCTGCGCGCGGCCGGCGTGGCGGTCGAGGTGGGTCCGGGCGCCGAGGAAGCGCGCGAACTCAATATCGGTTTTCTCTCGCGCATGGTCCGCAAGACACCCTGGGTGCGCATGAAGGTCGCGGCTTCGCTCGACGGCCGCACCGGCCTCGCCAACGGCGTGAGCCAATGGATCACGGCCGAGGCCGCGCGCGCCGACGGCCACGCCTGGCGCGCCCGCGCCAGCGCGGTGCTGACGGGCGTCGGCACGGTGCTCGAGGACAACCCGCGCCTCGACGTGCGGCTGGTCGAGACGCCGCGCCAACCGCACCTGGTGATCGTCGACAGCCACCTGCAGACGCCGCCCGACGCTCACCTTTTCATAGCAGGCCGCGCGGTCTGGATCTACGCGGCGGCGCGCGACGAAGCCCGGGCCGCGGCGCTCGAGGCCCGCGGCGCCACGGTCAGCTGCCTGCCGAATGCGCACGGCAAGGTCGACCTGGGGGCGATGCTGCGCGACCTCGCGGCGCGCGGCGTCAACGAGCTGCACGTGGAATCGGGCCACAAGCTCAACGGCTCGCTGCTGCGCGAGGGCTGCGTCGACGAGTTGCTGGTCTACCTCGCGCCCAAGCTGATCGGCAGCGGCCTCGACATCGCGAGCCAGATCCACGCCGACGGACCGCTGGTCTCGCTGGCGGGAGCGCTGCCGCTGGAATTCCGCTCGGCCGACCGGATCGGGCCCGACCTGCGGATCGTGGCGCGCGTGGCCGGCCGGGACGCCTTCTGACGCCGCCCGCGGCGCGCCGGCTGCCGTCCACAGCCGCCCGCCGAGACGCCCGCGCGACCGCGCCGCCGGTCCCGAAGTGCCAGGAAATGCCGCGGGCCTTCCGGACCTGCGAAAATGCGCGGATGTTCACCGGAATCATCACCGGCGTGGGGCGTATCGCCGCCATCCACGACCTCGGCTCCTCCTCCTCCCACGGCAAGAGACTCGGCATCGCGGCGCCCGACGGCTACCTCGACGACGTCGGCCTCGGCGACAGCATCGCGCTCAACGGCGCCTGCATGACCGTCACCAGTTTCGACCCCGCGCAGAGGCTCTTCACCATCGACATCTCGGCCGAGTCGCTCGATAAAACAGCGGGCCTGACCGAGGAAGGTGCGCGCATCAACCTCGAGAAGGCGCTGCGCGCGAGCGACCGCCTCGGCGGCCACATCGTCTCGGGCCACGTCGACGGCATCGGTACCGTGAGCCGCTTCGAGCCCGTGGGCGAGAGCTGGGAGTTGCGCGTGGTCGCGCCGCAGGCGCTGGCGCGCTTCCTGGCCTACAAGGGCTCGATCACCATCAACGGCGTGAGCCTCACGGTCAACACCGTCGCCGACGCGGCCGACGGCAGCAGCGAGATCAGCATCAACCTGATCCCGCACACGGTGCAGAACACCTCGCTGGGCGACCTGCGCGCCGGCTCGCGCGTGAACCTCGAAATCGACACCGTGGCGCGCTACGTGGAGCGCATGCTCCAGGCCGGCGTGCTGCAGCCGGCCCGGCCGGCCACCGACTGATTGACCGACATTCCCCGCATCCAAGGACCCCGCCCCATCATGAACGCATCCGTCACGCCGATCGGCGCCTCGCGCGCCAATCGGACGCCCGCGCCGATCTCCCCGGTGGAGGAGATCGTGGCCGAACTGGCCGCCGGCCGCATGGTCATCCTCGTCGACGAGGAAGACCGCGAGAACGAGGGCGACATCGTGGTCGCCGCCGACCACATCACGCCCGAGGCCATCAACTTCATGGCCCGCCATGCGCGCGGCCTGATCTGCCTCACGCTGTCGCGCGAGATGTGCGAACGCCTGCAGCTGCCGCCGATGGTGGCGCGCAACGGCACCAAGCACGCGACCGCCTTCACGGTCTCGATCGAAGCCGCCGAGGGCGTGACCACCGGCATCTCGGCCGCCGACCGCGCGCGTACCGTGCAGGCCGCCGTGGCGCGCAACGCCGTGGCCGCCGACCTGGTGCAGCCGGGCCACATCTTCCCGCTGCAGGCGGTCGACGGCGGCGTGCTGATGCGCGCCGGCCATACCGAGGCCGGCTGCGACCTCGCCGCCATGGCCGGTTGCTCGCCCGCCTCGGTGATCTGCGAGGTGATGAACGAGGACGGCACGATGGCGCGCCTGCCCGACCTGCAGCTGTTCGCGGCCGAGCATGGCCTCAAGATCGGCACCATCGCGGCGCTGATCGAGCACCGCAGCCGCACCGAATCGCTGATCAAGAAGGTCGGCTGCCGCGAGATCCAGACCGCCTGGGGCGCGTTCACCGCCCATGCCTTCGTCGACCAGCCCAGCGGCGGCGTGCACCTCGCGCTGGTGCGCGGCAAGTGGGCGCCCGAGGACACGGTCGACGTGCGCGTGCACGAGCCGCTGTCGGTGCTCGACGCGCTCGAGGTCAACCGCTCGCTGCACTCGTGGAGCCTGGACGCCAGCCTCTCGCACATCGCGCAGCTCGACCGGGGCGTGGCCGTGCTGCTGAACTGCGGCGAGACGGCGCACGAGCTGCTGGCCCAGTTCGACGGCACCGCGCGCCCCGCGCAGGCGCCCGAGCGCGGCCGCATGGACCTGCGCAGCTACGGCATCGGCGCGCAGATCCTGCGCGAATGCGGCGTGCAGAAGATGAGATTGCTCGGCACGCCGCGGCGCATGCCCAGCATGGCGGCCGGCTACGGCCTCGAGATCGCCGGCTATCTGGCAAAGGACTGAACGACATGCAAGGTGCAAACCAGGGCGCGGCCGACAAGCCGCTGGACGGCAACAGCGGCAAGGGACTGCGCATCGGCATCGTGCAGGCGCGCTTCAATGCCGACATCACCGATGCGCTCGCCCGCGCCTGCCTCGACGAGTTCGCGGCGCTGGGCGTGGCCGCCAACGACATCCACCACGTGCGCGTGCCCGGCGCGCTCGAAGTGCCGGTCGCGCTGCAGGCGCTGGCCGAGCGCGGCGGCTACCACGCGCTGGTCGCGCTGGGCTGCATCATCCGCGGCGAGACCTACCACTTCGAGCTGGTGGCCAACGAATCGGGCGCGAGCGTGAGCCGCGTCGCGCTCGACTACAAGCTGCCCATCGCCAACGCCATCCTCACCACCGAGAACCTCGAGCAGGCCGTCGCCCGCCAGACCGACAAGGGCCGCGACGCGGCCCGCGTGGCGGTCGAAATGGCGCGACTGCTGGCCGACCTTTCATGACCGACGACACCACCCAAGAAGACCAGGGAGGCGCTGCGCCGCAGCGTTCCGCACGACCGGACAAGGCGCGCGCGACGCGCACCGGCCTCACCGCCACCGGCGCGCGCAAGGCCTCGGCCAAGTCCAACCGCACCCGCGCGCGCGAGTTCGCGCTGCAGGCGCTCTACCAGCACCTGGTGGGCCGCAACGAGCCGGCCGCCATCGACAGCTTCACGCGCGACCTCGCCGGCTTCCACAAGGCCGATGCCGCGCACTACGACGCGCTGCTGCACGGCTCGATCGAAGGCGCCGAGCAGCTCGACGCGCTGATCGTGCCGCTGCTCGACCGCAAGCTGGCCGAGATCTCGCCGATCGAGCATGCCGTGATGTGGATCGGCGTCTACGAGTTCCAGCATTGCCTCGACGTGCCGTGGCGCGTGGTGCTCAACGAATGCATCGAGCTCGCCAAGGAGTTCGGCGGCACCGACGGCCACAAGTACGTGAACGCGGTGCTCAACGGCCTCGCGCCCCAGCTGCGTCCGCTCGAGGTCGAGGCCGACCGCGCGACCGGCAAGGCGCGGCCCTGATCCCCTCGCCATCTCCTCTTCCTCCTTCTTCTTTCGCGAAGCACCCCGCATGAGGATTTCGACCCGGGCCGAGCGCATCGAGCCCTTCTACGTGATGGAAGTGGCCAAGGCCGCCGGCAAGCTGGCGCGCGAGGTGGCCCACACCGACCGGCCGATGATCTTCCTGAACATCGGCGAGCCCGACTTCACCGCGCCGCCGCTGGTGCAGGAAGCCGCGGCGCGTGCGGTGCGCGCCGGTGCCACGCAATACACCCAGGCCACCGGCCTCGACCATTTGCGCGAGCGCATCAGCCAGTGGTATCGCGACCGCTTCGGCGTGGACGTGCCGGCGCGCCGCATCGTGGTCACGGCCGGCGCCTCGGCCGCGCTGCAGCTGGCCTGCCTCACGCTGATCGAGGCCGGCGACGAGATCCTGCTGCCCGACCCCAGCTATCCCTGCAACCGCCACTTCGTGAGCGCGGCCGAGGGCAAGGCGGTGCTGATCCCGACCACCGCCGAGGAGCGCTTCCAGCTCAGCGCCGACAAGGTCGAGGCCGCCTGGACCGACAAGACCCGCGGCGTGCTGCTGGCCTCGCCCTCGAACCCGACCGGCACCTCGATCGCGCGCGACGAACTGCGGCGCATCCACGAGGTGGTGAGTTCGCGCGGCGGCATCACGCTGATCGACGAGATCTACCTGGGGCTGTCCTACGACGATGCCTACGGGCAGACGGCGCTCGCGATCGACGACAACGTGATCAGCATCAACAGCTTCAGCAAGTACTTCAACATGACGGGCTGGCGGCTGGGGTGGCTGGTGGTGCCCGATGTTCTGGTGCCTGTGGTGGAGCGGCTGGCGCAAAACCTGTTCATCTGCGCGAGCACGGTGGCGCAGTACGCGGCGCTGGCTTGCTTCGAGCCTGCGAGCATTGCGGAGTACGAGCGGCGTCGCGGCGAATTCAAGGCGCGGCGCGACTGGTTCATTCCGCAGCTCGAGGCGTTGGGGCTACCGGTTCCGGTGGTTCCCGATGGCGCTTTCTACGCCTGGGCCGATTGTTCGGGGCTGGCTGCTCGACTCGGGATTTCGGGGAGCTGGGATTTTGCGTTCGAGGCTATGAAGCGGGCGCATGTGGCTGTGACTCCTGGTCGTGACTTCGGGACTGCGGATACTGCTCGCTTTGTTCGGTTCTCTACGGCCAGTTCGATGGCGCATCTTGAGGAAGCTATTGGTCGGTTGCGTGGTTTGGCTGGATGAGGGGTTCGGCTTTCTGGTTTGACGCTGCTTTTTTGTTAAGGCTGTTGGCCGGGATTTCGCCCCGGCGGGCGAGTCACTTTCTTTTGCTTCGCCAAAAGAAAGTAACCAAAGAAAAGGCGACCCCGCTGTCTGTGTCCCTTCGCTTCGCTACGGGCAACCTGCGGTGCTCGGGGAAAGCGGGGGTCCGCAGAACTCGCTGCGCTGCGCTCCGCTCAGACAGCTGCGGCCCTTATCCCGCTTTCCCCTGCGCTCCTCGGCACAGCCAGAGGGGATTAGGGTCAACGCGCCGTGGCGCGTCCTTGTGTGGGGGGTGCGAGCGCGAAGGCCCCGGGTCTTCTTCCACCGGGGCCGAGCAACGCGAAGGCCCGTTGGGTCTTTGTGGCCGAGCGCAGCGATGGCCCGAATCACTCCCCTCTGGCTGCGCCGAGGAGCGCAGCGTTTCGCGGATAAGGGCTCGCAGCTGTTTGAGCGAAGCGAGTTCTGCGAGACCCCGCGAAACGCGAGCACCGCAGGTTGCCCGTAGCGAAGCGAAGGGTCGCAGACAGTGGGGTCGCCTTTTCTTTGGTTACTTTCTTTTGGCGAGACAAAAGAAAGTGACTGCGCCGCCGGGCGCACATCCCGGCTCCGCACTCCGCAGAGAGCAGACCGCATGAGCACCCAAGACATGACTTACGAGTTCCCCCTACGCGTCTATTGGGAAGACACCGACGCCGGCGGCATCGTCTTCTACGCCAACTACCTCAAGTTCATGGAACGCGGCCGCACCGAATGGCTCCGCTCCCTGGGCGTCGAGCAGCACAAGCTGCGCAACGAAACAGGCGGCCAGTTCGTCGTCAGCGAGACCCAGATCAAGTACCACCGCCCCGCCCGCCTCGACGATCAGCTCATCGTCACCGCCGACCTACGCCAGATGGGCTCCGCCTCACTGATAATCGCGCAGACCGTGCTGCTGAAGCCGGAGCAGGCGGGCGCCACCCCCACCCTCCTGTGCGAAGGCACGATCCGCATCGGCTGGGTCGACGCCGCCAGCCTGCGCCCGGCACGGATTCCGGCGCAGGTTTCGGGAACCCTCGAACGCTATCGCGGCTCCATGACTCAACCCTTCAAGCCATGAATCAAGATCTCTCCATCATCAATCTCCTGCTCCATGCCAGCTTCATGGTGCAAGCGGTCGTGCTCCTCCTGGTGATCGTCTCGATCGCGAGCTGGGCCGCGATCATCCGCAAGTACTTCGCGCTCAAGCGCATGCGCGCGCTCAACGACGACTTCGAACGCGAGTTCTGGTCGGGCACCAGCCTCAACGAGCTGTTCGCCTCGGCCGCGCAGAACGCCAAGTTCGCCGGCCCCATGGAACGCATCTTCGCCTCCGGCATGCGCGAGTACCAGAAGCTGCGCGAACGCCATGTGAGCGACGCCCCCACGCTGCTCGACGGCGCCCGCCGCGCGATGCGCGCGAGCTTCCAGCGCGAGCTCGACGCGGCCGAGCAGAACCTGTCCTTCCTCGCCACCGTGGGTTCGGTCTCGCCCTACGTCGGCCTGTTCGGCACGGTCTGGGGGATCATGCATGCCTTCACCGGCCTGGCCGCGCTGACCCAGGTCACGCTCGCCACCGTGGCACCCGGCATCGCCGAAGCGCTGGTGGCCACCGCCATCGGCCTGTTCGCCGCCATCCCGGCCGTGGTGGGCTACAACCGCTTCGCGCGCGAGATCGACAAGATCGCGATCGCCCTGGAGACCTACATCGAGGAGTTCTCGAACATCCTCCAGCGCAACCTGTCCTCCAACCCGTCCGCGGCGGCCCCGGCGGGCCCCTCGGCCACCAACCGCTGAACCGGAGCGCGCACGCATGCCCGCCGTTTCGTCCCGCGGCCGCGGTCGCCGCACGATCAACGAGATCAACATGGTCCCGTTCATCGACGTGATGCTGGTGCTGCTGATCATCTTCATGGTCACCGCGCCGCTCATCACGCCGAGCGTGATCAACCTGCCCACGGTCGACCGCGCCAACAAGCAGCCCGACAAACCGATCGAGATCGTCATCAAGAGCGACGACGAGGTCCAGGTCAAGAAGGACCCGTCCCAGGGCACCGGCGGCGCCTCGGTGCCGATGACGCAGATCGGCAGCATCGCCAAGGCCGCGCAGAACGGCGACGACCAGCGCCCGGTGGTCATCAGCGCCGACAAGTCGGTCAAGTACGAGACCGTGGTGAAGGCCATGAACCAGCTCAAGCGCGCCGGCATCGAGCGCGTGGGCCTGTCGGTCCAGACCACCAACGCCAAGTAGCGCCAGCCGGACCCGAGAACGCATGTCACTCGCCCTCGATCGCCCCGAGTTCGCGCCGCCGCCGCAGCGCGGCACGCCGCGCGCCGTGGTGCTCGCGCTGATCGCGCACGCGCTGCTGATCGCCGCCCTGACCTGGGGCGTGCGCTGGAAGAGCGAAGGCGACGACGACGCGGTGGAAGCCGAGCTGTGGTCGCCCACGCAGCAGGTGGCCGCGCCGCGCATCGCCAATCCGCCGCCGGCCCCCGCGCCCACGCCCGCGCCGCCGCCTCCCCCGCCCCCGCCGCCTCCTCCGCAGGCCGTGCGACCCGATCCCACGCCGGCGCCCAAGGCGCCCGACATCGCGCTCGAGCGCGAGAAGAAGCTGCGCGAGGAGAAGGAACAGCGCGAGCGCGAGCAGGAACAGCAGCGCCAGCAGGAAAAGAAGCGCCAGGAAGCGCAGGCCAAGAAGGAGAAGGACCAGCTCGAGGCCAAGAAGCGCGAGGAAGACCGCCAGAAGGAACTGCAGCAGCAGAAGCAGGCCGAGCAGCAGAAGCTCGCGGAACAGAAGAAGCGCGACGACGCCAAGAAGCTCGAACAGCAGAAGGCGCAGCTCGACAAGGACCGCCAGGACAACCTGCGCCGCCTGATGGGCCAGGCCGGCTCCACGGCCGAACAGACCACCGGTCCGCGCTCGGGCAAGGGCGCGGGCAGCGGCGGTCCGTCGGCCGGCTACTTCGGCCGCGTGGCCGCGCTGATCAAGCGCAACGTGGTCTTCGATCCGAACTCGATCAGCGACAACCCCGCGGCCGAGATCCAGATCCAGACCTCGCCCGACGGCACCATCGTCGGCACGCCGCGCCTCGTGAAGTCCAGCGGCAATGCCGCCTGGGACGACGCCGCCCTGCGCGCGGTGCAGAAGACCGAGGTGATGCCGCGCGACGTCGACGGCCGCGTGCCCTCGCCGTTCCCGATCATCAGCGTGCGCCCGAAATCGCAGTGATGCAGTGAGGATGCGAGCGGCGCGGTGCTTCGGCCCCGCGCCGCCGCAGTCTTAGCGCCGAATGAGCGCGCGCGCCGGCCCGGAACTCGCGGCCTCCGGCCCCCTCTACCGCCCACAACAACACGGCGGGGAAGAGCGCTCCCTCACAAGAACGATGAAGCCCAACGGACACATCCGGTATGGCAGCAGCCCCCTGCTCGCGAGCAGGACACCGGTCTGGCGCAGCAAGCTCATCGTCGCGGCCGTGGCCTTCGGCTTCCTGCTGCTCGCGGTACGCGCGGCCTACGTGCAGGTCTTCGACAACGACTTCTTCCAGCACCAGGGCGAGGTGCGCTACCTGCGCACGCTCGAGCTGCCGGCCAACCGCGGCCGCATCCTCGACCGCAACGGGCTGATCCTGGCCTCCGACATTCCCGCGCCCAGCATCTGGGCCATTCCCGAGGACATCGAGCGCGGCGATCCCGCGGTGCAGGCGCGGCTGCACGAAGCGGCGCGGCTGCTCGGCATGCCGCAGAAGGACTTCGACAAGAAGCTCGAGGACGAGGACAAGAGCTTCGTCTGGATCCGACGCCAGGTCGACGAGTCGATCGCCAAGCAGGTGGCGGCGCTCGGCATCAAGGGCCTCTACCTGCGCCGCGACTACCGCCGCCAGTACCCCGAGGGCGAGGCCGCGGCCCACCTGGCCGGCTTCACCAACGTCGAGGACATCGGCCAGGAAGGCGTGGAACTGGCCTTCGACAAGGACCTCGCCGGCAAGGCCGGCTCGCGCCATGTGCTGAAGGACCGGCTCGGCCACATCGTCGAGGACACCGAGGACCAGGTGCCGCCGACCGACGGGCGCGACATCCAGCTGAGCATCGACGACCGCGTGCAATCGGTGGCCTACGAGAAGATCCGCGACGCCGTGGTCGCGAACAAGGCCCGCGCCGGCAGCGTGGTGGTGGTCGACGCGCGCACCGGCGAGCTGCTGGCGATGGCCAACTACCCGAGCTACAACCCCAATGACCGGCGCAACCTCAGCGGCGAGCAGCTGCGCAACCGCGCCATGACCGACGTCTTCGAGCCCGGCTCGACCATGAAGCCGATCACCATCGCGACCGCGCTGCAGCTCGGCCGCGTCACGCCCAAGACCATCATCGACACCAACCCGGGCCGCATCACCGTCTCGGGCGCCACCATCCACGACGACGAGAACTTCGGCGTGCTCACGGTCGAGGGCGTGATCCAGAAGTCGAGCAACGTCGGCGCCACCAAAATCTCGCAGCGCATGTCGGCGCAGGAGATGTGGAACTCGCTGACCGCGGTCGGCCTGGGCCAGAAGCCGCAGACCGTGTTCCCGGGCGCGGTGACCGGGCGGCTGCGGCCGTGGAAGTCGTGGCGGCCGATCGAGCAGGCCACCATGTCCTATGGCTACGGCCTGTCGGCCTCGCTGTTCCAGATCGCCCATGCCTACACCGCCTTCGCGCACGACGGCGAGGTGATCCCGGTCAGCCTCTTGAAGAACGACGGCACGCCGCCCACGGGCGTGCAGGTGTTCTCGCCGCTGGTGGCCAGCGAGGTGCGCCAGATGATGCACCTGGCGGCCGCGCCCGGCGGCACCGCGCCGCTGGCTCAGACCATGGGCTATTCGGTCGGCGGCAAGACCGGCACCGCCCACAAGCAGGTCGGCAAGGGCTATGCCTCCGACAAGTACCGCGCCTGGTACACCGGCATGTCGCCGATCGACAAGCCGCGCATCATCGTCGCGGTGATGGTCGACGAGCCCGGCGCCGGCAAGTACTTCGGCGGGCTGGTGGCCGCGCCGGTGTTCAGCCAGGTGGTGCAGGAGACCCTGCGCATCATGAACGTGCTGCCCGACCTCGCGGTCGCGCCGATGGCGCACTGAGGAAGGACGGCGCCGCCACGGTGCTCGTTTAGGATCGTCGGCAACTCTTGTTACCGGCGATCCCGACATGGTCGACTCCTCTCCCGTCGCGCTCGGCGACCTCGTTCCACTGCCCTACCAGCAGGCGCTGGCCACCCACCTGCAGGCGAACGAGCCCGAGGCCTGGCGCTGGGCCGCCTCGGCCGAGGCGCGCGAGGAGCATGCGGTGGCCGTGCGCGCCGAGCTGCTGCGCCAGTCGTACCGGCTCGACGCCGACGCGCATCCGGAGCTGCATGCGCATGCCGCGCTGGTCGCGCGGCGGCTCGGCGTCACGGTGCCGATCACGCTCTACCAGGGCCAGGACGGCGCGATGAACGCCGCCATCCACATGCTGCCGGGCGAGGCCCACATCGTGCTCTCGGGCCCGCTGCTCGAGCGGCTGCAGGGGCCCGAGCTGCAGGCCGTGCTCGGCCACGAACTGGCCCACCACCTGCTGTGGACGCGCGACGAAGGCCGTCACCTGGTGGTCGACCGGCTGCTGCAGGCGACCGCGGCCGATCCGCGCGCCGACGCGAGCCATCTGCAGACCGCGCGGCGCCACAGCCTCTACACCGAGGCTTTCGCCGACCGCGGCGCCTGCGTGGGCTGCGGCGCGCTCGAGCCCGCGGTGAGCGCGCTGGTCAAGGTGCAGACCGGCCTCGCGCAGGTCCATGCCGCGAGCTACCTGCGCCAGGCCGACGAGATCAGCGCCGGGCCCGATGCGGCCACGCGCGGCACCAGCCATCCCGAGGTCTTCGTGCGCGCCCGCGCGCTGCGGCTGTGGAGCGAACGCGATCCGCAGGCCGATGCCTGGCTGGCCGGCGCGCTCGAAGGCCCGCTCGACCTCGGCACGCTCGACGTGCTGGGCCAGGAGCGCGTGGGCGGCCTGACGCGTGCCGTGGTCGCGCGGCTGCTGCGCGAACCCTTCATGCAGTCCGATGCGCTGCTCGCGCATGCGCGGCGCTTCTTCCCGGGCTTCGTGCCCGCGTTGCCGCAGGCCGTCGAGCCGCCACCGCCCGATCCGCTGCCCGCCGGGCTGCACGACTACATGGCCAGCGTGCTGGTCGATTTCGTCGCGGCCGATCCCGAGCTCGACGATGCCGCGCTGGCCGCGGCGCTCGCGCTGGCCGAACCGCTGGGCTGCGCCGCGCCCTTCGAACAGCGGCTCGCGCAGGACCTCAAGCTGGCCAGGCGCACGCTCGCGCGCGTCAAGCGCGACGCCGCCACGGTGCTCGACAAGGCCCGGGCCCAGCACGCACGGAGCGCCACTGCATGACGAGCACCGCACCGCTGTTGCAGTTGCTCGACACCGCCGATGCCCACGGCGGCCTGCAGACCGACGACGTGCTCGCGCTCGCACTGCCGCTGCTGCGCGAGGTCTCGGCGCTGCACGAGCAGGGCCGGGTCGCCGCGCTGGGCCATGCGATGGCCTACCGCGTGAACGAGGTGCCCGCGCTGGAACTGGCCCAGCCCGCGGGCGCCGAGCCGAAACGCAACCCGCAGGCGATCGCGCCGCTCGAACGCCCGGTGGCCTCGGTGCTGCGCGTGGTGAGCGAGGAACGCGTCACCGTCGAGGCCGGCATCGGCGTCGCGCGCGAGAACCTCGAGGTGCTGCCCGAGGCCACGCCCGATACGGTGCCGCGGCGCCCGGCCTACCTGCCCGGCTACGGCGCCTGGGAGCAGCGCTTCGCGCACCACGACGCGCTCAGCGACATGCTGTGCCTGGGCCAGGTGCTCGCCAGCCTGGCCTGCGGACTCGACTTCACGCAGGGCGAGGAGCTCGCGCGCTTCGCCGAGCATCGCGGCAACCTGTTCGAGATCAACCGCCGGCTGCACCCGGTGCTGGCCGCGGTGATCGTCGAGATGACGGCGCTCGACCGCCACGAGCGCGCGCGCGACCTGCCCTCGGTGATCCGCCGCCTCGAGACCTACCGCGACCAGCCGCTGGACCTGGGCCTGGAGCGCCTCGCGAACCCGAAGGACGGCGCGGGCCAGCGGCGCCAGGCGATCCAGCTGCACCTGCGCGACCGGCTGTTCGACCTCTCGCGGCGCAACCGGCTGCTGTACTTCAAGCCCACGCAGGCGCACGTCAACCTCACGGTGGCCAGCGTGCCGCTGGTGGTCGACCTGCAGAGCATCCGCGTCGACCAGCTCTGCGTGTGGGACGGCCGCTTCGCCGCCGAGGTCGCGAGCGGCGACCCGGTGCCGCTCGCGCGCTGGCTGCGCTTCGAGGACCAGCCCTACCTGCCCGGTGCGCTCGACCGCATCCTGCAGGAGGCGCGGCGCGACCGCGCCGAATACGGCCTGTCGCAGCTCTCGCTGGTGATCGCCTTCCTGCGCTGGCACAACCTCAAGGAGGACGCCGACGAGCGCATCGTCTCGCCGCTGCTGATGCTGCCGGTGGAGCTCTCGCGCAAGAAGGGCGTGCGCGACCAGTACCTGCTCGAGGCCGCAGGCCCCGAGGCCCAGGTCAACCCGACCCTGCGCCATCACCTGCGCCAGCTCTACGGCATCGTGCTGCCCGAGAGCATCGACCTGCGCGAGACCTCGATCGAACAGTTCCATGCCGAGCTCGCCGCGCAGATCGCGCGCACCGAGCCCGGCGTGCAGTTGCGGCTGCTGCGGCAACCCGAGATCGCGCTGATCCACCAGCGCGCGCGCCAGCGGCTCGAGCAGTTCAAGCGGCGCGTGCGCGAACGCGCGCCCTCGGCCGTGCCGCTCGCGGCCACCGACTACAGCTATGCGCAGGACGATTTCCGCCCGCGCGGGCTGCAGCTCTTTCATGCCCGCGTGCAGCGCGTGCCGCTGCCGCTGGCCGGCGCGGTGGGCGCGCGGCCGACACCGCGCGCGCCGCAGATGGCGCCGCAGATGGCACCGCAGACCGCGCCCGCCGAGGCCGAGCGCCAGACCTTCGCATTGCGCGAGAACGCCGGCAACCCCTACCAGTGGGACGTGGACCTCACGGCCGTGACGCTCGGCAACTTCAACCACCGCAAGATGTCGCTGGTGCGCGACTACAGCGGGCTGGTCGAATCGGACATGGCGAGCGAGGCCTTCGACCGCGTGTTCTCGCTGCAGCCGCGCCAGGTCGACACCGAGGCGCCCGCGGTGCTGCCGCTGGCCGAGCAATGGCCGGTGGTGCAGGCCGACGCGACCCAGACCGCCGCCGTGGCGCTGGCGCGCACCGGGGCCAGCTACATCATCCAGGGGCCGCCGGGCACCGGCAAGTCGCAGACCATCACCAACCTGATCGCCGACTACGTGGGGCGCGGCCGCCGCGTGCTGTTCGTCTGCGAGAAGCGCGCCGCGATCGACGTGGTGTTCCACCGCCTGCGCCAGCAGGGGCTGGACGAACTGTGCTGCATGATCCACGACTCGCAGGGCGACAAGAAGGCCTTCGTGCAGAACCTGCGCCAGACCTACGAGCACTGGCTCGAGGCGCCCTCCACGCTCGAGGCCGAGGGCGCCGAACGCCAGCGGCTGCTCGACGCGATGGACCTCGACCTGCGCGCGCTCGAGCGCTTCGACGCCGCGATGCGCGAGGTGCCCGCGCACCTGGCCGTCACGCTGCGCGAGCTGGTGGCGCGACTGGTCGCGCTCAAGACCGTCGATCCGAAGCTCACGCCGCTGCAGGCCGAGGCCCTGCCCGACTACGCGGCCTGGCGCCGCCATGCCGAGCTGGCTGCGCGGCTGCACCTTGCCGTCACCGAGAGCCTGGGCGCGCCCACGCTCGCGCAGCATCCGTTCGCGCTGCTCGCGCCCGCGCTGCTGCGCCAGCCCAAGCCGCTGGCCGCGCTGGTCGAAGGCTCGGAACGCGCCGCGGCGCAAAGCGGGGCCTGCCGCGATGCGCTGGTCGAGGCCTGGCCACCGCTGGCCGAGGCCGGCGTGACATGGCACGACGCGCTCGATCTGGTGGCCGATGCGCGCCGCGTCGCGACGCTGGCCGCGCGCGGGCAGCTCGCGCTGCTCGATGCGGCCCATCCCGCGAGCCAGGCGCTGAATGCGGCGCTGGCCGAACGCCGCGGCCTGCAGCAGGCGCTCGACGAGAAGCTGCAGCGCACGGCCCATTGGCGCGACAAGCTCTCGCCCGCCGACACCGAGGCCGGCCTCGCGCAGGCCCGCGCGCAGCAGCACTCGCTGCTGCGCTTCCTCCAACCCTCGTGGTGGCGGCTGTCGGGCGAACTCAAGCGCCGCTACGACTTCGCCGCGCATGCCGTGAGGCCCAAGCCCGCGCAGTTGCTCGAGGAGCTGCTGGCCGAGCACACCGCCCGCGCCGCTCTGCAAAAGCAGGCCGCGCGGCTCGAAGCCGACTACGGCTGCACCGACCCCGAGGCCTACGCGCAGCAGATGCAGGCGCTGCGCGGCCTCGACGATGCCGGCAGCCTGCGCGTCGCTTTCCAGGCCCATCTGCGCAGCGCGCCCGGCGCCGCGCGCGACGTCGAACGCCTGGTCGCCGCGGGCTCACGCTGCGACGCGCTCGATGCGCTGTGGCGCGAGCTGGTCCACGATCCCGCAGCCCTGCCGCTGGCTACGCTCGAAGACCTCGCGCGCACGCTGCGCGACCAGGCCGATGCGCTGCCCGCGGTGCTCGCGCCGCTGCAGGAGCTCGCCGATGCCGACCCGGCCGTGGCCGCCGCGCTGCGCGGCCTGCCGCTCGCGCCCGAGGCGATCGAATTCGCGGTCGCGCGCGAGGGCCTCGAGCGCGTCTACCGCACCGAGCGCTGGCTGCCGCGCTTCGATGCAGCCGCGCTCGCGCGCCATGCGCAGCGCCTGGGCGATGCCGAGCGCCAGTGGCTCGGCCGCAATGCGCGCACCTTGGCCGCCGCCGTGCGCCAGCGCTTCCGCGACCGCGTGCAGAAGAGCGCCCTGCCCGCGAGCCAGCTCGATGCCGACGGCAAGGCGTTCAAGAAGAGCTACAACGCCGGGCGCCGCGAGCTCGAGCACGAGTTCGGCAAGACCATGCGCTACAAGGCGATCCGCGAACTCGCGAGCGGCGAGACCGGCCAGGTGGTGCGCGACATGAAGCCGATCTGGCTCATGAGTCCGCTGTCGGTGTCCGACACGCTGCCGCTCGCGGCCGACCTGTTCGACGTGGTGATCTTCGACGAGGCGAGCCAGATCCCGGTCGAGGAAGCCGTGCCCGCGCTCTATCGCGCGCCGCAGATCATCGTGGTGGGCGACGAGATGCAGCTGCCGCCTACGAGCTTCTTCTCGTCGGGCCGCGATGCCGAGGACCAGACCGTGTCGGTCGAGGACGAGGACAACGAGGGCGACCGCATCGCGGTGGTGCTCGATGCCGACAGCCTGCTGAACCAGGGCGCGCGCAACCTGCCGGCCACCCTGCTGGCCTGGCACTACCGCAGCCGCTACGAGTCGCTGATCGGCTTCTCGAACGCGGCCTTCTACGCGGGCAACCTCTACACCATTCCCGACCGCAGCCTGCCGAGCGAGGAGCGCGCCGAGATCCTGGTGCAGTCGAGCGCCGCCTCGGCCGAGTCGGTGGCCGCGCAGGCCGATGCGCTGCTCTCGCGCGCCATCAGCTTCCACCGCGTGACCGACGCGGTCTACGACAGCCGCCGCAACACCGGCGAGGCGCGCCACATCGCGCAGCTGGTGCGCGAGCTGCTGCGCCGCGGCACCGGGCGCAGCCTCGGCATCGTGGCCTTCTCGGAAGCGCAGCAGGGCGAGATCGAGGCCGAGCTCGACAGCCTCGCCGCGGCCGATGGCGAGTTCGCGGCGCGGCTCGAGGCCGAGTACGTGCGCGAGGAGGACGACCAGTTCTGCGGCCTGTTCATCAAGAACCTCGAGAACGTGCAGGGCGACGAGCGCGACATCATCCTGCTGAGCATCTGCTACGGCCCGAATGCCGAGGGCCGCATGCTGATGAACTTCGGGCCGATCAACCAGCGCGGCGGCGAGAAGCGGCTCAACGTGATCTTCAGCCGCGCGCGCCATCACATGGCGGTGGTCTCGACGATCCGCCACGAGGCGATCACCAACGACCACAACGAAGGTGCCGCGGCGCTGAAGAATTTCCTGCGCTACGCCGAGTGCCTGTCACGCGGCGACGATGCCACAGCCACGCGCGTGCTCGAGGGCATGAACCCGCTGACGCGCGGCGCGGTGCGAGCGGGCCATGTGCGGGCCGACGCGGTGAGCGCGCAGCTCGCGGCCGCGCTGCGCGCGCGCGGCCATGCGGTGGACGAACAAGTGGGCCAGTCGCGCTTTCGCTGCGACCTGGCGATCCGTGCCGCCGGCACGGATTCAGGTGCGGGAGACAGCCACTACGCGCTCGGCATCCTCGTGGACACGGCGGCCCACTACGAGAACCGCAACGTGCTCGAGCGCTATGTCTCGCGCCCGCGGATCCTCGATGCCTTCGGCTGGGAGGTGCGGCAGGTGCTCGCGAAGGACTGGCTGCACGCACCGGAGGCGGTGCTCGACGAGATCGAGCACGCGCTGCTGGCCGGGAAGGGCGCGCTCAGCGCACCACGACCAGCTGCTTGACGTCGAGCTCGGCCTTGTTGCCCACGAGGTCCTTGTCGAACTCGCCGGTGATCTCGACGCGCACCTTGTCGTCGATCCTCACGCCGGTGGGAAAGTACTTGGCGTCGATCTCGACCTTCATGCGGCCGGTGTCGTCGGCGAAGGTGTAGTGCTCGCCGCCGTCGTGCGAGACGATGAAGCCGCGCAGGGTGGCGTGCTGGTCGTCCTTGCCGGTGTCGAGCAATTGCTTGACGGTCATGGCGGGCACCGAGCTGGGGCCCGCGTACTGGGCCAGGCTGCTCAGGGGCAGTGCCAGCGCCAGGGCGGCTGCGGCCAGGAAGGCCTGCTTGATGGATGCGTTGCGGGTGCCGGTGGCGGTCTTGTATGGCATGGCGAATGTTCCTCCTCGAACTGCCGGTTGAAAACGCGCAGGCGCGGGGCCTGCCCCCATGAGAAGGCCCGGCCCGCGAGGAGTTCCCCCGACCCCGTGGGGCTGGAGGTTATTCGTAGATGACCGCGGCCTTGCCCGCCTCGGCCTGCGCGGTCCAGCTCGCGAGCGCCGCATCGGTCGGGAAGAACTTCGCGCGCTCGCCGAGCTGCAGTTCGACCTGGGCGCCGCCACGCGCCATCGACAGGCGCACCGGCAGACCCTGCACCAGCTCGCCATGCTCGCTCTGCTCGGTGCGCGCCGGGAAGTCCTTGAGCAGGCGCGCGATGTCGGGCGCCTTGCCGTTGACCGCCACGCGCAGGAACTTGCCGAAGCGGCAGCGCGCGCTGGCCAGATCCCAGACCTGCTGCACCTGGAAGCGTGCCTCGAAGCCGCCGCGCGCGGGCTGCAGGCGGCCCGAGACGATCACCAGTTCGTCGTCCTTGAGCGTGTTGCGGTTGGCGTTCATCAGCGCCTCGTCGGCGGTGGCGTCGATCGAGTCGGACTTGTCGTCGAGCTTGAAGATCGCGAGCCGGCCGCGCTGGCCGTTGATGACGCGGAAGTCGCTCACGATGCCCGCGATCACCTGCTGGTCGCGGCTGTCGAGCAGGTCGGTGATCTCGCGCTTGCAGAAGCGCCGCACCTCGTGCGAGACCTCGTCGAACAGATGGCCCGAGAGGTAGAAGCCGACCGCGGTCTTCTCGAAGGTCAGGCGTTCCTTCACGCCCCAGGGCGTGGCGTCGACCAGCTCGGGCTCGGCCGTGGCCGAGCCATGCTCGCTGTCGCCGAAGATGTCGACCTGCGCGGCATTGGCCGCGGTCGCGTTGGCGAATTCGAAGGCGCGGTCGACCGAGGCGATCAGCGAGGCGCGGTTCTGCTGGATGGCATCGAAGGCGCCGGCCTTGATCAGCGCCTCGACCGTGCGCTTGTTGATGCGCTGGCGGTCGATGCGCACGCAGAAGTCGTACAGGCTCTTGAACGGACCGCCCTCCTCGCGCGCGCGCACCACGGCCTCGACCGCGAGCTGGCCCGTGCCCTTGACGGCGCCCAGCCCATAGCGGATGACCTTGTCGGTGACCGGCTCGAAGCGGTAGTTGCCGCGGTTCACGTCCGGCGGCTCGAAGGTGAGGCCGAAGTTCTTCTGCGCGTCCTCGAACAGCACCTTGAGCTTGTCGGTGTCGTCCATTTCCACCGTCATGTTGGCGCAGAAGAATTCGGCCGTGTAGTGGACCTTGAGCCAGCCCGTGTGATAGGCCAGCAGCGAGTAGGCGGCAGCGTGCGACTTGTTGAAGCCGTAGCCCGCGAACTTCTCCATCAGGTCGAAGATCTCGTCGGCCTTGTCCTGCGCGATGCCGTGCGTGCTCAGGGCGCCAGCGCGGAATTTCTCGCGGTGCTCGGCCATCTCCTCGAGCTTCTTCTTGCCCATCGCGCGGCGCAGCAGGTCGGCGCCGCCGAGCGAGTAGCCGCCCAGGATCTGCGCGGTCTGCATCACCTGCTCCTGGTAGACCATGATCCCGTAGGTCTCCGAGAGCATCTGGGCCACGGCCGGGTGCGGATACTCCACGTCCTCGCGGCCGTGCTTGCGCGCCACGAAGCTCGGGATCAGGTCCATCGGGCCCGGACGGTACAGCGCGTTGAGCGCGATCAGGTCCTCGAGCCGGGTCGGCCGCGCGTCCTTCAGCATGCCCTGCATGCCGCGCGATTCGAACTGGAACACGGCCTCGGTCTTGCCCTCGGAGAACAGCCGGTAGGTCGGCGCGTCGTTGAGCGGGATGTTCTCGTAGGCGAAGTTCTCGCGGCCCTTGTGCCGCTTCATGATGAACTCGCGCGCGATCTCGAGGATCGTCAGCGTGGCCAGGCCCAGAAAGTCGAACTTCACGAGGCCGATGGCCTCCACGTCGTCCTTGTCGTACTGGCTCACGGCCGAGTCGCTGCCGGGCTGCTGGTAGAGCGGGCAGAAGTCGGTGAGCTTGCCGGGCGCGATCAGCACGCCGCCGGCGTGCATGCCGATGTTGCGGGTCATGCCTTCGAGCTTCTGCGCCAGCTCGACCACGGTCTTGACCTCTTCCTCCTTCTCGAGGCGTTCGGCGAGCTGCGGCTCCATCTCGAGCGCGTAGTTGTTCTTGTCGCCCTCGATCTTCTGCGGCGGCGGGTACTGCAGCGTGACCGACATGCCCGGCTTGTTCGGGATCAGCTTGCTGATGCCGTCGCAGAACATGTAGCTCATGTCGAGCACCCGGCCCACGTCGCGGATGGCCGCGCGCGCGGCCATGGTGCCGAAGGTCGCGATCTGGCTCACGGCGTTGCGGCCGTACTTGTCCTTCACGTAGTCGATCACGCGGTCGCGGTTGCCCTGGCAGAAGTCGATGTCGAAGTCGGGCATCGAGACACGCTCGGGATTCAGGAAGCGTTCGAACAGCAGGTTGTATTCGAGCGGATCGAGGTCGGTGATCTTCAGCGCATAGGCCACCAGCGAGCCCGCGCCCGAGCCCCGGCCCGGACCGACCGGGCAGCCGTTCTGCTTGGCCCAGTTGATGAAGTCGCCCACGATCAGGAAGTAGCCCGGGAACCCCATCTTCAGGATGGTGTTGATCTCGAACTCGAGCCGCTCGACATAGCGCGGCCGCTGCGCATCGCGCTTGGCCGCGTCGGGGAACAGGTGCTCGAGGCGCTTCTCGAGCCCCTCGAACGATTCCTGGCGGAAGAACTCGTCGATCGGCATGCGCACGCCTTCGCTCACGAAGGGCGTGGGGAAGTCGGGCAGCTGCGGCTTGCCGAGCACCAGCGTCAGGCTGCAGCGCTTGGCGATCTCGACCGTGTTGGCCAGCGCGCTCGGGATGTCGGCGAACAGCGCCTGCATCTCGGCGCTGGACTTGAAATACTGCTCGGGCGTGAAGCGGCGCACGCGCCGCGGGTTGCCGAGGATCTCGCCCTCGGAGATGCACACGCGCGCCTCGTGCGCCTCGTAGTCCTCGCGCGTGGCGAACTGCACCGGGTGCGTGGCCACCACCGGCAGCCCCAGCCGCGCGGCCAGTTGCACCGCGGCCAGCACGTGCGGCTCGTCCTCGGGCCGGCCGGCGCGTTGCAGCTCGATGTAGAAGCGGTGCGGGAAGATGCCCGCGAGGCGCAGCGCGAGCTCGGCCGCGCGTTCGCCCTGCCCCGCGGCCAGCGGCGCGCCGAGCGGGCCGGCCTGCGCGCCCGACAGCGCGATCAGCCCGCCCTGCAGTTCCTCCACCCATTCGAGCTTGCAGGCCGCCTGGGCCTGGCCGCGGCCGACGTTCTGCGTCCAAGCGCGTGCCAGCAGCTCCGAGAGGTTGAGGTAGCCCTGCTTGTTCTGCACCAGCAGCACGATGCGCGTGAGCGTCGCCGCATCCTTGCCCATGCCCTCGAGGAAGATCTCGGCGCCGATCACGGGCTTGACGCCCTTGCCGCGCGCTTCCTTGTAGAACTTGATCCCGCCGAACAGGTTGTTGAGATCGGTGATGGCCATCGCGGGCTGCTTGTCGGCAGCGGCGGCCTTGACGACTTCGTCGATGCGGTTGGTGCCGTCGACGACGGAGAACTCGGTGTGCAGGCGCAGGTGAACGAACATCCGGCCATTGTAGGAAGACGGGCCTCCACGATGTGAGTTGGCGCGGCCCCTATTGACACCCGGGCGGCCGACCGTTCGGGAGTGCCCGAGTCAGGAACGGGTCAACCTGCGGCGCCTAGAATTCCCGCCGTGCAAGAGACCCAAGAGATATTGAACATCGCGGCCTACAAGTTCGTGGCCATCGACGACGGCCCCGTGCTGCGAGAACGCCTGCTGGACCACAGCCGCGCGCTCGGGCTGATGGGCACGATCCTGATCGCGCCCGAGGGTATCAACATGTTTCTGGCCGGCGAGCCCGGCGCGATGGCGGACTTCCTGGCCGGCGTGCGCGCCGATGCACGCTTCGCCGACCTCGAGACCAAGGACAGCTGGTCCGCCGCCCAGCCGTTCCGGCGCATGCTGGTTAAGCTCAAGCGCGAGATCATCCGCATGGACCATCCCGCGATCCAGCCCGCGGCCGGCCGCGCGCCGGGCGTGGACGCGCCCACGCTCAAGCGCTGGCTCGACCAGGGCCACGACGACGCGGGCCGCGAGATCGCGCTGCTCGACACGCGCAATGCCTTCGAGGTCGACCACGGCAGCTTCGAGGGCGCGATCGACTGGCGCATCGAGAAGTTCACCGAGTTCCCGCCCGCGCTGCGCGCGCACCGCGCCGAATTCGCGGGCAAGACCGTGGTGAGCTTCTGTACCGGCGGCATCCGCTGCGAGAAGGCCGCGATCCTGATGCGCGAGGAAGGCGTCGACAACGTGCTGCAGCTCGAGGGCGGCATCCTCAAGTACTTCGAGCTGGTGGGCGGCGCCCACTACCGGGGCGACTGCTTCGTGTTCGACGGCCGCGAGGCGCTCGCGCCCGACCTCAGCGCCCGCGCGGCCAAGGCCAGCGCGCGCGCCGCCGAAGACCCCGATCTCCACAAGAAACGATAGGCCGACCGCCCCGCGATGCGCATCCTGCTGGTGGAAGACGAACTGGACATGGCCTCCTGGCTGGTGCGCGCGCTCACGCAGGGCGGCTTCGTCACCGACCATGCGCCCGACGCGCGCACCGCCGAGGCCCTGATGGCCGGCACCGAGTACGACGCGGTGGTGCTCGACCTGCGGCTGCCCGACAAGCACGGCCTCGCGGTGCTGGCCGACATGCGCAACGCCGACGACCGCACGCCGGTGCTGATCCTCACCGCGCAGGGCGCGCTGCAGGACCGGGTGCGCGGCCTGCACCTGGGCGCCGACGATTTCCTCACCAAGCCCTTCGAGCTGGTCGAGCTCGAGGCGCGGCTCACCGCGCTGGTGCGGCGCAGCCGCGGCCGCCAGCATCCGCGGCTGCAGTGCGCCTCGCTGGCCTACGACGGCGAGAGCCACGCCTTCACGCTGCGCGGCACGCTGCTGGCGCTCACGCCGCGCGAGCATGCGGCCCTGAGCGCGCTGCTCATGCGCAGCGGCTCGCCGGTCGGCAAGTCGCAGCTGTTCGGCAAGGTGTTCACCAACGACAGCACCGCCGGGCCCGACGCGATCGAGGTGGTGCTGCACCGGCTGCGGCGCAAGCTCGCCGACAGCGACGTGCGCATCGTCACCGTGCGCGGGCTGGGCTACATGCTCGAAGGCATCGCCGATGGACCCGCACGCGCCGGCACCGTCTCCGTCCCCCACTGACAGCTGGCGCTTCGGCATCCGCGCGCGCCTGCTGGCGCTGCTGCTGCCGGGCATGGTCGCGCTGCTCGCGCTCGACAGCTGGAGCGACTACCAGGCGCTGACCGAGAGCCTGGTGGACGCCTACGACCAGAGCCTGCTCGAGCCCGTGCAGGCGCTGGCCAACGGCATCGTGGTGGCGAGCGACGGCAGCGTGCGCGTGCAGGAGGCGTTCTCGGTGCAGGCGATGTTCGAGTCGACCCACCTGCGCTACAAGTACCTGCACGTGGGCGCGGCGCCGGTGGTGCGGGGCGAGACCGGCACCGAGGAGACGCTGATGGGCGTGCCCGACCTGCCCCCTCCGCCTCCGCGCGGCGGCGGCCCCGAGGGCGCGCCGGTGTTCTACGACGCCACCTACCAGCAGCACCCGGTGCGCGTGGCCGCGCTGCGCCAGACGGTCTACAACACCCACGCGGGCAGCGCCTACACCGTGCTGATCCAGGCCGCCGAAGGCACCGGCCCGCGCCGGCGCGCGCAGGACGAATCGCTGCGCCAGGAGCTGCTGCGCGCCGCGCGCATGGTGGTGGTGATGGCGCTGCTGGTGTGGCTGGGGGTGGCCTGGACCTTGCGCCCGCTCGAGCGGCTGCGCCGGTCGCTGCGCGAACGCGCGCGCGACGACATCCAGCCGCTCGATCCCACCGGCGTGCCGCAGGAGGTGGTGCCGCTGGTCGACGCGGTCAACCACCACATCGGGCGCCATCGCCGCATGGTGGCCGAGCATTCGGAGTTCCTCGCCGATGCCTCGCACCAGCTGCGCACGCCGCTGGGCATCCTGTCGATCCAGGCCGGCTACGCGGTGCGCGAGACCGACCCCGAGCGCATGCGCGAATCGCTGCATGCGATCGTCGCGCAGCTCGCGCGCACGCGGCGCCTGAGCGAACAGCTGCTGGCGCTCGCGCATGCGACGCACGAAGGCGGGACCGAGGCCGCCGCGCCCGGGATCGTCGACCTCAACGCGATCGCGCGCGCCGTGGTGCTGCAGTACCTGCCGCTTGCGCGCGAGCACGACCAGGACCTGGGCTGGGTCGACGCGCGCGGCGACACCGCCACCGAGGGCCTCGCCGCGCCCGACGAGGAAGAGGACGCGGCCTCGCCCGTGATACCGGTGCGCGCCCATGCCGCCGAGCTGCACGAGCTGCTCGCGAACCTGGTGCACAACGCGATCAAGTACACGCCGCGCGGCGGCAACATCACGGTGACGGTGCGCCGCGATGCCTCGCAGGCGCTGGCCGAGGTCTGCGACAGCGGCCCCGGCATCGCGCCCGAGCGGCGCGCCAGCGTGTTCGAGCGCTTCCAGCGCGACCCGGCCTCGCAGGCCCCGGGCGCGCCCGCGATGCAGGGCGCCGGCCTCGGCCTCACCATCGCGCGCGGCTATGCGCGGCGCAACGGCGGCGAGATCGTGCTGGCCAGCGCCGACATGCCCGAGAGCGCCAACGGCGGCGGCCTGCGCGCGATCCTCCGATTGCCGCTCGCCCGTACGTGATAACACGTATTTTGGGCCTCGAAGGCCCTTGCAAGCGTGTTGCGAAAGGGGATTGAAAGCCCCGCTTCCTAGACTGCATTGCTTCAGCCCGAAGGAGACATATGCAGCACAGCACGGGTGGTGGCGCGGCCTCGCAGGCATCGCGCGCCCCATCGACATTCAAGAAAGACTACTACGGCGGAGCCCTGATGGTGATCGTCGGACTGGCCGCCGCCTATGCCGGCTACGGCTACCGCGTCGGCGAACTCGCGCACATGGGACCGGGCTTCTTCCCGGTCGCGCTCGGGCTGCTGCTGGCCTTCATCGGCCTCCTGATGGTGATCTCGGCGCGCGGCCAGCAACCGGCACCCGAGGCCGCCGTCTCGCACGGCCATCCCTCGGGCCTGCCCGACCTGCGCGGCTGCGTCTGCATCGTGCTGGGCATCCTCTCGTTCCTGCTGCTCGGCGAGTACGGCGGGCTGCTACCCGCGACCTTCGCGATCGTGTTCATCTCGGCGCTCGGCGACCGCGACAACACGCTGCGCGAGGCGCTGCTGCTCGCGCTCGCGATGATGGTCATCGCGGTGGTGGTGTTCTGGTGGGCGCTGAGCCTGCAGCTGCCACTGTTCCAGTGGGGAGGCTGAGACCATGATCGGACAATCGCTCCACGACCTCTGGTTCGGCTTCGGCGTCGCGTTCCAGGGCTCCAACCTGCTCTGGTCCTTCTTCGGCGTGCTGGTGGGCAACCTCATCGGCGTGCTGCCCGGCATGGGCGCGCTGCAGGCCATCTCGATCCTGCTGCCGCTCACCTACGTGATGCATCCGGTGCCCGCCATCCTGATGCTGGCCGGCATCTTCTACGGTTCGCAGTACGGCGGCGCGATCGGCGCCATCCTGATGAACATGCCCTCGCATCCGCCGCATGCGGTGACCTGCCTCGACGGCTATCCGATGACCAAGCAGGGCAAGGGTGGCGTGGCGCTCGGCGTGACGATGATCTCCTCGTTCTTCGCCGCCTCGGTGGGCATCGTGGTGATGATCTTCGCCTCGCCGCTGCTGGTGCAGATCGCGTTCAAGTTCGGCCCGACCGAGATCTTCTCGATCATGATGCTGGGCCTGCTCGCGGGCTCGACCATGTCGCGCGGCTCGGCGCTCAAGGGCGTGGCGATGACGGTGTTCGGCCTGCTGTGCGGCGTGGTCGGCACCGACGTCAACAGCGGCAGCTTCCGCTTCGCCTTCGACCTGCCCGAGCTCAGCGACGGCCTCGAGCTGGTCGCGATCTCGATGGGCCTGTTCGGCGTGGCCGACTTCCTGCTCAACGTGAACCGCATGAAGAGCATCGGCGACACCGGCACGCTCAAGCTCAGCGACATGCGCCCGAGCAAGGAAGAGCTCAAGCGCGCCTTCCCCGCGATGATCCGCGGCACCATCGTCGGCACGATCTTCGGCGCGATGCCGGGCACCGGCCCGACCATCACCACCTTCATCGCCTATGCGCTCGAACGCAAGGTGTCGAAGACGCCCGCGGCCTTCGGCACCGGCATGATCGAAGGCGTGGCCGGGCCCGAGGCCTCGGCGCACTCGAAGACGCAGGTCGACTTCATCCCGACCATGAGCCTGGGCATCCCGGGCGACGCGGTGATGGCGCTGATCCTCGGCGCGCTGCTGATCCAGGGCATCCAGCCCGGCCCGCAGCTGATCACCGAGCACCCGGACATCTTCTGGGGCCTGATCGCCAGCTTCTGGATCGGCAACGTGATCCTGGTGGTGCTCAACGTGCCGCTGATCGGCGTCTGGGTGAAGCTCTTGAAGGTGCCCTACAAGTACCTGTTCCCGGCGGCGATGTTCTTCATCGCGGTGGGCGTGTTCAGCACGCAGAACAGCCTGTTCCAGATCTGGGAGGTGCTGGTGTTCGGCATCATCGGCGCGCTGCTGATGTCGCTCGAGTTCTCGGTCGCGCCGATCCTGCTGGGCTTCGTGCTCGGGCCGATGGTGGAGGAGAACTTCCGCCGCGCGCTGCTGCTCTCGCGCGGCGACATGTCGGTGTTCGTCACGCGCCCGATCAGCGGCACCTTCATCGGGCTGTGCGTGCTGCTGCTGATCGGCGTGGGCTACTCGGCCTGGCGCGGCTCGCGGCGCAAGTCGCAGCTGCTGCCCGATGCGCCCGACGGTGCGCCACCGGCCGAAGCGGTGACGCTGGGCAAGTAGTTAGAGGCCTTCGGCGAAGGCCAGCACGCGGCGCCCGTCGGCCTCGGTGTAGACCGCGGCCGGCGTGAGCCCCACATAGCGGCCGCCCTCGTGCGGCCGCGCTTCCACCAGCTGGACGCCCACCACCTCGCCCGACTTCACGTAGCGCGTCTCGATGTAGATGCCGGTCTGGCCGGCCTTGTTGATCGGCAGTTGCGCGACGGCCGCATAGTCCTCGGCCTTGAGCAGCGCGGTGAGGCGGTCCTTCAGGTGGAAGTCGTACCAGGCCTGCTTGTAGACCTGCGACTCGCCGGTCTTCACATGCTTGAGCATCACCAGCAGCTTGCGCTGGAACAGCTTGAGTTCCTTCATCAGGAATTCGAACAGGTCGCCGTATTCGCCCGGGGCCGTTTCCGGAGTCTTCTGAATCGCCATCTCGCCTCGCTCGCTTTCTTCAACGTCGTTGTGGTTGTGGGTCGCGGGGCCGGTGTTCCCTCCCTCGCGGCGGGCGCACTTTACTATCGGACGATGGCATTTCGCGCCGCGTTGCGCGCGAACGATGCAACAGAGTTTCACAAGTGAACCCTATAGTTTTCAGAACCGCGACGCGCGCCGACCTGGCCGCCATCGTCGCCCTGCTCGCCGACGATCCGCTGGGCCGCGAACGCGAGGCCGCGAGCCCCGCGGCCGATGCCATCGATGCGCGCTACCTCGCCGCCTTCGAAGCCATCGCGGCCGATGCCAACCAGCAGCTCGTGGTCGCGACCGAAGGCGACATGGTGGTCGGCACGCTGCAGCTCTCGTTCATTCCGGGCATCGCGCGCCAGGGCGCATGGCGCGGCCAGATCGAGGCCGTGCGCATCGCGTCGCAGCGGCGCGATGCGGGCCTGGGCCAGCGCATGTTCGAGTGGGCGATCGCGCGCTGCCGCGAGCGCGGCTGCGCGCTGGTGCAGCTCACGACCGACAAGCGCCGGCCCGATGCCCATCGCTTCTACGAGAAGCTGGGCTTCGTGGCGAGCCACGAGGGCTACAAGCTCGCGCTGTAGAGAATTCAGGTGGGCGTGCTGCCCGTGTCGGGCTCGCGCACGCCGAAGGGCTTGCCCGGCAGCGGAATGAACTCGGTCTCGCCGGGCACGTGGCCCATGCGTTGCGCGGCCCAGTCCTCACCGGCCTGCAGGATGCGCTCGCGCCGGCTCGAGACGAAGTTCCAGGTGATGTAGCGCGGGCCGTCGAGCGGCTCGCCGCCGATCACCACCAGCCGCACCGGCGCGGTCACCGGCGCCGTGAGGTTGGCGCCCTGCCCGTCGGGCAGCACGGCCATGGTGTGCATCGGCACGGCCACGCCGTCGAGGCCGATGTCGCCGTCGATCGGATAGACCGCGAGCTCGGGCGCCAGCGCGGGCAGCGCGAAGCTCGCGCCGGCCGGCAGCGCGATGTCGAGGTAGACGGTCTGCGAGAAGGTCGTGACCGGCGAGCGTTTGCCGAAGGCCTCGCCCACCAGCACGCGCACGCCCACGCCCTGCTCGAACAGCGCGGGAATCGCATCGGCCGCGGTGTGCTCGAAGGCGGGCTCGACCTCTTCATGGGCCTGCGGCAACGCGGCCCACAACTGCAGGCCGTGATTGACGAAGCTCTCGGCCAGCAGGCGCTCGGGCTTGCGTTCGGAGTGCACGATTCCGCGGCCCGAGGTCATCCAGTTGATGGCGCCCGGCAGGATCTCCTGCACGCTGCCGATGCTGTCGCGATGCATCATCGCGCCCTCGAACAGGTAGGTGACGGTGGCCAGGCCGATGTGCGGATGCGGGCGCACGTCGTGCGAATTGCCCGGCTGCTCGGTGGCCGGGCCGAAATGGTCGAAGAACACGAAGGGCCCGACCGAGCGGCGCACGGCCGCGGGCAGCAGGCGCCGCACGTTGAAGCCGCCCCCCAGGTCCTTGTCATGCGGTTGCAGCAAACGGGTGGTGGGGGTGGCGTCGGTCATCGTGTTCTCTCCGTGGGTGCCCCGGGCCGGGGGCGGCCCGCGCAGGCGGTGGTCAGCCGCGCGATCTTGCCACCGCGGCCACGCGCTCGCCGAAAGACCGCGCGGTCTCGAGGTCACCGCGGGGAATCTCGGCCGGGCTCGCGTCCGAGGGCGACTGCGTCAGCAAGCCGCCGTAGCCGCCGATGTAGTTGGTCGAATCGCGCGTGGCGGCCTTGTTGTTGGTCGGCAGGATGCCCATGCTGACCCAGATGCCGCTGTGCTGCATCGCGAGCGTCCAGAGGTAGGTCAGGGTCGTGACCTTGTCGCCGTTGATGGTGGCGCTGTTGGTGAAGCCCGCGAAGAGCTTGTCCTTCCAGCCCTGCGTGTACCAGACCTTCGACGATGCATCGGCGAATTTCTTGAACTGCCAGCTCACGCCGCCCATGTAGGTGGGGGAGCCCAGGATGATCGCGTCGGCCGCGGCCAGGGTCTCCCAGCCGCCCTCGGGCAGGTTGCCGTCGGCATCGATGGCGAGCAGTTGCGCGCCCGCGCCGTCGGCCACGGCTTGCGCCACGCGCTGGGTATGGCCGTAGCCGGAATGGAAGACGATGACGATGTTGCTCATGTTCGATGGCTCCTTGCGATGGGAATGGATGCGGGGATCAGCGCTTGTCGATGCTGAAGCGGCCGGGACCGAAGGCGGCGAAGGCGAGCAGGCCGCCGGCGATCGCGATGTTCTTGTTGAAGTTGATCTGCTGCGCCATCTTCATCGCGTCGGGCACGGCCCAGTACTTGTGGAAGAACAGCGCGGTCGCGACCGTGAAGATGGCCATGGCGATCGCGGTCCAGCGGGTCTTGAAGCCCAGCAGCAGCGCGATGCCCAGGCCGAGCTCGACCACGATCGCGATCGCCGCCGCCACTTCGGGCAGCGGCAGGCCGGCCGAGGTGATGTAGCCCACGGTGCCGCCGAAGCCCATGAGCTTGCCGATGCCGGCCGGGATGAACAGATAGGCGATCAGGATGCGGCCGATCAGCGCCAGCGTGTCCTGCGCGCCGTTGGGGGTGGTGGTGGTTGTCATGGTTCGAACTCCTCGGTTGTGTTGAATGGAATGAAAGGAACGGGTCGCTAAGAAAAGGCCGGGCCCTCGCCCGGCCGCGGGAACATCAGGCGGCGAGGTCGAACACCAGCACCTCGGCATCCTTGCCGCCGGCCAGCGTCAGCCGCGACTCGCCTTCGAGCAGCGCGGCGTCGCCGCCCGCGAGCTTCTGGCCATTGACTTCGAGCTCGCCGCGCACCAGGTGCACGTAGCCCTTGCGCTTCGGGTCGAGCGCGAGGCTCGCGCTCTCGTCGCCGTCGAGCAGGCCCGCGAACAGGCGCGCATCGGCGTGCACCGTCACCGAGCCGTCGGCGCCGTCGGGCGAGGCCACCAGGCGCAGCTTGCCGCGCTTCTCGGCGGCATCGAAGTTCTTCTGCTCGTAGCCGGGCTCGATGCCGCGCACGTTGGGCTGGATCCAGATCTGCAGGAAGTGCGTGGTCTCGTCGGCCTTGTGGTTGAACTCGCTGTGCATCACGCCGCGGCCGGCGCTCATGCGCTGCACGTCGCCCGGCGGGATCGACTCCACGTTGCCCATGCTGTCCTTGTGCGCCAGCTCGCCCGACAGCACGTAGCTGATGATCTCCATGTCCTTGTGGCCATGGGTGCCGAAGCCGGCGCCGGCGGCCACGCGGTCCTCGTTGATCACGCGCAGATTGCCGAAGCCCATGTGGGCCGGGTCGTAGTAGTTGGCGAAGGAAAAGCTGTGGAACGAGCGCAGCCAGCCGTGGTCGGCATAACCGCGTTCCTGGGATCTACGGACTTGCAACATCTTCGGACTCCTTGGGCCGGACCCGTGGGGATCTTCGGCCTTCTTCGTATGCCGCGCCGGATGCGCAGCGGATGGGAAGAACTTTAGGTCCGCGCCCCCGAGGGAAAAGCGCCGCGCTTTGATGGCATCATTCAAATTTTTTGATCAATGGAGCCGCGACCATGCCCAGCCCCCGCGACGTGCTGACCCCCGATGCGCTCGCCATGCTGCAGACCGTGGCCCACACCGGCAGCTTCGCCGCGGCGGCGCGCGCGCTCGACCTGGTGCCCAGCGCGCTGAGCTACCGCGTGCGCCAGATCGAGGACGCGCTCGACGTGCTGCTGTTCGACCGCAGCGCGCGCCAGGCGAAGCTGACCGAGGCCGGCGCCGAGCTGCTGCGCGAGGCGGCGCGGCTGCTCGGCGAGATCGATGCCGTGGCCAACCGGGTGAGGCGCGTGGCCACCGGCTGGGAGCCGATGCTCACGATCGCGGTCGACAGCGTGATCGCGCGCGATCCGCTGCTCGACCTCGCCACCGCCTTCTTCGCGCTCGAGCCGCCGACCCGCCTGAAGCTGCGCGACGAGACCCTGCTGGGCACCATCGAGGCCCTGACCAGCGGCGAGGCCGACCTCGCGATCGGCGCGGTGCTCGACGCCGCCAGCCTGGCCTTCACCGCCACCGGCCTGCGCAGCCTGCCGCTGGGCGAGTTGCGCTTCATCTACGCGGTGGCGCCGCACCATCCGCTGGCGCGGCTCGAGGAACCGCTGAGCGACGCCGTGCTGCGCCAGTACCGCGCGGTGGCAGCGGCCGACTCGGCGCGCAGCAGTCCCGGCATGACGGTCAACCTAGTCGGCGGACAGGACGTGCTGACCGTGCCGACCATGCAGGCCAAGCTCGCGGCGCAGCTGCACGGCCTGGGCGGCGGCTTCCTGCCCGAGCCGATGGCGCGGCCCTACATCGAGGCCGGCCACCTGGTCGAGCGCCGCACCGAGCGCCAGCCGCCGCTGGGCAGCATGCACTGCGCCTGGCGCGTGCGCGCGGCGGGCAAGCCCGGGCGCGCGCTCGAATGGTGGCTCGCGCAGTTCGAGCACGAGGGCACGCGGCGCGCGCTGCTCGAGCGGCACCGCGGCCGCTGATGCCTCGGGGGCGCGCATCGTCGTTTGCCCCAGGGTGGCTGCGGCGCGCGCGCAGACCGGGTTAGAGTCGGCGCAGCATCCAACCGTCTTCACCTCGTCACAAGAAAAGGGTCCAGCAATGACCACTCGTCCTCGCGCCAAGGCAGACCGCCACCGAAGCCCGGCCCCCTCCCCCGACACAGCCTCCGACACGGCCGCCACCGCGCCGCGCCACTACGCCGTCGTCGGTGCCGGCATGGCCGGCGTGGCCTGCGCGCGCACGCTGGTGCAGGCCGGCCATCGCGTCACGCTGTTCGAGCGCGGCGACGGCGCGGGCGGCCGCATGGCCAGCGTCGACACCGCCTTCGGCCGCTTCGACAGCGGCGCGCAGTACTTCACCGTGCGCGACGCGCGCTTCGCGCAGGCACTCGAGACCGTGCCGGGCCTGTGCCGGCGCTGGAGCGCCAACCTCGTGCGCGTGCTCGATGCCCACGGCCGCGTGGCCGAGGCCGCGCTGCCCTCGCTCGAATCGCACTGGGTGGCCCAGCCCGGCATGGACTCGCTGGTGGCGCAATGGGCCCAACCGCTGGGCGACAGCCTGGTCACCGGCACGCAGGTCACGCGCATCGAGCCCGATGCGCTCGATGCCGCGCGCTGGCAGCTGCGCACCGCCGGTGCCGGCGACTCGCAGCGCGTGTACTCGGGCCTCGACGCGGTGCTGCTCGCGGTGCCGCCCTCGCGCGCCCGCGCGCTGCTCGAGGACGGCAAGCTGTCGCGCAGCATCAGCCGCCAGGTCGAGCCGGTGCGCATCGCGCCGTGCTGGACGCTGATGATCGCCTTCCCGCAGGCCAACCAGCCGACCATGTCGCACCTGGGCCCGCAATGGAACGCCGCGCGCAGCACGCACCACCGCGTGGCCTGGCTGGCGCGCGAATCGTCCAAGCCCGGACGCGAACGCATCGAGCGCTGGACCCTGCAGGCCAGCGCCACCTGGTCGCAGGAACACCTGCGCGACGACGCGCCGCGCATCGAGGCCAAGCTGCTGCGCGCCTTCTCCGAGATCACCGGCATCCATGCCACGCCGGCCCATGCGCAGGCGCTGTGCTGGGCAGAGGCCCAGACCCAGGTACCGGTGGGCCAGAGCCACCTGTGGGACGCCAAGGCGCGCATCGGCGTGGCCGGCGACTGGTGCATCGGCCACCGCGTCGAGGACGCCTTCGTCTCGGGCCTGTCGCTCGCGCTCGCGGCGCTGTAGTTCGCGTGCCGGGGCCGGCCGCGGCCCCTTGCCGTCTTTTCATGCCTCCCGTCGGCCGCTTCGCTCCCTCGCCCACCGGCCCGCTGCACGCGGGCTCGCTGGTCGCCGCGCTCGCGAGCTGGCTCGACGTGCGCGCGCACGGCCCGCGGGCGCGCTGGCTGGTGCGCATCGAGGACGCCGACACCGAGCGCTGCCTGCCGGGCATGGGCGAGCGCATCCTGCGCCAGCTCGCCGACTGCGCGCTGCTGCCCGACGAGGAACCCGTGTGGCAGACCGCGCGCACCGCGCGCTACGAGGCCGCGCTGGCGCGCCTGCGCGAACGCGGCCTCGCCTACCCCTGCGGCTGCTCGCGCAAGGACATCGACGAAGCGCTCGCGCGGCTCGGCCAGCGCCACGAGCGCCATGGCGAGCGCGTCTATCCCGGCACCTGCCGCGACGGCCTGCACGGCAAGCCCGCGCGCGCCTGGCGCTTCGCCACGCAGAAGTTCGAGGCCGCGGCGCCGGGCGAACTCCACTGGACCGACCGCCGCCTCGGCGATCAAGGCCAGGACGTGAGCCGCGAGGTCGGCGACTTCGTGCTGCGCCGTGCCGACGGCCCCTGGGCCTACCAGCTCGCGGTGGTGGTCGACGATGCCGACCAGGGCGTGAGCGACGTGGTGCGCGGCGAGGACCTGGCCGACAACACCGCGCGCCAGATCCTGCTGCAGCGCGCCCTCGGCCTGCCGACGCCGCGCTACTTGCACACGCCGCTGGTGCGCGGCGCCGATGGCCACAAGCTCTCGAAGCAGAACGGCGCGGCGGCCTTCGACACCGCCACGCCCGAGGCCGCGCGCGCCGCGCTCGAGGCGGCCGCGCGCGTGCTCGGCCTGGGCCCCGCTGGCGGTGCCTCGTGCGCCGAGGCGCTGGCCGGCTGGGTGCCCGCATGGCGCGCTCTCTACAATTCGCGGCCGCAATGACCTTTCCCGACACCGTGTCCCACGACCTTCCGCCCGCCGACGACGCAGCGGGCGACAGCCCCCAGCCCCATCCCCTGCACCGCCGCCTCAAGAGCTTCGTGAAGCGCGGCGGCCGCACCACCGACGGCCAGGCACGCGCCTTCGCCGAGCTGGGCCCGCTGTTCCTGCTGCCCTACCGCGAGCAGGCGCTGGACCTGGCCGCGGCCTTCGGCCGCGAGGCGCCGACCGTGCTCGAGATCGGCTTCGGCATGGGCGAGGCCACGGCCCACATCGCCACCGTGCGACCCGGCACCAACTTCCTCTGCTGCGAGGTGCACGAGCCCGGCGTGGGCGCGCTGCTCAAGCGCATCGGCGAGCAGAGCATCCCGAACATCCGCATCTGCGCGCACGACGCCGTCGAGGTGCTCGACCACATGCTGCAGCCCGCCACGCTGGCCGGCGTGCACGTGTTCTTTCCCGATCCCTGGCACAAGAAGCGCCACAACAAGCGCCGGCTGATCCAGGCCGAGTTCGTGACCAAGCTCGCGCAGCACCTGCGCCCCGGCGGCTACATCCACTGCGCCACCGACTGGCAGCCCTATGCCGAGCAGATGCTCGAGGTGCTGTCGGCCGAGCCGCTGCTGCGCAACACCGCCGCCGACTACGCGCCCAAGCCCGACTACCGGCCGCTGACCAAGTTCGAGAACCGCGGCCTCAAGCTGGGCCACGGGGTCTGGGACCTGGTGTTCGAGCGCGCCTGAGCGCGGCGCCCCTTCCTCAGTCTTCGACGACGAAGCGGAACGGCAGCCGCATCGCGCTGCGCAGGCCCTGGCCGTTCGCATCGCGCGCCGGCTCGAAGCGCCAGGCCTCGAGCGACTTCGTCACCGCCTGCGACAGCAGCGGATGCGGTGAGCTGACGATCCGGATCCGATCGGCGCGGCCCTCGGGGCTCACGTCGAAGGCCGCGACCACCGTGCCCGCCACGCCCTGCTCGGCCAGCTGCGAGGGATAGCTCGGGATCGCGCGCTGCAGCACGCGCGCGTCGGACACCGGCGCAGGCCGGCGCGCCGGCGTCGGGTCCGCCATGGGAGGGGGTGCGATCGTGGGCGGCGCGGCGACCTCCAGCGTCGGCGTCCCGGTCCCGCCCGGCGAGAAACCTACCTCCGGCGGCTCCGGCGCCCTGTTCCTGGCCAGGTCGGTGCAACCGGCCACCACGGCACATCCCAGTGCCAGCACGACGATCTTGTTCATGGCGGCGATTCTGCAGTGCGCAAAACTTCCCGCCGGGCATCCAAATTGCTACACTTTTTTACTATTTTGAGCAAAAGGTGTCCGATGAACGACGCACGCAGACAGTGGCTGATGAAGACCGGCGCCCTGCTGACCCTGGGCAGTGCCCTGCCGCGCGCGCCGCAACCAACGCGCGCACCCTGCTGTCGCGCGACAAGGCCGACATGCTGTTCGGCTTCGTCGGCACCGCCAGCAGCAATGCCGGCGCCGAGGTCGCCACCCAGCAGGGCAGCCTGCTGTTCGCGCCCTTCGCGGCCTCGGACACCCTGCGCGGCCCCGCGCATCCCAACGTGTTCCACGTGCGCCCCGGCATGATCGACGAGGCGCTGAAGATCGTGCGCCAGTGCGCCACCGTGGGGCAGACCCGCATCGCGCTGGTCGGCGACGACGATGCGATGGGCAATGCCGGGCTCGCGGCGGTGCAGCAGGCCGTGACCGAACTCAAGCTGCCGCCGCTGGTCGCCACCGCGCTGGTGCCCGCGGGCGGCGGCAAGGCACTCGAGGAGGCGCTCAAGGCGGTGCAGAAGCCCGCGCCGCAGGCCATCGTGCTGGTGTCGCTCTCGGGCACCACGGCCAATGCCATCCGCGCGCTGCGCAAGAGCGGCTACACCGGCAGCTTCATGGCCTTCTCGATCGTGGGCATCGACCCGCTCTACGCCGAGCTCGGCAAGGACATCGGCGGCATCGTGATCTCGCAGGTCGTGCCCTCGCCGCGGCCCTCGGCGATCCCGATCGTCAAGGAGTACCGCGCCGCGGTCGACAACTCCGACCAGGCGCCTTCGTACGAGGGCCTCGAGGGCTTCATCGCCGCCAAGACCGTGGGCGAGGCGGTGCGCCGCGCGGGCCGCGGCTTCACGCCGCAGAGCCTGCAGCGCGTGATGAGCGCGATGACCGACTACGACGTCGGCGGCTTCCGCATCAACCTGCGCCCGGGACTGCGCGACAACGTGCGCAGCATCGACCTGATCAGCATCTCGTCGGACGGCCGCGTGCTGCGCTGAAGCCTCAGGCCAGGTTCGGGTGGTAGCCCACGGGCGAATAGATCACCACCAGCGCCGTCGCCGGTCCCGCGAGCGCATGCCCGCGGTGCGGGATGCGCGCATCGAAATGCAGGGTGTCGCCGGGCTCGAGGATGAACTTGTCGCCGCCGACCTGCCATTCCACGCGGCCCGTGAGCACGTGCATCATCTCCTCGCCCTCGTGCTCGAAGAACACGAACTTGTCGACCTTGTCGGGGAAGGTGAACAGGAAGGGCTGCAGCGCGCGGTCGGTGGTGGCGTCGGTCAGCGCGAAGTAGTCGTAGCCGAAGGCGCTGCCGCCCATCACGGTCGGGCGCTTGTCGGCATGCCGCACCAGGCTCACGCCGCGCCAGCTCTGCTGCGCATGCGCGTTGTCGGTGAGCAGGCTCGCGGCCTCGATGCCCAGCACGCTCGCGATGCGCGCCAGCGAGCCGATCGGCGGCACCTTCTGGCCGCTCTCGATGCGCGAGAGATAGGCCTTGCCGAAGCCGGCCTGCTCGGCCAGCGCCGCGAGCGTGAGGCCGGCCTCGAGGCGCCGCTGCTTGAGGCGCACGCCGAGGTCCACGTGGGCCGGCACCTCGGCGGGGGCCGCTGCAGCGGCAGGAGCGGCGGGGGCCGCCGCGCGCCTGGACGGCCGGGCGGTTTTCTTTGAAGCAACCATGCTCCGAATTTAACGGAACCGGTTTACCGCCCGGCACATCCGGTTGCCCGGATGGTCGGCCCCGCGCGAGAACGACTCAGTTCTTGTCGGCCTCGAAACCCGCCGCGTTGAAGAACACATTGGGCTTGCGGTAGATCGCGAGGATGGTGCAGCCCTCGTCCGAGCGCGTCTCGTGCAGCGAGCCCGGCTGGCGCCAGACGAACTGGCCCGCGCGGCAGATGCCGTCGTGGTCCGAGAACGAACCCTCGAGCACCCAGCTCTGTTCGATCTCGGGATGCCTGTGGAACGGCAGCACCGCGCCCGGCTCCCACTTGAGCAGCACCGTCATCTCGCCCGATGCGTCGTCGCGGTAGAGCACCTTCATCTGGATCTTCGGGAATTGCGAGGGCCGCCATTCGAGCGTGGCGGGATCGACGTAGACGGAACCACCGATGGTGGGCTGCAGCTTGCCGGAGAGGCGTTCCTTGAAGACGGCGGACATGTGTGTGACTCCTGTGGATGGGGTGGTGGGGAATGGGACGTCTCCGCGACGGGTGGCACCAGCTTTGGACCGATGTTTCCCGACGGGCAACTCTTGGAAACGACTTGAACCTCAGCCCGCGAAGCGCAGCCGATTGGCCTCGCGCGCGGCGCCGTATTCCATGATCCGGGCCACCTCGGCCGCGGGCTCGGGGCCGAAGCGCCGCTCGATCAGGTGGAGCGTGGCGTCGATGCACAGCGTGACGCCACCGCCCGTGACCACGCGGCCGTTGTCGACCACGAGCGCGGGCTCGGTGCGGATCGCCGGATGGCGTTGCCGCAGTTCGTCGAGCGGCGAGGTCTCGGGCGGCACCACCTCGAACTTGGTGGTCGCGCGCAGGCCGTCGAGCACGCCGGCCTCGGCAAGGATCATCGCGCCGGTGCAGACCGAGCAGACCAGCGCCGCGGGCGCGACGCGGCGCACGAACGCGAGCACGCGCGCATCCTGCGAGGCGGCGCGCCAGCCGGGCCCGCCGGGCACCAGCAGCACGTCGACCTCGTGCACCTCCTCGAAGCTGCGGCTCGGCAGCACCTGCAGGCCGTTGGCGAGCGTGACCGGCGCGCGGTCGAAGGACACGGTCTCGTAGCCGAGCTCGGGGATCACGCGCCGGGCCATCGAGACCACGCCGATGGCGGCGAGGTCCACGGGTTCGATGCCCTCGTAGAGCAGGAAGGTCATGTGCATTCGCGGGTCTTTCGTTCTGGATGAAAAGTCGTGGGGCGCGCGCTCAGAAGTTGCGCACCGAGTCGTCGCGCGTCTCGTGCGCGAAGAAGGCCGCCACCAGGGTCACGCAGGCCAGGCCGATCAGCATGATCGACACGCCCGCGGTGCCGCCGAGCTTGCCCACCAGCAGGGTGGCGAGGATCGGCGCGAGCCCGCCGCCGAGCGCGGCCGACACCTGGAAGCCGAACGAGGCACCGGTGTAGCGCACGCGCGCACCGAAGAGTTCGGGGAAGTAGGTGGCCTGCGGGCCGAACATCAGGCCGTGGCCGAAGCTCAGCGCCACAGCGGTCGCGGCGATGATGATCCACGGATCGCGCGTGTCGACCAGCCAGAACAGCGGGAACGCGAAGACGATGGTGAAGAGCGTGCCCGCGAAGTAGAACGGGCGACGGCCGATGATGTCCGACAGCCAGCCGAACAGCGGAATCGTCACCACCTCGATCGCCGCCGCGACCATGATCGCGTTGAGCAGCATCTCCTTGGGCAGGCCCAGGTTCTTGGTCGCATAGACCACCATGAACACCGTGAGCATGTAGACCCACGAGACCTCGCAGATCTTCAGGCCGACCGCGATCAGGAAGTTCTTCGGATCGCGGAACACCGCCTCGGCGAAGGGATTGCGCGCGATCTCCTTCTTGGCCTTCATCTCGAGGAACACCGGCGACTCCGACACCCGCGTGCGGATGAAGGCGCCGAGCGCCACCAGCACCACGCTCAGCAGGAAGGGCACGCGCCAGCCCCAGGCCATGAAGTCCTCCTCGGGCAGGGTCGACACCATCGAATAGACGCCGGCCGACAGGATCAGGCCGATCGGGAAACCGACCTGCACCAGGCTGCCGCAGAGCCCGCGCCGCCGCCTGGGCGCATGCTCGAGAACCATCAGCGCCGCCCCGCCCCACTCGCCGCCCAGGCCGATGCCCTGCACGATGCGCAGCACGATCAACAGGATCGGCGCCCAGATGCCGATCTGCTGGTAGGTCGGCAGCAGGCCGATGGCGAAGGTGCCGAGCCCCATGATCGCGAGCGTCAGCAAGAGCATCGACTTGCGGCCCAGCCGGTCGCCGAAGTAGCCGAACACCGCGCCGCCGAAGGGTCGCGCGAAGAAGCCCACGGCCGCGCTGCCAAGCGCGGCCAGCGTGCCCATCAGCGGGTCGTCGGCGGGAAAGAAGATCTTGTTGAAGACCAGCGCGGCGGCGGTGCCGTAGATCAGGAAGTCGTACCACTCGATGATGGTTCCGACCGAACTGGCGAACACGACACGGCTGACTTCGGAGCTGTCGGTCTCGGCCGACCGTCCCTCCTGGGCCAGCGCGGGATTTGCGGGGTGATTCATGGTGGTGGCTCTCCGATGCGAGGTTGATGGCTCTGCTGACGGGGACCGCCCGCCTCGGGGGCGGTGGCGGCGTGGGTTGCCCGTTTTCGTGCACGGGCGGTGAAGCTGGCCGAAGATTAGTTTTGTTTCCCAATGGGAAACATATCGCTTTCCCTGAGAAGCAATATCCACCGTTTCAGGGCTGAATCCTGTAGAGGAGTTGCCCAGTTTTGGTGAATAAGTTTCCCATCGGGCTACTTCTTCGCAAGAGCCATGCCACGGGAGACGGCCATCGGGCAGGCGCGCGCAGGCCGCCGCCCGCGAGCGGAATGCATCGGTTCAAGGAAGGTCCGGGCGGAGCCGCCCGGCGGCTCAGGCCGCGCTGTCGCGCAGCAACTCGGCGAAGCGCTGCTGCACGTAGAGCGCGGTGGCGCCCAGCGGCCGCCCCTGCAGCCACAGCATGCGCACCGACAGCCGCGGCAGCGCCAGCGCGGGGCACGGCAGTTCCTTGAGGGCCTGGCGGTAGCCCTCGTAGTGCGCGATGTTGACGGGCAGCACGGCCCAGCCGAGCTTGTCGGCCACCATCTCGGCCGTGCTGTAGAAGCTGTCGGAGCGCCACACGCGCGGGCTGTAGGCCACCTCGTGCACGTCGTCCGCATGCATCAGCAGCTGCCGGTGGCCGACCAGGTCCTTGCGCCGCACGGTGCGGCCATCGGCGAGCGGATGGTCGACCGCCACGAACACGCCCTGCGGCACGCTGCCGATGCGGCGCAGCTCGAAGCAGGCGCGCGCCGGGCCGCGGTCGAAATGGAAGGCCACGCTCGCACGCTCCTGCTCCACGTAGTCGGCCACCTCGGTGGCGGTGCCGTTGAGCAGCGTGAGCTCGAGGCTCGGGTACTTCACCGAGATCTCTCGCAACAGCGTGGCGATGGCGGTGTAGGGCAGCGCCTCGTCGAAGGCCATCGAGAGCGCGGCCTCGTTGCCGTCGTGCAGCGAGCGCGCGCGCTGGTCGAGCTGCTCGGCCTGGCGCAGCAGCTCGCGCGCCTCGAGCAGCAGCACCTGCCCCGCCTCGGACAGCTGCGCATTGCGCCGCGAGCGGTCGAACAGCGCCACGCCGAGGTCGGCCTCGAGCAGGCCGATGGCGGTGCTCACGGCCGACTGCGCCTTGCCGAGCCGGCGCGCGGCCGCCGAGAACGAACCGCAGTCGGCGGTGGTGACGAACTGGCGCAACTGGTCGACGGTCCACTCCATGGCGCTTGCCTTCTCATCTACTTTTCAGATGGATTTCATCTTTATTCATCCATTCTAGTGAAGCAAGATCGCAGCTCCAGGCGAGGCGATCCCGCCCCCGCCCGGGAAGAAAGAAGTCCGTTCGCATGCCGATCTCCCGTCTCGCGATGCCCCGCATCCCCACCGCTCCCCTCACCCTGAACTGGTGCCACGACCCCGCGCGGGAAGCCGCCATCGCCGCGCTGTTCATGCGCCAGCTGAGCCCGCGCTACATCTCGCATTCCGAGCTGCAGGGCGCGCGCGCCGTCGCGCCCGGCGAATGGCGCCGCGACCTGCCCGACGTGCTGCGCGCCGAACTGCGCGAAACGCTCGCGCTGCCGCCGGCCACGGCCGCTTCGCTGATCGCGACCGCGCATGCCGGCGACGCGCTGGCCGCGATCGCGCTGGTGTCCATCGACGAGGCCCGGCGCGCCGCGCGCGCCTTCGCCACGCTCGACGACCTCGTGGTCGACGCACCGTTCCAGTCGGCCGGCGTCGGCGGCCAGCTGTTCGACTGGGTCTGCGCCGAACTGCGGCAGCGCGGCATCGCGCGCCTGTTCCTCGAGAGCGGCATCGACAACCAGGGCGCGCATCGTTTCTTCGAGGCGCGCGGCTGCATGCCGGTCTCGGTCACGATGCTCAAGGAACTGGAGGCCTGAGCGATGAATACCGTGTTCAGGAAATGGATCACCCTGGTGATCGTCTCGATGGCGCTGCTCTTGATCGTGGTCGACATGACCGTGCTCTACACGGCGCTGCCCACGCTCACGCACGACCTCGCGGCCTCCTCGTCCGAGAAGCTCTGGATCGTCAACGCCTACACGGTGGTGGTGTCGGGCTTCCTGCTCGGCATGGGCGCGCTCGGCGACCGCGTGGGCTACAAGCGCATGTTCCTCGCGGGCCTCGTCGTGTTCGGCGTGGCCTCGCTGTGCGCCGCCTATGCCGGCAGCCCCGGGGCGCTGATCGCGGCGCGCGGCCTGCTCGGCGTGGGCGCCTCGATGATGATGCCGGCCACGCTGGCCATCATCCGGCTCGCGTTCGCGGACGAGCGCGAGCGCGCGGTCGCGATCGGCGTCTGGGCCTCGGTCGCCTCGGGCGGTGCCGCGTTCGGCCCGGTGGTCGGCGGCGTGCTGCTCGAGTACTTCTGGTGGGGCTCCGTGTTCCTCATCAACGTGCCGGTGGTGGTGCTCGCGCTGGTGCTCGGCGCCTGGCTGCTGCCGGCGCGGCGCGCGGGCGCCAGCGTGCACCCGAAGCCCTTCGACGTCGTCGGCTCGGTGCAGGTGTTCGTGGCGCTGGTCTGCCTGGTGCTCGCGATCAAGGAATTCGCCAAGCCCGTGCCCTCGGGCCTCGCGATGGGCATCAGCGCCATCGCGAGCGTGCTGGCCATGGCGCTGTTCGCGCGCCGCCAGCGGCGCAGCGCGAGCCCGCTGGTCGACTTCCGGCTGTTCCGCGACCCGTACTTCTCGGGCGGCGTGATCGCGGCCATCGTGGCTTCGGTGGCGCTGATCGGCGTCGAGCTGGTGTTCAGCCAGCGGCTGCAGCTGGTGAGCGGCCTCTCGCCGCTGCAGGCCGGCCTGACGATCCTGCCGGTGCCGCTCGCCGCCTTCGTGGCGGGGCCGCTCGCGGGCATGCTGCTGCCGCGCACCGGTTCGCGCCCGCTGATCCTTAGCGGCCTGCTGGCCACCGCGCTCTCGCTGTGCGGGCTGGCGCTGGCCGTCGATGCCACGGGCGTGCTCAAGCTCGCGGTGCTGGTGCTGCTGGGCCTGGGCGTGGGCGCGACCATCACGGCGGCCTCGAACGCGATCATGAACAACGCGCCGGCCGAGCATGCGGGCATGGCCGCGTCGATCGAGGAGGTGTCGTACGAACTCGGCGGCGTGCTCGGCATCGCGCTGCTCGGCAGCGTGCTCTCGTCGACCTACACGGCCACGCTGGCCATTCCCGACACGCTGGCGGTGCCGGCCTCGGCGCGCGACGGCATCGATGGCGCGCTGCTCGCGGCCGAGACCTTGCCCGCGCAGATCGGCACGCAGCTCGTGGCACTCGCGCACACGGCCTTCGACCAGGCCTTCTTCGCGGTGATGGCCGTGGCCGTGGCGATCGTCGTCGCGGCGGCCTGTTCGGTGGCGCTGCTGGGCCGGCGCGTTCAGCCGGCGCGCACCAGCTGCTGAAGCGCGTCGAGCGACACCAGCTCGATGCGCCCGTAGCCCAGCGCGACCACGCCCTCGCCCGCCAGCGCATTGAGTTCCTTCGACAGCGTCTGGCGCGTCACGCCGAGCATCATCGCCAGCGCCTCCTGCGGCAGCGCCACGCGCTGGCGCGTCTGCTGCGACTGCGTGGCATCGCCGCGCGCCAGCACCAGCAGGCGGTGCGCGACGCGCGCGCGCAGGCTGCGCAGCGTGGCGTCCTCGGCCAGGCCGTAGAGCATGCGCACGCGCGCGGCCAGCATCGCGGCCATGGCATGGGCGAACACCACGTCGCGCATCAGCTGGCCGAAGGACTGCGGCGAGATCACGAGCAGGTCGAGCGCCTCGAGCGCGGTGGCGTCGTGGGTGCGCGGCGAGCCGTCGATCAGCGTGATCTCGCCGAACCAGTTGCCGGGCTCGAGCACCGCGAGGATCGCCTCGCGGCCGTCCTGCCGCAGCGACGAGATCTTGATGGTGCCCGCGGCCAGCCCGAAGAAGCCGCCATCGGCGATCACCGGATCGCCCTGGCGGAACACCATGGCGCCGCGCCGCAGGTGGATCAGCTCGGCCGCGCCCAGCAGGTTCTCGCGCTGCGCGCGCGGCATGCTCATGAACCAGGGGTTGGACTCCATCGCCGCGCGGTGGGCGGCGGACAGGCGCGGTTTCGTGGGTGCGGGCATGCGGTGTGGCGGTGACGGGAAAAAGGGGGAGGCCGGTGGCACGAGACAAGTCGGCGACAGGCGCGGGCGGGGTTTACCAGCAGCCTCAATTGTCAAATTCTTGACAGTTGAGCGTCAAGCGCAGGTCTACAGTGCCCTCACCCACGAACAAGACCCACCGGAGACGACAACGATGAATGCACGGGCGAGCTTCAAGAGCATGCAGGACAGCACGCGCGAGGACTGGCAACTGATCGGCGGCGAATTCATGCAGTTCACGCGCGGCCTGCCGGAACGCGTGATCAAGCACCTGCAGATCCTCGAGGGCGACTACGGCGGCTTTCCGGTCGACCGCTACACCCACTCGCTGCAGACCGCCACGCGCGCGCTGCGCGACGGCCGCGACGAGGAGTACGTGGTGTGCGCGCTGCTGCACGACATCGGCGACACGCTCGGCACCTTCAACCATCCCGACATCGCCGCCGCGATCCTCAAGCCCTTCGTGAGCGAGGCCAACCACTGGATGGTGCAGAACCACGGCATCTTCCAGGGCCACTACTTCTTCCACCACATCGGCCTGGACCGCGACCTGCGCGACAACTTCAAGGACCATCCCCACTACGAGCGCACGGCCGAGTTCTGCGCGCTCTACGACAACCCGGCCTTCGACCCGAAGGCCGAGACATTGCCGATCGCCGAATTCGAGCCGATGCTGCGGCGCGTGATGGCGCAGCCGAAGCAGAGCATCTACAAGGCGGCGCTGAAGGAGCCGGCTGCGGTTTGATACGCCGTCGAAAGCGGACATCGGGACGCAGAGGACGCGAAGGTTCCGCGAAGAGCGCGAAAAACAAAAAAAATTTTGCTGTCTTCTTTTGCGTCCTTCGCGAAACCTTCGCGCCCTCTGCGTCCGGCTGCCCGAATTCAACAACCTCCCAAGGACATCACCCCATGAATGCCACCACACCAACCGAAGTCCAGAAGCTCGTCTCCGCCGAGGAATGGCAATTGCGCGTCGACCTCGCCGCCTGCTACCGCCTGGTGGCGCTGTACGGCTGGAGCGACCTCGTGTTCACCCACATCAGCGCGCGCGTGCCCGGCCCCGAGCACCACTTCCTGATCAATCCCTACGGCCTGATGTTCGACGAGATCACGGCCTCGAGCCTGGTCAAGGTCGATCAGCAGTGCAACAAGATCATCGACTCGCCCTACCCCGTGAACCCGGCCGGCTTCGTGATCCACAGCGCCGTGCATGCCGCGCGCGAGGACATCCAGTGCGTGCTGCACACGCACACCAAGGCCGGCATCGCCGTCAGCGCGCAGAAGAACGGCGTGCTGCCGATCAGCCAGCAGTCGACCTTCGTGCTGGCCTCGCTGGCCTATCACGACTACGAGGGCGTGGCCTTCCGCGACGACGAGAAGCCGCGGCTGCAAGCCGACATGGGCCACGCCAACTTCCTGATGCTGCGCAACCACGGCCTGCTGACCTGCGGCAAGACCATTGCCGATGCGTTCCTTTCGATGTACACCTTCGAGAACACCTGCCAGATCCAGATCGCGGCCCAGTCGGGCGGCAGCGAACTCACGCAGGTGAACCCGCAGATCATCGAAGGCGTGGGCCAGGCCATGAAGGTGCAAAGCGGCGGCCTCGGCGGCATGTTCGTCTGGCCCTCGCTGATCCGCAAACTCGACCGCATCGACGACAGCTACAAAAACTAAGACGCGTCGATCCCGGTTTCCCAGGCTGCCAGCACCCACGCGACGGGGGCCGGCAGCCATTTTTTTAGATCCAGAAGAACGATTGAGGAGACAAGACCCATGGACGCCACGCTCATCGTGACCCGGTTCCTGTTCGGCGCGCTCGCGCTCGTGATGTTCGGGCTCGGGCTGTCGCTCTCGCTCGACGACTTCCGACGCCTGTTCCGGCATCCGAAGGCCGTGACCATCGCGCTGCTGCTGCAGGTCATCGGCCTGCCGCTGGCCTGCTACGCGATCATCGTGGGCTTCGGGCTCTCGCCGGTGTTCGCGATCGGGCTCATGCTGCTCGCGGCCTCGCCCGGCGGCATCTCGGCCAACCTGTTCTCGCACCTGTTCGGCGGCAACGTGGCCATGAACATCTCGCTCACGGCCGTCAACACGCTGCTGTCGATCGTCACGCTGCCGCTGATCGCCAACTGGGCCATCCACCATTTCGCGCAGAGCGGCCAGGTGGTGCCGCTGCAGACGCGCAAGCTGGTCGAGGTGATCGCCATCGTGCTGATCCCGGTGGCCATCGGCATGTTCGTGGCCTCGCGCCGGCCCGGCTTCGCGGCGCGCATGGAGAAGCCGACCAAGATCTTCAGCGGCGTGGTGCTCGCGGTGGTCACGGTGCTGGCGATCGCGAACGAGTGGAAGACCATGGCCGCCACCTTCGCCGAGATCGGTCTGCCGGTGGTGCTGTTCAACGTGCTGAGCCTGCTCGCGGGCTACTACCTGAGTCGCGCCGCGGGTCTCGAGAAGCCGCTGGCCACCGCCATCAGCTACGAGATCGGCATCCACAACTCCACCCTGGCGATCTTCGTCGCGGTCAGCGTGCTCGGCAGCTTCCAGCTCGCGCTGCCGGCCGCGGTGTATTCGGTGGCGATGTACGTCACCGCCCCGCTGTTCGGATGGTTGCTGCTGCGCCGCGGCGCGAGCGAGGCGGCGCCTGCGCGATGATGCGCGCATGGAACTGAGGCAACTGCGCTACTTCGTCAAGGTCTGCGAACTGCGCAGCATGGGCCGCGCGGCGGTCGAGCTCGGCGTGGTCACCTCGGCGCTGAGCCAGCAGATCAGCCGGCTCGAGAGCGAGCTCGCCACCCGCCTGCTGCAGCGCAGCTCCACCGGCGTGACGCCCACCGATGCCGGCCTGGCCTTCCTGCAGCAGGCCCAGCTCACGCTGCGCCATGCCGACGACGCGGTGCGCGCGGCGCAGCAGGCACGGCTGTCGGGCCACGTGAGCGTGGGCCTCGCGCCCACCACCGCCACCGTGCTCGGCGTGCCGCTGATGCGCGCCATGCAGGAGCGCTATCCCGAGGTGCGGCTGCACATGGTCGAGGCGCTGTCGGGCCATCTCACGACCATGCTGCATGCGCGCCAGCTCGACCTGGCCGTGCTGTTCCAGACCGACACGCCGCGGCGCTGGAGCGTCTCGCCGCTGCTGGCCGAGAAGCTCTTCGTCGTCGCCTCGCCCACGCTCGCCAGGCGCCCCATGGGCACCAAGGTGCGGCTCTCGCAGCTGGCCGAGGTGCCGCTGATCCTGCCGAGCGGCAGCCACGGCCTGCGCGCCACGCTGATGGCGGCCTTCCTGCGCGCGCGCGTGCAGCCGAACATCGTGGCCGAGGTCGACGGCCTCGCGCTGCTGATGGACGCGGTGCGCGCCGGCTACGGCGCCACCGTGCAGCCCGGCGCCGCCACCGCGCGCCACGACCGCGACGACCTCGAGCTCACGCAGATCGCCGATGCCCACGTGGGCCGGCGCAACCTGCTCGTGAGCCTGTCGGACGACGAGCTCTCGCCGGCCGCGCTGGCCACGCGCGTGGTGGTGGCCGACACCGCGCGCAGCCTCGTTCGCGACGGCCGCTGGACGGGTGCAAGTCTTCTCGAAAACTGAACACCCGTTGCCTCATCCGGCCTTTCGCGTGAAGGCCGCGCTGCCTACAGTCTCCTGGATTCCAAGGAGACCCACGAGTGATAGACGTACTGGTTGTCGGCGGCGGCAATGCCGCGCTGTGCGCCGCCCTGATGGCGCGCGAAGCCGGCGCTTCGGTGCTGCTGCTGGAGGCCTCGCCCAAAGAATGGCGCGGCGGCAATTCGCAGCACACCCGCAACCTGCGCTGCATGCACGACGCGCCGCAGGACGTGCTGGTCGATGCCTACCCTGAAGAGGAGTACTGGCAGGACCTGCTGAAGGTGACGGGCGGCCTCACCGACGAGCACCTCGCGCGGCTGGTGATCCGCGCCTCGTCGAACTGCCGCGACTGGATGCGCAGCCACGGCGTGCACTTCCAGCCGCCGCTGTCGGGCGCACTGCACGTGGCGCGCACCAATGCCTTCTTCATGGGCGGCGGCAAGGCGCTGGTCAATGCCTATTTCCGCAGCGCCGAAAGGCTCGGCGTGCAGATCCGCTACGACACGCCCGTGGCCTCGGTCGAGCTCGACGGCGAGCGCTTCGTGGCCGTGCGCACCGAGGCCGGCGAACGCATCGCGGCCAAGAGCTGCGTGCTCGCGGCCGGCGGCTTCGAGTCGAACCGCGAATGGCTGCGCGAGGCCTGGGGCCAGAACGAGCGCGGCGAATGGCCGGCCGACAACTTCCTGATCCGCGGCACGCGCTTCAACCAGGGCGTGCTGCTCAAGCACATGATCGCCGCGGGCGCCGACAGCATCGGCGATCCTTCGCAGGGCCACATGGTCGCCATCGACGCGCGCGCGCCGCTCTACGACGGCGGCATCTGCACGCGCATCGATTGCGTCTCGCTCGGCGTGGTGGTCAACCGCGAAGCCCGGCGCTTCTACGACGAGGGCGAGGACTTCTGGCCCAAGCGCTATGCGATCTGGGGACGGCTGGTGGCGCAGCAACCGGGGCAGATCGCCTGGTCGATCATCGACCAGAAGGCGGTCGGGCGCTTCATGCCGCCGGTGTTCACCGGCACGCAGGCGAACACGCTCGGCGAACTCGCGCAGAAGATCGGCCTGGACGAAGCCACCTTCGTGCGCACCGTGCAGGATTACAACGCCGCCTGCCGCGTCGGCCGCTTCGACCACACCGCGCTCGACGACTGCCACACCGAGGGCCTCGCGCCGGCCAAGACGCACTGGGCGCGCCCGCTCGACACCGCGCCCTTCTATGCCTACCCCGTGCGCCCCGGCATCACCTTCACCTACCTGGGCCTGAAGGTGGACGAGACCGCGGCCGTGCGCTTCGGCGGCCGGCCCAGCCCCAACCTGTTCGTGGCCGGCGAAATGATGGCCGGCAACGTGCTCGGCAAGGGCTACACGGCGGGCGTCGGCATGAGCATCGGCACGGCCTTCGGCCGCATCGCCGGCACGCAGGCAGCGAAGGCCGCCAAGAACATTTCGAAGAATTTCCCGGAGACCTCTCTTGCAGCAGCTCACTGATCTCGTCGCACGCGCGCGTGCCGATGCGGACGGCATCGGCGCCACCCCGTCGCGCGTGATCCCGATCCAGCCCGCCCTTCCGCTGACCGCGCCCGAGGGCGAGGTCGCGCGCATCCTGCAGATCTGCAACGCCTGCCGCTACTGCGAGGGCTTCTGCGCCGTGTTCCCCGCGATGACGCGGCGGCTCGAGTTCGGCAAGGCCGACACGCACTACCTGGCCAACCTCTGCCACAACTGCGGCGCCTGCCTGCATGCCTGCCAGTACGCGCCGCCGCACGAGTTCGCGGTCAACGTGCCGCAGGCCATGGCCCAGGTGCGCATGCAGACCTACCACGACTACGCCTGGCCCGCCGCGATGGGCTCGCTCTACGAGAAGGCCGGGCTCACGGTCGCGCTGGCCCTGGCCGGCGGCCTCGCGCTGTTCCTGGTGCTCGCGGTCGCGATGAGCGGCTCGCTGCTGCACGAGCCGCTGGCCGGCAACTTCTACGCGATCTTCCCGCACAACTTCCTCGCGCTGCTGTTCGGCGCGGTGTCGCTGTTCGTGCTGCTCGCGCTGACGCTGGGCGTGCGGCGCTTCTGGCGCGAGGTCTCGCCCGCCAACGACCCCGGCAACGCGCCGGCCATGGCGGGCGTGCGCGGGCCCGCGAGCGCGGAGGCGGCGCACGACGCGCTGCGCCTGAAGTACCTCGGCGGCGGCCACGGCGAAGGCTGCAACAACGAGGACGACCGCTTCACGCTGTGGCGCCGGCGCTTCCACCACTTCACCTTCTACGGCTTCATGCTGTGCTTCGCCTCGACCTGCGTGGCCACGCTCTACCACTACCTGTTCGACCTGCATGCGCCCTATGCGCTGACCAGCCTGCCGGTGCTGCTGGGCACCGCCGGCGGCATCGGCCTGGTGGTCGGCCCGATCGGCCTCTTGTGGCTCAACCTGCGGCGCGACCCGGCCCATGGCGACGTCGCGCAGCGGCCCATGGACCGCGGCTTCATCGCGCTGCTGCTGCTGACCAGCCTCACCGGCCTGGCGCTGCTGGCCTGGCGCGACACGCGGTTCATGGCGCTGCTGCTGGCCGTGCACCTGGGCGTGGTGATGGCGCTGTTCCTCACGCTGCCCTACGGCAAGTTCGCGCACGGCATCTTCCGCTGCGCAGCGCTCTTGAAGTTCGCGATCGAGAAGCGCCTGCCCAGCCGCCTGCAGCTCGGCGCCGACTGAACCCCCACCCGATATCGAAGAAAGGACCCGTGCGATGACCAACCCTGGCGTGCTCCAGATCCCCTCCATGAAGGACCAGTGCTCCCCCGCCGAATGGCAGGCGCGCATCGACCTCGCCGCCTGCTATCGGCTGGTCGACCTCTACGGCATGTCCGACATGATGGCCAACCACATCTCGTCGCACGTGCCCGGCGAGAAGGGCGCGTTCCTCATCAACCCCTACGGGATGATGTACGAGGAGATCACGGCCTCGAGCCTGATCAAGGTCGACCAGGACGGCAACATCCTGTCCTCGCCCGACTTCGGCGAGCTGAACTACGGCATCAACAAGGCCGGCTACGTGATCCACAGCGCGGTGCATGCCGCGCGGCCCGACGTGGCCTGCGTGATCCACACCCACAGCTGGGCCTCGATGGCGGTGTCCTCCCTCGAATGCGGGCTGCTGCCGCTCACGCAGACCGCGATGCGCTTCCTCAAGATCGGCTACCACGACTACCAGGGCGTGGTGCTCGACACCGCCGAGCAGGCTTCGCTGCTGGAAGACCTGGGCGACAGCGAGGCCGTGATCTTCCGCAACCACGGCGCGCTGGTGGTGGGCCGCAGCGTGGGCGAGGCCTTCAACTGGATGCACCGGCTCGAGCTGGCCTGCCGCGCGCAGATCGGCGCGATGTCGTGCAACACGCCGCTCAAGGCCGTGCCGCAGAGCGTGCTCGAGGAGACCTGGAACAACTACCAGCCCGGCACGCGCCGCCCCTACGGGCTCATGGAATGGCCCGCGCTGCTGCGCAAGCTCGACCGCATGGATCCGGGCTTCCGCGACTGAACCCCCCGCCTCCCCCAGAAGAACCAAGACGACTCCCGATGAAAAGAAGACTGTTCCCCGCCGTGCTGGCGCTGCTCGCCGCGGCCATGGCCGTTCCCGCCTTCGCGCAGAAATTCCCGCAGAAGCCCGTCACGCTGGTCGTGCCCTTCGCGCCCGGCGGCAACCTCGACGTGGTCGCGCGCACGCTCGCGCCCGCGCTCGGCCAGATCCTGGGCCAGTCGGTGATCGTGGACAACCGCGCCGGTGCGGGCGGTGCCATCGGCGCCTCGTACGTGGCACGCGCGCAGCCCGACGGCTACACGCTGCTGGTCAGCACGCCCAATGCGCTGGTGGTGCTGCCGCTGATGACGAAGACCACCTACGCACTCGACAACTTCGCGCCCATCGGCCTCGCCGCCACCACGCCGCTGGTGATCGCGGTGCGCGGCCAGGGCCCGTACAAGGACATCGAGGGCCTGCTCGCGGCCGCGCGCGGCAAGCCCGGCCAGGTCACGGCCGGCCATGCGGGCCCGGGCACCACCAACCACATCGCGCTGCTGCAGCTCGAGCAGGCCGGCAAGCTGAGCCTCAACACCGTGCCCTACAAGGGCTCGGCCCCGGCGCTCACCGACCTGCTGGGCGGCCAGATCGACCTGGTGGTGGACCAGCTCACGAGCTCGGCCGCCCACATCCAGTCGGGCATGCTGCGCGCGGTGGCCGTGATGTCGAAGGAGCGCGACCCCGCGCTGCCGAACGTGCCGACCCTGCGCGAGGCCGGCCTCAAGGACTTCGATGCCACCACCGCCACCGGCCTGCTCGCGCCGGCCGGCACGCCACCCGACGTGGTGCAGGCGCTCAATGCCGCGCTGCGCAAGGCGCTGGCCGACGAGAACGTGAAGCGCCGCCTGATCTCCGTCGGCAGCCCCGGCCAGGCCTCCTCGCCCGAGGAATGGCTCGCGACGCTGAAGAAGGAAGACGCGGGCGCCCGCCTGCTCGCGAAGAGCGGCAAGCTCAAGGTCGACTGAGGAGGCACGCCGCATGACCCGCCCCTGCCTGCCTCCGCACGATGCCTTCGCACCCGTGGCCTTCGCGCCGCCGCCCGGCGCCTGCGACAGCCATGCCCACGTCTTCGGTCCCTACGCACGCTTTCCGCTCGCCGAGGACCGCAGCTACACGCCCGCCGAATACCCGGGCGCGGCCTTCATCGCGCACCTCGACCGGCTCGGCCTCGCGCGCGGCGTGCTGGTGACCGGCAGCGCGAGCGGCACCGACAACGGCGCGGTGCTCGCGGCGCTCTCGCAGTACCCCGAGCGCCTGCGCGGCATCGCCGTGCCGCGCGCCGACACCGGCGATGCAGAACTCGACCGCTGGCATGCGGCGGGCATCCGCGGCGTGCGCTTCAACCTGTTCCAGCGCGACGGCCATGCGGTCTACCGCAACGGCGTGGGCATCGAGGTGCTGGAAGCGCTCGCGCCGCGCCTCGCGGAACGCGGCTGGCATGCGCAGATCTGGATCCACGCACCCGACCTGGTCGAACTCGCGCCGCGCCTGCTGCGCCTGGGCCTGCCACTGGTGATCGACCACATGGGCCGCATGGCGGCCGCGCGCGGCATCGAGGACCCGGGCTTCCGCACGCTGTGCCGGCTGCTGGCCGACGGCAAGGCCTGGACCAAGATCTCGGGCGCCGACCGCAACACCGGCCTGGGCCCGCCCTACGCCGACATCGATCCCTTCGCCGAGGCGCTGCTGCGGGCCAATGCCGAGCGCGTGGTGTGGGGCAGCGACTGGCCGCACATCAATTACTTCGAGGCCGCGCAGGTACCCGACGACGGCGCCCTGCTGAACCTGCTGGCGCGCTGGCTGCCCGACGCGGCGCAGCGCCGGCGCGTGCTGGTCGACAACCCGGCCGCGCTGTACGACTTTCCCCCGCCCGTGTAGAGCCCACCCACCCTCCGAGGATCACAAGAATGAAACGAGACAAGCCCTCCCTCCTGCCGCGACCGCTCCTGGGCCTGGCCGCGGCCCTGCTGCTGGCCGCGGGCCTCGGCGCCGCGCCGCGCGCGCAGGCGCAGGCCGCCTATCCCGCCAAGCCCGTGCGCGTGGTCGTCGCCTTCACCGCGGGCGGCACCACCGACATCCTCGCGCGCGCCGTCACGCAACAGATGTCCGAGAAGCTCGGCCAGCCCTTCGTGATCGACAACAAGCCCGGCGGCGGCGGCAACATCGGCACCGAGTTCGTGGTGCGCGCGCCGGCCGACGGCTACACCCTGATCGTCAACTCGGTGGGCCCGATGGCCGTCAACCAGACGCTCTACAAGAGCCTGCCCTACGACCCGCTGCGCGACCTCGTGCCCGTGGTGCAGATCGCCGACGTGCCCAACGTGCTGGTGGTGAATCCCGAGGTGCCCGCGAAGACGCTCGAGGAGTTCATCGCCTACGCCAAGGCCAACCCCAACAAGCTCAACTACGGCTCGACCGGCATCGGCACCTCCTCGCACCTGTCGAGCTACATGCTCGGCAAGCGCATCGGCGCCGACACGCTGCACGTGCCCTACAAGGGCGCCAACGCGCTCACCGACCTGCTCGCGGGGCGCATCCAGTTCATGTTCGCGACCATTCCCTCGGTGATCCCGCACATCCGCGCGGGCAAGCTGCGCGCGATCGCGGTCAGCAGCCTCAAGCGCTCGCGCTCGCTGCCCGACGTGCCGACCGTGGCCGAGAAGGGCTTTGGCGATTTCTCGGCCGGCTCCTGGTTCGGCTTCTTCGCGCCCAAGGGCACGCCCGCGCCGGTGATCGCGCTGCTCAACAAATCGGTCAACGACGCGCTGCCCTCGCTCGAAGCGCAGATGATCCGCGAGGGCGCCGACCCGGTGGGCGGCACGCCCGAGCAGTTCGGCAAGTTCACGCGGCAGGAGTACGAGAAATGGAAGAGCATCGTTCGCGAGTCGGGCGCAACGGCCGAATGAGCGGGCCGCTGCGCATCCTGATGACGGAAGCCGCCGCGCTTCAGGCCGGCACCGGCCTGGCCGAGGCATTGGCCGGCCGCGCGCACCTGGTGGTGGCCGAGGGCGACGATGCCGACGTGGCCTTCGTCTCGCGCGACGTCACGGGCCTGTCGACCAAGCACGAACTGCTGCCGCATACCCTGCGCTTCCACGATGCGCTGCGCCATGCGCCCTCGCTGCGCTGGGTGCATGCCCATTCCTCGGGCGCCGACCGGCCCGTGTACGGCGAGCTGCGCGCGCGCGGCGTCGAGGTGACGACCTCCTCGGGCGCCAACGCGGGCGTGGTGGTGCAGACCGCGCTGGCCGGCGTGCTGATGCTCGCGCGGCGCTTTCCGCAACTGCTCGCGGCGCAGCGCGAGAAGACCTGGGCGCCGCTCGTGGGCAGCGGGCTGCCGCGCGACCTCGCGGGCCAGACCGCGGTGATCGTGGGCTGGGGACCGATCGGTCAGGGCCTGGGCGCGCTGCTGTCGGCGCTCGGGCTGCGCGTGGTCTCGGTGCGCAGCAGCGCCGACGCAGCGCTCGCGCCCGCCGTCGAGAGCGTGCGCTTCGAGGACATCGGCCGGGTGCTGCCGCGCGCCGACTGGCTGCTGCTCGCCTGCCCGCTGACCGAACGCACGCGCGGGCTCGTCGATGCGGCCGCGCTCGCGCTGCTGCCACCGGGCGCGCGACTCGTGAACGTCGCGCGCGGCGAGGTGGTCGACGAAGCCGCGCTGATCGAGGCGCTGCGCGGCGGCGCGCTCGCGGGCGCCTACCTCGACGTGTTCGCGCACGAGCCGCTGCCCGCCGACTCGCCGCTGTGGTCGCTGCCGAACGTCATCGTCACGCCCCACACCGCCGGCCATTCGGACGGCAACGAGGCGCGCGTGGCCGCCCTCTTCCTCGACAACCTGCGCCGCTGGAACGCCGGCCTGCCGCTGCGCAACCGCGTGGCCTGACCACCCTCTTCACAACAACACCAAGACCCTGCGACCATGAAAAGACAAGCCTTCCTCCGCACCGCCCTCGCGACCCTGCTGCTCGGCGCGGGCACCCTGCCCGCCTTCGCCGCCGACTGGCCGAGCAAGCCCATCACCCTCGTCGTGCCCTTCGTGGCCGGCGGCACCACCGACATCGTCGCGCGCACCGTGGGGCAGAAGCTCTCGGAATCGCTCAAGCAGCCGGTGATCGTCGACAACCGCGGCGGCGCGGGCGGCACCGTGGGCGCGACCATCGCGGCCAAGGCGCCGGCCGACGGCTACACGCTGTTCCTCGCGACCATCGCGCATTCGATCGCGCCGGGCCTCTACAAGAAGCTGGCCTACGACTTCCAGCGCGACTTCGACCCCGTGGCGCTGGTGGCCTCCACGCCCAACGTGCTGATCGTCAACGACAAGGTGCCCGCGAAGACCGTGGCCGAACTCGTGGCCTACATCAAGGCCCATCCCGGCAAGGTCAATTTCGGCTCGGCCGGCAACGGCAGCACCGAGCACATCTCGGGCGAACTGTTCCGCTCGATGACGAAGACCGAGATCGTGCACGTGCCCTACAAGGGTGGCGCGCCGATGATGGCCGACCTGATGGGCGGCCAGATCCAGATGGCGATCGAGACCAGCCCCTCGGCCTCGCCGCACGTCAAGGCCGGCAAGGTGCATGCGCTGGCCGTCACCACCAAGGCGCGTTCGCCCGCCTACCCCGGCGTGCCCACGCTCGACGAGGCCGGCCTCAAGGGCTACGACATGACGACCTGGTTCGCGCTCATGGCGCCGCACGGCACGCCGCCCGAGATCGTGCAGCGGCTCAACACCGAACTCGCGCGCGCGCTGCAGCAACCCGACGTCGTGAAGCGCTTCGAGGAACAGGGCGTGACGGCCGGGAACATGAAGCCCGCCGAGCTCGCGGCCTTCATCGGCAGCGAGACCACCAAGTGGGTCAAGGTGGCGAAGGAGTCGGGCGCGACGGCCGAATAGCCCGGGCCTGCGCGGGCAGGTCGGACATCGCCCTACGGCCAGGGCGGAAACCTGCTTGCGGCCGCGGCGGGCGATGTCTGCAGAATGGAGGGCCATGCATGTCGGAAAAAAAGCCCCGTTCCTCCTTCTGGCCCTCGGCCTCCTCGCCAGCCTCCTCGCCTCCGCCCAGTCTCCCGTCTCGCCCGCCCCGGCCGCCACCGAGCCGCGCATCGAAGCGCTGATCGCGCGCATGACGGTCGAGGAGAAGGTCGGCCAGCTGAGCCTCTACGGCCCGGCCGACACCAACATTCCCGGCAACCCGCAGGCCAACCGGCGCAATGCGCAGCTCGAGGCCGACGAGGTGCGCGCGGGCCGCGTGACCGGCCTCTTCAACAACGAGGGCCTCGTGCGCAAGCGCGAGCTGCAGCGCATCGCGGTCCAGGAATCGCGCCTGGGCATTCCACTGATCTTCGGTGCCGACGTGATCCACGGCTTTCGCACCATCTTCCCGATGCCGCTGGCCGAGGCCGCGAGCTGGGAACCCGCGCTGGCCGAGCGCACCGCGCGCGCGGCGGCGGTCGAGGCCAGCGCCGACGGCTTCCGCTGGACCTTCGCGCCCATGGTCGACATCGCGCGCGATGCGCGCTGGGGCCGCGGCATCGAGGGCGTGGGCGAGGACCCGCTGCTGGCGAGCCGCTTCGCCGCCGCGCGCGTGCGCGGCTTCCAGGGCGACGACCTGTCGCGCGCCGATGCGCTGCTCGCCACGCCCAAGCATTTCGCGGGCTACGGCGCGGCCGAGGGCGGGCTCGACTACAACACCGTCGACATCTCCGAGCGCACGCTGCGCGAGGTCTACCTGCCGCCGTTCCGCGCCGCGCTCGACGCGGGGGCGCTGTCGCTGATGAGCGGCTTCCACGAGATCTCGGGCATTCCCTCGACCGCCAATCCGGCGCTGCTGACCGGCGTGCTGCGCGGCGAGTGGGGCTTCCGCGGCTTCGTGGTGTCGGACTACACGGCCGACGAGGAACTGATCGCGCACGGCTACGCGGCCAACGGCCGCGAGGCCGCGAAGCAGGCCTTCCTCGCGGGCACCGACGTGAGCATGCAGAGCGGCCTCTACATGCGCGAGCTGCCGGGCCTGGTCGCCGCGGGCGAGGTGCCGATGGCGCGGCTCGACGACGCGGTGCGCCGCGTGCTGTACGCCAAGCTCAGGCTCGGCCTGTTCGACCAGCCGATGCGCGGCCTCGACGGCCCGCCGGCCGCGCAGCGCGCCGAGGACCCGGCCTTCATCGCGCTGGCGCGCGAGAGCGCGCGCCGCTCGATCGTGATGCTGAAGAACGAGGGCGCGCTGCTGCCGCTCGCGAAGACCGGCACCAAGGTCGCGCTGATCGGCCCCTTCGCCTCGGGCACACAGGACCTGCTGGGCGCCTGGAGCCTGTTCCCGGGCCAGAGCGCGCCGGTGGGCATCGACCAGGGCCTGCGCGCCGCGCTCGGCGACGCGGCCTCGCTCACGGTCACGCGCGGCTCGAACGTCGAGTCGCTCGTGCCCGGCGGCATCGAGGCCGCGGTGGCCGCGGCACGCCAGGCCGACGTGGTGGTGCTGGCCATCGGCGAGGGCGAACGCATGTCGGGCGAATCGCGCTCGCGCGCCGACATCGGCCTGCCGCTGGTGCAGCAGGCGCTGGCCGAGGCGGTCGCGGCCACCGGCAAGCCGATCGTCGTGCTCCTGAGCAACGGCCGCGCGATGGCGCTGCCGCCCGTGGTGCGAGATGCGCGCGCGATCCTCGTGACCTGGTTCCTCGGCGTGCAGACCGGCCACGCGATCGCCGACGTGCTGTTCGGCGACTTCAATCCCTCGGGCCGGCTGCCGGTGAGCTTTCCGCAGGCAGCGGGACAGGTGCCCTACTACTACGCCCACAAGCGCACCGGCCGGCCGCTGCCGAGCGACGCGCCCGGCACCGCCTTCAAGACGCGCTACATCGAGGCCAGCAACGAGGCGCTCTATCCCTTCGGCTTCGGCCTGGGCTTCGCGCCGGTGCGCTACGACGGCGTCGCGCTCGACAGCGAGCGGCTGTCGATGGCCGACGGCACGCTGCGCGTGCGCGCCACCGTCACCAACACCGGCCAGCGCGAAGCCGAGGAGGTGGTGCAGCTCTACATCGCGCAGCGCACCGCGAGCGTGACGCGGCCGGTGCGCGAGCTCAAGGATTTCCGCAAGCTGCGCATCGCGCCCGGTGCCTCGGTGCAGGTCGAGTTCGCGCTGCGCGCGGCCGACCTGGCCTTCATCGGCCGCGACCTGCGGCCCACGGTGGAGCCCGGCGACTTCGACCTCTGGGTGTCGCCCTCGGCCGTGGGCGGGCTGCACGCGCGCTTCGCGCTGGTTCGCTGAAGCTCAGCCGCGCGGCGGCAGGAACGACAGGTCCACGTGGTAGCGCTTCGGGTTCGCGGGATCGACGTAGACCGCGATCCGGCGCCCGCTCAGGTGCCGCGTGGGATCGAACCAGATGTTGGCGCTGCGGAACTGCCGCAGCTCGCGCCCGAAGCCGGCGCGCGCCTCGACGATGGCGCGGTAGGGATGCCGGCCATTGACCTGGAACGAGGTGTTGAGCTCGACCTCGCGCAGCTCGGCATCGATGCGCTGGCCGTGCTGCAGCAGCCAGGCCGCGCGCTTCGCGTTGCGCTCGCCGACGAACAGGATGCCGCCGCCCACGCCCGTGAACATCAGGCCCAGCAGCGTGAGCAGCCACTTGGCCTCGTTGGGCACCACGATCGCGATGAGCAGCAGGCCCAGTCCGACGGCGATGAAGATCCACTTGAGCAGCGTCAGCGACGTGTTGTGCATGAGGGGTGCGGCGGGTTGAACGGGGCCGCTGCGTTATAGCAGAGCCCCCTGCGCCCGCCGGCACCGTTCTCAGTCGAACACGCCCGTGAGCGCCACGCGCGTCACCACGCCCGAGCTGCTCGCGCCCACGCCGAGCGTGACGCTGTAGCGGCCGTCCTGCGAGGTGTGGCGCAGCGAGCCGCCGATCGCGCTCTCGCTGCGGTAGTTGCCCAGTCCCACGGCATAGCTGATCTTGCCGGGCACCATCGGCGCGGCCTCCATCGCGGCCACGCTGGCGATGCCGGCGTAGGCACGGCGGGCCGTGTCGTCGATCTGGCTCTGCAGGCGGCTGGCCGTGAGGTCGGTGTAGGCCTTGCCGACCGGCAGGCCCTGCGCGGCCACGGTGTCGGTGTAGGCATTGGCCTGGCTCACGCCCTCCTTCACCATGCCCTGCACCTGGCCGACGTTGGTGGCGTCGGTGGGCGCGCTGCCCGGCGCCACGCCGGTGATCTGGCGGTTGCCCAGCGCCACCTCGCCCATCGACGACTGCACGCCGGCCATGCCGATCGCGGTGTAGTTGTCGAGCGCGCCGCGCGTGGTCGCGCTGCCGGCGCCGAGCGCCACGCTGTTCGCATGGTTCACCACGGCGCCGTTGCCGATCGCCACGCCCGAGTCCTCGAAGGCCTGCGCATTGCTGCCGATGGCCAGCGCGTTGTCGGCACTGGCGCGCGCGCCGACGCCGATCGAGGCGGTCTGGTTCGCGCTCACGTAGGCGCCCGAGCCCGAGCCGATCGCGATGTTGTCGTTGCCGCGCACGTGCTGGCCCGCGCTGTTGCCCTGCGCGAGGTTCGAGTTGCCGCTGACCGCCTGGCCCGCCATCGTGCCCGAGGCCACGTTGTTGCTGCCCTGCACGCCGCCGCCCGCGGCCTGGCCGGTGGCGATGTTGTTGTTGCCCGAGACGCCCGCGCCGGCCTGCATGCCCGAGGCCTGGTTGCCCACGCCGGTGACGCCCGCGCCCGAGCCCTGGCCCATCGACAGGTTGTTGCTGCCGTTGACGTTGTTGCCCGCGCCCGTGCCGTAGGCCTGGTTGCCGTTGCCCTTGACGTTGCTGCCGGCGCCGGTGCCGTAGGCCTCGTTGTCGTTGCCGGTCACGTTCTGGCCGGCGTTCTGGCCCGTGGCGTCGTTGCGGCTGCCGGTCACGTTCGAGCCGGCCGCGTAGCCGGTCGAGTTGTTGTAGTCGCCGGTCACGTTCTGGCCCGAGCTGCGGCCCATGGTCTGGTTCCAGCCGCCGTTGACGTTGGTGCCCGCGTAGTAGCCGATCGCCTGGTTGGCGTTCTTGCCCGACACGTTGCTGCCCGCGCCCTCGCCGATGGCCAGGTTCCAGTTGGTGCCGACGTTGTTGCCCGCGCCCTCGCCGAGCGACACGTTGTTGCTGCCCGTCACGTTGCTGCCGGCATTGGTGCCGATGCCGGTGTTGTCGCTGCCCGTGACCTTGCTGCCGGCACCGTTGCCCATGGCGTTGTTGTTGCTGCCGGTCACGGTCATGCCGGCGTTGGTGCCGGTGGCGTTGTTGTCGCTGCCGGTCACGCCGCTGCCGGCATGGAAGCCGGTGGCGTTGTTGTGGTCGCCGGTGACGTTGTCGCCCGCGCTGCGGCCGATCGACTGGTTCCAGCCGCCCTTGACGTTCTGGCCCGACTCGAAGCCGATACCGACGTTGGCATTGCCGCCCGACACGTTGGTGCCGGCGTTGTTGCCGATCGCGAGGTTCCAGTTGGTGCTGACGTTGTTGCCCGCGCCCAGGCCGATCGAGATGTCGCTGGTGCCGGTGACGTTGCTGCCGGCGCCCTGCCCGATGGCCTGGTTGGTGGAACCGGTCACGTTGTTGCCGGCGTTCTGGCCGATGGCCTGGTTGCCGCTGCCGTTGACCGTGTTGCCCGCGCCCTCGCCGATCGCCTGGTTGTTGCTGCCGGTGACGCCGGTGCCGGCACCGGTGCCGATCCCGAGGTTGGCCTTGGCCGGGTCCCAGACCACCGGCACCGTCTGGGCCAGGGCCGGCCCGCAGATCGCGGCCAGGGCCAGCGAGGCGCCGAGCAGGCTCGCGCCGCGCGGCATGCGCTTGTTCTTCTTCATGGTGTTTCTCCTCGTGGGGGTGGAAGCGCGCTCAGGCCCGCAGGTGCATCGCCATCGCGGGGTCGCTCACGGTGGGCTTGCCGGTCTCGACACGGCCCGCGAAGCGGCGCACGGCGTTGCCGGCGGTCACGGTGAAGTCGTACCAGTGGCCGCTGTCCTTGAGCTCCCAGTGCAGCGTGCCCATGTCGCCCTTCGGCGCCTTGAGGGTCCAGGGGCCGTCGGTGCGGTAGGCGTTCGACTGCACCGTCACCTCGCCGTCGATGCTGCCGTTGTTGTGCACCTTCACGTAGACGTTGCCGGCGGCCGGGTCGTAGCAGACCTGGACCTCGGGCCTGAAGGCGGCCGAATTGAAGGCCATCGCGTCGCCGCTGAAGCTGCGCACGAAGCCGTTGGTGCTGTAGACCCAGAGGTCGTACTTGCCGCCGTCGCTGGCGCCGGTGTCCCAGTAGTCCTGCAGCTGCTTGCCGGCTTCGACCGTGTAGCGGCGCGGGATGCGGTCCAGGTGCAGCTTGTCGTAGACGTGGAACACCGCGCCCTGGTCGCCGGTGTTGCTGAAGATCAGCGAGACCAGGCCGCGCGCCTCGACGCGCGCGCTGGTGTGCAGCTCGTAGGGCAGCGCGCGCGAGAAGCGCGTGCCGGTCTCCTGGAACAGCGGCGTGGCGGGCACGGGCGCCTTGGTGATGACGCCGGTGTTGCCCAGCGCCTTCTGCGCCGTGTTGATGGCGGGATAGCCGCTGGTGTCGGGCAGCTTGGGCACCACCGGGTCGTTCGGGCTGACGAAGTCGAAGCAGCTCGTGAGGTCGCCGCAGACCGCGCGGTGCCACGGGCTGATGGCGTCGATCGTGATGTCGAAGCGCTTCTCGAGGAAACGGCCCATCGAGGTGTGGTCGAACACCTGCGAGTTGACCCAGCCGCCCTTGCTCCACGGCGACACCACGTACATCGGCACGCGCGAGCTCAGGCCCCAGGGGCGGATCTTGCCGCTGACGGTGTCGGCGGCGTTGAGGTAGCTGCCGACCGAGGCATCGAAGTACTCGCCATCGAGCGGCACGGTGGACTTGCCCATCAGGTTGCCGTTGGCGTCGTACGAGGGCACGGCGGGCATCGCCAGGTGGTCGAAGAAGCCGTCGTTCTCGTCGAAGGTCACGAACAGCGCCGTCTTGCTCCAGACCGCGGGGTTCGAGGTCAGCGCGCTCAGCACGTCGGAGATGAAGTCGGCCGCGCCGGCCGTGCCCTCGCTGCTGCCCGGGTGTTCGGCCAGCGCCTGCGTGGGCAGCACCCACGAGACCTGCGGCAGGGTGTCGTTCATCACGTCCTGCTTGAGCTGGGCCAGGAAGTTGGTGGCGCCGTCGGCCGCGGCGGGACCGCCGGTCAGGCCGTGCTGGTAGATCGGCGAGCCGGGCTGCGCGGTGCGGAAGCTCTGGAACGCCAGGCAGCCGTTCATGGCGCCGGTCCAGTTGTTGTTCATGTTCTGGTAGATGTGCCAGCTGATGCCGTTCTTCTGCAGCACGTCGGGCAGCGTGTCCCACTTGAACGCGTTGTTGACGTACTTGTAGTTGTAGGCGCCCGTGGTCGCGTTCTTCTGGCCGGTGCCGTCGGCTTCCTGCGGGTTGCCGGCGATCCAGTTCGACGGGCTCGGCCAGCAGCGCGAATTGACGGGTTCCGAGTCGGTGTCGGTGCTGTTGATGCCCTTCTTGCGCAGCTCGGGGTTGAAGTTGGAACCCGACCAGAACACGATGCGGTTGGGATCGGTGCCGGTGAGGATCGAGCAGTGGTAGCCGTCGCAGATCGTGAAGGCATCGGCCAGCGCGAACTGGAACGGGATGTCCTCGCGCAGGTAGTAGCCCATCGCCACCTGGCCCTTGAACTGGATCCAGCGGTCCATCTTCCCCTGCGCCCAGGCGCCCTGCATGTCGGGGAAGTTGTGCGGCGCGCCCGAGCCGATCAGCGCGTTGGCGATCGTGGAGTCGCGGCGGAACGGCTGGATCTCGGGCGTGCCCGCGGTGGTGTTGGACTGGAAGAACACCGACTTGCCGTTGGCCAGCGGCAGCGGGAAGCGGTCGCCGAAGCCGCGCACGCCCTTCAGCGTGCCGAAGTAGTGGTCGAAGCTGCGGTTCTCCTGCATCAGGATGACGATGTGCTTGATGTCCTTGATGGAGCCGGTGTCGACCGCGGCCTCGACCGCGAGGGCCTTGCGGATCACGGGCGGGAGCATGGTGAGGGCCGAGGCCGCGCCGATGGCGCCGGCCGACTTGCGGAAGAAATCGCGACGGGAAGTGGTGTTCATGGGAGATGCTTTCAACGCGGGGGCGAAGGGATGTCTGGACGAAGGCGCGGCCTCAGGGCGCGCACTTGAGGGCGGGCTGGGCCGGCGGCGTGCCGTTGCCGTTGTTGCCATCGCCGGCCGGCGGGGTCTGGCCCGGCGGCAGGATCGGCAGGCCGCCGCCCCCACCACCGCCGCCGCCGCAGGCGGCGAGGCTCAGGCACAGGAGAAGGCCTGCCGCAGCGAGGCCGTACCGGGAAGATGCTGTTTTCATGAGGGTTCCTTTTGGGATCGAGGAGTGTGAGGAGACAAAGGCGCGGCCGAAGCCGCTGCGCGCAGCGGACGAGCCGCGCGACAGTTCGGACAGAAATCGGTGAAGAGGGAGCGGCGCCGCGAACGCGGTGCCCGCGGGGACTCAGGGCTCAGCCATAGCGGCTGCGCAGCCGAGCGGCGATGCGGTCGAGCACCAGCACCGTCAGGAAGATCGCGATCAGGATCGTGCCGACGTGCGCATAGTTGTACATGTCGTAGCGGCCCTTGAGCTCCTGGCCGATGCCGCCCGCGCCGACCAAGCCGACCACGGTGGCCATGCGCACGTTGCGGTCGAGCACGTAGAGCGTGTAGGCGATGAACTGCGGCATCACCTGCGGCAGCACCGCGAAGCGCATCACCTTGAGCTTGCTGGCGCCGATGGCGCGCAGTGCTTCCTGCGGCTTGTCGTCGGCGGTCTCGATGTCCTCGGCGTAGAACTTGCCGAGGAAGCCGGCCGAATGCAGCGCGAGGGCCAGCACGCCGGCGATCGGGCCGAAGCCGTAGGCCAGCACCAGGAACAGCGCGCTCACCAGCTCGGGCACCGCGCGGAACAGGCCGACCACGCTGCGCGCGAGGCCGTAGGCCAGGCGGTTGGGCGCGTAGTTCCTCGCGCTGCACCAGGCCAGCGGCGCGCTCAGCACGATCGCGATCAGCGTAGCCCACACGGCGATCTCGAAGGTCTCGAGCATCTTCACCGCCACGTGCCACAGGTAGCCCAGCGGCTCGATCAGCACCTCGCGGCGCTCGACGCGGTCCTCCATCTGCAGGGTCTCGGGATTCAGCTTCGGTTCGTGCGTCTCGAGCATTTCGACGCGCGAGAACCAGGGCAGCCGGTTGCGGTCGAAGCCCTCGATGCGCGCGACCTCGGTCTGCTCGGAGATCTGCGGCGGGAACAGCGAGCGCGCGATCGAGCCCAGCCCCGAGAGCACCTGCGAGTTGTCACGCAGGCCCACCGCGGCGAGCACGCCCTCGCCGGTCAGCGAGAGCATGCGGCCCATCTCCACGCGCTGGCCCGCGAAGAAGCCCACCACGAGCACCAGCAGCAGCACGACCAGCGTGCGGGTGCCGAAGGGCTGCGGAAGCTCCCAGGCCGAGGCCGGGCGCGACGCGCGCGCCTCGGAAGAGGAGGAAGAGATCGTGTTCATCGCGCGAGCTCCAGGGCACCGGCGTGCAGCGGCAGCGCCGCCTCGGGCTCGCCGGCCAACGGCGGCCGGGCCGCGGGCACGGACGCCGGCGCCGCATCGTCGCGGCCGTAGATCGCATCGAAGACCTGCGGCTGGAACAGCCGCGGCGCGCCGTCGAACACGACCACGCCGCGACGCAGGGCCACGATGCGGTCGGCGAACTCGCAGGCCAGTTCGATCTGGTGCAGGCTGCACAGCACCGTGGTGCCGCGCTCGCGCGCCTGCCGGCGCAGCAGCGACAGCACGTCGTGGCTGGTCTGCGGATCGAGGCTGGCCACCGGCTCGTCGGCCAGCACCAGCGGCGGATCGAGCATGAAGGCGCGCGCGATGCCCACGCGCTGCTGCTGGCCGCCCGAGAGCTCGCTCACGCGGCGCAGCAGGTGCTCCTCGCCCAGGCCCACCGACTCGACCAGTTCGCAGGCCTTGCGCCGCTGCGCGTCGGTGAACAGGCCGAGCAGCGCGCGCCAGGTGCCCAGGGCCGGCAAGGCGCCGGCGAGCACGTTCTCGGCCACGCTCGAGCGCAGCACCAGGTTGAACTGCTGGTGGATCATGCCGATGCGCGGACGCACGCGCGCCAGCGAGCCCGGCGCGATGCGCACCCCCTCGACCCGCACCGTGCCCTGCGTGGGCACGACCAGGCCGTTGGCGGTGCGCAGCAGGGTCGACTTGCCGGCGCCCGAGGCGCCCAGCACCACGCAGAACTGGCCCGCGGGCACCTCAAGCGAGACGCCGCCGAGCGCGCGCGTGCCGTCGGGATGGCGCATGGCGACCGATTCGAACTGCAGCATGGGCGTGCTTCCGGCAGCGGGCTCGGGGGCGTGCGTGCGATCGCCGGCGATCAACGCTCGGCCGCCTTGGCGAGGATGCGGCCCTTGAGGTCGTCGGTCAGCAGGCCCAGCTTCTCCGCGGCGACGTTGAACTCCTCCTCGGAGAACCTGGTGTCGTAGCCGTCGATCTTGCCGCCGCCGTAGCCGCGGATCATGTCGGGCGTGATGCCGGGCGCCTTGTTCACGGTCTGGAAGGCGTCCTTGAGCTTCGTCTTCAGCGCCTCGGGCAGCTTGGAGTTCAGTGCCAGCGGCGGATAGGGAATGGCCATGCTCTTGGCGATCACCTTGATGGTCTTCGGATCGGCCGCGCCCTGCTTGACCGCCTTCTCGTACGAGTCGAACGAGAGCGAGGCCACGTCGACCTGGTCCTGCACCAGCGCGGCCAGGCTGCTGGCGTGGCTGCCGGTCATGCGGATCGCCGACAGGTCCTTGGCCGGGTCCATGCCGGCGTCGAGCAGCATCGCGATCTGGAAGGTGAAGCTCGAGGCCGAGTTCACGTCGCCGAAGGCCACGCGCTTGCCCTTCAGGTCCTTGATCGAGGCGATCGGCGCATTGGCCTTGGCGAACATGCCGGCGTAGTAGACCGAGGCGCCCTTCTCCACGCCCACGGCCAGCAGTTGCGCGCAGCCGCGCTTGTGGGCCTGCACGTACGACACCGGGCCGAAGAAGGCGATGTCGGCGAGCTGGTTGCACATGCCCTCGACCACGGCACCGTACGACTGGCCGACCTTGAGGTCGAAGTTCAGGCCGGTGCTGCGCGTGATGGCGTTGAACACCGGCGCGTAGTCGGCCTTGGTGCCCGACTCGGTGCCGCCGTCGGCCGGAATCAGCAGCACGCGCAGCGGATGCTCGCGCGAGCCGTCGGCGACGGACTGGGCATGGGACGGGAGGGCCAGCAGCGCGCTGAACGAGACGGCGGCGGCGGCGATGGCCAGGAGTTTCTTCATGATCGATTCCTTCGGTTCGGGGGCGTTGCGCGGGCGAGTGCCTCGCTCGGTTGCGTTGAACTTTAGAAGTCGAAGATGACAAGCAAATGAAATAAGCTCATTTGAAAATTAGCAATCGACTGAGCAATGTTCAATACAATCCCGCCGCACGGCCAGCACCCCGCTCCCCGATGGCCCGAACCGGAGATCCATGAAGAACATCGCAACCCAGACCCGGGCGCCGGGAGGCCCCGCGGCAGCGGACCTGGCACCGCTCGCGCAGGCGCGTCACCTGCTGCTCGACCTCGACGGCACGCTGGTGCGCCAGAACGAGGCCATCGACGGCGCGGCCGAACTCCTCGAGCGTTTCGAGGGCCGCTTCGCGATCGTGTCGAACAACTCGACCCACACCGCCCAGGGCCTCGCGCTGCGGCTGCGCCGGCTCGGCCTGCGCGCGCCACCCGAGCGCATCGTGCTGGCCGGCGAGCTCGCCGTGAGCCTGCTCGCGCGCCAGCACCCCACGGCGCGGCTGATGGTGGTGGGCACGCCCGCCCTGCAGCGCCATGCGCGCGCGCTCGGCTTCCGGCTGGTCGCGTCCGAGGCCGAGTTCGTGCTGCTCGCGCTCGACATGCGCTTCAGCCATGCGCGGCTGGGCGCGGTGGCCAACGAGCTGCTGCGCGGCGCGCGGCTGGTGGTCACGAACGCCGACGCCACCCATCCGGGCCCGCACGGCCGCGTGGTGCCCGAGACCGGCTCGCTGCTCGCGGCCGTGCTCACGGCCAGCGGCGTGCAGCCCTGGCGCATCGTCGGCAAGCCCGAGCCGCTGCTGTTCGAGGAAGGCCTGCGCTGCCTGGGCGCCGAGCCCGCGAGCACGGTGGTGATCGGCGACAACCCGGCCACCGATGCCGCGGGCGCCGCGCGGCTGGGCATGGCCTGCCTGCTGGTGGGCACCACGCCCGAGGCGGTGGCGCCCTCGGTCGCCGGCCTGCTGCCGCCGCGCGCCACGGCCGAGGTGACCGTCCTGCCCGCGCGCCCGCCCGAGCGCAGCCGCCTCAGTACCGCTTGAGCGACAGCACGTCGAAGGTCTGGCGCAGCGTGCGCACCGAGGTGTCGTAGTCCGACAGCGCCAGGCAGGCGATCAGCACGTCGATGATCGCGAGCTGCGCGAGGCGGCTGGTCATGGCCTCGGTGCGGAAGTTGGTCTCGCGCGCCATGGTGAACAGCAGCACGTCGGCGAAGGCCTGGATCGGCGACTTGCCGAAGTTGGTGATGCACACGGTCGAGGCGCCGGCCTCCTTGGCCAGCCGCGTCGCGGTCACGGTCTCGTGCGTGCTGCCCGAGTGCGAGATGGTCAGCACCGCCACCCGCGAGTCGGTGAGCGAGGCGCTGATCGCCTGCACGTGCGAATCGACCACCACCTTCGCGTTGAGGCCGATGCGCAGCATGCGGTAGTGCGCGTCCTCGGCGATGGTGGCCGAGCTGCCGATGCCGTAGATCTCGATGCGCTCGGCGTCGCGCAGCAGCTTCACCGCGCGCTCCATCGCACCGGCATCGAGCGTAGCCTGCGTGTCGTGCAGGGTCTGCACGTTGCTCTGGAAGATCTTGCGGATCACCGCATCGGCCGCGTCCTGCGGATCGAGGTCCTCGTGGATGAACTGCACCGGCCGCACGATCTCCTGCGCCAGCGCGATCTTGATCTGCTGGAAGCCGGTGGCGCCGAGGTTCTTGCACAGGCCGACGATGCTGCCCTCGCTCGAGCCGGTGCGCTCGGCCACCTCGCTGACCGACATGTGGACCACCTCGCGCGGGTTCTTCACGATGAAGTCGGCGATGCGCTGGCCCACCGGGCCGAGCGAGGACCAGAGGGTCTCGATGCGCGCGAGCACCGCGAACACCTGGGCGCCGCCGGAGGCATCGGCGGCCGAGGCCTTGCCGTTGGGCGCGGAGGTGACGCTGGTGGACTTGGCGGTGGTGTTGCGCTTCATGGGCGGCGAGCTTACCCGCGCTCGATGGCGGTTTCGCGCATCGCTCAGTCGAGGCCGTGGAAGCTGCTGTCGTCGGGGCCGATGTGCGCGGGCGGCGTCCACGTCGCGTCGCGCATCGAGCGGCTCACGAGCCGGTCCACGCCCAGCAGCGTGGCGAAGATGGCCATGCGCACCGGGATGCCGTTGTCGGTCTGGCGAAAGATCGCCAGCCGCGGGTCGTTGTCGAGGTCGGTGCTCAGGTCGTGCGAGCCCGGGCGGCCGTCGCGCGGCAGCGGATGCATCAGCACCACGTCCTTCCTGCACGCCGCATCGACCAGCGCGCGGTCGATCGCGAAGGCCTGGTCGAAGCCCTCGAGCACCTCGTCGTGCGCGAAGCGCTCCTTCTGGATGCGCGTCGCGTAGACCACGTCGGCGCCGGCCAACGCCTGCGCCGGCGCGGTGGCCGTCTCCACCACGTGGCCGTTGCGGCTCACCAGCTCCACGATCTCCGCCGGCATGGCGAGCTGCGGCGGCGCGACCAGCGTGAACTTCAGGCCGCGGTACAGCGCGAGCAGCTTGATCAGCGAATGCACGGTGCGGCCGTACTTGAGGTCGCCGACCATCGCGACATGCGCGCCGTCGACCAGCTTGCCTAGGCGCGAGAACTCGCGCTGGATGGTGTAGAGGTCGAGCAGCGCCTGGCTCGGATGCTCGCCCGGTCCGTCGCCGCCGTTGATGACCGGCACGTTGGTGGCGCGCGCGAATTCGGCGACCGAACCCTGCTCGGGATGGCGCACCACGATCGCGTCGGCATAGCCGCTGATCACGCGGCTGGTGTCGCGGATCGATTCGCCCTTGGCCATCGAGGAGAAGGTGAAGCCCGTCGTGTCGCAGACCGAGCCGCCGAGCCGGCAGAACGCGGCGCCGAAGCTCACGCGCGTGCGCGTGCTGGCCTCGAAGAACAGGTTGGCGAGCACCGCGCCCTCGAGCACGCGGCTGACCTTGCGGCGGCGCGCGATCGGCTGCATCACGTCGGCGAGCCGGAACAGCTCGTCGATGGCCTCGCGGTCGAACTGGGCCACCGACAGCAGGTGCTGCGCGCCGTCGACATTGAGCGACCGGCGCAGCGCGCCATCCTGTGCGCTCTGCGTATATTCACCGGGACGCCCGCTCGACGCCAGGATCTCGCTCACGAAGCGCCGCGCGACCTCGGGCATGGCCCGGAACTCGTTCGACTCGTCGGGCAACAGCCAGGCGTCGAGCGCCCTTCTGCGGCTGCCGATGCGCTCGGCGAAGGCATCGCGCGTCATGTTGAGCTGACGCATCGCGTCGCGGAGTAGCACTTGCTGCGGGATGTTCATAGGCGTCGAGTTTATACGCAATGCGTATATTTCAACAATCCCGCCCGAATCCTAGCGCCGGGCCGCCTTCACGGGCTTCTTCGCGCCCGGGCGCAGCGCGCGCTGGCGCGTGCCCGCGCCGCGCGCGGGCCCCGCCGGCGCCACGTCGTGCTGGCTCGCGCGCAGCTTGAAGTCGCAGGTCTGCACGGCCAACTCGACGATGCGTGCCAGCGCCGGGCTCGCGTTGTCGCGCCGGTGCACCGCGCTGTAGACCAGCGGCGGCGGCATCGGGTCGCTGCGCACGATGCGCAGCAGGCCGCTGCGGATGTCGGGCCGCACGTAGTCGAGCGCCTGCTGGCTGATGCCGAAGCCACTGATCGTCAGCTCGCGCAGCACCGTCGTGCTGTTGGTCAGCATGACCTTGCCGAAACGGAAGCCGTGCTCGGCGCGCCAGGCCTCGTAGAAGCGGTTCTTCGAGGCGCCCGCGGGCTGCTCGATCACGGGGTAGTCGGCGAACTCGTGTGGCTTCAGCGCGCGCTGCGGAATGCGCAGCCGCGGACTCGCGATCCAGGCCTGGTCGACCTGCCCCACCTTGACCGATTCGAAGGCCTGGCCCCAGAAGGTGCCCGGCATGATCGTCAGGTCGAGCTTGTTGGCCTCGAGCCGCTCGAACAGCGTGAGGCCGGCGTCGACCACCGGCTCGATCGTCACCTGCGGATGCAGCTTCTGCAGCAGCTGGATCAGCCGCGTGAGCCAGGTCATCGCGATCAGCTCCGTCACGCCCACGCGGAAGCTGCCGCGCAGCGTCTTGTCGAGGCTGATGTCGTGCTCGATGCGCTGCCACAGCCGCAGTGCCTCTTCCGCCAGCGGCAGCAGCTCGCGGCCGGCCTGCGCCAGTTCCAGGCCGTGCGAGCTGCGGTGCAGCAAGGGACCGCCGAGCGACTCCTCGAGCTCGGCCAGCCGCTTGGAGATGGCCGACTGCGTGGTGTGCAGCTTCACCGCCGCGGCGCTGAAGCTCTGGAGCCTGGCGCTGAACAGGAAGGCCTCGAGCTGCTTGAAGGTGAAGTTCATGCGGCGGAATGTACGCCCACCACCGGCCAGGAAAAAAAGGAATACCGAGCCACGCCGATTACTCGTTTGTCCCGCGGCGATGGCACTTCGATACTGGCCGCATGCTTCACATCGCACCACGACTGAACCGGATCCAGCCTTCTCCGAGTTCCATGGCCGGCCAGAGGGCGCGCGAGCTGCGCGCGCAGGGCCGGGACATCCTCGGCCTCACCGCCGGCGAGCCCGACTTCGAGACGCCCGAACACATCAAGCAGGCCGCCATCCGCGCGATGGCCGACGGCCAGACGCGCTACACCGACGTCGGCGGCACGCCGGCGCTCAAGGAGGCCATCGCGGCCAAGTTCCTGCGCGAGAACCGGCTGCGCTACGCGCCGGGCGAGATCATCGTCGGCACCGGCGCCAAGCAGGTGATCTTCAATGCGCTGATGTGCACGGTGGCGGCCGGCGACGAGGTCATCGTGCCGGCGCCCTACTGGGTCTCGTACCCCGACATCGCGCGGCTGGCCGGCGGCGTGCCGGTGTTCGTCGACGGCCCGGCCGCCGCGGGCTTCAAGCTGCAGCCCGCCGACCTCGAGCGCGCCATCACCGGCCGCACGCGCTGGCTGATGCTCAACTCGCCGAACAACCCGAGCGGGGCCACCTATACGCGCGCCGAGCTGCTGGCACTGGCCGAGGTGCTGCGGCGCCATCCGCAGGTCTGGGTGCTGACCGACGACATCTACGAGCACCTGGTCTACGGCGACGCACCCTTCGCCACCCTCGCCGAGGTGGCGCCCGACCTGCAGGAACGCACGCTGACGGTGAACGGCGTCTCCAAGGCCTATGCGATGACGGGCTGGCGCATCGGCTACGGCGCCGGGCCCGCGGCGCTGATCAAGGCGATGGTCAAGCTGCAGTCGCAGAGCACCTCGGGACCGAACTCGATCGCGCAGGCGGCCGCCATCGCGGCGCTCACCGGGCCGCAGGACAGCATCGCCACCAACCGCCAGGCCTACCGGGCGCGGCGCGACACGGTGATCGAGGCGCTCAATGCCATCGACGGCATCCGCTGCGAGGTGCCCGACGGCGCCTTCTACGTCTTCGCCTCGTGCAGCGCGCTGTTCGGGCTGCGCACACCGCAGGGCACCACGATCGCCGACAGCGACGACTGGGTGATGCACCTGCTCGACGCGCAGAACCTCGCGGCACTGCAGGGCAGCGCCTATGGCGTGCCGACGCACTTCCGCCTCTCGTTCGCCGCCGGCACGGAACAGCTGCTCGAAGGCTGCCGGCGCATCGCGCGCGCTTGCGCCGAACTCTCGGGCCAACCGCTTCACCAGGAACCGCAATGAAACTCCGCTCCCTCCTCACGCTGCTGCCGGTCGTGGCCGCGGGCACGGCCTGGCTCGGCGCCGCCACCGCGAGCGCGGCCGACACCTTTCCATCGAAGCCCGTGAAGATCCTCGTGGGCTTCTCGCCGGGCGGCTCGAACGACGTGGTGGCGCGGCTGATCGCGCCCAGGCTCGCCGAAGGGCTGGGCCAGCAGGTGCTGATCGACAACCGCCCCGGCGCCGGCGGCAACATCGCGGCCTCGGCCCTGCTCGCCGCGCCGGCCGATGGCCACACGCTGCTGATGTGCACCACGGGCACGCTGTCGATCCAGCCGCATGTGCTGAAAAGCATGCCCTTCGATCCCGAGAAGGACATCGTGCCGGTCACGCAGGTCGTCAATGCACCCTACATGCTGCTGGTCAACGCGAGCCTGCCGGTGAAGAACGTGAAGGAGCTGGTCGCCTACGCGAAGCAGAAGCCCGGCGAGATCAACTTCGCGTCCTCGGGCACGGCCACGGGCGGCCACCTCGCGGGCGAGATGCTCAAGAGCCGCGCGGGCATCGACATCGTGCACGTGGCCTACAAGGGCACGGGCCAGGCCACGACCGACCTGATCGCGGGCCAGGTCTCGATGATCTTCGACCAGCCCGTGAGCTCGATGCAGTACGCGCGCGCCGGCAAGCTGCGCGCGCTCGCGGTGGCCAGTCCGCGCCGGCTCGCGGCCTTTCCCGAGATTCCGACCGTGGCCGAGGCCGGCGTCGCCGAGGTCGAGTCCGTGACCTGGGCCGGCATCTGCGCGGCGAAGAACACGCCGCCGGCCGTGGTCGAACGCCTGCAGCGCGAGATCGCGAAGGTGCTCGCACAGCCCGAGATCGCCAAGCGCCTCACGTCCGATGGACTCGAGCCGGTGGGCAGCACGCCCGAGCAGTTCCGCGCCTTCCTCGCGGCCGACAAGCGCAAGTGGGGCCGCGTGGTGAAGGACGCCGACGTCAAGGCCGAATGAGAGAACACCAGACCATGAACCCGCATCCCGACATCGTTCGCGACTTCGAGCGCGTTGCTCCCGAACTGCTGCGCCGTGCCGCGGCCTTCCAGCCGGCCATCCTCGCCGACGTCGCGGGCCGCCGCGGCGCGCTGCACGGCCGCATCGAGGCCCTGCGCCACCGCATGAAGCTGGTGGGCAGCGCGCTCACGGTGGAGGTGCGGCCCGGCGACAACCTGATGATCCATGCCGCGATCGCGCTCGCGCAGCCGGGCGACGTGCTGGTGATCGACGGCAAGGGCGACCGCAGCGCGGCGCTGATGGGCACGATCATGATGAATGCCTGCCGCCAGGTCGGCATCGCCGGCGTGGTGATCGACGGCGCAGTGCGCGACAGCGTGGAGATCGACGAGATGGACTTCCCGGTGTTCTCGGTGGGCACCAATCCCAACGGCCCGACCAAGCTGGCCTCGGGACGCATCGGGCATCCGGTGTCGGTCGGCGGTGTGGCCGTGCGTGCCGGCGATCTGGTGATCGGCGATGCCGATGGCGTGGTGGTGGTCGAGCGAGAGAAAGTCGACACCCTGCTTCGCGCGGCGCAGAAGAAGGTCGAGGACGAAGCCGCGCGCATCGAAGCCATCAGGCAAGGCCACACGACGGCCAGCTGGCTCGACGCGGCACTGCGCAAGGCGGGCGTGCTCGAGGAAGGCGAGACGCTGGCGTGAGCGGCGCGCTGTCGCACCACGCACGAAGAAAGGGCCCGCAGGCCCTTTCCTCATTCGCTTCTTTCATGCGGCCGATGCTCTCGCACCGGCTTGGCACCGTGGCTCAGAGGCCAGCTTGGCGCGTGAACGACACGCTGGGCTTCTTGTAGGCTTGCGGCACTTCGTCGCGGTAGAACGCGCGGCGGTCGAGGCTTTGCAGCGGGTCGTGGGCCTTGGCAACGGCTTCGGCACGAACGGTTGCGCGGTCGGCGGTCGAGCTGAAGGTTTGCGCACCGGCGGTGGCACCTTCGCTGTAGGCATCGCCGGCACGGGCGGCTGCCACGGCTTGCGATTCGACTTCGGCACGCGAGACCGTGGAGTGCACGGTGTGGACGCCGTCATAGGTTTCGGCATGTGCGCCGGTGGCGGCAAGCAGGGCAACGGCAACGGCAGCGAGGATCTTCGAGGCGGTCATTTGGTATCTCCTTCAGGTTGAACGGTGGTTTGTCCGTGAGGAGAAGTTTGATCCTGTTGGCCCCTTTTGAATCGCCGCAAAAAGAATCACGGCGTTCGCCGTTTCGAAACAATCCAGAAAGTTTTGGGCAAGTTTCACGCATGCGAGCGGGCCGCCGAATCCACCCTCTGCAGAGGGAGATCGGCCGAAAGCACTACTTTCCCGCATCCCTTGCATGCTTACAGCGCATGCATGAAAACTTGCCGAAATCTCAATGCGAGATCATCCACGGCCGCCGCGACGGTGCCGATTTGGCACCGTTCGACGCGGTCACCGTGGCACCGCGGCGCGCGTTCGTCGAGCAGCATCCGCAGCCCGACGGATGCCGCAATCGCGCGTAGTCGCGCGAGCTCGCGGGCTCGTGCCGCGCGCGCTCGTTGGTGGCCATCGCGAGGCGCGTGTCGGCCGCCATGAGCGCGAGCCGCGGCGCGGCCGAAAGCACGCGCGGCGAGGCGCCGCCGCAGTCGGGGCAGGCAGCGGGCTCGTCGCGCAGCGCCGAGGGACGCAGCGCCTCGAACCCGCCGCAGCGTCCGCAGTCGTAGTCGTAGGTGGGCACGCGGCTTCCTTGTTCAATGCCTCAGCGCAGGTCGGGCGACAGCGGCATGTCGATGCTGCCGTCGATCATCTTCACCGGCCCGGCGGCGTTGGGATTGATGTCGAAGTCGAAGATGCCCGTGGGCAGCCACAAGGTGGCGCAGGAGTTGGGCACGTCGACGACGCCGCTGATGTGGCCCTGCACCGGTGCCGTGCCGAGGATCGAGTAGGCCTGCGCGCCCGAGTAGCCGAACTTCTTCAAATACTCGATGGCGTTGAGGCAGGCCTGGCGGTAGGCGACGTTGACGTCGAGGTAGTGCTGCTTGCCGCTCTCGTCGACCGAGATACCCTCGAAGATCAGGTAGTCGTTGTACTGCGGCGTGATGGGGCTGGGCTTGAAGATCGGGTTCTTGATGCCGTACTTGGCCATGCCGCCCTTGATGAGCGAGACCTTCATGTGCACCCAGCCGGCCATCTCGATGGCGCCGCAGAAGGTGATCTCGCCGTCGCCCTGGCTGAAGTGCAGGTCGCCCACGCTGAGGCCCGCGCCGTCGACGTAGACGGGGAAGAACACCTTCGAGCCGCGCGAGAGATCCTTGATGTCGCAGTTGCCGCCATGCTCGCGCGGCGGCACGGTGCGCGCGCCCTCGGCCGCGGCCTTGGCACGGGCCTCGCCGGTCATCTTGCCCATGTGGGCGGTGCCCGCGAACGGCGGATTGGCCAGGCCCGGCACGCGATCGGGGTCGGTGGCGATCAGCGCCTTCTCGCGCTCGTTCCACATGTCGAGCATGGGCTTGTCGGGCAGGCAGCCGATCAGGCCCGGATGGATCAGGCCCGCGAAGTTCACGCCGGGGATGTGGCGCGAACTCGTGAACATGCCCTTGAAGTCCCAGATCGATTTCTGCGCCTCGGGAAAATGATCGGTGAGAAAGCCGCCACCGTTCTTCTTCGAGAAAAATCCGTTGAAGCCCCAGAGGCTGTCCTGCTTGGCGCCGATGTCGAGAAGATCGACCACCAGCAGGTCGCCGGGTTCGGCACCCTTCACGCCCACGGGGCCCGAGAGGTAGTGCACGGTGCTGAGATCGATGTCGCGCACGTCGTCGGCGCTGTCGTTGTTCTTGATGAAGCCGCCGGTCCAGTCGAAGGTCTCGAGAATGAAGTCGTCGCCGGGATTGACCCAGCAGGCCATCGGAATGTCCGGGTGCCAGCGGTTGTGGATCATCTCGTTCTCGGTGGGCGACTTGGTCAGATCGACCTTGATCAGCGTGTCCGTCATTTGCAGTGGCTCCTGGTTGGGGTTGTGGTTAAACAGAGAGATAGGCCTTGATGCGCTCGACATCGGTCTTGTCGCGCGCGGTCTCGTGCACGAGGCGCCCGCCTTCGATCACGAACAGGCGGTCGGCGACATCCATGGCAAAACTCAGCACCTGCTCCGACACGACGATGGTCAGACCGCGCAGCTTTCGGATCTCGTTGAGCGCCTTGGCGATGTCCTTGATGATCGAAGGCTGGATACCCTCGGTGGGCTCGTCGAGCAGCAGCACCTTGGGATCGGTGACGAGGGCACGCGCGATGGCCAGCTGTTGCTGCTGCCCGCCCGAGAGGTTGCCGCCCTTGCGCCGGCGCATGTCCCACAGCACGGGGAAGAGCGCGTAGATCTCCTCGGGGATGCGGCGGGTCTTGGAGTTCTCGAGGCCGGTCTCGATGTTCTCCTCGACGGTCAGGGTCGGGAAGATCATGCGACCCTGGGGCACGTAGGCGATGCCCTTGGCGACGCGCCTGAAACTCTCGTCGCGCGAGACATCCTGTCCCGCCACCTCGATGCGGCCGCTCTTCAAGGGGAGCACGCCCATGAGGCTCTTGAACAGCGTGGTCTTGCCCATGCCGTTTCTGCCCATGATGGCGACGGTCTCGTTGGCCATGCCCTCGAACGAGATGCCATGCAGGGCTTCGCTCTGGCCGTAGGCTACGTGGAGGTTTTCTACCTTGAGGTTGATGTTGCTCATTCCTGGGCCTTTCCTGTGTGTTCTTTTTGAGGGGTGCTGTTGTTCGAGGCACGACGGTTCGGGGCGCGTGCACAGGACAGCGGGTACTTCCCTCCGCGAATGTCCCCCGCCTTCGGCTCCTCCTTTATTTCGCTGCGGGAAGCACCCACTGCCCTGTGCACGGAGGCGCTCGGGTCGTGCCGGCCGATCAACTGCTGCGCGTCTGGCGCGCGCCGGCGGGGTACTCCCCGCAGCGAAATAAAGGAGGAGGCCGAAGGCCGGGGGACATTCGCGGAGGGGAGTACCCCGTCGGCGTGAGCCCGCCCCGAACGAAGAACACAAAACAGGCGCATCAATGCCCCAGATAAACGTCGATGACCTTCGGATCCGCCTGCACCTTCTCCATCGGCCCTTCCGCCAGGATCTTTCCCTGATGCATCACCGTCACCTTGTGAGCGATCTGCTTGACGAAAGCCATGTCGTGCTCGATCACGATCACCGCGCGGTTCTGGCAGATGCGCTTGAGCAGTTCGGCCGTGAGCTCGCGTTCGCGCGCGCTCATGCCCGCGATGGGTTCGTCGAGCATCAGCAACTCGGGCTCCTGCATCAGCAGCATCCCGATCTCGAGCCACTGCTTCTGACCATGGCTCAACAGGCCCGCTTCGGTGTCGAGCCGGTCGGCCAGACCGATCTCCGTCGCCACGGCCTGCACGCGTGCCTTCACTTCGTCGTCGCACTGGAAGGCCAGCGCGCCGAACACCGAGCGGCCCTTGGGAAACGACACCTCGAGGTTCTGGAACACGCTGAGGTTCTCGTAGATCGAGGGGGTCTGGAACTTGCGCCCGATGCCCAGCCGCACGCGCTTGTGCTCGGCCATCTTCGTCAGCTCGGTGTTCTTGAACTTGATGCTGCCGCTGCTCGCGCGCGTCTTGCCGCAGATCAGGTCGAGCAGCGTCGTCTTGCCGGCCCCGTTCGGGCCGATGATCACGCGCAGCTCGTTGCGGTCGATGTAGAGCGTGAGGTCGTCGATGGCCTTGAAGCCGTCGAAGGACACGCTGAGGTCTTCCACGGCGAGCGCGAAGTCGGTGTTGCTCATGGTCGGTCTCCAGTTCAGGCGCGCTGGCTGCCCACGCCTTCGGGCAGCGTGGGTTCGGGTGTTGGCACGACGGGAGTCGCGGCCACCGCCGGCGGCTTGACCGCGGCCTCGCGCAGCGCCTGGCGACGCGACTTCCACCAGGGGCGGATCTTTTCCTCCCACAGGCCCGCCAGGCCCATCGGGAAGGCCATCGTCACGCCGATGAACAGCCCCGCCATCAGGAACAGCCACAGGTCCGGGAAGCTCTCCGAGAACAGCGTCTTGCCCGCGTTCACCAGCAGCGCGCCGTAGACCGCGCCCACCAGGCTCATGCGGCCGCCCACCGCGCAGAAGATCACCATCTCGATCGAGGGAACGATGCCCACGAAGCTCGGCGACATGAAGCCCACCTGCAGCGCGAACATCGCGCCGCCGATGCCCGAGAGCCCGGCCGCCAGGCAGAAGGTGAAGACCTTGAAGTTCGACACGTCGTAGCCCGAGAAACGCACCCGGTCTTCCTTGTCGCGCATCGCCAGCAGCAAGGTGCCGAGCTTGCTGGTCTGGACCCAGCGGCACAGCACGATCGCCGCCACCAGCAGCGCCACGCAGACGTAGTAGAGGATGTACTTCGCGCTGTCGGTGCGCGTGTCCCAGCCCAGCATCGTCTTCAGGTCGGTCATGCCGTTCACCCCGCCGGTGTAGCCCTGCTGGCCGATGATCAGCACCGTGAGGATCAGCGCCACCGCCTGCGTGATGATCGCGAAGTAGACCCCGCCCACGCGGCGCTTGAACATCGCGAAGCTGATCAGCCAGGCCAGCGCCATCGGCACCGCCACCACCAGGATCAAGGTCAGCGGCAGGCTCTTGAACGGCAGCCAGAACGCCGGCAGCGCCGTGATCTGGTTCCAGTCCATGAAGTCGGGAATGCCGGGCGTCGACTGGATCTTTGTCGACACCGGGTCGGAGGCCTCGAGCTTGAGGAACATCGCCATCGCGTAGCCGCCGAGCCCGAAGAACACGCCCTGCCCGAGGCTCAGCACCCCGCCGTAGCCCCACACCATCACCAGCCCTACGGCGACGAAGGCATAGGTGAGGTACTTGCCCACCAGGTTGAGTCGGAAGATGTCGAGCGACAGCGGCAGCACCACCGCGAGCAGCAGCACCAGCAGCAGCAGGCTGCCGAGCTGGTAGCGCTGGATCGAGGCCTTGAGGAAATTCATCGGGAGTTCTCCGGGAAAGCGAAAGTCAGCGACGCACCTTGACGGCGAACAGGCCCTGCGGGCGCATCATCAGAATGAGCACGATCAGCGACAGCGTCAGCACCTTGGCCATCGATCCGGTCATGAAGAACTCCGAGACCGACTGCGTCTGCGCGATGCCGAAGGCCGAGACCACCGTGCCCAGCAGGCTGGCCGCGCCGCCGAAGGTGACGACCAGGAAGGCGTCGACGATGTAGAGCGAGCCCGAGGTCGGCCCGGTCGAGCCGATGGTGGTGAAGGCCGCGCCCGCCACGCCGGCGATGCCGCAGCCGATCGCGAAGGTCAGGCGGTCGGTCTTCTTCGTATCGATGCCGGTGGCGTTGGCCATCACGCGGTTGGCCACCGTGGCGCGCACCCGCAGGCCCCAGCGGCTCCGGTGCAGCGCGATCAGCACGCCGCCTGTGACCAGCGCCGTGAGCACCAGCACGAACATGCCGTTGATCGGGATGTCGAGGCCCTCGTGCGGCGTCCACGAGCCCATCAGCCACTCGGGCAGGGTCGGGCTCACCTCCTTCGGACCGATGAAAGTGCGGAAGATCTGCTGCAGCCCCAGGCTCACGCCCCAGGTCGCGAGCAGCGTGTCGAGCGGCCGCTTGTAGAGATGGCGGATCAGCGCCCATTCGACCAGCCAGCCGACGATAAACGCGAACACGAAGGCCAGCGCGATCGAGATCGGGAAGTAGTACGGCATGAAGGCCGGTGCGAGGTGCTCGGTCACCTGCGCCGCGAGGAAGACCGAGTAGGCCCCGATGGTCATGAACTCGCCGTGCGCCATGTTGATGACACCCATCTGGCCGAAGATGATCGCGAGCCCCAGGCCCATGAGCAGCAGCACCGCGAAGAGGCTCAGCCCCGCGAAGCCCTGCATCAGGCCGATGTTCCACATGTCCGACAGCGTCATGGCGACAGTTCCAGGTGATAGTTGCTCCTTCCCCCTCTGGGGGAAGGTCGGGATGGGGGCATGCGGCGATGGCAATGGGCACGCCGCTTGCCCCCACCCCTGCCCTCCCCCAGAGGGGGAGGGAGAAAGGCAAGAAGGCAGGCCGTTGGGGGATTACTGGTAGCCCTTGGGGAACGGATCCGGCTTGATCAGCTCGGCCGACTCCGCCACCACCTTGAAGGTCCCGTCCGGCTGCCCCTGGCCGATGCGCGCCTTGCTCCACAGGTGATGGTTCGCGTCGAGCTTCACGTAGCCTTCGGGCGCGGTCTTCAGTTCGATGCCCGGCGAGCCGGCCACCACCTTGTCGACGTCGAAGCTGCCGGCCTTCTCGACCGCGGCCTTCCACAGCCACGGGCCGAGGTAGCCGGCCTGCGTCACGTCGCCGATGACCGCGTCCTTGCCGTACTTGGCCTTGAAGGCAGCCACGAACTTCTTGTTGTTCTCGTTGTCGAGCGACTGGAAGTACTTCATCGACGAATAGAAGCCCGCGAAGTTCTCGCCACCCACGCCGGTCATCTCGTCCTCGGTCACGGCCAGGGTCAGCAGGAACTGCTTGTCGCCCGTGATGCCCGCGGCCTTGAGCTGCTTGTAGAAAGCCACGTTCGAGCCGCCCACCACGGCCGCGAAGATGCAGTCGGGCTTGGCGACCTTGATCTTGTTGATCAGCGAGTTGAAGTTGGTGTGGCCCAGCGGGTAGTACTCCTCGCCCTTGACCGAACCCTTCTGGAAGTTCTCGATGTGCTTGCGCGCGATCTTCATCGAGGTGCGCGGCCAGATGTAGTCGGAGCCGACGAGGAAGAAGGTCTTCGCCTTCTTCTCCTTCGCGCCCCAGTCCAGGCCCCAGATGAATCTGCTGCGTCGCTTCCTGGCCCGTGTAGATCACGTTCTTGCTCTGCTCCAGGCCTTCGTAGAAGGTCGGGTAGTACAGGAGGCCGTTCTCCTTCTCGAACACCGGCAGCACGGCCTTGCGCGATGCGCTGGTCCAGCAGCCGAAGACGGCCGCGACCTTGTCGTTGACCAGCAGCTTCTTCGACTTCTCGGCGAAGGTCGGCCAGTCGGAGGCGCCGTCCTCCTTGATGACCTTGATCTTGCGGCCCAGGATGCCGCCCATGGCGTTGATCTGGTCGATCGCGAGCTGCTCGGCCTGGATCGAGCCGGTCTCCGAGATCGCCATCGTGCCGGTGGACGAATGCAGCTGGCCCACCGTCACCTCGGTGTCGGTCACGGCGAGCTTGGTGGTGTTGACCTTGGCCGTGGGGAACTGGCCCTGGCCGAAGCTCAGGCCGCTCAGGCCCATCACGGGCAGCGCGGCGGCGCCTTGCAGCAGGCGGCGGCGACGCAATGCCAGGGCATCGAGGGAAAGATCGGAATCACGCGACATCGAAGAACTCCAGCAGGTTGAGGAAAGTACAGGCCGCGCACCATCGAAGTGCGTCGGACGGTGCGGCTGGCACCATGGCTGGAACTTTAGAAATCACTGGCCGCTGCGCGAATACGTCATTCAACGTAGCGGCACGCGCATCGCCTGCCCGCAGACTCGCGGGACCGACGACGACGCGCGGGGACGCACGGCGGGCACGGAGCGCTTCTTGCAATGCAGCTGCACCATGCCGCCGATCCCCTCGCCGTCGCCGTCTCCACGAGACACCCCGATGCCTTCCGTCAATTCCGTGAGCGGGCAGAAGATCTTCCGCATCCGACGCGACTACAACGCCTGGGTCGCGAACGAGACGCTGGAGGACTACGCGCTGCGCTACACGCCGCGCAGCTTCCGCAAGTGGTCGGAGTTCCGGGTCGCGAACGCGGCCTTCGGCGCCACCTCCTTCCTCGCGCTCGAGGCCATCGGCGGCGCCATCGCGCTGAGCTACGGCTTCTCGAACGCGCTGTGGGCGATTCTGGTGGTGGGGCTGATCACCTTCCTCACCGGTCTGCCGATCTCCTACTACGCCGCGCGCCACGGCGTCGACATGGACCTGCTCACGCGCGGCGCCGGCTTCGGCTACCTGGGCTCCACCCTCACCTCGCTGATCTACGCGAGCTTCACCTTCATCTTCTTCGCGCTCGAGGCCGCCATCCTCGCGCTCGCGCTGCAGATGTACCTCGACTGGCCGCTGTGGCTGCTCTATCTGGTGTCGTCGCTGGTCATCATTCCGCTGGTGGCGCGCGGCATCACGCTGATCTCGGGGCTGCAGCTGTGGACGCAGCCGATCTGGATCGTGCTGTTCGTCTGCCCCTTCGTCGCGGTGCTGTTGAAGAAGCCCGAGCTCTATGCCGACTTCACCGGGCTCGTGGGCCGGGTCTCCAACAGCAGCGGCTTCGATCCGCTGATGTTCGGCGCCGCCGCCACGGTGGCCTTCTCGCTGGTGGTGCAGATCGGCGAGCAGGTCGACTACCTGCGCTTCCTGCCCGAGAAGACGGCCGCCAACCGCGCGCGCTGGTGGACCGCGGTGCTGGTGGCCGGGCCGGGCTGGATCGTGCCGGGCATGCTCAAGATGATGGGCGGCGCCTTCCTGGCCTTCCTCGCGCTGCAGCACGAGATCCCGGCCAACCACGCGATCGAGCCGACGCAGATGTACCTCACGGGCTTCGCCTACGTGCTGCGCGACCCGGCCTGGATCCTCGGCATCACGGTGCTGTTCGTGGTGGTCTCGCAGATGAAGATCAACCTCACGAACGCCTACGCCGGCTCGCTGGCCTGGTCGAACTTCTTCGCGCGGCTCACGCACAGCCATCCGGGCCGCGTGGTGTGGCTGGTGTTCAACGTGGTGATCGCGATCCTGCTGATGGCGCTGGGCGTGTTCGCCGCGCTCGAGCACGTGCTGGGCTTCTACAGCAACATCGCGATCGCCTGGGTCGGCGCGCTGGTGGCCGACCTGGTCATCAACAAGCCGCTGGGCTGGAGCCCGAAGACCATCGAGTTCAAGCGCGCCCACCTCTACGACATCAATCCCGTGGGCCTGGTCGCCACGCTGGTGGCGGCGGCGCTCGCGATGCTGGCCTACTCGGGCGCCATCGGCCAGTGGGCGCGCTCCTTCTCGCCCTTCATCGCGCTGGCCACCGCGCTCGCGGTCTCGCCGCTTTTGGCCTGGCGCACGCGCGGGTGCTACTACCTCGCGCGACGCGACATCGCGCACTGGACGCCGGGGCAGATCGTGAAGTGCTCGGTCTGCGACAACGGCTTCGAATCGGAGGACATGGCCCACTGCCCGGCCTACAGCTCGCCGATCTGCTCGCTGTGCTGCACGCTCGAGTCGCGCTGCCACGACCGCTGCAAGACCGACTCGCGCGCGGCCGAGCAGATGAGCGGCTGGCTGCAGTCGCTGCTGCCGCCGGCGCTGTCGGCGCGGCTCAACTTCCGCGTCGCCCACTACCTGATGGTGGCGGCCTCGCTGGTGGCGCTGCTGGCCACGGTGATGGGCGTGGTCTATGCGCAGGAGGCGATCACCGGCGCCAGCGCCGTCGACCCGCGGCTGCGCGATGCCTTCCTCAAGGTCTTCACCCTGCTGTCGCTGGTGGCGGCGGTGGCGGCCTGGTGGGTGGTGCTGGGCAGCGAGAGCCGGCAGATGGCGCAGGAGGAATCGAACCGCCACAACCACCTGCTCACGGTCGAGATCGAGGCCCACCAGCGCACCGATGCCGCGCTGCAGGCCGCCAAGGAAGCGGCCGAGGCGGCCAACCAGGCCAAGACGCGCTACGTGGCCGGCATGACGCACGAGCTGCGCACGCCGCTCAACAGCATCCTGGGCTACTCGCAGATCCTGCTCAAGGGCGACGCCGCGCTGCCGCCGCGCGAGGCTGTGCAGACCATCCACCGCAGCGGCGAGCACATGCTGGGACTGATCGACGGCCTGCTCGACCTGGCGCGCATCGAGGCCGGCCGGCTGCAGCTCGAGCCGGCACCGCTGGCGCTGCCGGCCTTCCTCGACCAGGTGGTGCACATGGTGCGGCCGCAGGCCGAGAACAAGGGCCTGGCCTTCGTCTACACCCATGCCGGGCGGCTGCCGCCCTGGGTGCATGCCGACGCCAAGTGGCTGCGCCAGATCCTCATCAACCTGCTGACCAACGCCGTGCGCTTCACCGACAGCGGCACCGTCACGCTGCACGTGGACGCGCGCCGCGAGGTGCTGCGCTTCGACGTGATCGACACCGGCATCGGCGTGGCGCCGCAGGACCACCAGCGCATCTTCCTGCCCTTCGAGCGCGGGGCCGCGGGGCGCCGGCGCGGCGAGCCCGGCACCGGGCTGGGCCTCACGATCACCGGGCTGCTGACCTCGCTGATGGGCGGCGAGCTCAAGCTGGCCGACACCTCGTCGGCCGGCAGCACCTTCAGCGTGCGCGTCTACCTGCGCGCGGTGGCCGACCCCGGCCCGCAGGCCAAGGCCGGCGCGCTGCGCCAGCCGGTGTCGGGCTACCTCGGCGAGCGCCGCACGCTGCTGGTGGTGGACGACCAGCCGGTGCAGCGCCAGATGCTGGCCGGCATGCTCGCGCCGCTGGGCTTCGAGGTGCGCGAAGCCGCGAGCGGCACCGAGTGCCTCGACAGCCTGCGCGAGGAGCTGCCCTCGGCGATCCTGCTCGACCTCAGCATGGACGACCTCGACGGCTGGCAGACCGCGAGCCTGGTGCGGGCCTCGGGCTTCGATGCGCTGCCGATCATCATCGTCTCGGCCAACATGTTCGAGAACCAGGCCGAGCGGCTGCGCGCCGCGGGCTGCCAGGCCTTCGTGGGCAAGCCGGTGATCGAGTCGGAACTGATCGCCACGCTCGAGCGCCACCTCGGCCTCGAATGGCTCGATGCCGCCGACGCGCTGCGCCCGCTGGCCGACGAGGAGCTCGCGCCCGTTCGTCCACCCCGGCTGCTGCTCGGCGAGGACGAGCGCGCCGAGCTGATGCGGCTGGTGCAGATGGGCCACGTGCGCGGCCTGCACCAGGCGCTCGACCGGCTGGCCGCCCGCTCGCCGGGCGCGTCCGCCACCTGCACCTGGCTGCGCGGCATGGTCGCGCGCTTCGAACTCGACTCCCTCCGCAAGGCCCTCGCCGAAGATGCTGACACCCTCGCCTCCCCTTCCTGAAGCCGAACGCCCCGTGGTGCTGGTGGTCGACGACGCCCCCAGCAGCCTCGGCATGCTGTGCGACACGCTCGAGGCCAGCGGCTACACCGTGCTGGTGGCGGCCGACGGCGAATCGGCGCTGCAGCGGCTCGCGCTGGTGGTGCCCGACGCCATCCTGCTCGACGGCATGATGCCCGGCCTCTCGGGCTTCGAGACCTGCCGCCGCATCAAGGCCGACGCGGCGCTCGCGCACATCCCGGTGATCTTCATGACCGGCCTCTCGGAAACCGCCGACGTGGTCGAGGGCTTCGAATGCGGCGGCGTCGACTACGTGGTGAAGCCGATCCGCGCGCAGGAGGTGCTGGCGCGCCTGCACACCCATGCGCGCAACGCCCGCATCACGCGCATGGCGCGCGACGCGGTCGACGTGGCCGGCATGGGCGTGGTCTTCGTCGATGCGCGCGGGCGCATCGCCTGGCGCTCGCCGCAGGCCGGCCTGTGGCTGCATGCGCTGGGCGAGGCGCGTGCGCCGGGCCTGCTGCCGCGCGCGCTCGAGGCCGCGCTGGCGCCCGGCGCCACCCTGGGCGTGGTCACCGCGGCCGGCATCCGGCTGTCGGTGCGCAACCTCGGCGCGGCCGCCCTGGGCGAGACCATGCTGCTGTTCGCGGTGCAGCGCGAGGGCGCGGGCGGCGCCTCGTCGGCGCGGCTGGCCGAGGCCGCGCTCACGCCGCGCGAGACCGAGGTGCTGTCGTGGCTCGCCAAGGGCAAGACCAACCGCGACATCGGCGAGATCCTCGGCACCAGCCCGCGCACCGTGAACAAGCACCTCGAGCACATCTTCGAGAAGCTCGGCGTGGAGACCCGCGCGGCCGCGGCGGCACTGGCCAGCGGTCGATTCGACTGACGCGTTCTTTCTCTAGGCGTTGCTGGTCGCGCGCACTTCCTCGATCGTGGTCTGGCCGGCCAGCACCTTCTCGATGCCGTCCTGCCTCAGCGTGCGCATGCCTTCCTTCAGCGCCGCCTGCAGCAGCTCCTCGGCGCGCGCCCCGCTCTGCACCAGCCGGCGCAGTTCCTTCGACACCGTCATCAGCTCGTGCACGCCGACGCGGCCGCGGAAGCCCGTCTTCGCGCAGTGCTCGCAGCCCGCGCCGCTGTGCAGGTGCAGCCGCCCGTCGCGGCCGAAGCGCTGCAGCCAGCCGGCCAGCGTGGCCCGCCGCCGAACGGGGATTTCCTCGGGCGGGAAAGCGTGCAGGTAGTCGGCCAGCAGTTCCTCGATCGCTTCCTCGCTCGCGGGCGCGCTGCGCACGCAGTGGCCGCAGATGCGGCGCACCAGCCGCTGCGCCAGCACCGCGAGCAGCGAGTCGGCGAAGTTGAACGGGTCCATGCCCATGTCAAGCAGGCGCGTCACGGTCTCGGGCGCGCTGTTGGTGTGCAGGGTCGACAGCACCAGGTGGCCGGTCAGCGAAGCCTCGATCGCGGTCTTCGCGGTCTCCTCGTCGCGGATCTCGCCGACCATGATCACGTCGGGATCGGCGCGCACGAAGGCGCGCAGCGCCTTGGCGAAGGTCCAGCCGATGCGCGGATTGATCTGCACCTGGCGCAGCCCGTTCTGCGTGATCTCCACCGGGTCCTCGGCGGTCCAGATCTTGCGCTCGGGCGTGTTGATGTGCATGAGCGCCGAATGCAGCGTGGTGGTCTTGCCCGAGCCCGTGGGGCCCACGCACAGCACCATGCCGTAGGGCCGTTCCACCGCGTACGTCAGGCGCCGCAGGTTGTCGGGCGACAGGCCCAGCGACTGCATCGGCAGCGGCTTGGCCGAGGCCAGGATCCGCATCACCACGTCTTCCAGGCCGTTGTTGGTCGGGATGGTCGCCACGCGCAGCTCGATCTTGTGCTGCGGCGAGTACTTGGCGAAGTTGATCTTGCCGTCCTGCGGGTTGCGCTTCTCGCTGATGTCGAGGTCGCACATGATCTTCACGCGCGCCACGATCGCGTTGCGGTAGCTCGGCGGCAGCTCGAGGTAGGTGTAGAGCAGCCCGTCGCGGCGGAAGCGGATGCGCGTCTTCTCCTGGCCCGGGTAGCTCTCGATGTGGATGTCCGAGGCGCCGTCGCGGTGCGCCTCCTGGATCATGCTGTTGATCATGCGCACCAGCGAGTTGTCCGACTGCTCGATCGGCGACTCCACCGGCGCCGGCGCGGGCCCTTCCTTCTCGAGCGTCTGCAGCAGCTCGGTGGTGCCGGTCAGGTCGAACTCGATCGGGCGCATCGGATCGAGGTGGGCCGCGCCGCCGCCGCCGTCGGCCGCGTCGCCGATCTTCTCGTAGGCCGCGCCCAGCACGCTGTCGAGGTCCAGGCACTGGCCCACGACCGGGATCACCTTCATCTGCGCGACGAACTGCACCTCGTCGATCACCGAATAGCGGCTCGTGGGATCGTCGATCGCGATCACCAGCCGCCCTTCGTGCAGCATCAGCGGCATGACCTGCAGCCGCCGCGCCACCGCATGGCCCACCTTGCGCAACGCCTCGGCCGTCGCCGGAAACACGTGCAGGTTGACCAGCGGATAGCCCATCTTGCGCACCAGCGCGGTCTGCAGCTGGCCATGGCTGACCGCGCCCATGCGCACCAGCGTCTCCCCCAGCGGCACCTGCGGCTCGCGGCGCTGCTGGCGCAGCCCGGCGGCGAGCTGGTCGCCGGTGATCATGCCCAGCGCGACCAGCGCCTCGCCGATCCGCGTGATCGGCATCCGGCTCTGCGCGCCGAGCGCGCGCACGAGCTGCTCGGGCAAGGTGACTTCGGTGAATGACATGGCTTGTTCTTTTCCTGTTGGGTGTGGCGGGCGCGCCGGTGGCGATGCGTTCGCGGCGCGCGGATGCGAGATCGTAGAGCGCCGCGCGAGGGCCCGCCACCCGGCGGGATTGCTGAGTACGCAAGTGTTCAACGAGGCGACGATCCCGCGCCTTCGGCAGCGGCCGGCGCGGAGATATCGAACATGCGGCTGAAGTCGCAACACTCCTGCGAGAGCATGACGATCGAGGAGATCAGCGTGCTGCGCTGGTCGCCCTTGTACATCGCGATGTAGGTCATCTTGGGCGGCGCGGGCGTGCAGGGAATGACCATCAGCGAGCCATTGGCCACCATGGGTGCCAGGCACTCCTCGGGCATGCAGCCGATGCCCAGGCCGGACATGGTCAGGCCCATCATCGCCACCAGGTTGTTCACGATGATCACGTCGGTCGGCTGCACGCCCAGCGACTTCATCCAGCTGTTGTGCGCAGTACCGGCCCCCGACCTGCTGCCCTGCAGCAACAGACGGCGCGATGCCAGCTCATGCAGCCTGAAGCTCCGGTCCGCCTCGACGAAGCCGGGCTTGCACATCCACACGCTCGAGAACGCCCCCACCGCGTGGCTGCGCAGGTGCGCTTCCGCGTACACGTCGGGCACCAGCACCAGGTCGAGCTCGTCGGCCAGCAGCTTGTCTTTCAGGTTGCCGCTCGCGTCCACGTCGGGCTCGATGGTGACCTTGGGGTAGCAGCGCTGGATCGCGTCCACCAGCCGGTGCAGCCATGTCATGGCGGTGAACTCGGTCACGCCGATGCGCACGCGGCGCTCGATGACCTCGGGCCTGCCGATCTGGTCGATGGCCGCGTCGCGGTGTTCGAGCAGCTTCTTCGCCAGCACGAACATCTGCTCGCCCTTTTCCGTGAGACGCGCGGTGCGCTGGGTGCGATCGAAAAGCTCGAGGTCGAAGCCGGCTTCGAGTTCGTGCACGCGCTTGGACACGGCGGAGGTCGAAGTGTGCAACTTGTGTGCGGCCTGCGAGAAGCCGCCCGACTGCACGACCCAGTACAGGGCCTCCAACTGCTTGAACGTCATCATGGTCAGGCAAAACCCTAAACGGTTTCCTTTTTTTCCACAGAATCCTCGGAAAAAATTCGCGTTTTGAAATTTTAGGCAACTTTCACAATCCCGCCATCGAATTGATCCGGGGTCCGTGTCCATGGTTGCTCTCAGTCCCAACGCCCACCTCGGCAACAGCCTGCCGGGCACCTTGTTGGCCCATCGCCTCAACGGCGTCAAACCGTCTCCGAGCATGGCGGCGAAGACGCGCGTCGATGCCCTTCGCGCGGCCGGCCGCCGCATCGTCGACTTCACGATCGGCGAGCCCGACTTCCCGACACCACGCCACATCGTCGAAGGCGGGGTCACGGCCCTGCTGGCCGGACAGACGCGCTACACGGCCTCCAACGGCACGCCGGCCCTGCGCCAGGCGATCACCGACAAGCTGCGGCGGGAGAATTCGCTGGCCTACGAGCCCGGCCACATCGCCGTGGGCAACGGCGCCAAGCACGTCATCTACAACGCCTTCGCCGCCACGCTGAACGAGGGCGACGAGGTGATCGTTCCCGCGCCCTACTGGGTGTCCTACCCCGACATGGTGGCGCTGCATGGCGGCACGCCCGTCGTGGTGCCGTGCAGCGTCGCCGAGGGCTTCAAGCTGACGCCCCGGGCCCTCGAGGCGGCCATCGGCGAGCGCACGCGATGGCTGGTGCTCAACACGCCCAACAACCCGACGGGCGCGGTCTACACGCGCGACGAACTCGCCGCGCTCGGCGCGGTGCTCGAACACCACCCGCGGGTGTGGCTGATGACCGACGAGATCTACGAGCATTTCGTCTACGGTGGCGCCACGCACGTGTCGCCGTTGAACGTGATGCCCGGGCTGGCCGACCGCACGCTGGTGATCAACGGCGTGTCCAAGGCCTATGCGATGACGGGCTGGCGCATCGGCTACGGCGCGGGGCCGGCGCCGCTGATCAAGGCCATCACGATGCTGCTGTCGCAGAGCACCTCGTGCCCGGGTGCCATGAGCCAGGCCGCGGCGGCCATCGCGCTCGACGGGCCCCAGCACACCGTCGCTGAAGCCGCCGCCCTGTTCGAAACGCGCAGGGACCGCATGGTGCAGATGCTGCGGACGCTGCGGGGCTTCGATTGCGCACCGCCCGACGGCGCGTTCTACGTGTTCCCCGGCGTGGCCGGACTGATCGGACGGCACACACCGGCGGGGCAGCGTCTTTGCTCCGATGTCGACGTGGCGCTCTACCTGCTGGAGCGCTCCGGCGTCGCCACGATCGACGGCACTTCGTACGGCATGCCCGGCCATCTGCGCATGTCGTTCGCCACCGGCGTCGATGTCATCGAGCAGGGTGGCGAACTGCTGCGCGCCGCGGTGGCCGAGCTGAGCTGAGCTTCATTCCCTTCACAGACCTTCCAGGAGCAGTCCCATGAGAAAGACCGCATCGACATTGATCGCAGGCGCATGCCTCGCCTTGCTGGCCAACCTGGCGTGCGCGGACCAGCTCGCCGACATCAAGTCCAGGGGCGTGTTCGTGTGCGGCACGCTGGGCACGGCGGAGCCGTTCAGCTTCTCCAATGCGCAGACGCGCGAGGTGGAAGGCTACGACGTGGACTTCTGCAAGGCCCTGGCCAGGTCGCTGGGCGTCAAGCTGGAGCTCAAGCTCATCTCGGTGGCCGCGCGCATCCCCGAACTGCAGCAGGGCCGCGTCGACGCCGTGATCGCCAACCTGGGCTGGAGCGCCGAGCGCGCCGAGCAGATCGCCTTCAGCCAGCAGTACTTCGCCAGCGAGCAGAAGGTGGCCGCCCGCAAGGACAGCGGCTTCACCACGCTGAAGGACCTGAGCGGCAAGCGCGTGAGCGCCGTAAAGGGCTCCAGCTCGGAGCTGCTGGTGCGCAAGGCGATTCCGGGCGCCACCACCATCACCTTCCAGGACCCGCCGAACGCGTTCCTGGCCATGCAGCAGGGCAAGGCGGACGGGTTTGCCGTGTCCGAGCTCAACCTCGTGAAGTTTCGCCAGCAGTCCGAGAGCACCGTGCCCATCGTCGCGCTCGAGCCCTCGCTGGTGCTGGAGCCGTGGGGCATCGGCATGCGCAAGGACGAGGCCGCATTCATCAGGCAGGTGAACGACACGCTGGAGGCCATGGAGAAGTCCGGCGAGGCACGGCGGATCTTCGACAAGTGGCTGGGCACCGGCACGGCCTACAAGATGCAGCGCGGCTTCAGGATCGAGCCCATCAAGGGCTGACGGACGCCATGCAAGAAAGCGCATGCCGTGGGTAGCAAGCTCGATTTTTCCGTGCTGGGGCGCGGCGACTATCCGCAGTGGATATGGCACGGGGTGCTCACCATGTTCGAGCTCACGGCGGCGGCATGGCTGTTCGCCATGGCGCTGGGCACGCTGCTCGCGGTGGTACGCATGTCGGACAGCCGCGTGGCGAAGGCTTGCGTGGCCGGCTATGTGGAGTATCACCAGAACGTGCCGATGCTCGTGCAGGTCTTCCTCTGGTACTTCGGCATGCCGGCGCTGCTGCCGCATGCGGGACAGCAGTGGCTCAACGCGCACGACAGCGAGTTCCTGCTGGCCTTCATCTCCATCGGCCTGTGCATGGCGGCCTATGTGTCCGAAGGCCTGCGCGGCGGCATCCGCTCGATTCCCAAATCGCAGCTGGAGGCCGCGCGCGCCATCGGCCTGTCGTACCTGCAGGCTTCGCGCCTGGTGATGGTTCCGCAGGCGTTGCGCATCGCCCTGCCCACGCTGGTGAGCCACACGGTGCTGCTGTTCAAGAACACCAGCCTCGCCATGACGGTCGGGCTGGCGGAGCTGACCTACGTCACGCGCGAGATCGAAAGCCAGTCGTTCAGGACCGTGGAGGTCTATCTGCTCTCGACGGTGATCTACCTCGGCGTATCGCTGCTGATCATGACGGTCGGCACCGGCCTGGAAAACCGCTACCGCATCCGCGCGAGGTAAGCCATGGACAGCATCCTTTCCATCCTGCGCGAATACGGCATGCTGCTGCTCGTGGGCCAGTACCCGAACGGCCCGCTCGGCGGCCTGGCCATCACGCTGCTGCTCTCCGTGCTCGGCCTGGCACTGGCCTTTCCGTTGGGCGTGGCCATCGCGCTGGCCCGCATGAGCGCCTTCGCCTGCCTGCGGCTTCCCGCACTGGCGGTGATCTACGTGGTGCGCGGCGTGCCGCTGGTCATGTTCATCTTCTGGGTCTACTTCTTCGTTCCGGTGCTGACGGGCCGGACGGTCAGCGGCTTCACGACCATGGTGGTCACGCTGGTGATCTACCAGGCGGCCTACCTGGCCGAGATCGTGCGCGCCGGCATCGAGGGGCTGCCGAGCGGGCAGGCCGAGGCGGCACGTGCCATCGGTTTGAACTACCGCCAGGCCATGACGAAGGTGGTGCTGCCGCAGGCGCTCTACAACATGGTGCCGGCGCTGGTCAGCCAGTTCGTCTCCACCATCAAGGAAACCTCGCTGGGCTACGTGATCAGCGTGAACGAGCTCACCTTCGCGGCCAACCAGATCAACAGCTCCTTGATGACGCAGCCGTTCCAGGTGTATTTCGTGCTCGCGGCCATCTACTTCTGCCTGTGCTTCTCGCTCACCCGGCTGGCCCGCTGGCTGGAGCGCCGCATCGCCGCGCGCCGCGAGGGGGATGCCGCGGCCGCACGCGCCACCGCCTCCGCGGCCATCCCGTCCGTCGCTCCCCAACAGGCCGCATGACCATGTCTTCCAGCAGTACGCCCCTGATCGCCTTCGATCTCGTGAACAAGTGGTATGGCGACTTCCATGCCCTCGACGACATCAGCGCGGAGGTCCGCAAGGGCGAGGTCGTGGTCGTGTGCGGACCTTCGGGCTCGGGCAAGTCCACGCTGATACGCACCGTGAACCGGCTCGAGAACATCCAGGGCGGAACCATCCGCTTCGACGGCAACGACGTGCACGCGCCTTCGATCGACCTGAACCGCTTCCGCAGCCAGGTCGGCTTCGTGTTCCAGAGCTTCAACCTGTTTCCGCACCTGTCGGTGGCGCAGAACATCATGCTCGGCCCGGTCACCGTGCGAAAGCACAAGCGCCCGCAGGCACGCACCCGCGCGCTCGAGCTGCTCGAGCGCGTGGGCCTGGCGTCGAAGGCCGACGCGTTCCCCGGCCAGTTGTCCGGCGGCCAGCAACAGCGCGTGGCGATCGCGCGCGCGCTCGCCATGGATCCGCCGGCCATGCTGTTCGACGAACCCACGAGCGCCCTCGACCCCGAGATGGTGGGCGAGGTGCTGCAGGTGATGAAGTCGCTGGCGCGCGACGGCATGACCATGATGTGCGTGACGCACGAGATGAACTTCGCGCGCGAGGTCGCGGACCGCGTCTGGTTCATGGACCAGGGCCGCATCGTGGAGACGGGTCCGCCGGGCGAGTTCTTCTCGAAGCCCCGCAGCGAGCGGGCGCGGACCTGCGCTCGCACTAGCGGACCCGCCCGCCCGACATCGCATCGAACCGACTTTCAACCTGCCGATTGGTGATATCCATGAACAACGGACTCCGCATCCTCCATCGCCGCCGCGCCGTCGAGCTGGACCTCGCACGCCGCTTCCTCGAGGTTCCAGTGGCCAACGTGAGCGACTGCATGTCGCGCATGACCGCCGGCGGACCGCGGCTGCGACCGATGCACTCGGGAGGACGCATGGCCGGCCCCGCCTTGACGGTCAAGACCCGTCCCGGCGACAACCTGATGATCCACAAGGCACTGCAGCTGGCCACGCCGGGCGACGTGATCGTCGTCGACGGCGCGGGCGACCTGACCAACGCGCTCATCGGGGAGATCATGGTCGGCGAAGCCGTGCACCGGGGCCTCGGCGGATTCATCGTGAATGGCGCCATCCGCGATGCCGGCGCCATCCGCGCGGGCACGCTGCCCGTCTATGCCGCGGGCGTCACGCACCGCGGCCCCTACAAGGACGGCCCCGGCGAGATCAATGTGCCGGTCGCCATCGATGGAATGGTCATCGAGCCCGGCGACCTGGTCATCGGCGACGACGACGGCTTCCTCTGCCTGCCCTACGACGACGTGGCCGAACTGCTGGCCGCGGCGAACAGGAAGCAGCAGATCGAGAACAAGATGGTTGCCGATATCCAGGCCGGCACCTTCGATCGCTCGTGGGTGGATGCCACCCTGACGCGCCTGAACTGCTTCATCGAGCCATGAATCGCGCACCCGACCTCCCCGCCTCGCCGGGGAAGGCCAAGGGCACCATCCTCGTCACGGCACCGAGGATTCACGAAGACGCCATGGCGCTGCTGAGCGAGTACCGGGTGATCCAGACCGGCACGACGGTCAGCGAGGACGAACTGGTCGCGATCTGCGCCAGGGAGGAACCGGTGGCGATCCTCGCGCGCTACGGCATCTTCAACGAGCGCGTGTTCCGTGCCTCGCCACGGCTCAAGGTCATCTCGCGCCATGGCGTCGGCATGGATTCGATCGACATCGCCGCGGCGCAGCGGGTCGGCGTCGCGGTCGAAGCGGCGATCGGCTCCAACAGCCAGGCCGTCGCGGAACACGCGATCGGCCTGATGTTCGCCTGCGCGCGCAAGCTTGCCTGGCTCGACCAAAGGATGAAGCAGGCCCGGTGGGACAAGGAAGGCTATCTCGGCCTCGAGCTGCAGGGCGCGACGCTCGGCGTGATCGGCTGCGGCTCGATCGGTGGCCGTGTCGCGGCCTTCGCGAAGGCGCTCGGCATGAAGGTCCTGGTCTGCGATCCGTATCTCGGCGAGCACCTCCTGCCGGCGGACACGGTGCGGGTCGAGCTCGAGAGCCTGCTGCGGCGCTCGGACGTCGTGTCGCTGCATTGCCCGCTCAACGACGAGACCCGCGGCATGCTCGATGCGTCCAGGCTCGCGCTGCTCAAGGACAAGGCCATCGTCATCAACACCGCGCGCGCGGGCCTCTTCGACGAGGCCGCCATGCAGCAGAAGCTGCGCGACGGAGGCATCAGCCTGGGCCTCGACTGCTTCGTCCAGGAGCCCCTGCCGGCCGACTCCGCATGGCTCGATGTGCCGAACGCCGTGCTGACACCGCACGTGGGCGGCACCACCGACGGCGGCATGCGCGGCATGGGCGTGGGCGCGGCCCGCAACATCCTCAGGCATCTCAAGGAAAAGACGTGATCGAAAGCTTCAAGGCCCCACGGCGCTGGCTCTGCACTTTTTTCGCCGCCATCGGCCTGGCCCATGCCGGCGCCCATGCGGAGCCGGCGTTTCCCCATCGCGCGATCACCCTGATCGTGGGCTGGACCGCCGGCGGGTCGGCCGACAACGTCGCGCGGCTGGTCGCCATGCGTATGTCGAGCGTTCTCGGCCAGCAGGTCATCGTCGACAACCGGGCGGGTGCCGGCGGAAACATCGGCTCCGATCTCGCGGCGCGCTCGAAGGCGGACGGCTACACCATCATGCTCGCGACCGTCGCTTCGCACGGATGGAACTCGGTGCTCTATCCCGGCCTGAACTACAAGCCCATCGAGGACTTCGCGCCGATCGGCCTGATCAACACGTCTCCGAGCACCATGCTCGTTCCCACGGACTCGCCGTACAAGACGGTGCGCGACGTGATCGCGGCCGCGAAGGCGCGGCCCGGAAAGCTCGACTACGGCTCCGCGGGCGTCGGCTCGTCGCAGCACCTGGCGGGTGCGATGTTCAGGAAGATCAGCAACACCGACGTCATGCACATCCCGTTCAAGGGCGTCGCTCCCGCGCTCACCGAACTGATGTCGGGACGTGTCGACTTCGTCATCTCGACGGGCGCCATCCCCTTCATCAAGACAGGCAAGCTTCGCGCGCTGGCCGTGGCGGCGCACCAGCGGCTGCCGGGCTTGCCCGACGTGCCGACCTTCGACGAAGCGGGCGTCCCGGGCTTCTACACCGACAGCTGGTACGGGCTGGTGGCCCCCGCGGGAACGCCTCGGCCGGTGCTGGAGACGCTCAATGCGGCGTTGAACAAGTCATTGCAGGACCCGGAAGTGCAACGGCTCTTCGTCGAGCAAGGCGCGTTCCCGTCCAAGGGCATGACGCCCGATGCCTTCTGGTCCTTCGTGAGGAAGCAGATGCCCGAGGCCGCCGAACAGGTTCGAAATTCGGGCGCGAAGCTCGATTGACCTAGGCTTTGGGCTCCGCGTTCGTGCACACCCGATTGCGCCCGCCCGACTTGGCCACGTACAGCGCCTTGTCGGCGCCGCGCACCAGCTCCTTCGGCTGCGCGGCGCCGGCCTCGGGCCGCAGCGCGTCGACGCCCGCGCTCAGCGTGACGAAACCGTCGGTGGCGCCGGCATGCTCGATCTCGAGCGCGCGCACCGCGGCGCGGATGCGCTCGGCCAGCAGCGCGGCGGCCTCGACGTCGGTGCCCGGCAGCAGCACCGCGAGCTCCTCGCCGCCATAGCGCGCCGCGAGGTCGCGGGGCCGGCGCGCCGCCACGTTGGCGATGGTGCGGCAGATCTTCTGCAGGCACTCGTCGCCGGCCGTGTGGCCATAGATGTCGTTGTACTGCTTGAAGCGGTCCACATCGAGCAGGATCAGCGCCAGCGTGCTGGCGTCGCGCATCGCGCGGCCGAACTCGGTGTCGAGCGTGACGTCGAACTGGCGGCGGTTGGCGAGGCCGGTCAGGCCGTCCTCCATCGCCAGCGTGTTGAGCGTCTTGTTGAGCGCCTCGAGCGCGTCGCGCGCGCGCAGCAGTTCGGCCTCGGTGCGCGTGCGCATCTCGATCTGGCGCACCAGCCCCAGGCCGACGAAGGCGACCACGGCACTGAGCGCGAGCACGCCGCCCGAATGCCAGAAGGTGTCCTTCCACCAGCCGGCGAGGATCTCGTCCTTGGACATCGCCGCGCCCACGAACAGCGGGTAGTGCTCGAGCCGCCGGAAGCTGTTGAGCCGCAGCACGCCGTCCTGCGCCGACTTGATGTAGGCGGTGCCGACCGGCCCGTTCTCCTTGTACGAGGTGAACAGCTGCGAGCCGCGCATGTCGCGCCCCACCATCTCCGGGCCGAAGGGGCGGCGGACCATCATGGTGCCGCTCTCGAGGATCAGCGCCGCGGCGCCGCCCTTGCCGATGTCGAGGCTGTCGTAGAACTTGAGGAAGAAGTCGACGTCGATGCTCGCGAGTGCCACGCCCGCGAAGCTGCCGTCGGCATGGTCGATGCGGCGCGACACCGGGATCAGCAGCTTGCCGTTGGTGCGGCTCTTCACCGGGATGCCGATGTGCGGGCCGCGGTCGGGATGATCGCGGTGGAAGACGAAGTACTCGCGGTCCGCGTTGTTGAGCTTCTGCGGCACCGCCGCGCGCGAGTTGGCGACCCAGTTGCCGTCCTGGTCGTAGACGTGCAGCGCGTCGAGCTGCGGCAGCTCGGCCACCTGCGCGGCCAGCACCCGGCGCAGCCGCTCGACCTGCACCGGCCCCGTGCCCTCCTGCTCGATGCGCTCGACCACGCCGACCAGCACGGTGTCGGCCTGCTTGATCGTGTCGTCGGCCTGCTGCGCCAGCGCGCGCGAGAGATTGGCCGTCGCCACGCCCATCTGCTCGAGCAGCACCGTGCGCGATTCCCAGCTGTGCCAGATGTCGAGCGCCACGAGGGCGAGGCACACGGCGGCCACGAAGGCCATCGTCCGGACGGCAATGGAGAGGCGTTGGAACACGGGAACCCTGGCGGCAGTGAAGGCGGCAGGATTCTCGCCGGTATCGGGCTTTTCGGCGCGCCGGCGGCGCCCCGGTCAGGCAGCGGTCAGGGTGCGAGTCCCGCCGTCTTCACGACCGTTGCGTACTTGCCCGCTTCCTCGGCGACATAGGCACCGAACTGCGCGGCATCGCGCGGATCGGGTTCGGCGCCGATGTCGCGCAGCCGCTGCGCCAGCGCCGGGTCCTCGAGCACCTTGGCCATCGCGGCCGAGAGCTGCTGGCGCAGCGCCGGCGGCAGCTTCGCGGGCGCGAACACGCCGAACCAGGCACTGACCTCGAAGCCCGGCAGCCCGCTCTCGGCCACCGTGGGCACCTCGGGCAGCAGCGGGCTGCGCCGGCTGCCGGTCACGGCCAGCGGCTTGAGCTTGTGGGTGGCGATGTTGGGCAGCGAGGTGGTCTGCAGGTCGAACATCAGCGGCACATGGCCCGCGAGCACGTCGGCCAGCGCCGGCGCGCTGCCCCGGTAGGGCACGTGCAGCAGCTTGAGCTTCGCGGCCGAGGCGAGCATCTCGCCGGCCAGGTGGTTCGAGGTGCCGGGGCCGGCCGATGCGTAGCTGATCGAGCCCGGAGCCTGCCGGGCCGCCGCGAGCAGCTCGGCCACGCTGCCGAAGGGCGCGCCCGGATGGGCCACCAGCACGAACGGGATCGATGCCAGCGCGCTGACCGCCACGAAGTCCTTCACCGGGTCGTAGCCGACCCGGGTCATCGCCGGGTTGATCGCCTGCGAGCTCACCGTGCCGAGCAGCAGCGTGTAGCCGTCGGGTCTGGCTTCGGCGACGAAGCGCGCGCCGATCGCCGTGCCGGCGCCGCCCTTGTTCTCGATCACCACCGGCTGCCCGAGCCGGACCGCCAGCTTCTGCCCCACCGTGCGCGCCAGGATGTCGGCCGAGCCGCCGGCCGGATAGGGCACGACCAGTGTCACCGGACGATCGGGAAAGCCCTGGGCCAGGACCGGCCCGGCGATGCCGGCGGCAACGAGCAGCAGGCCCGCGAGCAGCGTGCGAGGGAGATTCATCGGGGGGACTCCATGTTGGGAACCGCATGGTGCGAACGGGGGCGGCGGTCTGTCCAATACGTTCACTGGCCGGCGTTCATATATGAAATGAATCACCGGGCCGCCGAGGTCCGGCGCCGGCTACAGTGAATCCCGCCGCTTCGAAAAAATTTCTTCGGATGCGTGTCGATCCGTCCGGCGCTCGTCCGTCGTGTCAGTGGAGGGCCGTCCTCCGCACCACTTCACCAGGAGAACACACCATGGCTACCCAGACCGTCCGCCTGCACCGCGTACTGCGCGCCCCGCCCGAGCGCCTCTACCGCGCCTTCACCGAACCCGGCGCCTTCGAGCGCTGGCTGCCGCCCTTCGGCTTCACCGGCAAGGTCCACCAGATGGAGCCGGTGGTCGGCGGCAGCTGGCGCATGTCCTTCAGCAATTTCAGCTCGGGGCACGGCCATTCGTTCGGCGGCAAGTACCTCGAGCTGGTGCCGGGCCAGCGCATCGCCTACGACGCGACTTTCGACGACCCCAACCTGCCGGGCACGATGAAGACCACCGTCACGCTGACCGCCGTGTCCTGCGGCACCGACGTGGCGATCGTGCAGGAGGGCATTCCCGAGATGATTCCGGTCGAGATGTGCTACCTGGGCTGGCAGGAGTCGCTGGTGGCGCTGGCGCAGCTGGTGGAGCCCGACATTCCGGGTTGAGGCGACCGGGCTCAGTGCCCCTCCACCGCCTTCCTCGCCACCGCCAGGAACGACTGCACCACCGGGTTGTCGTTGCCGCTCGCATGCGCGAACACCAGGCTGTAGGTCGGCGGCGGCCGCGAGCCGGCGATCTCGAGGAAGGCGACGTCGGCCATCGCGAGCACGCGCATGGCAGCCGGCACCAGCGCGATGCCCAGGCCGCCCGCGACCAGCGTGAGGATCGACTGCATCTGCGCGGCCTCCTGCACCACCTTCGGCAGGAAGCCCGCCGCCTGGCAGGCACCGAGCAGCGCGGCGACGAAGCCCGCGCCTTCCGCGGCCGGGAACGAGATGAAGGATTCGGCCGCCAGCGCCTCGATCTTGACCGAGCGCTGCGCCGCCAGCGCATGGCTGCGCGGCACGGCGATCACGAACTTCTGTGCCTGCAGGTCCACCAGCACCAGCCCGCGCGATTCGTAGACCGGGCCCACCACCAGCGCGAGCTCGACCTCGCCCTTGCGCAGGTCCTCGAGCTGGCGCGCGGTGGTTTCGGCCGTGAGCCGCAGCTGCACGGTCGGATAGTCGTGCTGGAAACGCTTGAAGATCGCGGGCAGCACGTCGAGCGCGGCGCTCGGCACGAACGAGAGCCGCAGCGAACCCTCCAGCCCCTGCGCCGCGCGGCGCGCGCGCTCGCCCGCCGCCTGGGCCTGCTGCAGCAGGCGCTGCGCGTCCTTGTGGAAGACCTGGCCCGCGGGCGTGAGCCGCACGTGATGCCGGCTGCGGTCGAAGAGCACCGCGCCGAGCTGCTCCTCGAGGTTGCGCATCGCCACGCTCAGCGGCGGCTGCGACATGTGGAGCCGGATCGCGGCGCGGCCGAAGTTCAGTTCCTCGGCCAGCACCACGAACTGGCGCAGTTGTCTGAATTCGAACATGGGCGTGGAGATAGCTGCGGCGAATGACGAACCACTTTAAACAGTATTGGATGTATGAGCGCGGGCTTCCTAGCATGGCCTTTCCCCCACCCACGACGGACACCGCCCATGCAAGCCTCGCTGCTCGAAGAGATCCCTTCCGTGCCGAACCCCTATCCCGTGGTCTCGAAGGTCAAATACCCCGAGGTCTGGCGCCTGTGCACCCAGGCGCGCGAACTGGCCTGGGACCCGGTGGCCGACATCGACTACAGCGACCTGCGCGAGGCCGAGCTGCCGCCCGAGGTGCGCCAGGCCGGCGCCGAATGGTGGAGCCTGCGCGCCTGGATGGAGCACGGCGCCACGCCCTATGGCGCCGAGCGGCTGCGCGAGGCGATCTTTGGCCACCAGCCCTTCGAGATCAAGCAGCACATCACGAACTTCATCGCCGAGGAGTTCCGCCACCACGAGGCCAGCTTCCGCATCGCCGAGCACCTCGCGGCCTACGAGCCCACGCCGCGGGCCGACTACTTCCGCGACATCATCCCGCGCTTCCACGACGAAAAGGACGAGAAGGCGATGAGCTTCTTCGCGGGCCTCTCGGTCAACACGCTGTTCGAGCAGCTCTCGGGCGAGCTGCTGCAGGCGCGCTACGAGAACGCGCGCTTCGGCTCGATACGCGAGGCCTGCCGGCTGATCCTGCGCGACGAGGCGCGCCACATCCAGTTCGGCCGCATCATCATGCGGCGCTTCTTCAGCGAGCTGCCGGCCGACGAGAAGCGCACCATCGGCGAGAAGGTCGCGAAGAAGCTGCGCGGCAGCCTGCTCAACGGCGTCTACGCGGTGGTCAACCTGCCCGAGGACGAACGCCGGCGCTCGGGCCGCAACCGCGCGCTGGCGGCCGACCACGGCCTGGGCGCCACCCATCCCGACGAGGAGATGGGCATCATCAAGCGCGGGGTCGACAAGATCCGCGAGGACATCGGTGCCTATGGCGTCGAGATCCCGTTCATTCCCGAACTCGACGGCGCGGTGCATCGATGACGAGCGCCGGCTTCCTCGGCGAGGCGCGTCCGGCCTCGACCTTGCTCGTGGTGCAGGCGCTCGCGCAGCCGGCCTGGCGCATCGAGGTCGAGGCCACGGCCTTCCGTGCCGACTGAAGACGGCATGCGCCCCGACGGACGCTCCGAGGCCATCGACCGGATGCTGCGCGAGACCGGCCCGGCCTGGCAGGCCGACATCCGCGCGGCCGGCGACCGCGTGAAGGCCGCCTACCTGCCACTGCTGCTGGCCGCGCCCGCCGACGGCTGCGAGGTCGTGCGCGACCTGCCCTACGGCGCGCATCCGCGGCAGGTGCTCGATGTCTACCGGCCGCGCGGCGCGCGGGCCGCGCCGGTGATCGTGTTCGTGCATGGCGGCGCCTTCGTGCGCGGCGGCAAGGACATCAACGCCGCGATGTACGGCAACGTGCTGCGCTGGTTCGCGCGCCGGGGCTGCGTGGGCATCAACGTCGAATACCGGCTCGCGCCCGAGGCCATGCATCCGCAGGGCGCGCTCGACGTGGCCGCGGCCTGCGACTGGGTTGCGCGCCATGCGGCCGAGCACGGCGGCGACCCCGGCGCGATCTGCCTGATCGGGCATTCGGCCGGCGGCACGCATGCGGCCAGCTATGCCTGCGATCCTTCGCTCGGCTTCATGGGGCGGCATCTGCGCGCGCTGGTGCTGGTGTCGGCGCGGCTGCGCGCCGACACGCGGCCCGAGAACCCGAACGCGGCCGGCGTGCGCGCCTATTTCGGCGACGACGCCGCGGCCTACGACACGCTGTCGCCGATGGCGCATGCCCACCGGCTGGCGCTGCCCACCTTCGTCGTGCATGCCGAACACGAGAACCCGCTGCTCGACGTCTACGCGACGGAGTTCGCCTGGCGCATGGCAGAGGCCCGGGGCCGCGCGCCGCGCCACCTGAGCGTGCCCGGGCACAACCACGTCTCGGTCATGGCCCACTTCGACAGCGGCGAGCAATGGCTGGGCGAACAGATCCTGGCCTTCCTCGAAGCGGCGCGCGGCTGACTATCTCTTTCGTGGAATCGTTCGACGCGCGCCGGTGCGGTACGCTGCCGGCCTTCGCCGCGCGGGCGCGCGGCTCCCCTCCACCGCATCGACCACGGAAAGACCTCCAGCCATGACCGCGTTCACCCTCGAAGAAGCCAGGGACGTCCTCGCCACCGCCTTGCCGGGCTGCGTGCGCAGCCTCGGCGTCAGCGTCGAATCGCTGGGCGAAGGCAAGGCCACGCTGCGCATGCCGGCCGGCGAGCAGGCCACGCGCGAGGGCAACATCTTCGGCGGCCAGGCGCTCTCGGTGCTGGCCGACAGCGCGATGTGCTTCGCGATCTGGACCGACGGCCGCGGGCGTCGCCCGATCGCCACGGTCGACCTGCACATGACCTTCATGCGCGCGGGCGGCGGCGAGGACGTGCTCGCGCATGCCGAGCTGGTGCGCTCGGGCCGCTCGCTGGCCTTCGCGCGCGTGACCATGGACCTGGCCTCCACCGGCCAGACCCTCGCGACCGCGGTCGCGACATTCGCCCTACCGGCCTGAGCCGGCGCCCACGCGGGCGTCGCGCTCAGAGCTTGTAGGCCTCGACCGGTCCGTGCGAATAGAACAGGAAGTAGCCGGTCGAGGTCCGGAAGCCGTTCTTCTCCCAGCCCGGCGGCACCTTGAACAGCGCGAGCTGCTCGCTCTTCATGCCGACGAAGGCGGTCTGCGCGCCATCGGTGGTGATGCGTTGCCAGTCGTCGCGCGTGGCCGGCGCGAGCTGCATCTTGGGCTCGCTCCATTCGGGCGTGCGCACCTTGTCGCGCAGCACGTAGCGGCCGTCCTTGCGCTCGATCTTGATCAGTTCCTTGAGCGCCCCGCCCTGCTTCACGGCATAGACGCCGACCAGCTCGGCCTCGGGGCCGCCGCGCGCGCCGCAGGCGGCCAGCAGCAGCGCGCAGGCGATGCACGCGAGCGCGCGCAGTGCGTTGTTCCATGTCCTCATCGATGGTCTCCGGTGAAAGATGGGTGGCCCGCCGGGCGCGTCGCCCGGTGGGTTCGGACCGTCAGCGCTTCAGGTTCTCGCGCAGCTTCAGGCTGCCCTGGAAGCGCAGCGCATGCGGGTACTCCTCCTTGGCGCCCGCGTCCACCGCCGCCATCTTCTGCTGGCTCTCCTGCGTCTTGGCCAGCAGCGCGGTCGGCAGGTTCAGCACGCCCTTGATCTGGTCGTACTGCGCCTGCGTGATGCGGCCCACGCCGAGCAGCCGGAAGGCATCGCGCTCGATGTTCAGCAGCAGCGGCTTGTTGTCGGCGAAGTTCTGCGCCTGCGCCAGCAGCGCGCTCCACGAGGCCGCGCTGTAGTTGCTCACGTAGTAGTCCTGCCCGGTCGGCCCGGCCAGCACCGCGGTGCAGCCCGGCAGCTCGAGGTTGGTGCGGTTGTTGTCCATCACGATGGTCTTGCGCTGCGCCATCGCGTCGCCATAGGCCAGCGTGACGGGCACGGTCCAGGTCGAGGCCGGGTACTGGTTCTGGTTCGGGAACGACTCCTGCGTGATCGACACGTAGGTGCGGTCGCCCGCGCACTGCGCATCGACCGTGAGCAGCGGCACGCCGGTCTGGCGGATCAGGCTGTCGCCGATCGCACTCACCTTCTTGTCGGTCGCCTTCTCGAGCGAGCTCCACAGGCGCGAGGGCGTGACGTTGCCATAGGCATAGTCCTTCAGGTAGATCTGCAGGCCCTTCTGCATCGCCTCCTCGCCGATGTAGTTCTGGATCGTCTCGAGCACGTGGCTGCCCTTGTTGTAGACGAAGATCGACGGGCTGATGAAGCCGAACGAACCCGCGTCGTTGAGGTTGCGCTGCACCGGCACCGCCGTGTTCTTGAGGTCGGCCACGATCACGCTGTGCTTGTCGAGCACGTAGTCCGAGAAGCTGTAGTACTCGGGGTGGAACTTGATCGTGGTGCGCCTTTCGAACCAGCGCGCGAACGATTCGTTGAGCCACACGTTGTCCCACCAGTCGAGCGTGACCAGGTCGCCGAACCACTGGTGCGCGACCTCGTGCGTGACCACCGTCACCGAGTAGAGCGTGGGCGTGTCGCCGGGCTTGGTCAGCACCGAGTCGGCGAACTCGAAGATCGAGCCCCAGTTCTCCATGCCGCCGAAGCCGGTGTTGGGCTTGTTGTCGTAGCTGTCGTTGGCGGCCACGGTGTCGAACTTGTCGAAGGGCAGCGGGATGCCGGTGTACTTGTAGTAGTAGTCCATCGCGACCTTGGTCCACTCCATCGCGAAGGTGGCCCAGCTCGAGCGGCCCGGCGGCGTGAACCAGCGCAGCGGCATGGTCTTGCCGTCGAGCGGGCTCTTGAAGGTGTCCTCGAGGATGTCGAACTTGCCGCCGCCGAAGAAGGTCAGGTACATCGGCATCGAGGGCGTCTTCTCGAACGACACCAGCTGGTAGCCGTCGGGCAATCTGGTCTGCGATTTCTGCGCGCCGTTCGACACCGTCTTCCAGTCGCCCGGCACCTCGGCCGAGATCTCGAAGGTGTGGCGGAACGCGGGCTCGTCCCAGCCCGGGAACCACTGTCGCGCGAAGTTGGTTTCGCCCTGGGTCACGATGGCATCGCTGCTCACGCCCTCGGGCGTGGAGAGGCCGACCTTGAACACGCCGGTGGCGGCCGAGCACAGCGGGTTCTTGATCATCTCGGCCGGCGGGCAGTACTCGGCGTCGGAGAACTGGATCTTGCCGTCCCACTCCATGTGCAGCAGGTACTTGCCCTTGGCGATCTGGCCGTCGTTGAGCCGCAGCTGCACGAAGTCGCCGCGCGTCTGCGGCGTGGGGATCAGCGCGATCGCCTCGCCCGGGCTCGAGAGCTTGCGCAGCGTGGTGCGGCCGTTGGCGAACTTGAGGTCGTGCGCGGCGACCACGATCGCATCGACCGGCTTCAGCACCTCGATCTCGACATCGCCGCGGCCCATGAAGGTCTTGAGCGCCGCATCGGGCCGGAACCAGAGCTTGTAGTTCTTCGGCCAGACCGTGTCGGGTAGCTCCATCGGCGGGGCCGAGCGATCGATGTTGTTGCTCGCGGCCGAATCGGGCGCGGCCTGGGGACTGCCATCGTCGGGCGCGTCGGCATTGCCGTTCTGCGCCACCACGTTGTTGGTATCGGGCGCGGCGCCGGTGCCGCCGAACGACGGCGTGCCGCCACCGCCGCCACCGCATGCCACGAGCGCGGCAAGGGTCACTGCACCGATGGCAAAGTACGGGACTGCGGGCTTGAGAAAGTTCTTCATGATCGCCTCTTGTAGGGACATGCGCCGTCCTGCACCTGCCGGCGTGTGGCCGGCTCCTGCATGGAACGCGCGCGGGTTAAGGGGGTGAAAGGCTCGCGCGTCGGCAAGACACCGCCCTCCCGTCGAACCGATCGTTCGACAGGCAAGCAGTGCCAGCCATGAGCAGCGGTTTCAGCGGACGCGGCGAGCGCGTGCCGCGTGCGACCGCACCGGCGATCGGCGCGGCGGCCCGAGGATCCGCGGCATCGGCGGATTCGGTGTGCGCAACAGGATGTGCATACCCGACGATGCGCGGGGCAGCCAGAGGATGAATCGCACCGGGAGCCGGAGCGTTCGATTCAGCGAGGGGCGCGCATGCGATGCACGCGGCGTGCGATGGCCGAGGCCGTGATCGGCACGGACCCATCGGCCGCCTTGCGTCTTCCGGCACCGACCATGAAGCGGTCGGCAGCGAGGACGCAACGGCGGGAGTGTGTGCGCTTGGTGTTCGAGATCTTCACGCGTTCTCCCTCCATCGAGTGCGCACAGTTCTAACTGCCGCTCCCCCTGCGCGTCAACGAAGCGCGGAACTTTTCCCTCTCAAATTGTTCGCGCGTCGTACGACGAATGGAGTCAAGACCGCGCGATGCTTCGTGGGGTACGAAGATGGACTCACGCGATGCGCGGTGCCGCGCTGTCGATGCGATGCATCGAGACAACACGACAACGCTTTTTCGTTGATGCAGCGCAGTTGCATTGATCGCGGCGCACGCGTTCTTTGGTTCGCGTCGCCACCGCTGCTGCGGACTTTGGACCGCGCTACAGCACGTAGCCGCGACCGCGAAAGTGATCGAGCAAGATCTGCCCCACGCGCTGCGCCTGGTCCAGCTCGATCGCATGCCCCGCGTCGGGCACCACCATCAGCTCGACACGCGGCGCATGGACGCGCAGCCTTCGGCTCGCGACATCGATGGCATGCCGCGCATCGTCCTCGCCGAGCAGCACGCGGGTGCCGGCCGGCAGCAGCCGCAGCTCGGCGTCGCCGAGGCCTGCGGCGCGCGGCGGTCCGGCGCCCTGGCTGCGCCAGCGCACGAGCAGGTCCTCGAGCGCCCACTCGGGCAGCGGACAGGCACGCGGCGACGAGCTCAGCGCATGCAGGCGGCGCAGGTTGCCGTCGGTGGGAAACATCCGCGCCAGCAGCGCGAAGACCGCGGGCAGCACGCGCCGCGGGCCGATGCGCGGCGGCGCCAGCAGCGCGAGCTTCGAGACGCGGCGCAGCGAGCGCTGCATGTAGGCGGCGGCGAGCCAGGCACCGAAGGAGACGCCGCACAGCCCCACCTTGGGCCGGCCGATGCCGATCAACACGTCCTCGAGCCAGTCGCAGTAGTCGTCCTCGCTGGCCGGCCGGCGGCCCTCGCTGCGGCCGGCATCGCCCACGATGTCGACCGCGTACACGCGCAGCGCGCCCGCGAGCACGCCGGCCATGTGGACCCAGGTGGTGGCATTGCCGCCCTCGCCATGCAGCAGCAGCACCGGCACGCCATAGGCCGGGCCGCACACCAGCAGGTGGGCGCGGCCGCGCCGCGTGTCGACATGGCGCGACTCCACCGGCACCGGCCAGTGCGCGAGCACGCGGTCGTACGACTGCGAGAGCGCCGCATGGGCCTGGGCCGAGCGGAAATGCGGCAGGAAGGAAGTGGCGTCGAGGGACATCGTCGAAGGGCGAGGAAGGACCAGGGGATGCGATGCCGGCGCACAGGCCGGCCGGTGGAGCAACGCGCGAGCCTGCTGGATCGTGGGCAACGCAGATGAAGATCTGCTGAAGATTCAGCGGCTCGTACGGCCTTGCACCTTTCGGGCCTGGTCGAGAAGCATTAGGAATTTCTTCAGCTTCGACGGTTAGATTGCATTCATGAAGATTCTTGTGGTGGAAGACGATTTCGACCTCGCGACCGGCATCCGCGTGGCGCTGCAGACGCAGGGCATGGAGGTGGTGTGGGTGCGCCGCATCGAGGATGCGCGGCGCATCCTCGATGGCGAGGGCTGCGACCTGCTGCTGCTCGACCTGGGCCTGCCCGACGGCGACGGCCTGGGCCTGCTGCAGCACGTGCGGCGCGCCGAATCGCGGCTGCCGGTGCTGATCCTCAGCGCGCGCGATGCGCTCGACGACCGCCTGCTCGGGCTCGACAACGGTGCCGACGACTACCTGGTGAAGCCTTTCGTTCTCGCCGAGATGCTGTCGCGCGTGCGCGCGCTCGCACGCCGCAGCTACGGCAGCGACGGCGTGACCTTCGAGGTGCGCGGCCTGTGGCTGCACGAACCCACGCAGCGCGTGCAGGTCAACGGCCAGCCGGTCGACCTGTCGCGCAGCGAGTTCAAGCTGCTGAGCCTGCTGATCAAGCGCACCGACCGCGTGATCACGCGGCGCATGCTCGAGCAGCAGGTGCTGCCGGCGTGGCAGACCCATGGCAGCAACGTGCTCGAGGTCCACATCTCGAACCTGCGCCGCAAGATCGGCGACGGCTACATCCGCACCGTGCGCGGCATCGGCTACGTGATCGACCAGGCCGCGCTGAGGCTGCCGGGAACGTCGTCTTGACGGCCTTGGCGGCGGCCTCCGACGCCCCGCGCGGCTGGCGCCGGCTGCTGCGGCCGACGCTGGTGCGCCGGCTGATGCTGGCGCAGGTGGCGATGCTCACGCTGCTGTGGAGCATCGCGGTGGGGCTGGTGCTCGGCACCTCGCTGACCGAGGACATGGGCATGGTCGACACCTCGCACCGCAGCGTGCTGTCGGTGGCGCACAACCTGGCCGACCGGCCCGCCGCGCTGGCCGAGAGCCTCCAGCGCATGGACACCGCGCTGCGCGAGACCATGGGCAGCGACAACGATCCCTCGCTCTCGCCGAGCCTGCTGGTGTGGCAGCACGGCCGGCTGGTCTACCACTCGGACGGCGTGCCCGTCGACATCGCCAACCGCCGCCTCGGCGTGCCCGAGGACGTGACCGCGCAGGGCAAGCAGTGGCGCACGCGCTCGCTCGAGAGCGAGGACGGCGCCACGCGCGTCGCGCTGGTGCTGCCGGCCGGCCCGCAGATGTGGCTGACCTTCCATTCGCGCGGCTACTACATCCTGCCGCTGGTCATCAGCGTGCCCTTCCTGCTGCTGCCGGCCTGGCTGTCGATCCGGCTCGCGCTGCGGCCCTGGCGCAAGGTGGCGCGCGAGATCGCGTCGCGCGACGTGCGCGAGCTCGCGCCGCTCGCCACGCAGACGCGCCACGACGAGCTGCGCCCGCTGGTCGACAACTTCAACGCGCTGATGCAGCGGCTGCGCGCGAGCATGGAACGCGAGCAGAGCTTCATCGCCGATGCCGCGCACGAGCTGCGCACGCCGATCGCGGCGCTGCGCGTGAACGTGGAGGCGCTGCAGGGCCTGCAGGCGCAGCCCGAGGCGGTGCCGCCCGCGCGCCAGCAGGAGCTGATGGCGCGCATGGTCAGCGCCAGCGCGCGCGCCGAACGGCTGGTGAACCAGCTGCTGCACCTGATGCGCAGCGCGGCCCAGGTGTCGGCGCCGCGCCCCGCGCTGCTGCGCCTCGACGACCTGGTGCAGGAACGGCTGGCCGCGCTGTCGGTGCTCGCGCGCACGCGCGGCGTGGAGGTCGAGCTGCTGAGCGACGACCCGGCGCCGGTGGCCGGCGACCGCGACAGCCTGGTGTCGATGATCGACAACCTGATCGACAACGCCACCAAGTACGCGCCGCCGGGATCGACCGTGACCGTGGGCCTGCGGCGCGACGGCGCGCAGGCCGAGCTGAGCGTGGCCGACCAGGGCCCGGGCATTCCGCCCGCGCTGCGCGAGCGCGTGTTCGACCGCTTCTTCCGCGATCCCGACCAGACCCAGACCGGCAGCGGCCTGGGCCTCGCGATCGTGCGCTCGGCCATCGAGGCGCACGGCGGCAGCATCGTGCTCGGCGAGACCCGGCCCGGTCCGGGCCTGCTGGTGACGGTGCGGCTGCCGCTCGCGCGCGAAGGCATCGAGCCGGGCGCCGCCGCCTCGGTGAAGACCCGCGCTGCGCTGACGGCGGATTGACAGCCAAGGCTCCAACGATGGCGGACGCGACATCGACACAGGAGATCCCCCATGACCATCCAGCCCCCTCGCCTCGCGGCCTTCACGCGCCGTGCCCTGCTCGGCGCGGCCCTCGGGCTCGCGCTCGCCGGCTGCGGCAGCCCCGGCGGCACGCCGCCGGCACCGAAGCCCGAGCTCCACGTGATGACCTCGGGCGGCTTCACCGCCGCCTACAACGAACTGCGCCCCGGCTTCGAGCGCGCCAGCGGCCGCGCGGTGAAGACCGCCTACGGCGCCTCGATGGGCAATGCCAGCGACTCCATCCCGAGCCGCCTCGCGCGCAAGGAGCCGGTCGATGTCGTGATCCTGGCCCGGCCCGCGCTCGATGCGCTGGTCGCGCAGGGCCAGGTGCGACCCGGCAGCCAGGTCGACCTGGTGCGTTCGTCGATCGGCTTCGCGGTGCGCAAGGGCGCGCCCAGGCCCGACATCTCGAGCGTCGAGGCGCTCAAGCGCACCCTGCTCGCGGCGCCATCGATCGCTTATTCGGCCAGCGCCAGCGGCACCTACTACGAGACCGAGCTGCTCAGGAAGCTCGGCCTCGAGGCCCAGGTCAAGCCCAAGAGCCGCCGCATCCTCAGCGAGCGCGTGGGCAGCGTGGTGGCGCGCGGCGACGCGGCGCTCGGCCTGCAGCAGGTCAGCGAACTGCTGCCGATCGAGGGCATCGACTACGTCGGCCCGCTGCCGGCCGAGGTGCAGCAGGTGACGGTGTTCTCGGCCGGCATCGCCACCGCGTCGACGCAGCCCGAGGCCGCGCGCGAACTGATCCGCTACCTGAACTCGCCGGCCAGCGCGCCGACGATCGCGAAGACGGGTCTGGAGCCGCTGGCCTCGCGTTGAGGCGCGCGCCGCTTCATGAGCCGCCCGGCACGGCGAGCGGCGCATGCTGGGCCATCAGTTCGTCGACCCAGTCGATGAACACGCGCAGCTTCGCGCTCAGGTGACGGTTCGGCGGGAACACCAGGTACAGCGGCATCGAAGCCACCTCCCAGTCCTCGAACAGCGGCACCAGCTCGCCGCTGGCGAGGTGCGCCGTCGCCATGTAGCGCGGGAGCCAGAGCACGCCCATGCCCGCGACGCCGGCCGCGGCATAGGCGTTGCCGTCGTCGAGCGCGACCACGTGGCGGCCCCGCGGCACGAACTGCTCGCCCGCGCGCGACAGCGCGATCGGCGCCAGCGTGCCGCTGCGCGAGCGCAGGAAGCCGACGATGCGATGGTGCGAGTCCTCGAGCTCGCGCGGATGCACGGGCGTGCCGGCGCGCGCGAGGTAGCCGGGCGACGCATAGACGCCGAGCCGCAGGTCGCCCACGCGGCGCGCCACCAGAGAGGAGTCGGTGAGCTCGCCGCCGCGCAGCACGCAGTCGACGTTGTCGCCGATCACGTCGACCACGCGGTCGCTCACGCCGAGGTCGAGCTGGATCTCGGGATGGCGCGCATGGAAGGCCGGCAGCGCCGGCACCAGGATCAGCCGCGCCAGCGGGGCCGGCACGTCGATGCGCAGCCGCCCCTTGGGCGAAGCCGTGGCGCTGGCCAGGCTGGTGTCGGCGTCCTCGAGGTCGGCCAACAGGCGCACCACGCGCTCGTAGTAGAGCGTGCCCTCGGCCGTGACCTTGACCTGCCGCGTGGTGCGGTGCAGCAGCTTCACGCGCAGCCGCGCCTCGAGCTGCTGGACCAGCTGGGTCACGGTGGTCTTGCTCATGTGCAGGGTCTGCGCCGCCTTGGTGAAGCTGCCGGCTTCCACCACGCGCGCGAAGGCCTGCATCGCATCGAAACGGTCCATCTCGTCGCCTGATTGTTTGGGGTTACCAAACAGTCATTGTGCGTCTTGCCCGTTTATCCGCAAAGGGCGAACACCTAGATTCACTGCATCCGCAACCATCGAAGAAAGTGAATCCCATGTCCTCCGCACGCGATGTCGTCTTCCCCGCCGGCCGCCAGGCGCTCTACGAGCGCCACCGCTATTCGCCGGCCGTGCGCGCCAACGGCCTGCTGTTCGTCTCGGGCCAGGTCGGCAGCCGGCCCGACGGTTCGCCCGAACCCGAGCTCGAGGCCCAGGTCCGGCTGGCCTTTGAGAACCTGAATGCCGTGCTCGCGGCGGCCGGCGCCAGCTTCGCCGACGTGATCGACGTGACCGTCTTCATCGTCGATCCGGCCTCGAAGTTCGAGCGCATCTGGAACCTGGTGCTCGCCGAGTTCTGGGGCGATGCGCCGCATCCCACAGCCACCGCCATCGGCGTGACCTGGCTCTACGGCTTCGACTTCGAGATCAAGGTGGTCGCGAAGCTGCCCGAAGCCGCCGCGGCCTGAGCGCCTATCGGGCCACGATCCGCTGCAGCCCCAGCATGACCAGCATGCCGCCGGCCACGCCATCGACCCAGCGCTCCACGCGCAGGTAGCGTGCGCGGATCGCCTCGGCGCCGAACACCACGGTGATGCCGAAGTGCCACAGCAGCGAGAGCACGGCCACCATCACGATGGTGGCGGGATAGAACCAGCCCGCGGCCTGCGCGGGCACCAGGGTCGCGAACACACTGGTCCAGAAGGCCGCGCCCTTGGGGTTGGTGATGCCGGTCAGCAGGCCCGCGCGGTAGGCGCCGCGCGCATCGCTGCGCGGGCTCGCCGGCACGCGGCGGGCGCTGCCGGTCGCGGTCTTCGCGGGCGGCGACACGGCGCGCCATAGCAGGCTGCCGCCATACCAGACAAGGTAGCTCGCGCCGAGGAAGCGCACGGCCGAGGCCAGCCACGGGTGGTGCGCCATCAGGGTGGACATGCCCGCGAGCGAGAGCACGACCCAGAAGATCGAGCCGGTCGTGAGCCCCAGCACCACGTAGCGCGATTCGCGCTGCCGGCCGTCGAGCGCCATCTGGCTCAGGATGAAGAAGTTGGGGCCCGGGCTCGCGAGCACGGCGAGGTAGACGCCGGCGATGAGCAGCAGGGGCGAGAGTTGGGTCATGGCGCCGAGGAGGATGCGAAGGACCCGCCGATCCTAGCGGCGGGCGAACATCCCTGCCCTCAACGCGACTCGATCAGCGTCTTGACCCGCTTGGCCAGCGCATCCATCTCGAAGGGCTTGGTCATCACGTGCATGCCGGGCGCCAGGTGGCCATGGCTCAGCACCGCGTTCTCGGCATAGCCGGTGATGAACAGCACCTTGAGGCCGGCGCGCAGGGTGCGCGCGGCATCGGCCACCTGGCGGCCGTTCATGCCGCCGGGCAGGCCGACGTCGGTCAGCAGCAGGTCGATGCGCTGGTTCGACTCGAGGATGCGCAGCGCGTCGGCGCCGTCGCCGGCCTCGAGCGTGGCATAGCCCAGCCCCTGCATCACCTCGACGATCAGCATGCGCAGCGAGGCCTCGTCGTCGACCACCAGCACGGTGTCGCCGCGATCGGCGCGCGGCGCGGTCTCGACCTGCTCGGCCTCGTCGGCGCGCTCCTCCTTGCGGTCGTGGCGCGGCAGGTAGATGCTGACCGAGGTGCCCTTGCCGACCTCGGAATAGATGCGCACCTGCCCGCCCGACTGCTTGGCGAAGCCGTAGATCATCGACAGCCCGAGCCCGGTGCCCATGCCGATCGGCTTGGTGGTGAAGAAGGGATCGAAGGCGCGCGCCACCACCTCGGGGCTCATGCCCACGCCGTTGTCGCTGACCGTGAGCGAGACGTACTGGCCCGCCGGCAGGTCGCGGCCCGGCGCGCTGCGCGCATCGACCCAGCGGTTGGCGGTCTCGACCACCAGCGTGCCGCCCTCGGGCATGGCGTCGCGCGCGTTGATGCACAGGTTGAGCAGCGCGTTCTCGAGCTGGCTCGGATCGGCATGCACGTTCCACAGCCCGACCGCGGCCACGGTCTCGAGCGCGATGGCGGGCCCCATGGTCCGGCGCAGCAGGTCCTCCATGCCGCTCACCAGGCGGTTGAGGTTGACCGACTTGGGCTCCAACGTCTGCCGGCGCGAGAAGGCCAGCAGCCGGTGCGTGAGCGCGGCCGCGCGCTTGACGGCGCCGTGCGCCACGCCGATGTAGCGCTCGAGGTCGGCCTGCCGGCCCTCGAGCCCGCGCCGGCGCATCAGTTCCAGGCTGCCGCCGATGGCCGCCAGCAGGTTGTTGAAGTCGTGCGCGAGGCCGCCCGTGAGCTGGCCCACGGCCTCGAGCTTCTGGCTCTGGCGCAGCTGCTCGCGCGCCGTCTCGAGTTCGGCGGCGCGTTCCTTCTGCTCGGTGATGTCGCGCGCGGCCGAGTAGTTGAGGCCGCCGTCGGGCACCGCGGTCCACGACAGCCAGCGGTAGCTGCCGTCCTTGGCGCGATAGCGGTTCTCGAAGCCGCGCGTGCGCTCGCCGCGGGCCAGCCGCGCGAGTTCGGCCTCGGTGGCCTCGAGGTCGTCCGGATGCACCAGCTCGCGGAACGGCATCGCCATCAGCTCCTGGCGGCTCCAGCCGAGCACCGCCTCCCAGGCCGGATTGGCGCTCTCGAAACGGCCCTGGTCATTGGCCACGGCCAGCAGGTCCTGGCTCAGTTCCCAGGTGCGGTCGCGCTCGCGCGTGCGCACCTCGACCTCGCGCGCCAGCGATTCGGCGAAGGCCTGCAGCTCGAGCTGCGCCTCGCGCCGCGCGATCGCCGAGCGGATGCGCTCGCCGACCTCGCCGATGAAATCGAGCTCGTCGCGCGACCAGGGGCGCGCGCTGCCGTGGTTGAGATAGAGCAGCCCCACCAGCCCGCCGCGTTCGGTCAGCGGCATGTTGACCACGGCGCGCGCGCCGATGCCGTCGAGCGCGGCGGCATTGGCGCGCGTGCGCGGGTCCTCGTGGGCATCGGCGAAGACCACGGTCGTGCCGCGGCGCAGGTCGTCGATGTAGCTGCCGTAGTCGCGAAAGCGCAGCGTGCCGGCCAGGCTGCTCACGCCCGGCGCGGTCCAGTCGCGCTCGATCTCGATGGTCTCGGCCGCCGTGTTCACCAGGCCGTAGCCCGCGCGGTCCACCCCCAGTTGCGTGCCGAGCATCTGCGAGGCGGTGTAGGCGATCTCGCAGATGCCGTCCATGTCGCGGATGCGGTCGCTGAGTTCGATCAGCGCCAGCCGGCGCGCCTCGGCGGCGCCGAAGATCTCGTGCGCCACGCGCAGCTTGGCCTCGGCCGCCTGCTTGGCCTCGCGGTCGGCCGCCTCCTTGAGCGCGCGCTCCATCACCACCGGCAGCCGCGCCAGGCGGCCCTTGCTCACGTAGTCGGTGGCGCCGCGCTTGAGCAGCTCGACCGCGTTGTCCTCGCCGATCACGCCCGAGACGAAGATGAAGGGCGTGAGCGGCGCCACCGCGCGCGCGATCTCGAGCGCATGCGCGCCCGAGAAGCCCGGCAGCTCGTAGTCCGACAGGATCAGCTGGTAGCGCGCGCTTTCCAGCGCGCCCGTGAAGCCCTCCTCGTCGCACACCACGGTCACGCGTGCCTCGGGCAGCGCGGCGATCAGGGCTTCGGTCAGCAGCTCGACGTCGAAGCGCGAATCCTCGAGGACGAGGATGTCGGGGGCCGTCGTGGAAGCCGTGCCGCTACTCATGGCGCCGGGTGGCCTTGAGCGACCCCGGCGGCGGTTCGTTGAGCACGGCCCAGAACACCCCGAGGTCGGCGATCGCCGAGACGAACCGGTCGAAAGCCACCGGCTTGACCACATAGGCGTTGACGCCGAGCTCGTAGCTGCGCAGCACGTCCGACTCCTCCTGCGACGAGGTCAGCATCACCACCGGGATGCTGCGCAGCGCGGCGGAGGCGCGCACCTCCTGCAGCACCTCGAGCCCGGTCACCTTCGGCAGCTTGAGGTCGAGCAGGATCACGGCCGGATTGCCCTCGGCGCGGTCCGCATGCTCGCCCTCGCGCTTGAGGTAGTCGAGCGCCTGCGCGCCGTCGCGCAGCACGACCACGTCGTTCGCGAGCTGGCTGCGCTCGAGCGCCACCAGGGTGAGTTCCAGGTCGCGCTTGTCGTCTTCGACCAGCAGGATCGGCTTAAGCATCCTCTTCTCCGTCAGTTCCGTTGATTGTCTTGCCGGCTTCCGTGTCCGGGCCCGGCAGCACGAAGCCGAAGCAGGCGCCCGCGCCGAGTTCGCCGCGCGCCCACACCGTGCCGCCATGCCGCTCCACGATCCGCTTCACGTTGGCCAGGCCGATGCCCGTGCCCTCGAATTCCTCGGCCTGATGCAGCCGCTGGAACACGCCGAACAGCTTGTCGACGTACTTCATCTGGAAGCCCACGCCGTTGTCCTCGACCTCGAGGCCGGTGCCGGCGGCGTTGCGCACCGCGCGCACCGTGATCACGGCGGGCTCGCGGGTGCGCGAGTACTTGACCGCGTTGGCCAGCAGGTTGCGCACCGTGACCTGCAGCAGCAGCGGGTCGGCATGCAGCGGCGGCAGGTCGGGCTCGACGTGCCATTCGATGTGGCGCCCCGGCTCGATGCGCACCAGCTCGCGCACCAGGCCCTCGACCAGCGAGGGCGTGTCGACCGCGCGCTTCTGCAGCGCGGCGCGGCCCATGCGCGAGAAGTCGAGCAGCGCGTCGACCATCTGGCCCGCGAAGGCGGCCGCGTCCTTCACATGCCCCAGGTAGCGGCGCGCGCGGTCGGTCAGCTGCTGGCCCTCGGTCTGCGTCACCAGGTCGACATAGCCCGCGATGTGGCGCATGGGCGCGCGCAGGTCGTGCGACACGGTGTACGAGAAGGCCTCGAGCTCGCGGTTGACGCGGCCCAGCTCGGTCGCCACGGCCGCGAGTTCCTCGGCGCGCCGCAGCACGATGCCGATCAGCGCCTGGCGCAGCTCGACGGCCGCGCCCACCTCGGCCGCCGACCAGGGATTGGAGCGACCGCGGATGTGCTCGACCCAGCTCTGGAAGCTCAGCCGCGGATGCATGCGCTGGCCGCTCGGCACCATCGGCTTGCGCGGATCGCCGGCCCATTGCACCGTCTGCACGATCTCGGGCCGAAACCACAGGATCAGGTGGCGGTGCACCTGCGAGATCGAGATGGCCAGCACGCCGGCCGCGACCGCCTGGCAGTCGGCGAAAGGCTTGAAGTGGGTGGCCAGCGAGTCGCTGTCGTAGACCTCGACGCCGAGCCCGGCGATCCAGTGCGCGAGCTCCTGGATCCGCGCCTCGTCGGGCACGTCGCCCACGGTCCAGACCGCGTCGTCGAGCACCACGGCCGCGCCGGTGGCGCGCGCCACGCGCAGCAGCAGCGAGCCCTCCTCGACCAGCCGGCGCAGGGTGGCATCGCTGTCGGCGAGCTGCGACACGGTCTGCAGCGTGAGCTGGCGCAGCTCGAGCCGCTCGGCCACCTCGCCGTGGGTCTCCTTGGCGTCGATCTGCATCGACAGCAGCTGGCCCATGTGCTCGCAGGCCAGCCGGGTCGCGGTGTCGAGGAAGCGCGGGTCGTGGTCGTGGCAGGAGATCAGGCCCCAGAGCCGGCCGCGCACCACGATCGACACCGACATCGAGGCCAGGGTGCCCATGTTGCGCATGTACTCGAGGTGGATCGGCGACACGCTGCGCAGTTGCGCCTGCGAGAGGTCGATGTCGGCCGGCGCCAGCGCCGCGTCGTTCGAGACCAGCGGCACCGGGCGGTAGTTGGCGTCGGCGATCAGCCGGAAGTGGTTGACCAGGTAGAGCGCGCGCGCCTGCTGCGGGATGTCGGAGGCCGGGAAGTGGTGGCCGACGTAGCTGTCGTAGCCCGCGTCGGCCGCCTCGGCCAGCACCTCGCCGTGGCCCGCGGCATCGAAGCGGTAGACCAGGCAGCGGCCGAAGCCCGTGAGCTGCTTCATCGCGCGCGCCACCAGGCCGGCGAGCTCGTCCACGTCGCGCGCCTGTTGCAGCGCGGGCAGCAGGATACGGCTCAGCGCATAGATCGGCGCCTCGTTGCCCGCGGCCGGCTTCGCGGCCTCGAACTCGGCGATCAGGTGCTGCTCGGTGCGGTGCACCGCCACGTCGAGCGCGCGGCCGGCGATCTCGAGCGCGCCCAGCGACACCGGCGAGGCGCCGGGCTGCAGCGGCGGCAGCACCACGGCGCGCAGGGCCTGCGCCGCGGCGGCGGCTTCGCCCTCGGGCCAGTTGTCGCTCCAGGCCAGCCGATGCAGCCCTTCGGCCGCCAGCACCAGCATCCGGCCATGCGGCTGGATCGAACCGGGCACGCGGATCGGCTCGAGATCGCAGCTCGTCAGGTCGACCGCATCGACGCCGCCGCGAGCAGCGCCTGGGTGGGGGTTCGATGACGTGGGGGGAGCTGGCACTTTCGGGGCGGAAAACGAGGCCGGACGGGCCGGCGCGGTATTGGAGGAAGAACGAATCGAGGTCGAATCGATCATGCCAGCGGCCCCAGGGGGGGTCGCGTCAGCGGATTCCTACGTGGCGTGAAGGCTGGGGTCGCGGCTTGGAGACGGCGCGGTTCCGCCGTCGCGCGCGAGACCGAAGCACGGCATCAGCGCCTCGAAGCCCGCCACCGCGCCGCGCTGCGCCGACCGGACGGCGGCCGCATCGCGCAGTGCCTCGCCGAGCTGGGCGACGAAATGGCGCCAGTGCGCGGGCGTGCCGTCCTCGGCGCCGACCGGCGCGAAGTAGCGCATCGGATGCGGCGCGAGCCGCGGCGCCAGCCGGCGGTGCATGACGCTGCCGCCCAGGCGTGAGCCTTCGACCACATAGGCCAGGCCCCAGGCGAAGCCGGGGTCGGTGGCCTGCGCGGCGAGCGCGCCCGTGTCGGGCGGTGCGGGCAGCGTGGCCGGCCCGGCGGCCTGCGCGTCGCGCAGGTCGAGTTCGAGCGCCTCGAGCCGCAACCCGAGCTGCCGCGCCACCGCCTCGAGCGCCGCCACGCCCGAGCCCGCGAGCGCGGTACGCACCGCGCCCAGCCAGGGCCGCAGCGCGCGCAGGTGCGCGGCATAGTCGGCCAGCGTGGCCTCGTCGCCGCCGATGCGCAGCTGGCTGTCGAGCGCATGGTGCAGGTCGCGCGTGGCCTCGCGCAGCGGCTGCAGCGCGACCGAGGCGGCCGGCCGGGGCGCCGCCATCAGCGGGCGCCCGGGGCCTCGACCCCGAGTCCGGCGCAGAACGAGAAGAAGTCGTCGAGCCCGGCCGACTTGTCGAACACCGCGTCGGCGCCGAGCTCGCGCGCCCAGCCCGCGATGTCGTCGGTGCCGTAGTTGGTCAGCACCACCACGCGCTGGCCGGCGCGGCGCTCGCGGTAGCGCTTGACGATGCCCAGGCCCGAACCCTCCTCGAGGAACAGGTCGACCACCAGCAGCTCCCACGGCGGGTCGCAGGCGTCGAGCCGCTCGATGGCCTCGGCCTCGGTGGCGGCCGTGCCGACCAGCAGGATGTCGGCTTCATCCTCCATGGCGGCGATGAGGTTGTGGCGGATGAGGGGGTTGTCTTCGACGAGAAAGGTGGAGATCGGCACGATGGGCGACAGCCTGGCAGCTATTTTTCTTGGGATACCCGAAGCCTACGCGATGAGGCTGAAAGTCCGGTGAGTGAGAACCTGTAGGCGCAGTAGGAATTTCGGCCGCGCCCGTAAACTCCGGGGGCCACGCCCCGGCGCCCGCGCGCCCTCCCCGACGCACTGCCATGACCCAGATCTCCCCCGCCCTCGTCACCGCCTTCGCGCCCAGCGGCACGCTGCGCGCCTCGATCAACCTCGGCAATCCGATCCTGGCCAACAAGCACCCGGTGAGCTACCAGCCCGTGGGCGTGTCGATCGACCTGGCCCACGAATTCGCGCGCCGCCTCGGCGTGGGCGTGGAGCTGGTGGTGTTCGACAAGGCCGCGGCCTCGGTCGACGCGGTGAAGGCCGAGCGCGCCGACATCGGCTTCTTCGCGATCGATCCGGCGCGCAGCGAGGGCCTGCGCTTCACCGCGCCCTATGTGCTGATCGAGGGCAGCTACCTGGTGCGCGACGGCTCCGAGCTGCAGGACAACGCGCAGGTCGACGAGGCCGGCCACCGCATCGCGGTCGGCGCGGGCAGCGCCTACGACCTGTTCCTCACGCGCGAGATCCACCAGGCCGAACTCGTGCGCGTGCAGGGCGCGCAGGCCGTGCTCTCGGCGCTGCGCGCGGGCCAGGTCGACGTGGCCGCCGGCATCCGCCAGCTGCTCGAGACCGAGGTGCGGCGCTCCTCGGGCGTGCGCCTGCTGCCGGGCCGCTTCATGGTGATCCAGCAGGCCATGGGCACGCCGGCCAGCCGCGGCGCCGAGGCCCAGGCGCTGCTCGCGGCCTTCGTGGAAGAGATGAAGTCCAGCGGCTTCGTGGCCGAGGCGCTGCAGCGCCATGGCATCGAGGGCGCGAGCGTCGCGCCCTGAAGCTGCCGCGCGCTCGATCGACGAGAAACCGTTCGGGCTGAGCCCGTCGAAGCCTTGCGCGGCGCTTCGACAAGCTCGGCGTGAACGGTTCTCTGCGGCTCAGGACACCCGGGAAGAAACCCCGTCCAGTCCTTCCACCGCCCGCGGCATCCGGTCGCGCCGCCACAGCGCCAGCCCGCAGCCGAACACCACCACCTGCGTGCCGATCAAGAGCGCGAAGCCCGCGAAGAAGCCCGCGGCCGATCCGCCGCCCGCGCCATGGCCCGCCGCGCCGGCCGACGAGAGCGCGCCGATCACCCCGCCCATCAGCACCGGCATGAAGCCGGCCACCAGGCTGCCCACGCCGTTGGTCACGCCGAAGGCGCTGGCCGTGTGCTCGGGCCGCGCGCAGTGCTGCACCGTGCTCGGGATCGCCGGGCTCTGCAGGCCCCAGAAGAAGTTCGCCGCCACCAGGCAGCAGGCCGCCACGTAGGGATCGTGCGCGCTGATCGCCAGCAGCACCGACAGCGCCACGCCCGCGCTGGCGCCCATGAAGATGAAGGGCACGCGCGCGCGCCCCAGCCGGTCGACCAGCACGCCGCCGACGAAGACCGCGAGCACGGTCGCGTACTGCGGCAGCGAGGCCAGCCAGCCCATCTCGCGCAGCGAGAAGCCGCGCGCCTCGCGCAGGTAGGTCGGCAGCCAGTTGCTGCTGCCCCAGAGGTAGGCCAGCGCGGCCGAGGTCAGCAGCGTGATCAGGAACAGGTGGCGCGTGTGCAGCGCGCCCTTCACGATGCCGCCCACGCGCGCCATCGCGTCGCCGAAGGACTTCGGCGCTATCGCATCGCCCTGCCCGGCCGGCATGCGCACGAAGGCCAGCACCAGCGGAATGCCCAGCACGATGTTGAGCACGCCCAGCACGTGGAACGAGCTGTCCCAGGCGTACTGCGCGAGCAGCCAGCCCACGAGCGGGAAACCCAGCGCCAGCCCGAGCCCGGTGCCCATGTTGACGATGGCGTTGGGCTTGCCGTTCTCGTCGCCGCGGAAATGCGCCTTGATGTAGGACGAGGCCAGCGAGAACAGCGGCCCTTCCGACACGCCCAGCAGCGCGCGCGAGGCCAGCAGCAGCCCGTAGCTGTGGAACAGCGGCGAGGCCCAGGTCACCACGCCCCATAACACGAGGCCATAGATCAGGCTGCGCCGCACGCCGAACAGCGCCGAGCAGAATGGCGTGAGCACGAAGGCCGAGATGCCGTAGCCCAGCATGAAGGCCGTCGCGAGGAAGCCCTGGCGCACCCGGTCGTCCGGCGCGATGCCCACATGGCGCAGGAAGTCGGCGTCGGTGATCAGCACCGCGATGTTGATGCGGTCCACGTAGGAGATCGCGACGATCAGGAACAGCGTGATCACGCCGTACCAGCGGAGGTTCTTGCTCTGGCTTCGCATGGGATTTCCGGGCGCGCTCGCCCTCTCAGAACATGTGGCGCATGCCGAACTCGGTGCCGCTCGAGGACCGGTTCGGCGCCGTGATCGCGCCCGTGAGGGCCGCGGCCGCGCCGTTGCTGTTGCTGATGCGCGCCACGGTCGCGTAGAGCGCGGTGCGCTTCGACAGGTTGTGCACGTAGCCCAGCGCGAGCTTCGACGAGGTGGGATTGCGCAGCGCACCGAAGGGCTCGAGCCGGTAGCGCGCATACGAGCCCTTGATCTCGCCCGGCCCGATCGGCAGGTGGAAGCCGATCAGCGCGCCCTTGGCATCGGCGGAGCCCTTCGACTCGCTGTAGAGCTCGCCCGTGAGCTTGAAATTCATCAGCGACGGGCCGAAGGTGTAGGAGGCGCCGAGATTGGTCACGCGCAGGTCGCCGCTCGCGTAGCGCGTCTTGCCTGTGGCCAGCGCGATGTTGAAGCCGCCGTCGGCATAGCCCAGGCGCAGGCCCGCATGGTTGCCGTCGCGCTTGTTCGACACCAGCGTCCCCGGCAGCACCGAGGTCGACTCGTTCTCGCCCATCGCGTACATCACCTGGCCATAGAAGCCGCCGAGGCCGCCCGGCAGCAGGTAGCCCACGCTGTTGGAAGCACGCGTGCCGGTCGGCGCGGTGAGGCCGCCCAGCCCCGAGAAGTACAGCTGGTTGGCGCCGATGCCGCCGCCGGTGCCGAAGGGGTCGTAGATCGCGGTGTTCCAGAACGCCGGCACGTAGTCGCGGCCCAGGCGGATCTCGCCGAACGGCCCCGCGAGGCTCACGGTGGCGCGGCGGTTGAAGCTCAGCACGCCCGGCGTGCCGTTGCCGCTGGCCTGGTTGTTCGAGTTCGACGGAAAGCCCAGCGCGCTGTCGTTCTGCAGCCCCATCTCGAGCCAGAAGCTCGCCGACAGCCCGCCGCCGAGGTCCTCGGTGCCGCGAAAGCCGAGCCGGCTGAACATGTTGCCGCTGTTCGTGAGCTGCGTCTTGCTGCCCGCGCCGGGCCCGCTGCCGCGCGTGTAGGTGACGGCGGCGTCGACCACGCCGAAGATCGTGAGGGAGGATTGGGCCAGCGCTCCGCCAGCCGCGCTGATCGAAACCAGCGTGAGCAAGTACTTTTTCATGGAATGTCTCGGGTGGTTCTTCTTTCGGCCGGGGCCTTCGGGGGATCAGATGTCCAGGACCAGACGCGCGCCCTTGCAGCGCGACACGCAGATCATCATGGTCTTGTTGGCCGCGCGTTCGGCCTTGGTGAGGATGCCGTCGTGGTGCTCGACCTCGCCCTCGAGCACGGCCGTCTCGCAGGCGCCGCACACGCCTTCCTTGCAGCTGTGGTCGGGGTCGAGACCGGCATCGATCAGGCTGTCGAGGATCGACTTGCCCGCGGGCACCTCGATCTCGCGCTGGCTCTTCGCGCAGGCCACCACGCAACTCTGCGTGGCGGCCGGTGCCTCCACCTGCACGGCGGCGAAGCGCTCGATGTGCACGTTGGCATAGGCCAGTTGCTCGCAGCTGCGTTCGAAGGCATCGAGCATCGGCGTGGGCCCGCAGCAGTAGTAGTGGCTGTCGTCGCCGCGCCCGGCCAGCAGCTTCGCGAGATCGGGCGGCGCGCCCTGCTCGTCGTCGAAGTGCCAGCTCAGTTCGATGGCCTTCTCGCGCGCCAGCGCCTCGATGGCCTCGACGAAGGCCGCTTCCTTGCGGCTGCGCGCGCAATAGACCAGTTCGACCGGCCGCCCGAGCGACGCGAGCCGCTGCAGCATGCACCAGATGGGCGTGACGCCGATGCCGCCGGCCACCAGCACCGAGCGCCGAGCGTCCTCCTCGAGCGCGAAGTTGTTGCGCGGCGCCGAGATCGGCAGGGTCATGCCCACGCGCAATTGCTGGTGCACGTAGCGCGAGCCACCGCGGCTCTTGCGGTCGTTGAGCACGCCCACCACGTAGCGCTGGCGCTCGCTGGCCGGGTTGCACAGCGAATAGCTGCGCACCAGGCCGTTGGGCAGGTGCAGGTCGATGTGCGAGCCGGCCTCGAAGGCGGGAAACTCCACCGCGGGCGTGGCCGGCCGGAACTCGACGCTCACGATGCCGTCGGCCTCGTAGCGCATCGTGTGCACGAGGGCGTTCAGCGTGGGGGAAGACATGGCGATCGCTTCCTCGCTCAGGCGGCGACCGGCTCTGCCGCTTCCGCGAGCTGCGCCACCGCCAGGTTGCGCATGTGGCGGCGCAGCCGCACGATGCCCAGGTCGTGCTGGTAGAGGTTCTCGTGCTGGTTGGCGTCGGCCTCCATCTCCTCGAGCATCACGCGGTCCTGCTCGAGCACGTGCCAGTGGCGCGCCTCGAGCCGGTTGCGGTAGAGGAAGCGCCAGGTGTCGCGCTGCCAGCCCGGTGCCAGCTTGCGCACGCGCCAGAAGAAGGTGGCGGTCATGCCCTTCACGATCGGCGCGAAGGCGCCGACGATGATGAAGTTGCCGCCCGGGCCGCCGGTCTTCGGATACGGGATTTCCAGCCGCATCCAGTGGATGCCGGTGTCGGCCCACTCGGTCCAGTCGAAGTTGACGTTGCGCTGGCCTTCCTTCTCGAACACGAAACCGATGTCGGTCGGCCGGATGCCGAACTTGGCGCTCGAGTCGCCCTCGGCCATCGAGTGCGACTGCTTGTGCAGGTAGGTGCCGTGCATCGGGTCCATCACGTTGTCGAGCACGTAGCGGTAGTCGCCCTTCCACTCGGTGTAGCAGAGGAAGCTCGAATACTCGGCGTCGTCGGTCAGCTGCTCGGGCAGCACCAGCGGCGGCGGCGTGTCGACCGGCTCCTTCGCGTTGTAGAGGAACACCGCACCGGCTCGCTCCTGCACGTGGAAGTGGCGCGTGGCCTTCGAGCCCTCGAGCTTGCAGCCCGGGCTGCCGGGCACGCGCGTGACCACGCCGTCGTGCCGCACCTCCACGCCGTGGTAGGGGCACGAGAGCCGGTCGCCGAGCACCACGCCCTGCGACAGCGGCGCGCCTCGGTGCGGGCAGCGGTCCTCGAGCGCATGCAGCACGCCCCCGCCGTCGCGCCACAGCGCGAGCTTGCGGCCCAGGCGGCGCAGCGAGACGGGGTTCTCCTGGATGAAGTGCGAGGGGCAGATCGGATACCAGAGGTCCTTGAGGCCGATCTCGAGCAGGTGGTCGACCGGGTCGGCCGGAGCGGGTTGGATGGCGATGCTCATGGGTGTCTCCTCAGCTGGCCAGCGTGGCCATTTCCTTGCGGTACAGCGCCTCGGTCCAGGCCAGGCCGCCGGGCGTGGCCAGGCCGCTGTCGTTGAGCCGCTGCACCAGCCCGGGCAGGTCGTGGATGCCGTCGGCGAAGGCGCGCTCGATCACGTCGCCCAGCAGGTCTTCGTAGGTGGTGGCCGGGCGCTGGCGCGCCTGGTGCGGTTGCAGGTAGCGGTCTTGTGGCATGGGGTCCTCCGTGGGTGAGGTGGAATTCTTCAAACGGTCGCGGCCATCGCGGCCAGCGCTGGCGTGGCCAGCGGCGCGGTCCAGGCGTCGTAGCCGTAGACCCAGTCGGCGTTGCCGCCCTCGCGCAGCCAGTTGTTGCCGCGCGAGCCGAGCTGCACCTGGCTCGCGCGCTCGATGCGGGCGGTCTCGAAGTCGGCCAGCGCGGCGGCGATGCCGTCCATCGCCACGCCCTCGAGATGGCGCGCGAGCACCACCGCATCCTCGATCGCCATGCCCGCGCCCTGCGCCATGAAGGGCAGCATCGGATGCGCGGCATCGCCGATCAGCGCCATGCGCCCCTGCGCCCAGGCGGGCATCGGGTCGCGTTCGTAGAGCGCGGTCTTGAGCACCGTGTCGCAGGCGTCGAGCAGCGCGCGCGCCTCGGGGTGGTAGGCCGTGTACTGCGCGCGCAGCTCGTCCACGTCGCCGGGCGCGGTCCAGGATTCGAGCTGCCAGCTGTCCTGCGGCGTGGTCGCGAAGATGAAGATGTCGCGGCCGCGGTTGAGCGGGAAGGTGACGATCTGGCTCTGCGGATTCGGCCCCCACCACTTGGTGAAGGCGCCGAGGTTCGGCAGGCCGGCCACGCGTTCGGACGGCACCACGGCGCGGTAGGCCACGATGCCGGTGAAGCGCGGGCTCTCGGCGCCGAACATGGCGTTGCGCACGCAGGAGTGGATGCCGTCGGCGCCGATCAGCGCGCCCACGCGGGCCTCGCTGCCGTCGGTGAAGGAGATCGTCACGCCGCCCTCGTCGGCCGCGATGCGCTCGGCGCGTCGGGCCAACGCCACGCGCTCGGCCGGGAACATCTGGGCCAGCGCGGCCAGCAGGTCGGCGCGATGGATCGTGAGCTGCGGTGCGCCGTAGCGTGCCTCGGCCGATTCGGCCATCTCGAGGCGCGAGGTCTCCGCGCCGCTGTCGTAGGTACGGCTGATGCGGTGCGAGGGTCGCGCGGCGGTCACGCGGGCCGCCTCGCCGGCGCCGAGGCCGTCGAGCGCGCGCACCGCGTTGGGCGTGAGGTTGATGTCGGCGCCGACGCGCGCGAACTGCTTCGCCTGCTCGAACACGACCACGTCGTGGCCGGCGCGGCGCAGCGCGATGGCGGCGGCCAGGCCGCCGATGCCGGCGCCGACGATGCCGAGGGTGGATTCGCTGGTGTTCATGGGTGTGTGTCTCTTCTCTCTTGTTCGCGGCTCATTCGGCCACGATGTTTCGCGCCTTGACGATGCGGGCCCAGACGGCCGTCTCGTCGCGGATGTGGGTGGCGAACTCGGCCGGCTTCATCGCGGCGGCGGTCATGCCCTGCGCCTTCAGGCGCTCGCGCACCTCGGGCTGGGCCAGGATCTCGGCCGCGTCCTTCGCGAGCTGGTCGACCACCGCCGCCGGCGTGCCGCGCGGCGCCATCAGGCCGTACCACGAGGTCACGGCCACGCCCTGGATGCCCTGCTCCGCCAAGGTGGGGATGTCGGGCGCGGCGGGGCTGCGCACGGCCTCGGTCACGCCGAGCGCGATCAGCTTGCCGTTGCCGATGAAAGGCAGCGTCGCGGGCAGGTTGCTGAACATCAGCGGCACCGAGCCGCCGAGCACGTCGTTGAGCGCGGGTGGCGTGCCCTTGTAGGGCACGTGCAGCAGGTCGATGCCGGCCTGCTGCTTGAACAGCTCGCCCGCCAGGTGCAGCCCGCTGCCCACGCCGGGCGAGGCATAAGACAGCGTGCCGGGCCTGGCCTTGGCCTGCGCCACCAGCTCCTTCACGCTCTTGATGCCCGAGGCCGGCGATGCCACGAGCACGTTGGGCGCCTTGGCCAGCATGGTGATCGGCACGAAGTCCTTCTGCATGTCGAACGGGAAGTTCGGCATCAGCGCGGGATTGATCGTGACGTTGCCGGCCGGGATCACCATCAGCGTGTGGCCGTCGCCCTTGGCGCGCTTGACCTTCTCCATGCCGATGTTGCCGGCCGCGCCGACCTGGTTGTCGACCACGGCCGCTTGCCCATAGCGCTTGGCGAGGCTGTCGGACAGCATGCGCGCCAGCGTGTCGACCGGCCCGCCCGGCGGGAACGGCGAGACGATGGTGAAGCGCTCGGTGGCCAGTTGCTTGTGCACATCGCTTTGCGCGGCCGCGGGCAAGGCGACGGCGGCGAGCGCCGCGAACAGCAGGGAGAGGGAGAAGCGTCGTTGCATGGTGATCGGACCCCTCATTTCTTCTCGGTGAGGAAGGCGCCCTTCGGCCCTTCCGCGTTCTTCTGCCGCCGCGTGTGGCCGTCGAGGCCGCCATCGACCGCCCATTCGGCGAACACCGTCGGCCCCGGCTCGAACTCGCGCGGCTGCCAGTCGGCCGTGAGCTGGTCCTCGTCGGCGTAGTACTCGATCAGGCCGCCGGCCGGGTTCTTGAAGTACCAGAAGTAGGCCGAGGAGACCGGGTGCCGGCCCGGGCCGAGCTGCGTGTCCCAGCCCTGGCGCGAGAAGTGCAGGCCGCCGCCGAACACCTCGTGGATGTCGCGCACGGTGAAGGCCACGTGGTTGAGCCCGCGCTTGCCCGAGGGGATCTGCAGCAGGAACAGGTCGTGGTGGCCGCCTTCGGGCGCGCAGCGCATGAAGGCGCCGCGGTTCGGATAGCTGTCGGAGCCGACGAAGCCGAAGCGCTCGGCATAGAAGGCGCTCGTGGCCTTCACGTCGCTGACGAAGAACACCACGTGGCCGACCTCGATCGGCGTCGCGCGCTCGTAGATCGGCGCCGGCCGGTTGAGGCGCGGCTTGGCGTTCCAGGTGTTCATCGCGCCGCAGTCGACCTCGACGGCATGCTTGCGGCTGACCTGCAGGCGCACGGCCAGGCCGTTGGGATCGATGCAGCCGATGCGGCGCGCGCCGTCGATGCTGGCGTCGAAGAAGCCCGGATCGTTCGCGATGGCCGCGGCATAGCGCTCGAGGTCGGCCTCGCTCTCCACGCCCCACACCACCTCGCGCAGCGTCGGGCCCTCCTCCATCGCGGGCGGCAGGTTCGCGTCGTCCAACGCCGCAACGACGACCCGGCAGCCGTTGAGGCACTCGAAGACGAGTTCGCCGGGCGCCTCGGACTTCAGCGCGAGGCCCCAGTCCTCGAAGAAGCGGCGGCAGGTGGGCAGGTCGTCCGCCCCGTAAGTGATCTGGTCGATGCCTAGAACGCTCATGGTGTGGCCCTGTTCAGTTCGCCCACGCGAGCGGTTGTTCGTTGGTGCCCCAGTACATGCTCTTCTGCTCCATGTACTGGAAGATGCCTTCGCGGCCCTTCTCGCGGCCCAGGCCGCTGTCGCGCCAGCCGCCGAAGGGCGTGGAGACCGAGAACTGCTTGTAGGTGTTGACCCAGACCGTGCCGGCCTGCACCGCGCGGCCGAGCTTCCAGGCGCGCTTGAAGTCGCGGCTCCACACGCCCGCCGCCAGCGCATAGACGCTGTCGTTGGCCTGCGCGATCAGCGAGGCCTCGTCGTCGAAGGGCATCGCGACCAGCACCGGGCCGAAGATCTCCTCCTGGCTGGTGCGCGCGCGGTTGTCCAGGCCTTCGATGATGGTCGGGCGGTAGAAGTAGCCGCTGTCGCAGCCGGCGCCCTGCGGGCGCACGCCGCCGGTGCGGATGCGGCCGCCCTCGGACACGCCGAGCTCGACGTAGCGCTCGATGCCCTCGCGGTGCTTCGCCGTGATCAGCGGGCCCATCTGCGTGCGCTCCGAGGCCGGGTCGCCCACGCGCAGCGCGTTCGCGCCCTCGGCCAGCCGCGTGAGGAACTCGTCGTAGATGCCGCGCGCCACGAACAGGCGCGAGCCCGCGATGCACGATTCGCCCGACGAGCTGAAGATGCCGTAGAGCACGCCGTTGACCGCATGGTCGAGGTCCGCGTCCTCGAGCACCATGGTCGGCGACTTGCCGCCGAGCTCGAGCGACACCGGCATCATCTTGTCGGCCGCGATGTGGGCGATGTGCTTGCCGGTGATGGTGCCGCCGGTGAAGGACACGCGCTTGACCAGCGGATGCTTCGTGATCGCATCGCCGATCACCGAGCCCCGGCCCGGCAGCACGCTGACGATGCCCCTGGGCACGCCGGCCTGTTCGCAGATGCGCGCGAGCTCGAGCGCCATCAGCGGCGTGACCTCGGCGGGCTTCACCACCACCGCGTTGCCGGCCGCCAGCGCGGGCGCGAGCTTCTGCGCCTCGCTCGCGATCGGCGAGTTCCACGGCGTGATCGCCGCAACCACGCCCATGGGCTCGTGCACGCTCATCGTGACGAAGGCGCCGCGCGACGGGGTGATGCTTTCCTCCAGCGTCTCGAGCGCGGCCGCGAAGAACTGGAAGGTGCCCGCGGCGCTCGCCACGAGGTTGCGCGTCTCGTTGATCGGCTTGCCGTTGTCGAGGCGCTGCTTCTGCGCCAGCGACTCGGCCTCGTCGCGGATCAGCTGCGCCACGCGGTGCAGCACGCTGGCGCGCTCGTGCGGCAGGCGCTGGGCCCAGCCGCTGGTGCGGAAGGCCCGGTCGGCGCCCGCGATGGCCTCCTCGACGTCGGCCAGGCTCGCGGCGCGCAGGCGCGCGATCGGTTCGCCGGTGGCCGGGTACAGGCTCTCGTAGATGTCGCCGCCGCCCAGGCGCCATTCGCCGGCGATGCAGATCGGAAGAAGTTCGGAAGAAATCATGGGATGGCTCAGATGGCGAGCGCCGCGACGCGGTTGCGCAGCGCGCGCACGGCGCTGTAGACGGTCAGCGCGGAGGTCTTGGGATTGGCCGCGAGCGGCTTGTTGCGCATGGTCAGCTCGAAGCTGCCGAAGGCGCCCTCGGCTTCGACGGTGTGCACGTTCTCGGCGGTGGCCGGATCGGCGATCAGCCGCACCTGCGTGCGGTCGAGCCCCAGCCCCGCGAGCGAGACGGTGGCCGCCACGTTGGCGTTCTTCGGATAGAGCAAGGCCGCCTCGCGCGCGCTGCCCTCGAAGATGACGGTGGCCTGCGCCAGCGCATCGAGATCGCGGCCCTGCTCGGCCGGCGTGCCCTTCCAGGCCTTCGGCGGCTTGCGGCCGGTGTAGCGCACGCTGGCCAGGCCGCCGATGCGGGCGGCGGCGAGCGCGTCGATCGCGCCGATGGCGCCCGGAATCAGTTGCACCTGGGTGCGGCCCGCGACGGCCGCGGCCTCGAGCCGTTCGGCGAAGCCTGCCGCCGACAGCGCGCCCACCGAGGCGACCACGCAGGGCGTGCCGCGTTCCAGCGCCGGCAGCACGTGCTGCTCGATGGCCGCATGGCCCGCGGTCTCGACCACGAGGTCGATGCCTTCTGCCGGCACCGCGGCGAGCACCCGCGCGCCGGGCGCGGCCTGGCGCGCGGCCTCGGCGCCGTCGGCCGGCACGACGACGGTCGTCACCTTCAGGGCCGGGTCGTCGCGCAGCAGTTCGAGCACCGCGGTGCCGATGGCGCCGCAGCCGACCAGGGCGATGCGCGTGGGGGCGGTCATGGATCGGGCCTCGCTCGCTGTCACTTTGACTGTCACTTGGCCGTGCCGAGCGCGGGAATCTGCGTGACCGTGTTGGTCGGCGGGCCCGCGAAGCTGGTCTTGAAGCCGCCGATCGACAGCATGTCGATCTCGAGCAGGAAGGGACCGTCGGTGGACAGCGCCTCGTCCAGGCGCGCGGGCAGCTCGGCCAGGTCCTTCACGCGCGCATGCGGCAGCGCGATCGACCGGCACAGCAGTTCGTAGTCGGGCGTGTGCAGCTCGGCATAGCACTGGCGGCCGCCGTACTGCGCGTCCTGGATGTTCTTGATCACGCCGTAGCTCTGGTCGTTCATCAGCACGATGGCCATCGGCGCCTTCTCCTGCACCATGCAGGCCAGCTCGCCGAGGTTGAGGATGAAGCCGCCGTCGCCGGCCAGGCAGAAGGTCTTGCGGCCCGAACCGGTGACCGCGGCACCGATGGCCGCGCCGATCGCCATCGGCATGCCCTGCCCGATACCGCCGCCCGTGGCATGCACGCCGGCGCTCGGTTCGAAGATGCGCAGCTCGCGGTTGCCCCAGGTGCTGTTGGAAACCGTCACGTCGCGCACCCAGTTGAACTCGCGGCCGGCCGCCGACTGCAGGCGGCGCACGAGTTCGGCATAGGGCCCGAGGCCGTCGCGCAGCGTCGCCACCGCCTGGTCGTGCGCGGCGCGCAGGTCGACCAGCAGCTGCGGATCGGCGCGATAGCCGGCCGCCTCGAGGCGATCGGCCAGGCCCTCGAGCGCGAGCGCCGAGTCGCCGCAGACGAAGGCCTCGGAGGCATAGCAGCGGCCTTCGGCGGCCGCGTCGGCATCGATGCGGTAGAGCGGGCGCGGCAGCTTGAGTTCGTACTTGAGCGTCTCGTTGCCGCGCAGCCGCGAGCCGACGACCAGCAGCGCATCGCAGCTCTGGTAGAAGGCCTCGACCGGCTTCTGGATGTTGTAGGCGCCGAGCGAGCCGGCATCGTCCTCGGGCACGGTGCCGCGGCCCTGCGTGGTCGTGACCACGCCGAAGCCCAGCTTCTGCAGCCGCTGGATCGCGGCGCGGGCATGGCGCGCGCCGCCGCCGATCCACAGCAGCGGGCGCTTCGCGGCGGCGAGCCGCGCGGCCAGCGCATCGAGCCCGGCTGCCGAGGGCACGGCGCGCTCGATCGGCAGCGGCGACAGGTCGGCCGGCATGGTGGTCAGCGCCGACTGGATGTCGATCGGGATCTCCACGCTGACCGGGCCGGTGGGCGCCGTCAGCGCGAGCTGCACCGCGCGCTTGAGCGTGCCGAGCACGGTCTCGACGCTGCGCACGCGCAGCGCCGCCTTCGACACCGCCTTGAGCATGGTGAGCTGGTCGGGCGCTTCGTGGATGTACGACATGCCCTTGTCGATGTAGGGCGTCTCGATCTGCCCCGTGATGTGCAGGAGCGGCGCGCCGGCGGTCAGCGCCTCGACCAGGCTGCCCGCGATGTTGCCCGCGGCCGGGCCGGTGCTGGTGATGCACACGCCCAGGCTCGCGGTGGAGCGTGCATAGGCGTCGGCCATGTTGCCCGCGCCGGCCTCGCCGCGCGCCGAGACGAAGCGGATCGTGCCGCGCTGCGCGAAGGCGTCGAGGATCGGCATGTTGTGGATCGAGATCACGCCGAAGGCGGCCTTGACGCCACACTGCTCGAGGAAGGCGGCGACGACCGCGCCCACGGTCACGGGGCTGTTGTTGTTCTGGGGGTTATGCATGGCGGGAGTGGCCTCCGGAGATGTCGATATGGCTGCCCGTCGTGTAGGAAGCGAGGGGGGAAGCGAGGAACAAGATCGCGCGCGCGGCTTCGGTCGGAAGCCCCAGGCGACCCAGCGGGATGTGTTTGGTCTTGGCGAGCTGGCCGCTCCAGGCGCCCCAGTCCTGCGACTTGTCTTCGCGCGCCTCGAAGCGGCGGCGCCACTGGCCCGACTCGACCAGGCCGATCAGGATGCCGTTGACGCGCACGCCCTGCGGCGCGAACTCGGTCGCCATCGAGCGCACCAGGTTCAAGAGGCCCGCGCGCGCGGCCGAGGTCGCGACCATGTGCGGCTCGGGCTGGCGCGCCAGCAGCGAGTTGGCGCAGACGATGGCGGCATCGCCGAGCACGGCGCGCTGCGCCGCGAGCTGCGGCAGGAAGGCGCGCGTGGGATGGATCACGGAGAAGAACTTCAGGTGCAGCTCCTGCGTCCACGCCTCGTCGTCGGTGTCGGCGAAGGTCGAGACCCGGCCCTGCCCCGCGTTGTTGACGAGCATCGAGGCCGGGCCGAGCGCGGCCTCGCTGGCGGCCGCGAAGGCGCGCACCGCGGCGGCATCGAGCACGTCGCAGGGCTGCGCGAACAGCCGCGCCGCGGGAAAGCGCGCGCGCAGGCCGGCCACGGCGCCATCGAGTCGCTCGGCATTGCGGCCGCACAGCGCGACCGCGGCGCCGCAGGCCAGCAGCAGCTCGACCGTGGCCAGGCCGATGCCCGACGACCCGCCCGTGACCACGGCCACGCGGCCGGCCAGCGCATCGGTGGCGAAGAAGAAGGAGGAGGAAGAAGAAGCGGCCATGGATCTCAGGCGCTGCGCAGCGGCACCACCTTGGCGGCGCGCGCGGGCGAATAGTTGAGCAGGCCCGAGATCTCGTCGGCCGTGCCGCGCACGCGCTGCACCATCTCGTCCATGCGGTTCTCGTCGATGTGGCCCGAGGTGATGGTGGCGCCCAGCGCCGCCACGATGTGGCCGCCGTGGTCGCGCACCGGCGCGGCGATGGTCGAGATGTTCGATTCGAAGAAGCCCTCGCCGAGCACGTAGCCGCGCTGGCGGTCGGCCTGCACCATGTCGAACAGCTCGTTGACGGTCTTCGGCGTGCTCGGCGAGAAGGTCTCGAGCTTGTCCTCGGGATAGAGGGCGCGCAGCTGCGGCAGAGTCAGGTCCTCCAGCAGGATGCGGCCCAGCACCGTGGCATGGGCCGGCAGCCGCGTGCCCACGGTGACCGAGCTCGCGAAGGGCGTGGGCGGCGCGACCTTGGCGACGTAGACGATCGAGCGGCCATCGCGCACCACCAGGTTGCAGGGCGTGCGCAGCTCCTCGCAGAGGCGGTTGAGCAGCGGCGTGCCGAGCTGCGTGAGCTCGAGCGAGGCCAGGTATTCGAAGCCCAGGCGCAGCACGGCCAGGCCCAGGCGGTAGTCGCGCCCACCCTCGGCGCGCTCGAGAAAGCCCATGTTCTCGAGCGTGGTGAGCAGGCGGAACACGGTCGAGCGCGGCAGGTCGAAGCGGCGCGCCAGCTCGGGCGCCGAGAGCGTGCGGCTCTCGCGGCTGAACTCGCACAGCACGCGCAGTCCGCGCTCGAGCGCGGGCACGTTGTAGCGGTCCGCGCCCTCTTCCATCGCGTCGTTGTCGTTGGTGGCCATGTCTCTGGGTTCCTTCCTTGGGTATCGGGGTGGTGGGCGCTCAGCGGGCGAGCGATTCGCGCAGCAGCGCGGCGACGGCCCGCGGTTGCTCCACGTAGCCGGCGTGGCCCGCATCGTCCACCAATTCGAGCGCCACGCCGCAGCGCCGCGCCACGTCCTCGCAGGCCGCGGGCGGCGTGACGGCATCGAGCGCGCCGCAGGCCACGCGCACCGGCATCGGCGGCGGCAGCTCGGCCAGCAGGTCGGCGTTGCAGAGCAGCTCGACGGCCTGGCGGTAGCCGCGGTCGTTGAGGCGCGCCATGTTCCAGCGCACCCATTGGCGCGCGGGCTCGCTAGCGTTGTCGGACAGCAACCGGCCCGCGCGCTGCGCGGCCATGCCGGCGATGCCGAGCTGGTCTAGCGTGGCGAGCCGTTCGGCACGCACCTTGGCGCGCGCCTCCGCGCGCTGCGCGGCGCCGTAGCCGATCGCGGGGCTGACCAGCAGCAGCCGGCGGATGCGCGCATCGCGGCGCGCGGCCGCGGCGGCGACGATCGCGCCGAGCGAATGGCCGAGCAGCAGGCAGCTGTCGATCGCCAGCGCATCGAGCAAGGCACTCAGGCGCGCCGCGTAGTCGGCGGCCGTCGGTGCATCGGCCTCGAGCGGCGTCGATGCGCCGTAGCCCGGGGCGTCCCAGGCGATCAGGCGCGCCTCGGGCGCGAGCAGCTCGGCGACCTCGAGCCACGAGGCCGCGCCCGAGCCGATGCCATGCAGGCAGACGATCGCCGGGCCCTGCCCGCGTTCGCGCACCGACACCACGGCACCGCCCGCGACCGCGACCTCGCGGGCCGCGAAGCGCGCGTCGAGCCGCGCCAGCTCGGAAGCGGGCGGCATCGAGGCCTGGATGTCGGTGGTCTGCATGGCCGTCGCGCTCAACGCTTGATCCTGGCCAGCGGGTGGTCGGCCGGATAGGTCGGCGTCACCGGCTTCTTGGCGCCGAGCATCACGCACATCAGCGCGTCCTCGTCGCCGATGTTGATCTCCTCGCGGTAGACGCCGGGCGGCACCGAGATCAGGTCGCGGTCGGTCATGATGGTCTCGAAGCGCTCGCCGTCCTTCTCGATCACCACCTTGAGCTTGCCGCGGATCAGGAAGAACACTTCCTCCACGTCGGTGTGCAGGTGCGGCGGGCCTTCGTGGCCGGCCGGGATCACCATGGTCGAGAAGGTGAAGTGCTCGGCCGGCACGGTGTTGACGTCCTTGGCGACGCCGGTGCCGCCCGTGCCCACGTAGCGCATCTGGGCGCGGCGGTACTTGGGATCGAAGTCGGCCTGGAACTTCAGCGCGTCCCAGTCGTACTTGCGGGTCGAATAGCGCGCGATGCGGCTGTCCATCCATTCGGCGAGGCTGCTGCCTTCGGGCTGCGCCAGGCTGCTGGTGCCGGCATCGTTGATCTTTTGCTGTTCGGACAGATCGCTCATGGTGTGGGACTCCTGGGTCGAAAAGGAAGGGTTTCAGTGCATCGCGAAGCCGCCGTTGACGGCCAGCAGCTGGCCGGTCACGAAGCGCGCGAGGCCGGAGAGCAGGAACACGGTGGCGCCGCAGACGTCGGCCGCCTGCTGTTCGCGCGGGATGGCGCGGCCCTCGAGGTATTTCTGGTGGCGCGCCATCGGCACGTACTCGGTGGCCTCGACCAGCGTGAGGCCGGGCGCCACGGCGTTGACGGTGATGCCGTCGCCGCCCCATTCGCGCGCCAGCGAGCGCGTCATGGAGATCACCGCGCCCTTGCTCGAGGCATAGGCCAGCAGGTTGGGCGCGCCCCACAGCGCGGTGTCGGAGGCGAGGTTGACGACGGCGCCGCGGCCGCTGTCGGCCAGCGCCGCTCGGCAGGCGCGGCCCATGAGCCAGCTGCCGCGCACGTTGACGGCCATCACGCGGTCCCACATGTCGATCTCGAGCTGGTGCGCGTCGCGGCCGCCCGAGTTGGTGATGGCGGCGTTGTTGACCAGGCCGTCGAGCCCGCCGAGCAGCCGGATCGCCTCGGCGGCGCCCGCCTCGATCGAGGCGGGGTTCGCGAGGTCGATGGCCAGCGCATGCGCCTGGCGGCCGGCGTCGCGCAGCGCCTTCGCTTCGCTTTCGGCCTGCTCGCCGAGGATGTCGGCCAGCACCACGCCGGCACCGGCCGCGGCGATGCACTGCGCGAACGCGAGGCCGAGGCCGCGCGCGCCGCCGGTGACGAGCACGCGGCGGCCGGCCAGCAGGTTGGCCGGCAGTTCGGCCAGCAGCGCCTGCAGGCTGGCGGGATCGGCGGTGGTCTTGAGTTCGGTCATGGGGTGTTCAGTCGGCCTGGATGCCGAGCTCCTTGATGACCTTGCCGAAGCGCGCGTAGTCGGCGGCGTTGGTCTTGCCGAGCACCTCGGCCTCGCCGCCCACCGGCGTGGTGCCGAGCACGGCCATGCGCGAGACGATCTCGGGCATGCGAAGGATCTCGTTGAAGTGGCCGTTGAGCGTCTTCACGATCTCGGGCGGCAGGTTGCGCGGGCCCCAGAGGCCGTTCCAGGCCGTCACCTCGACGTCCTTGTAGCCCTGCTCGGCCAGCGTGGGCACGTTGGGCGCGAGCGGCGTGCGCTGGGCCGAGGCCACGGCCAGCGCGCGCAGCTTGCCGTTGGCGAAGTACGGCGCCACCGGGCCCAGCGTGATGAAGGTGACGGGCACGTGGCCGCCGAGCACGTCGTTGACCGCCGGCGCCACGCCCTTGTAGGGCACGTGCGCGAGGCTGGCGCCCGAGGCGCGCGCGAACATCTCGCCGAGGATGTGCATCGGAGAGCCGCTGCCCGGGCTCGCGTAGCCGAGCGGTTTGCCGGGCTTGGCCGCGGCCACCGCGTCCTTCAGGCTCGCGAAGCCGCTGCCGGCGCCGGCCACCAGGAACAGCGGCTGGCTGCCGGTCTGCACGATCGGCGTGAAGCCCGCGAGCACGTCGTAGCCCGAGGTGCCGCCGGTCTTGAGCACCAGTTGCGCGATCGAGAAGGTGCTGGGCGCGAGCAGCAGCGTGTAGCCGTCGGGCGCGGCCTTCGACACGAAGGCGCTGCCGATGATGCCGCTGGCGCCGGGCCGGTTGTCGACCAGCACCGGCTGGCCGACGCGCGTGGCGAGCTTCTCGGCGAACAGCCGCGCGAGCGCGTCGGTGTCGCCGCCGGCCGGGTAGGCGACCACCAGCGTGATCGGCTTGGCCGGATAGGCGTCGGCCCAGGCGAGGCCGGTGGCGCTGGCGGCGGCCGCGCAGACGGCGACGGCGAGAGCAAGGCGGCGAGTGAGGGACATGGGTTCGTGGAGTTCGGTGGATCGCTGTTTGTTTTACTAATGAAACAACGATTTATTAATGGAACGCCACGAAGGATAACGAACGAGACAGCTTGATGACTAGGTAGAAACCCTAGTCGGCTTTGCCCATGCAAAAACAGGGCGGCTCCTTCCGGAACCGCCCTGCCCGTGCGTGGCACCGGTGCCGCTCAGCCGCCGTAGCGCGCGACCGTCAGCCCGTCCATGTCGATCTCGGGTGCGCGGGCGCCGACCAGGTCGGCCATCAGGCGGCCGGTGCCGGCCGCCATGGTCCAGCCCAGCGTGCCGTGGCCCGTGCTCAGCAGCAGGTTCGGCAGGCGGCAGGCGCCGATCATGGGCGTGCCGTCGGGTGTCATCGGGCGCAGGCCGGTCCAGAAGCTGGCCGTGCCCACGTCGCCGCCGCGCGGGAACAGATCGGTCACCACGTGCTCGAGCGTGTCGCGCCGGCCGGCATCGAGGCGCAGGTCGAAGCCCGAGAGCTGGGCCGTGCCGCCGACGCGGATGCGCTCGCCGAGCCGGGTCACGGCGACCTTGAAGGTCTCGTCCATCACGGTGGATTCGGGCGCGCCCGCCGGGTCGGCGATCGGCACCGTGATCGAGAAGCCCTTGACCGGGTACACCGGCAGGTCGATGCCCAGCGGCCTGGCGAGCGCGGGCGAGTAGCTGCCGAGCGCGAGCACGTAGCGGTCGGCCATGAAGCGCCCGGCGTCGGTGCGCACCGCGGTCACGCCGCCGCCGTCGTGCTCGATGGCGTCGATGTTCACGCCGAAGCGGAAGCTGGCGCCATGGCCCTCGGCCAGCACCGCAAGCGCCTGCGTGAACTTGAAGCAATCGCCGGTCTCGTCGCCCGGCAGCCGCAGGCCGCCGACGAACTTCTCGCGCACCGCGGCCAGCGCGGGTTCGTACGCCACGCAGCCGTCGCGGTCGAGCAACTGGTAGGGCACACCCGAGGCCTTGAGCACCTCGACGTCCTTGGCGCTGCCGTCGAGCTGCTGCTGGCTGCGAAACAGCTGCAGCGTGCCCTGCATGCGCTCGTCGTAGGCGATGCCGGTATCGGCGCGCAGCGCCTTCAGGCAGTCGCGGCTGTATTCGGCCAGCCGCACCATGCGCGCCTTGTTGACCTCGTAGCGCGCCTGCGTGCAGTTGCGCAGCATCGCGAGCCCCCAGCGCCACATGGCGGGGTCGAGCATCGGCTTGATGACCAGCGGGCTGTGCTGCATCAGCATCCACTTGACGGCCTTCCGCGGCACGCCGGGCCCGGCCCAGGGCGCCGAATAGCCGGGCGAGACCTCGCCCGCGTTGGCGAAGCTGGTTTCGAGCGCGGGCGCCGGCTGGCGCTCGAGCACCGTCACCTCGTGGCCGTCGCGCGCCAGGTAATAAGCCACCGAGGTGCCGATGACACCGCTGCCCAGGACCAGAACCCGCATCGAAGACCTCCCGCTGCCGAAGCCGGCATGTCGCGAGGGTACAGCGGCCGACTTAGAGCTTCAAAGCGTCCTGCAACTGCCGTGCCGAGAAGCGCTGGCGCGCCTCGGGCCAGGCCTCGAGCAGTTCGACCATGCGCGCATTGCGCGGTGCCTCGAGCCCGCAGGCCTCGGCCAGCCGCACGATCTCGCCGCTGAGCGCATCGATCTCGGTGCGCCGGCCGAGCGCGAGATCGTCGGCCATGCTCGAGCGCGCGTTGGCATCGATGCGCAGCATGCGCGCGGCGACGATGCGAAACAGCCAGTCGGGCAGCCGCAGCAGCCCCGGCAGCCGGCGCGGCGGCACGGCCGTGACCTGGGCTGGCGCGATGCCGGCCTGGCGCAGCACGCGCAGGCCCTCGTCCATCAGCGCCGCGAAGCAGCGCCGGTAGCCGCGCTGCATCAGCTGCTCGCGCAGCGGCAGGCCCGACAGCGCATTGACCGGGTTGTTGAGGTTGATCAGCAGCTTGCCCCACTGGATCGGCCGCAGGTCGGCATGCAGGTCGAGCGGCACGCCCGCGCGCTCGAACACCGGCAGCCAGGGCCGCAGCGCCGCGTCGTCGCGCGCCGCGAGCCGGCCCGGCGTGCCGCGATGGAAGGCGCCGGGGCCGAGCTCGGCGACGTTGTAGGGCACCATCGCCGGCACCACGTTGAGCGTGGGACCGGCCTCGGACGCGACCGCGGCATTCGACACGCCGTTCTGCAGCGAGACCACCAGCGTGCCCGCGGGCAGCGAGAAGGCCAGTTCGGCCGCGGCCTCGGCGGTGGCGCCGCTCTTGACGCAAAGCAGCACCAGCGCGGGCTTGATGCCGCTCGGGACCCGGTCGACCAGGTGCAGGCCGGCGGCCGGCAGATGGTGCTTGCGGCCTTCGAGATCGGTCAGCGCCAGGCCCTGCGCGGCCAGCGCCTGCAGCACGCGCGCACGCCCGACGAAGGTGACCGGCGCGCCGGCCGCCGCGAGGCTGCCGCCGACGAAGCAGCCGATGGTGCCCGCGCCCATCACGAGGACTTCGCCGGGCACCGTGTCGGTCATCGCGACGGTTTCCGCGGGGTCAGAGGCGTTCGGTCACCCAGGCCTGCACCGATTGCAGCGCCGCGGGCAGCGCCGCGGCATCGGTGCCGCCGGCCATCGCCAGGTCGGGCTTGCCGCCGCCCTTGCCACCCACCTGCTGGGCCACGAAGTTGACGAGCTCGCCGGCCTTGACCTTGCCCATCGCGTCGGCCGTGACGCCGGCCGCGAGCTGCACCTTGGCGCCGTCGACCGCGGCCAGCACGATGGCGGCGCTCTTGAGCTTGTCCTTGAGCTTGTCCATGGTGTCGCGCAGCGTCTTGGCATCGGCGCCGTCGAGCTTGGCGGCCAGCACCTTCACGCCCTTGACCTCGATGGCCTGCGCCAGCAGCTCGTCGCCCTTGGACGAGGCGAGCTTGCCCTTGAGCGAACCGACCTCGCGCTCGAGCGCCTTGACCTGCTCGAGCACCTGGGCCAGGCGGCCCTGCAGCTCGGCGGCCGGCGCCTTGAGCGTGGCGGCCGCGCTGTGCACGGTGGATTCGAGGTCCTGCAGATAGGCCAGCGCATTGGCGCCGGTGATGGCTTCCACGCGGCGCACGCCGGCGGCCACGCCGCCTTCGCCCACGATCTTGAACAGGCCGATGTCGCCGGTGCGCGCCACGTGCGTACCGCCGCAAAGCTCGCGGCTCGAGCCGATGTCGAGCACGCGCACGGTCTCGCCGTACTTCTCGCCGAACAGCATCGTCGCGCCGGTCTTCTGGGCCGATTCCATGTCCATCACGCGCGCCTGCGTGGCCGCGTTGGCGAGGATCTCGGCATTCACGCGCTGCTCGATCTCGAGGATCTGCTCGCGCGTGACCGGTGCGTTGTGCGCGAAGTCGAAGCGCGTCTTGTCGGCATCGACCAGCGAGCCCTTCTGCTGCACATGGCCGCCGAGCACCTCGCGCAGCGCCTTGTGCATCAGGTGGGTGACCGAGTGGTTGCGCATGGTGGCGGCACGGCGCGCGCCGTCGACCGCGGCCTTGACGCTGTCGCCGACCTTGAGCGTGCCCTGGGTCTGCGTGCCGTGGTGGCCGTAGACGTCGGCCTTGATCTTGAGCGTGTCCTCGACGCCGAACTGCACGCCTTCGGCCGAGATGAAGCCCTGGTCGCCGACCTGGCCGCCGCTCTCGGCATAGAACGGGGTGGTGTCGAGCACCACGATGCCGCTCTGGCCTTCCTTGAGCTCCTGCACGGCCGAGCCTTCGAGGTACAGGGCCAGCACCTTGGCCGCTTCCTCGAGGTGTTCGTAGCCGGTGAAGACGTTGCCCGCGCCGCTGTATTCGACCGCGCGCTCCATCTTGAACTTGCCGCCCGCGCGGCCGGCTTCCTTCTGGCGCCGCATCGCGTCGTTGAAGCCGGCCTCGTCGACCTGCACGTCGCGCTCGCGGCAGACGTCCTGCGTCAGGTCGAGCGGGAAGCCGTAGGTGTCGTGCAGCTTGAAGGCCACGTCGCCCGGCAGCGTCTTCACGCCGCCGGCCAGCGCCGTGTCGAGGATTTCCATGCCGATCGCCAGCGTCTCGAAGAAGCGCTCTTCCTCGGCCTTGAGCGTGTCGGTGATCTGCTTCTCGTCGGCCACCAGCTTCGGATAGGCCTCGCCCATCAGGCGCGCGAGGTCGGGCACCAGCTTGTGGAAGAAGGGCTTCTTCTGGCCCAGCTTGTAGCCGTGGCGGATCGCGCGGCGGATGATGCGCCGCTGCACGTAGCCGCGGCCCTCGTTCGAGGGGATCACGCCGTCGGCCACCAGGAAGGCGGTGGCGCGGATGTGGTCGGCGATCACCTTGAGCGAGTTGTTGAGCAGGTCCTTCTCGCCGGTCTCGCGCGCGGCGGCCTTGATCAGCGCGTCGAAGATGTCGATCTCGTAGTTGCTGTGCACGTGCTGCAGGATCGCCGCCAGGCGTTCGAGGCCCATGCCGGTGTCGACGCACGGCGCGGGCAGCTTGACGACGCTGCCGTCGGGCTGCATGTCGAACTGCATGAACACGTGGTTCCAGATCTCGATGAAGCGGTCGCCGTCTTCCTCGGGGCTGCCCGGGGGGCCGCCGGGGATGTGCGGGCCGTGGTCGTAGAAGATCTCGGAGCACGGGCCGCAGGGGCCGGTGTCGGCCATCATCCAGAAGTTGTCGGACTTGTACTTGCCGCCCTTGTTGTCGCCGATGCGGATCACGCGCTCGGGCGGCAGACCGATTTCCTTGGTCCAGATGTCGAAGGCCTCGTCGTCCTCGTGGTAGACGGTGGCCAGCAGGCGCTCGGGCGGCAGCTTGAAGACCTGCGTGAGCAGCTCCCAGCCCCAGTGCAGCGATTCGCGCTTGAAGTAGTCGCCGAAGCTCCAGTTGCCCAGCATCTCGAAGAAGGTGTGGTGGCGCGCGGTGTAGCCCACGTTCTCGAGGTCGTTGTGCTTGCCGCCGGCGCGCAGGCAGGCCTGGACCGAGGCGGCACGCACGTAGGGACGCTTGTCTTCGCCGAGGAACACGTCCTTGAACTGCACCATGCCCGAGTTGGTGAACATCAGCGTCGGGTCGTTGCCCGGCACCAGCGGGCTCGAGGCCACCACCGTGTGGCCCTTGGAGGCGAAGAAATCGAGAAAGGTCTTGCGGATGTCCGCGACAGTGAATGTGGGCTGGCTCATCTTTGGATTCGTCTTCTGTCGAGGGCGGCGCGGCGATGGCGACCCTCATGTCGAACCCACTGCGGCGAACCGGCCTAACTGCTTGATTTGCTTGAACAATCGATTATAGGTTTGGCGCCCGCCGGGCGGTCCGCCCCGATGCAATCCCCCGCCCCGGCCCGGGCGCCCCCCGGCGCGGCCCGCGCTGCACGGCCACGGCCACGGGGCTAATATGTGCGCTGACGCGAATCCGGGGACCGACGAGAACCAAAAGCGGCCGGCCTCCTCCTATTCATCTGGACATGAATCAAGGAACACGCATGGCAAGCCACGAGGCGGAAGCGCACTGGACGATCGAAGACCTCGACTTCTCCCGCATCGCACTCGACCGGGTGCGTTCGGACGAAAACCTCTTCTACCTGGTGGCCGCCGCCTCCTTCATCGAAAGCGGATCGGACCTCTACACCCACAACCTGGTCGATTTCTTTCGTGGCGATGAGGAAGTCACCGCCTGGCTCACCACCCAGTGGGAACAGGAAGAACTGCAGCACGGCAAGGCGCTGCGCGCCTACGTCGAGTACGTCTGGCCCGAGTTCCCCTGGGAGCAGGCCTACCGCGGCTTCCTCGAGGAGTACGCCACCTACTGCAAGGTCGAGCTGCTGGCGCCCACGCGCGGCCTCGAGATGAGCGCGCGCTGCGTGGTCGAGACCGGCACCGCCACCTACTACAAGGCCATGGCGCGCAGCACCGACGAGCCCGTGCTGCACGACCTCGCAACCCGCATCGCGACCGACGAGGTCAACCACTACAAGCACTTCTACCGCTTCTTCCGCCGCTACCGCGAGCAGGAGGGGCTGAGCCGTTTCCGCGTGCTCGGCACCATCGGCCGGCGCACGCTGGAACTCAAGAGCGAGGACGCCGACTGCGCGATCCGCCACGTGGTGCGCGCGCGCTCGCCCGAGCGCGCCGACGATGCCGTCTACGTGCGCGGCCTCGGCGCCACCATGAACCGCACCATCCGCACCCACCTGAGCCCGGGCGCCACGCTCAAGATGCTGATGCGTCCGCTCGAGCTGCCCGCGCGCGTGCAGACGGTGGTGCAGTACCCGATCCAGCAGTTCATGCAGCACGTGTTCCTGCGCTGAGGCGCGGTGCATGCGGGCCCGCGCGGCCATCCATTCACGACAGCGAATAAGGGAGAACGAGCATGCCGCCGTCGGCATGAAATTGACGCACGTCAAGAGTTTTTGAGGCGAACGCTCCGACAGTGGAAACCGTTTCGGAAGCCCTCCACGCGAAGGCTCCGAGCACCTTCCATAACTACAGACTCGCCCAGAGACAAAGGACAGGTTCGTCATGACCACACCCTCGCCCGTCGCCGTGGAGAGCAGCAGCACGCTGCGCCCCACCACCACCTCCTCCTCTTCCTCCTCCCCCACCGCCACCACCCGCAATCCCTCCACGCGCTGGATCCAGCTCGCGCTGGGCATCGTCTGCATGGCGATGATCGCCAACGTCCAGTACGGCTGGACCCTGTTCGTCGCGCCGATGGAGGCCAAGCACCACTGGGGCCTGGCCGCGATCCAGATCGCGTTCTCGGTCTTCGTCGTGGTCGAGACCTGGCTGGTGCCGATCGAAGGCTGGCTGGTCGACCGCTTCGGCCCGCGGCCGGTGATCGCCGGCGGCGCGATCCTCGCGGCCAGCGGCTGGATCATCAACGCCTATGCCGACAGCCTGCCGATGCTCTACGTCGCGGCCGTGATCTCGGGCATCGGCGCCGGTTGCGTCTACGGCACCTGCGTGGGCAATGCGCTCAAGTGGTTCCCCGACCGCCGCGGCCTGGCCGCGGGCCTCACGGCCGCGGGCTTCGGCGCCGGCGCGGCGATCACCGTGATCCCGATCGCCAACATGATCCAGTCCTCGGGCTACGAGCACACCTTCCTGTACTTCGGCATCCTGCAAGGCGCCTGCATCTTCGTGATGTCGATGTTCATGGTGAAGCCCTTCGTGCCCAGCGGCGTGATCGCGCAGACCCGCCTGGTGATGACCAAGGTCGACTACACGCCGGCCGGCATGGTGAAGACGCCGGTCTTCTGGCTCACCTACCTGCTGTTCGTGCTGGTGGCCGCGGGCGGCCTGATGGCCACCGCCGAGATCGGCCCGATCGCCAAGGACTACCACATCGACAAGCTGCCGATGCACTTCCTCGGCCTGTCGATGCCGCTCCTCACCATGACCCTGGCCATCGACAACCTCGCCAACGGCTTCACGCGGCCGCTGTGCGGTTTCGTGTCGGACAAGATCGGCCGCGAGAACACCATGCTGATCGTCTTCATCGGCGAGGGCCTGGCCCTGCTGGGCCTGCGCCAGTACGGCCACGAGCCGGTGGCCTTCATGACCTTCGCGGCGCTGGTGTTCCTGTTCTGGGGCGAGATCTACTCGATCTTCCCGGCGCTGGTGGCCGACACCTTCGGCATCAAGAACGCCGCCGGCAACGCCGGCACCATGTACACCGCCAAGGGCACCGCCTCGCTGTTCGTGCCGCTGGGCACCGTGCTGGCCGCGGGCGGCAACTGGGACCGCGTGTTCCTGCTGGTCGCGGTGGTGTCGATCGGCTCGGGCATCGCGGCCAAGCTGGTGCTGGCGCCGATGCGCCGACGCACCATCGAGGCCGCGAACGCGGCGGCGGCCGCGCGCCACTGAAGGCGCTCCCCCCTCCAAAGAAAAACGGCCGCATCAGCGGCCGTTTTGTCATCAACGCGCGGTGTCAGCTCGCCGAGGTCACGCCGGCACGCCGGCCGGCATCGAGCGAGTAGAGCTGCGGCTGCGGACGCTCCTCGGACACCTTCGGTGTCTCTGCGCCACCGGCTTGCTGCGGCCGGTACAGCTCGCTCTCGAGGCGCCGCACCCGCTCGGCGTACATGCGCGCCAGCGCGCTGTGGTGCTCGGCCGCGGCCTGGTGCTCGATGCGCGCCATCTGCGCCTCCTCGAGCAGCGTCGCTGCGCGTTTCAGGTAGGCGGTCGGGCTCGAACGAAGGAAGTCGAACATCATGGGAAGCTCCTTTCGGATGTGATGCGATGGAGCCATCCTTGGCCGCCGGGCGGCGGCGGTCTGTAGTCTCATGCGCCACGCGGGCGTAGACACGAGGGAATCGGTCACGGAATCGTGCCCCGATCCGGGCGCCGCCGCCCGCTGTCGCCCAGGCGGCATGAAGGCAGGGAAAGTACCGACGTTGAACTTTTGTTTTCATCGGAAACTTCACTCGAATCCTCCCTCCCCCTGAGCTACATGCTCACCTCACCCGCTTCGGCGGGTGTTTTTTTTGGGGCCTGCGATCCGTGTCCCAGCGTCCCGCACGCCTCAGGCGCGCCGCAGCCGGCTCGCGACGAACGCGGCGACGGCCGCGCCGATCAGCAGCCCGATCGCGTCCGCCAGCAGGTCCTCGAACTCCGCCGAGCGATCGGGCGTGAAGGACTGCAGCACCTCGATCAAACCGCCATAGGCCAGCAGCGCCGGCAGCACGAAGCGCAGCCGCCCGGGCCACGACCAGCAGCCGAGCCCGCCCAGCGTCGCGAAGGCCAGCAGATGGTTGGACTTGTCCCAGCCGGTGCTCGGCATCGGCACGTTCTGGGGCAGCAGGCTCAGCACGAGCACGACGACCATCGTGAGGGCCAGCAGCCAGCGCCACTTGCGCGGACCGATCAGCGCCGGATGCGAAAAGAACTCGGGTCGGCGCACGCCATCTCCTGGAGCAAAGCCTTCGATTGTGCCGCCCGCGACCGTTGCGGCTTGCCGCCGCGCGCAACGCCCTTGCAGAATGGCGCGTGCCCGCGCCAGCGTGCATTCGCCCCCATAAGAAAACGAGGAGACAACCGATGCTGAAACGGCTTCTGGCCCTGGCCATGCTTGCCACCGCGCTCGTGGGCTGCACCACGGCGCCGCCCATTCCACCCAATGCCGGCAAGCTGCCCAGGGGCGCGAAGGTGGGCCTGCTCGTCAACATGCCGGCGCCCGCGCAGCACATGCACGTGGGCACCACCGTCTTCACCAACTTCGCGACGAACCACCAGTTTCCGTGGAACCCCACCTCGCGCACCTACGAGGTCTTCACGGCCGACCTCGAGCGCGCCGGCTTCCAGGTCGTGCGCCTCACGAGCTACGCTACCACCACCGTCAATGCGCTCGCGGTCTCGCAGAACGACGGCTGGCGCGCCAATCCGGCCCAGGCCTGGGCGACGCAGAAGCTCAAGGACGAGCAGATCGCCGCGGTCGTCGTGATCGAAGGCAAGCGCACCCTGACGCGGATGGAGTGCAGCGGCGGCCCCTGCGCCGAGAGCTACATGGCCAATTCGGGACTCTTCACGCGCAGCATGTTCGGCTCGACGCGCTATTCCGCCGTGCCCGCGATGGAAGCCAAGGTCTTCGCCCTCGCCCCGCCGATCGAGCTCTCGGCCTACGAGCCCTTGAAGACGCTGCAGGCGGGCCGCGTGCGGCAGCTCAAGGACTTCGCGGAACCGAAGGACTTCAACCAGTTGAGCAAGGCCGAGTTCCAGCCGGTGGTGACGGCGATCGATGCGCACATCGCCGCGATCTCGCGCGCGACGGTGCAGACGCTGGTCAGCGGGGCGAAGTAGCGCGGGCTCATGCACGTCCAACCGCTGTTCGCCATGACGGAGCGGCAGGCGCTGCATCGGCTCATGCGCGACTATCCGCTCGCCACCGTCGTCGTCGCCCGGTCGGGAAAGATGGACGCGAACCTGCTGCCCCTGCATCTCGCGGACCGCGGCGCGCATGGCCTGCTGTCGGGCCATGTGGCGCGAAGCCATTCGCTGTGGGCGCAGGACCCGACAGAGACCGAGGTCACCGCCGTCTTCCAGAGCCCCAGCGCCTACATTTCCCCGCGCTGGTACGTCAATGGACAGCGCGGTGGCCGCAATGCGCCGAGCTGGAACTACGTGGCGGTGCAGGCGCAGGGACGGCTGCGATTCATCGACGACGCCGACTGGATGCGCGCCCACCTTGCCGCGCTGACCGCGGCGCAGGAGGCGGGCCGGCCGCATCCCTGGTCGGTGGACGACGCATCGCCCGAATTCCTCGGCGAGACGGCACGGCGGCTCGTGGGTTTCGAGATCGAGATCCAGGCCCTGACCGGCAAGCGCTTTCTTTCCCAGCAGCGGACCGAGGCGGATCGGGAGAGCCTGGTGCGGAACCTCGAGGGGGAGGTGTCGCTGGCGGCGCGGGAGGTGGGTGGGCTCATCGGGGCGGCGACCTCGAGCACGAACGCAACGAAGCCTCCGTCGGACTGACGTTAGAATCCGCCCCCGACGCGGGTGTAGTTCAATGGTAGAACGGCAGCTTCCCAAGCTTCATACGAGGGTTCGATTCCCTTCACCCGCTCCACACACCTGACCCCGGGCCGCGCAATGCGGCCCGTCGTGCTCCTGGCAAGCACTCTTGCGCGCCCTCTCCTCCCCGCCCGACACTGTCGGCCAGCCGCCATCCGAGCGGCACGGCACGAAGAGATGGATGGAGACGAATCCCGCATGGAAAACCCGCCCACGCCCGAGCGCATGAGCCTGCCCGCGATGGAACCGCTGTCGCCCGGGCTGCGCGGACTGGTCCGCGAACTGCGCCGCGACAGCCCGAACCTCTCGACGCACATGCTCGACACGCTGCGCGGCAGCATTCCCGAGTACGGCGCGCTGGGCCAGGCGCTCGCGCACGACGTCTACCGCGTGGGGCTGCGCAACGCGGAGCTCTGGTACGACGCGCTGCTGATCCGCGACAAGCCGCACGAGGACGACCTGCAATGGATCGGCCGCTTCAGCCAGCGCCGCCACGCGCAGGCGCTCTCGCTGTCGGCGCTGCTGCAGGCCTACCGCACCGGCACGCGCGTGTACATGGACGCGCTGCTCGCGCACGTGCGGCCGCATCCCGCGCTGTGCGACGAGGTGCTGTTCCGCGTCTCGCCCTTCCTGCTGTACTACAGCGACCTGCTGAGCCGCACGGTGAGCGATGCTTACCTGGCCGAGCACACGCGCGAGATGCGCTGGAAGGCGCAGATGCAGGCGCGGCTCGCGGCGGCGGTGTTCGATCCGACCTGGGTCGGCGCCTTCGACGACGCGGCGCAGGCGCTGGGCATCCAGGCCGACCAGCCGCACGTGGCGCTGGCGCTGCGGCCGATGCCGCTGGAGCCGACCACGCCCGAGGCCGGCGAGCGGGTGCTCGAGGCGGTGGCGGCGGCGGTGCGCGAAGACCTGGGACCGGTCGCGCTGGCGCTGCATCGCGGCCACTGGGTGGCCTGGCTGCCGGCGCCTCCCGGTGAAGCGGCCGACGCGCGCGAGCGCCGGCTGCTCGCGAGCATCGAGCAGGCCATGCGGCTGCGCCCGAGCATCGAGGCGGCGGGCCTGGGATTGCCTTCGCAGGGCGCCGCGGGCTGGCGCGGCAGTGCCGAGCAGGCGCTGGCCGCAATCGAGATGGGACAGCGCCTGCGCCGCAACGACGCCAGCTTCTGCTATTCCGAATTCGCGCTCGACACGCTGATGCGCCAGTCGACCGAGGTCTCGGCGCTGTGCAACGAGATGATCGCGGCCCTCGCGGCCGAGCCGCCGCTGCTGGAGACGCTCGAGAGCTATTTCGACCACCGGCAGAACCACAAGGCGACCGCGGCCGCGCTCGGCATCCACCGCAACACGCTGCTGCACCGGCTCGCGCACATCGAGTCGCTGCTCGGCGCGCGGCTGGACGACATGGCCTGGCTCTCGCGCATGTACCTCGCGCTGCGCCAGCGCCGCCTGGGCCGCGGCACCCACCCGTCGCTGCACTGAGGACCGGGCACCGCCGCCGCCTTGTGCAGATGCACAGCCCGGCAGGGCACCTTGCCAATGGCGCACGGCGCAACGCCTCCGTAGAGTGCGCGAGCCGCATTCCAACAACACGACGGAGACGAACACCCATGCCGATGCCCGATCGAGCGCAGGCCCCTGCGCGCCCACCCTTCATCCACCCGACGCGCTGGCGCCTGCTCGCCGGCACGGCGCTGCTGGCCACGATGGCGGCGCTGTCCGGCTGCGGCGGCGGCGGTGGAGGCTCCAGCTTCGGCTTCGCCGGCTTCCCGCCCCCGTCGGGCCCCGGCACCGGCAACCCGCCGCCTACCGACCCGCCGATGCTCGCGAGCATCGACAGCCAGTTGCCCGCCGACACGGCCACCACGGCGCAGCGCTGCGACTTCCTCGATCCCGCGCACTGCATGCTGCCGTTTCCCAACGACTACTACACGGTGGCCGATGCCAGCACCGACACCGGCCGCCGGCTGAACCTGCAGACGGCCTCGATGCCGCGCAGCGAGGTGGTGCGCAACAAGCCGATCGACACCACCGAATGGAACCGCAACGACGGCTTCTCGCCGGGCGCGATGATCGTGACGCGCGTGCCGGGCGTGGACCTCGCGCGCACCGGCGCGCCGGGCATCGGCGACCTTTCGGCCTCGCTGAAGGCCGACGCGCCCGTGGTGCTGATCGATGCCGACACGCTCGAGCAGAAGCTGATCTGGGTCGAGCTCGACAAGAACAACGTCAGCGCGCCCGATCGCCAGAGCCTCAACATCCGCGTGGCGAAGAACCTCGAGTGGGGCCATCGCTACATCGTGGCGATGCGCAACATGAAGGATGCCGCCGGCAAGACCATCGAGGCCGGGCCCGCGTTCCGCATCTACCGCGACCGCCACGAGAGCGCGCTGGGCTTCGTGAACGATCGCCGCGCGCACATGGAAAGCCTGTTCGCCACGCTGCAGCGCGCGGGCGTATCGCGAGATCCGCTCTACCTGGCCTGGGACTTCACCGTCGGTTCGCAGCGCAGCATCACGGGCCGCATGCTCGCGATCCGCGATGCCGGCTTCGCGGCGCTCACCGACGGCACGCCCGGCTTCAAGGTGACGACGGTGCAGGACCTGACGCCCGCGCAGGACGCGCGCATCGCGCGCCACATCGAGGGCACGCTCACGGTGCCGAGCTTCGTGGCGGCCCCCACGGCCGGCACGGCCGACATCACGCCGGTGATCGCCGCGGTGGCGCCCTACCTGGGCGGCGGCGCGCTGTCGGTGCCGGCCGTCAAGGCCGCCTTCGACACGCTCGGCGACAAGCCGCTGCCGCTGGAGACCTTCCGCTACGCCTCGGCCACGCCGGGCGTGTACGACACGCCGGTGTGGGACGGCCACTCGACGCTCACCGTGCCCTTCATCTGCAACATCCCGCGCGCGGCGCTCAACCCCGTCGGCAGCATCAACCCCGCGCGCATCTCGCTGTACGGCCACGGCCTGTTCGGCAAGCCGACCGAGGTCAACGCCAGCAACGTGAAGGACATGAGCAACGAGCACAACTTCGTGTTCTGCGCGACCAACTGGTACGGCTTCTCGCAGACCGAGATCGTGCCCTCGGTGTTCGGCTTCTTCGACCTGTCGAACGCGCGCGTGCCCTTCGACACCACGCAGCAGGGCGTGCTCAACATGCTGATGCTGGGCCGCGCGATGCAAAGCGCCAAGGGCTTCGGCAGCAATGCCGCCTTCCAGATGGGCACCACCCCGCGCAGCGTGCTCGACACCAGCGAGCTGTTCTACGACGGCAACAGCCAGGGCGGCATCCTCGGCGGCATGCTGATGAGCGTGGCGCAGGACATCCACCGCGGCGTGCTCGGCGTGCCCGGCATGAACTACTCGCTGCTGCTCGAGCGCAGCGCGGACTTCCCCGAGTTCGCGACCATGGTCTACGCCGCCTACCCCGACAGCCTCGACCAGCAGTTCATCTTCTCGCTGTGGCAGACGCTGTGGGACCGCGCCGAGGCCAACGGCTATGCGCAGGCGATGACCGACAAGCCGCTGCCCGGCACGCCCGCGCACAAGGTGCTGATGCACGTGGCCTTCGGCGACCACCAGGTCACGATGTGGTCGGCCGAGGTCGAGGCGCGCACCATCGGCGCCAGGCTCTATTGCCCGGCCACGGCCAGCGGCCGCCATCCCGACGCGCAGCCCTACTTCCAGCTCTCGTGCATGGACCTGGGCGCCGGCGGCTACGACGGCTCCGCGATGGTGGTGTGGGACAGCGGTCCGGGCCGCCTGCCGCCCCCGCCGCAGGACAACCTCGCGCCCACGGCCGGCAGCGATCCGCACGAGGATCCGCGCGCCACGCCGGCCGCGCGGCAGCAGAAGTCGGAGTTCCTGCGCAGCACCGGCAAGGTGGTCGACGTGTGCGGCGGCGCGCCCTGCCGCTCGGCGGCCTACGCGCCCTGAAGCGGCGGGAGGCGCAGCGAGCCGTCTCCCAGTCTCTTCACGACCGCGCTCCGCGTGTCGTCCCGCGACTGCCCGGCAGTCTCGATGACATGCGGCTCCAGCGCCCCGAGCGCCGCGAACTGCGCATGCAGCTCGCCGATGGGCCCCGGGTCGGTGAGCGTGTCGCCGCCTCGCTCCCGGCAGCGCACGATCGCCTCGTCGAGCACCGGCCGCAGCACCGCGTAGTGAAGCGGCACCTCCAGGCCGCGGAAGGCCGGCAGGAACCACGGCCCGACGATGCCGTCGACGATGACGAAGAAGCCGGCCCGTGCATAGCCTTGCGCCGCCTCCGCGAGCACGCCCACGACGGCTTCGTTCTGCCGTTGCGCGGCGGGCAGATAGGGCGCGATGGCGCCGCTGCGGATGAAGTGCCAGAAGTCGTCGGCATGCAGGTGCACCACGGGTTCGGCGATCGCCGACACGAGGGCGCGCGCGGTGGTGGTCTTCCCCGCGCCGGGCGGTCCGGTGAGAACGAGCACGTGGCCTGGCAGGTCGATCATGCGTGCGCGCCCTCGCGGTACGCGAGCGCGGTCTTCGCGGTCCGCGCCTCGCGCGCGAAGCCGCGCTCCGTCGCCTCGCCGCCTTCGCGGTAGTCCCCCGGCGTGCCGCCGGTCCAGCGCCGGAAGGCGCGGTGGAAGGCGGCCACCGTGGAGAAGCCGAGGTCCGATGCGATCGAGATCAGCGGCTCCGAGCCGCGCGTGAGCCGCTCGATGGCGACGTCGCGGCGCAGCGCGTCCTTGATTTCCTGGAAGGTCGCACCCTCGGCCTGCAGGTGCCGCACCAGCGTGCGCGCCGACAGGCCGAAGGCGCCCGCCACATGGGCGATGTCGCAGTCCTCGCCGAGCCGCGCCTGCAGCCAGCCGCGCACGCGGTGCGCCACGCTGTCGGCGCTCGGCGGCACGAACAGCCAGTCGAGCGGCGCGCGATGCAGCAGCTCGCGCAACTCGAGTCCGGAGCGGCGGCGCACCGGCCGGTCGAGGTACTTGGAGTCGAAGACCATCGCGGTCACGGGCTGCTCGAAGCGCGCGGGGCCGGGGAACATGAACAGATAGTCGGCCGCGTCGTCGGGCCGCGCGAAGCCGAAGTCGATGCGCTGCAGTTCGATGCGCGCGCCGATGATCCACGAGCACAGGCCGTGCACCAGCTTCATGTGCAGCTCCTGCACCAGGCGCGCGCTGCGGGCCTGGCGCGGATAGGCATCGATGCGGATCACGGCCTCGTGCTCGTCGCGATGCAGGGTGAACACCGAGCCGTCGTCGAGCACGCGGTTGAACTGCATCCATCGCTTGATGGCGACCTGCAGGGTCGGTGCATCGAGCATCAGGATGCTCAGCACCTTGAGCGTGCCGCAGCGCAGCGGCCGCGCATAGAGGCCGGGCATCTCGTCGTCCATGTGCAGCGCCACGCTGCGGAACAGCTCGGCGAACTGTTCCTCGGTGACGCGGCCATGCCGCTGCGCGAGCAAGGTGGGCGAGATCGTGGCCAGGTGCAGCATGCCGTGCAGCGTCGGCGCATCGATCGGCAGTCCCTCGAGGAAATCCCTGACGTACGAGATCGGCAAGGTGGGCCGGCCCGCGAAGTTCGATGCAGCGGATCTCGCTGCAAGAGGCATGTGCATGGCGTGATTGGCAAATGAAGTTGGCGCGATCGGAGAACACGGGACCGCATGCGCTGCATAGAGTGAAGCCGACGCCGTGCGGCGAGGGCTCGATCAGGCCGTGCGCGTCGACATCATCCGTCCCACGAAAGAAGAACACCATGAGACAAACGCTCGGTTCGACGCGAACCGCGCCGCCGCTTGCGCGGCCGGCACGCATCCTTTCCCTCGGCATCGCCTGCGCGGCGCTGCTGGCCGCCTGCGGCGGCGATGGCGGTGGCGGCGGCGGGGGCTTCATCCCCGTCGTGCCGGCTTCGCCACCGCCCTCGGCACCGGCGGCGCTCGACAAGGCTTCGATCACGGTGCTGTCTTCGAAGCCGCAGTTCGTGAGCGGTGGCGATGCGCTGGTCGAGGTGAAGGCGCCCGCGGGCGCGACGGCCTCGGGGCTGGAGCTCACGCTGAACGGCAAGCCGGTGACGGCCCAGTTCGCACGCGATGCGAGCGGCAGCCTGCGCGGCATGGTCAAGGGCCTGGCCACGGGCGCCAACACGCTGGCGGTGAAGGCGAGCGCCGAGGGCCGCGCGTCCTCGAATGCCGAACTGGTGCTCACCAACTATCCCGACACCGGCCCGATCCTCGCGGGCGCGCTGCTCACGCCCTACGAATGCCGCACCGTCGAATCGAACATGGGCACGCCGCTCGATGCGAACTGCTCGGCGACGCGGCGCAACGACTACTTCTACCGCACGCCGGCCGGCAGCTTCAAGCCGCTGGCCGATCCGCTCGCGCGTCCGTCCGACCTGGCGCAGACCACGACCATCGAGGGCAAGACGGTGCCCTACATCGTGCGCGTGGACTCGGGCACGGTGGGCCGCACGATCTACCGCATCGCGCTGCTCGACGACCCCACGGCCGAGACCGCGGTACCCACCGGCTACAAGCCCGCCGCGGGCTGGAACGGCCGGCTGGTGGTGAGCTTCGGCGGCGGCGCGGGCACGCAGTACAACCAGGGCGTGAACCAGGCCACCGATGCGCTGAGCGACCTGCACCTGTCGCGCGGCTTCGCCTACATGATCTCGACCGAACTGGTGAACGGCCAGCGCGGCAACGCGGTGCTGCAGGGCGAGACGCTGATGATGCTGAAGGAGCGCTTCATCGAGACCTACGGCGTGCCGCGCTGGACGGCCGGCTCGGGCGGTTCGGGCGGCGCGATCCAGCAGCTGGTGATCACGCAGATCTATCCGGGCCTGCTCGACGGCCTGCAGCCCTCGCTGACCTTCCCCGACGGCAGCCTGCACGTGGCCGACTGCCGCCTGCTGGAGAACGTCTACAAGGCCGACACCGCGACCTGGACCAATGCCAAGCGCACCGCGGTCGACGGCTTCACCAACGGCACCTGCCGCGCCTGGGACCTGAGCTTCGTCAACACCATCGTCGCGACCAACGCGCCCGGCTGCGCGCTCAAGGACGTCTCGAAGGTCTACGACCCGATCAACAACCCGACCGGCGCGCGCTGCACCACCTCCGACATGCGCACCAACATCATGGGCCGCGACCCGATCACCGGCTTCGCGCGCAGCCCGCTCGACAACGTCGGCGTGCAGTACGGGCTCGAAGCCTTCAACAAGCGCGCGATCAGCGCCGAGGAGTTCGTGACGCTCAACGAGAAGGTCGGCGGCTACGACAAGGACGGCAAGCCGGTGCCGCAGCGCACCGTGGGCGATGCGCTCGCGCTCGAGCGCGCCTATGCGAGCGGGCTGGTCAACTCGGGCGGCGGCGGCCTGGCCTTCGTGCCGATCCTGCATTCGCGCACCTACAACGACGCCTCGGGCGACATCCATTCGCACGAGCGCGACCTGGTGGTGCGCGCGCGGCTGCAGCGCGCCAACGGCCGCATCGACAACCAGGTCATCTGGGTCGGCCCGCGCACCGGCTATCCGCTGGCCGCGCTGTCGCTCGACGTGATGACGCAGTGGCTCGACGGCATCGCGGCCGACCCGGCGCCGCTGACCACCGACAAGGTGGTGGCGCACAAGCCCCGGGCCGCGGTGGACGCCTGCTTCGACGGCAGCGGCACCAAGTACGAGGAATCGCCGGCCTACGGCGCCACCGGCACCTGCGCCACGATGTACCCGCTGCATGGCGAGCCGCGCCAGCAGGCCGGCGCGCCGCTCACGAACGACATCAACAAGTGCCAGCTGAAGCCGGTGCTGGCGTCGGACTACGCCCAGACCCTCACGCCCACGCAGCTCGCCCGGCTGCGCACCGTGTTCTCCAGCGGCGTGTGCGACTGGAGCAAGCCGGGTGTCGGGCAGGTGCCGCTGAAGGGCACCTATCAAAGCTACGCGGTCGCGCCGGGCTGATCGGGCAGCCGCGGCGAGGCGGCGCGCAGCACGTGGTCCGACAGCAGCCGCGCGGCCTGCTGCAGCCGCTCGAACTGCGCGTCGCCGAGGCTCTGGCGCACCAGATCGAAATGGCACAGCGTGCCGGCCAGCCGGCCGTCGCCATGGGTCAGCGGCACGCCGTGGTAGGCGATCACCATGCCCTGGTAGGGGCTGCCGTCGAGCAGCCGCTCCTCGCGCGAATCCTCGGTGCACAGGCGGCCGTCGCGCAGCACGAACTGGCAGAAGCTGTTGCCCAGCGGCACCACGGCGAGCTGTTCGGGGCGCGCCTCGCCGAGCTTGTCGACCATGTAGACATTGCGCAGCAGATCGCCGTCGAGCACGAAGACCGCGGTGTAGCGGTGCGGCACCTCGGCGTTGAGGCAGCGCAGCGCCGCCTGCACGCCGTGTTTCCGAAGCACCTCGCCCAGGTCTTCGGACAGGGCTGCGGCGGCGTCTGACGGGGATTTCATCGCCGAACTGTAGCAAAAAGAATTCATTTTTAGTCAACAGCCCGCCTTGGCACCCGGCCCGGCGCGCTTGCGTGGCGTTCGCCGCGGCGCTTCAGGCGCGCCGTGCCGACGCCGCGTCCTCGGCCAGCGCGGGGCCGTCGTAGGACACGCGGTAGTTGCTCAGTCCCGCGAGGTCGAGCACCGTGAGGCCGCGCTTCTCGAGCCGGATCAGCCCCAGCGCCTGCAGCCGCTGCAGCGCGACGTTCACGCGCTGGCGCGAGACGTTGGCGAGCAGGCCGATCTCGGTCTGCCCCACCTGCAGGTGGCGCGGCGCATCGGGATAGAGCTCGGGGTTGAACAGGCTCGCGAGGCAGTTGGCCACGCGCGCGTCGGTGTCGAGCAGGCGCTCGTGCGCGAGCGCGCCGATGAACAGGCTCAGCCGCGCGTTGAGCAGCTCCTGCAGGTAGTGGTTGAAGGGCACGCTGGTCTCGCGCAGCCAGTCGAAGGTGCGGCGCGGCATCAGCGCCACGCGCGTGGGCCGCAGCGCGAACACGTCGTAGCGACGCGCCTCGTGCTTGAACAGCGACCCCTCGCCGAACCAGACGCCCGCCGACACGCCCGTGAGCGTCGACACGCGGCCGTCCTCGGAGGCCACCGACATCTTCGCGAAGCCGTCGATCAGCGCCATCCAGTGCTCGACCAGCTGGCCCGCGCCCGCGATGCAGGCACCGCGCGCGTACTGGCGCTCCTGCATGCCGCCCAGCACGCGCTCGAGATCGGAAGAAGAAAGACCGGCCGCCCACCGGGAGCGCCGCACCATGCCTTCGAGGCAGGCCGCGGGCTGCGGGGTATCAGGGATTACCTGTAGCAATTCACGCCTCATCTGTCGTCGCAACGACCGTGGTGCCGCGTGCCGCTCCTTAATCTTTGTGGAGATCGACACCAACACAGGAGACCTCATGTTCGCCATCCCTCACGCCTCGCGCAAGCGGGTTTCTCCGTGGCCGGCCCTTCGCGCCGGCTCCGTCGCGGCACTGGCCATCGCCGCGGCCGCGCTGCTCGCCAGCTGCGGCGGCAGCTCCGACAGCGGCGCGGTGTTCCTGCCGGTCGCGCCGCCGCCGCCGGCCGCGCCGCCGCCCGCCCCGGCCGCCTTCGACGTGCGCACGCTGTCGTCCAGGCCCGAGATGGTGAGCGGCGGCGACACGCTGCTCGAGGTGCGCGCGCCCGAAGGCGTGACCACCGACAAGGTGCGCGTGAGCCTCAACGGCAAGGACGTGAGCGCGCAACTGAGCACGCGCGATGCCGCCACGCGCACGCTGCGCGGCCTGCTCACGGGCCTCGCCGAGGACCCGACCTCGGCCACCGGCAAGGAGAACCTGATCGTCGTGACCAACGCCGACAAGCCCGAGCAGCGCACCGAACTCAAGCTGGTCAACTACCCGATCACGGGCCCGATCCTCTCGGGCCCGCACATCACGCCGTACGAATGCCGCACGGTGCAGAACGGCCTGGGCGTGGCGCTCGACGCCAACTGCTCGGCCACCACGCAGGTGGTCTGGTACTACCGCAGCAAGGCCGGCAGCTTCAAGCCGCTGGCCGACCCGACCGGCACGCGCCCGGCCGACCTGGCCGACACCACCACCAACGACGGCGTCACCGTGCCCTACATCGTGCGCGTGGAGTCGGGCACCATCAACCGCGGCGTGTACCGCCTCGCGGTGCTCGACAACCCGGCGAAGGACGCGCCCGCCACCTGGAAGCCCGGCAAGGGCTGGAACAAGAAGCTGGTGCCCTACTTCGACTGCTGCGGCTCGGCCCAGTACAACCAGGGCGTGCATCCGATCGAGTCGATCCTCGACCCGATCGCCGACATCTACCTGTCGCGCGGCTTCGCCTTCTTCAACTCGACCGAGCTGTGGAACAACCAGCATGCGAACCCGCACCTGCAGGGCGAGACGCTGATGATGATCAAGGAGCACGTGATCGAGGAATTCGGCGAAGTGCCGAAGTGGACCGCGGGCATCGGCGGCTCGGGCGGCGCGATCCAGCAGTACCTGATCGCGCAGCTCTATCCGGGGCTGCTCGACGGCATCCAGCCGATCGTCTCGTTCCCCGAGACGCTGATGCCCGAGGTGATGGAGTGCCGGCTGCTCAACAACGTCTACGGACTCGACATGGCGACCTGGACGCCGGCCAAGAAGGTCGCGGTCAATGGCTTCAACCAGGGCACCTGTGACAACTGGGATGGGTCTTTCGCAAGCATCATCAAGTCCGACAACGCGGTGGGCTGCGGCTTCCTCGAGCCCGGCAATGCGGCCAACGTGTTCAACCGCGCGACCAACCCGAACGGCGTGCGCTGCGACCTGTTCCAGACCAACGTCAACCTGCTGGGCAAGCGCCCGGGCACGCAGGAGGCGCGTCGCCCGATCGACAACATCGGCGTGCAGTACGGCCTGGCCGCGCTCAACAAGGGCACGATCTCGGTGAAGGAGTTCCTCGACCTCAACGAGAAGGTCGGCGGCTACGACCGCGACGGCAACGTGCAGGCGGCACGCTCGCAGGCCGATGCCGGTGCGCTCGAGGCGACCTATTCGGGCGGCTTCAAGAACAGCTTCTCGGGCCCGGGCCTCGCGAACATCCCGATCATCACGCAGCGCGGCAATGCCGATGCGACCGGCGACATCCACGACACGCTGCAGGACCTGATCATCCGCGCGCGGCTGCAGCGCGCCAACGGCCGCAGCGACAACCAGATCATCTGGACGCTGGGTTCGTCGACCTCGATCCTCAGCTACGTGGGCGATTCGATCGACCTGATGAACAAGTGGCTCGACAACATGGCGGCCGACAGCGCCGCGGCCTCGACCGACAAGGTGGTGCGCAACAAGCCCGCGGGCGCCAACGATGCCTGCTGGGACAAGAGCAACAAGCGCATCGACGAGGTCGCGTCGCAGGACCCGGCCGCGAAGTGCAACGTGGTCTATCCGCGCTTCAGCACGCCGCGCATCGTGGCCGGTTCGCCGCTCGTGAACGACGTGCTCAAGTGCCAGCTCAAGCCGGTCGCGATGGCCGACTACACGGCGACCTTCAGCGGTGCCGAGGAGACGCGGCTCAAGACCATCTTCCCGGCCGGCGTGTGCGACTGGAGCAAGCCGGGCGTGGGGCAGCAGCCGCTGAAGGGCAGCTACCTGCGCCTGCCGCTGAACTGACGGTTTCATGATGGGGATTTCAGGGCTCTTCGGAGCCCCTTTTTCTTGGCGCGGCGCGGGGCCTTCGCGCGATAGGAATTCCCCATCCGCGCGGGCTTCGGAGAAGGACTTTCAACTGTACGTTCATACAGTACTTCTCTAGAATGCCTCGTCTCCAAGAACAACTTCGAGGCGACCGCATGACCACCGCCAATCCGCCCGCAGCCGCTGCGCGCATCCTCTTCTTCTCACGCCCCGCGCAGCCGCAGCCCGCCCCGCGACCCACCCCGCGTCTGCGCGCCACGGGACGCCTCTCGACCTGGCCGTTCCGCGTGCTGCGGCACAACGAACAGGGCGATCCGCACGACATCAGGGCGCAGGCTGCGCGGGTGTTGCGGACGACGGCGCAGCAGTGGTGGCCGAAGGAGGACTGAATCGCTCAGCGTTCGAAAGTGAAAGAACGGCATCCGGCGAGATCCACGCCGTGCGCTCGCCTCACGCCACCGAACCGGCAACCATTGCGCCGTCCCCTCGGACCTCAGACCAGCAGGTCCTGCACGTCCTCATCGAACCCCGCCATCGGCTGCGCCTTCGCGAGCGCGAGCCACACCGCGAACGGAATGCGCTCGAAGCTGCGATGCACCGCCGCACGCGCGACCACGAGGCGTTCGCCCTCGAGCACCATCACGCCGCATTCGGCCGGCACCTCCTCGGGCGTGGCGATGCAGCGGCCGCGCGCGTCGTTGCCCAGCACGTACCAGCACTCGCCGCCGAGGTCGAGGTAGGCCGCGCGCTTGTCGGGCTTGCGCAGGTCGCCCAGCAGGTCGGCGCGGCTCACCTTCACCTCGTGCACGATCGGATGCGCATAGGCCTCGACGCTGGTGTTTCGGATCGAGAAGACATCGGGCCTGGCCATGCACCAGCGCGCCTTGCCGCCCTCTTCCGCCGGCGGCAGCTTCGCGCGCAGGCTCAGGCCGCGCCAGGCGATGCGGCCGCCGCGCGTCATCTCGCGCGCCACGCGTTCGACCAGCGCTTCGTGCGGCGACAGCGCCGCGCGGTTGATCGTGAGCGTGGTGGCGATGCGCGCGAGGCCGGCATCGGTCACGCGCAGGGTCTCGTGGCCCTGCGCCGACCGCACGCGCTCGAGGAAGCCGCCCGCGAGCAATTCGACCTCGACCGCGTCGCAGCAGGGCCAGCCGGCCGAGCGGTACATCTCGCGCAGGCGCCGCGCATGCAGCTTGCCGAAGGGCACGCTGCCCGAAGCCGTGGCAATGGCCAGCGAGGCCGCGAGCGACACCGCGGTCTGCATCGGCGGCTCCTGCACCGGCGGCGGAAAACCGGGATCGGTCACGGGCGGCATCGCGGGCGGCGGATCGCCCTCGGGCGGCGGGCCGGGCGGCATGACGGGCGGTGGCGGCACCACGGGCACGTCGGGCGCGGGGGGCGGCGGACCGATGGGCGTGGCGACGATGGGGTCGAGGGCGAGTGCGGACATGGTGAGGAACAGGTTAGCGAAATCCGGTGGATGAGGCGAGGACTCGAACGAACGGTTGCGATCGGTTGCAGAGACGGACGGAACGTGCGGATGCGGTCATCGCGTCAGTGGAAATCCCGGCTGCTGTTGCTCTGCGCGAGCCGGCCCATCAGCGGCGTCAGGTCCTTGAAGCCAGTGGCGATCAGGTGCTGCACCTTGCCGCCGCTGTCGTCGTCGCGCTGCCAGGTGCCCTGCACCGCGAGCAGGTGCGATTTCAGGAGCGGCTCGCGCCAGGCCTCGATCACGTGGTTCCAGACGATCACGTTGACGTTGCCGGTCTCGTCCTCGAGCGTGACGAAGATGGTGCCGTTGGCGGTCTGCGGCCGCTGCCGGCCCTTGACGATGCCGCAGGCGCGCACCACGTGGCCGCTGGGCATGGCGCGCAGCTGCTCGGCGCTCAGGAGGTTCATGCGCGCCAGCCGCGGTCGCAGCAGCGCGAGCGGATGGCGCCGCAGCGTGAGGCGCATCGACGCATAGTCGCCGACGATCTCCTCGCCCTCGGGCGCCGCGGGCAGCACCAGCGCGTCCTCGTGGATCGGCACGCCCTTGAGCAGCCCCGGCGCGCGCCGTTGTGCCGTCGCATCCCACATCTGCTGGCGCCGATGGCCCGACAGCGAGACCAGCGCATCGGCCGCGGCCAGCGCCGCCATGTCCTTGCCGTCGAGCTCGGCGCGCAGCGCGAGGTCCTCGGTGCTGGTGAAGGCCTGTTGCGCGCGGGCTTTGAGCAGACGCTCGGCACCGCCCTGGCTGAGGCTCGCGACGCGGTTCAGGCCCAGTCGCACCGCGGGCTGGTCGTCGTGGCCCAGGCGCTCGGCATAGCGCATGTCGGTGCCCGACGGCACGCGCGGCGCATCGGCCGCGCGCGGCTCGAGCGTGGTGTCGATCCCGCTGCAGGTCACGTCGACCGGCCGCACCTCCACGCCATGCCGGCGCGCGTCCTGCACCAGCTGCGAGGGGCTGTAGAAGCCCATCGGCTGCGAGTCGAGCAAGGCGGCGAGGAAGCAGGCGGGCTCGTGGCACTTGAGCCAGCTGCTGACCGTGACCAGCAGCGCGAAGCTGGCGGCGTGGCTTTCGGGGAAGCCGTAGTCGCCGAAGCCGAGGATCTGCTTGAAGATGGCTTCGGCGAACTCGGCCTTGTACCCGTTGCCGGTCATGCCCTGCACGAGCTTGTCGTGGAAGCCCTCGAGTCCGCCCTTGCGCTTCCACGCGGCCATGGCACGGCGCAGCTGGTCGGCTTCGTCGGCGGAGAAGCCGGCCGCGATCATCGCGATCTGCATCACCTGTTCCTGGAAGATCGGGATGCCCAGCGTGCGCTCCAGCGCGGGCTTCAGATCGTCCTTCTCGTAGACGATGGGCAGGCCCTTGGCAACGCGTTCGCGCTGCTTGAGGTAGGGATGCACCATGCCGCCCTGGATCGGCCCGGGCCGCACGATCGCGACCTCGATCACCAGGTCCTCGTAGCTGCGCGGCTTCAGGCGCGGCAGCATCGACATCTGGGCGCGGCTCTCGATCTGGAACACGCCCACGGTGTCGGCATCGCAGATCATGTCGAACACCTTGGCATCGTCGCTCGGGATCTGGTGCATCTGCCTGGACCAGCCCCGCCAGCGGTTCATGTGGTCGAGCCCCCGCCTGATCGCGCTGAGCATGCCGAGCGCGAGCACGTCGACCTTGAGCATGCCCATGGCCTCGAGGTCGTCCTTCTCCCACTGGATGACCGAGCGGTCCTTCATCGAGGCCTTCTCCACCGGCACCAGCCGCGTGAGCTTCGTGTGCGTCAGCACGAAGCCGCCGACGTGCTGGCTCAGGTGGCGCGGAAAGCCGCGCAGGCGCCGCGTCATCTCGATCCACTGCACGAGCTTCAACGTGTCTTCCCGCACGCCGACACGCGCGCAGGCCGCATTCAACTGCTCGCCGAGCACGGTCTCGTCGAACCAGTAGTGGTCCTTGGCGAACTCGTCGATCAGCCGCTCGTCGATGCCGATGGCCTTGCCCACGTCGCGCAGCGCGCTGCGCGCGCGATAGCAGATGACGACCGCGGCGATGGCGGCACGCTCGCGGCCGTACTTCTTGTAGATGTACTGGATGACGTCTTCACGCCGCTGGTGTTCGAAATCGACATCGATGTCGGGCGGCTCGTTGCGATGGCGGCTCAGGAAGCGCTCGAACAGCAGCGTGCCCTTGTCGGGGTCGATCGCGGTGATGCCGAGGCAGAAGCACACCGCGGAGTTGGCCGACGAGCCGCGACCCTGGCAGAGGATCTGCTGCGACTGCGCGAACTTCACGATGTCCTCCACCGTGAGGAAGAACATCTCGTACTTCAGCTCGACGATCAGTGCCAGCTCCTTCTCGACCTGCTCGCGCACCTTGTCCGGAACGCCAGCGGGGTAGCGCAGCGCGGCGCCTTCCCAGGTCTTGCGCCTCAGCGTTTGAACGGGGGTTTCGCTGGAACCCAGGGTCTCGAGCGGGTACTTGTAGTTGTCCCTGATCACTCCCGGATCGAAGCGGCATCGATTCGCCACCACCAGCGTGTTCGCCAGCATGTCGCGCAGATAGATCTCCGCCAGCCGCATGCGCTGCCGCAGATGCCGCTCGGCATTCGACTGCAGCGCGAAGCCGCACTCGGCCACGGGACGCCCCACGCGCACGGCCGTCAGCACGTCCTGCAGCGGCTTGCACGAGCGCGCATGCATGTGCACGTCGCCGGCCGCCACCAGCGGCACACCGGCCTGCTCGCTCGCCTGGACCAGTCCGACGAACCACAGGTCGTCGTCGAGCTCGTTGAACAGCTCCAGCGCCAGCCAGAGGTTGTCGCCATGGAGCGCCTTCGCGGCCATCAGGTCTTCGTGCAGCGTGGCGGTGTCCAGGTCCTGGCCCGGATGGCGGTGCGGCACGAACAGGATCTGGCAACGCTGCAGCGATGCCACATCGCTCTCTTCCCAGCTCACGCGGTACTCGCCCTTGGGCAGTTCGGTGGTGCGCGCGGCGGTGATGAATTCGCAGAGGTTGCCCCAGCCCTCGGTGTCGTTCGCGATCACCACGAGCTTGAAGCGCTCGAAGCGGAACTCGCTGCCGTACAGCAAGCGGAAATCGGGGTTGCGCGGGATCGGCGGTTCTTCGGGATGCTTCTTCTCGTAGTCGGCGAGCTTGCGCTCCATGTCGCGCAGGCAGACGAAGGCGCGCACGATGCCGGCCACCGAGCATTCGTCGGTGATGGCCAATGCCGAATAGCCGAGCTGGTAGGCCCGGTCCACCACCTCCTCGGGCGTCGACGCCCCACGCTGGAAGCTGAAGTTCGTGAGGCAGTGCAGCTCGGCGTAGCCCGGCAGCGTCGCTACCGGCGCGGTCCTCGCGGGCGCCGGCAGCGCATGCACCTGTGCCGGCTGGCGGTTGCGCATCTGCCTTTCGCTGAGTTCAGGCATAGAAGCCCTGCAAGTACCAGCGCACCTCACCTGCGGAAAAGCGCGCCAGCGGCCGCTCGCGGAAGATCCACAGCAAGCCGGCCTCGGCGCTTTCGGCCACGTAGTAGTCGCGCATCGCGGGCTGCCCGCCCTCCTCCTCGCCGCCCCACCAGCCTGCCTCGACGCGCTGCGGCCCGATCAGCCTGCTCAGCGGACCGCCATAGCAAGGACGCTCGCCGTCCATCTCGAGCAGCAGGGGCTGGGGCAGCAGCCAGGGCGGATAGATGGCATCGGGCTGGGAGGCCTCGGCCTGCGCTTCCTTGCGGGCCCTGGGCGGCGCGGCGCGGTCCGGCTGCACGCTGCGCAGCGCCGGCTGCCAGGCCTGCGTGTGTCCGGCACGGTGATCCGCCCGCGCCCGCGGCACCAGCACCTGCATCGCCCCCAGCCGCACGCTCAGCCGCTCGACCATCTCGTGCAACCTGTCGCCCTTGCGGTTGTCCTCCGGCAGAAAACTGGTGCTCGCTCCGGCCCACGGATCGGTCTCGAGCGAGCGCAGCTTGAGCCAGCTCGCGGGCGCGGCGAGCGTGGCGAGAGCAAGCTTCTCGGACAGCAGGCGGCGCAGGTGCGCGAGGTCCTGCGTGGGTTCGGCGGTGCGCACCGCGACCTGCTGGGTCGGCGGCAGGTTCACGCCGTTGAAGCGCTTGAGGTCGAGTGTCCATTCCAGCTCGAGCGCGCGCGCGCCGCGCTGGCGCGCACGCAGCCAGATCTGCAGCGCCGACAGCAGCCGGTTGGCCGACCACATGAGTTCGGGCGCGGTCTCGGCCAGCGCGGGCAGCTCGAGCTTCTGCTCGAACACGTCGGGCAGCGTGAGCCAGGCATGGCTTTCGGGGCGCAGGCCCCAGGCGATGTCGAGCGCGGCGCGCAGCTCTGCGCCGAAACGCCGCGAGAGCCCGCCGCGCGGCAGCGCCGCCACCTCGCCCCAGCTGCGGCAACCGAGCCGCGCGAGCGCATCGAGGTGCCCGCGCGCGGCGCTCAGGGTGTCGAGCGGCAGGCCGGCGGGAATCTCGGGCGGCCGCTTCTCATCGCGCACGAACAGCCGCAGCCGCGCCAGCGCCTCGAGGCTGGTGGCGCCCTGCGCGCCGCGCAGCGCGGCGGCGGGCGCGGGGTTCTCGTTGAGCAGCTGGCGCATCAGCGAGGAACGCCCGCCCCACAGGCGCTCGCAGGCCGAGACCTCGAGCATCAGCGCCTCGTCGAGCCAGCAGACGTGCGGCGTGTAGCGCAGCGCCCACCAGCCCAGCGCCTCGGGGGTGGGCATGGCATCGGCCGCGGCGGCACCGGCCTCGGCCTGCGCCTCAAGCGACCACTGCAAGGCGATCCAGTGCATTGGCGCCTCCTGCCTTCCATGCGTCGATGCGCACCACGTTCGCGGCCGGCGGTGCGTCGACGACCGCCTCCACCGCAACCACGCCCTGCTGCTGCGCGCGCAGCTTGCGCCGCAGCCGCGCGGCCGCGAGCAGCGCCGCCATGCGTTCGCCGCGCGCCGGCAGCAGCACCGGCGCGGCCAGCGGCGGACCGCGGCGCTTGAGGATGTGCAGCTCGATCTGCGCCGGGTCGGCCTCGCAGCGCGCGATGCGCAGCCGCAGCCGCGCGGGCGAGGCCGACTGCGCCACCGACTCGGGCCGGCAGACGAACAGCAGCGCCTCGTGCTGCGCGGCCGCGAGCTGCAGCCGCCGCAGCTCGCCCACGCGCGCCTGCGGCAGCCAGGCCAGCACGGCGCCCACCTCGGCGCAGCGCAGCGCCTGCTCGCACGCCCACAGCCGCGCGGCCGCGGCCTCGCTGCGCACCCACATCAGCGCCTCGGGCCGCAGGCCATGGGCCGCGAGCGAGGCGCCGAAGGGTTCGCGCGGCGGACCGATCAGCACCACGGGGCCGCCGCGCGCCGCCACCGACTGCACCAGCGCGGGCAGCAGCAGCCGCCAGACATGGTCCTCGGGCGCGGCCTGCAGCAGCTCGCTCATGGCGCCGACCGGCCAGCCTCCGCCCGGCAGCTGCGCGTCGAGCGCGGCATGGCCGGTGCCGATGACCTGCGCGTCGGCGCTGCCGAGCTCGTCGGCATGCCAGACGCCGCGGCCGGCGGCGGGAGAGAGGGAGGCGAGGGAAGGAAGGCCCATGATGGAACTGTTAACTGTATTTTTATCCAGTATTTCCAGGGTTCGCAATCGGGGCGGCAAATTTCTTTGCGGGGCCCGCTCTCCCATTCCAACCACTCATGCAATGGCGCCAAGATCTCGTTTGAAGCCCCGCGCCGAAGCCGCTTCAATGAGGCCACGAAGAATGGTCCTCGAGGCCGCGGCGGATGGGCCGCCGCGGCCGCCAGCGGGCCATGTCCCAGGAGCCCCAGGAATGCACGCCACCCTTTCCCATTCCCCACCCGCCGGCTCGGCCATCGCCGCGGCGGCGCTGCCCGCCAGCGGCGACATCGAGGCCGGCCTCAACTACCTGCGGCCGACCGCGCTGCGGCCCTACAGCTACGCCTTCACGCCGCCGCCCGGCCTGCCCTGGGAAAGCGGCGAGTACGAGCGAATCGCGATGCCGATCGCCGATGCCCGCGGCCGGCCGACCCATATCGAGCGCGAGGGCTTCGAGCTGCGCGAGGCGCCCACGGCGGTCGCCGACTTCCTCGACGATGCCGAGGTCCGGGCCGTCTACTACCCCGAGCTGGCCGCGCTCGCGCTCGCGGTCACCGGCGGCGCGCGCGCCCATGTGTTCGACCACCTGGTGCGACAGCGCGAGCCCGAGCGCACCGCGCTGAACTTCGGCCGCGGCAAGACCGACGGCAAGGCCGCTGCCAACGGCCGCATCCACAACGACTACACCGAGGAATCGGGACGGCGCCGGCTCGCGCTGGTGCTCGCGAGCGCGGCCGAGGCCGCGGCCGTGCGGCGCTACTGCATCGTCAACATCTGGCGCTCGATCGCCGGGCCGGTGCTCGACACCCCGCTGGCCGTCTGCGATGCGCGCACGGTGATGGCGCGCGACCTGGTGAATGCCGAGGTGCGCTATCCGAAGCGCACCGGCGAGATCTACCTCGCCACCCATGCCGCCACCCACCGCTGGTCGTATTTCTCGCGCATGGACCGGCACGAGGCGCTGGTGTTCAAGCAGTACGACGCGCAGCTCGGCGGCGTCGCGCGCTTCACGCCGCACGCGGCCTTCGACCATCCGCTGGCGTCGGCCGATGCCCCGCTGCGCGAGAGCATCGAGGCGCGCTGCCTGGTGGTGTTCGAGTGAGAAAGGCCATCGCCATGAACGCACCCACGCTCGACTTCTGGTTCGACTTCGGCAGCAACTACAGCTACCTCAGCGCGATGCGCATCGAGCAGGCCGCCGCCGCGCATGGCGTCGCGCTGCGCTGGCAGCCCTTCCTGCTCGGGCCGGTGTTCCGCGCGCTGGGCTGGGAGACCTCGCCCTTCGTGCTGCAGAAGGAAAAGGGCGACTACGTCTGGAAGGACATGGTGCGCCAGTGCCGCAAGTACGGCCTGCCCTGGCAGCGGCCCAGCAATTTCCCGCGTGCCGCCGTGCTGCCGCTGCGCATCGCGCTGGCCGGCGCCGGCCAGCCGTGGATCGGCGAGTTCTGCCGCCGCACGATGCGGCTGAACTTCGCCGAGGACCGCGACATCGACGCGCCCGAGACCATGGCCCGGCTGCTCGCCGAGATGGACCTGCCCGCGCACCGCGTGATCGACGAGGCGCTGTCGGACGCCAACAAGCTGCGCCTGCGCCGCCAGACCGAAACCGCGATGGAGAAAGGCATCTTCGGCGCGCCCACCTTCTTCGTGGGCGAGGAGATGTTCTGGGGCAACGACCGGCTCGACGATGCGCTGGCATTCGCCCGCGCGCAGGCCGGCGCCTGAACCCCACGGGCTCAGCGCGGCGCGAAACCCTTCGCTTCGGCCACCAGCCACTCGGCCACGTGCCGCACTTCCTCGCGCGGCTGCGGCTCGGCCTGAATCAGCCAGTAGGCATGGCCCGAGGGCTGGGCCGGCAGCGCGGCTTCCACGCGCACCAGCCGCCGGTCGTCGAGCAGCGGCTGGATCAGCTCGAGCCGCCCGAGCGCCACGCCCTGCCCCGCCATCGCGGCCTGGATCAGCTGGTCGTACTGGTTGAAGCGCAGCATGCCGCGCGGCCTGGCGTCGGCCCAGCCGGCCGCGGCCAGCCAGTCGCGCCACTGCAGCCAGGGCCGCTGCGCATCGTCGAACTCGAGCAGGTTCAGCGCCGCGATCGACTCGGCCGAGGCCAGCGGCGGCAGCGCCAGCGAGGGATGCGCCACCGGCGCCACCGTTTCGCCGAACAGCCGCACCGCGCCCGCCGGCGCCAGCGCGGGCGTGGTGTAGCGGATCGCGAGGTCGATGCCTTCGTTGCGCAGGTCGGCCACGCGGTTGTTGGCCGACACGCGCACGTCCACGCCCGGATGGATGTCCTGCACCCGGCTCAGCCGCGGCAGCAGCCACAGCCCCGTGACGCCGATGCTGGCGCTCAGCGTCACCGGCCGCTGCGCGCCGGTGCGGCCGATCTCGCCCATCACCTCCTGCAGCTGCTGCACCACCGCGTCGGCGCTGCGGAACAGCCGCTCGCCCTCGGGCGTGAACGAGATCGAGCGATGGCCGCGCACCAGCAGCTTCACGCCGAGCTGCGCCTCGAGCGCATGCACCTGCTTGCTGACCGCCGACTGGGTCACGCACAGGTCCTGCGCCGCCAGCGAGATGCTCATGCGCCGCCCCACCGCGACGAAGCCGCGCACGAGGTCGAGCGAGGACAGGCGAACGAGCGGAAGCGGCAGGCCCATGGCGAGTGCGGCGAGTGCGGCGAGTGCGGCTGAATGGCGAGGGTGGGATGGGATTGGAGCACAGCCACCCCCTTCGTGTCTTCGGGTCGGGGCGCCCGGCTACCGCCCGAGCGCCGCCACCCCGTCCGCCACCGCCTTCAGCGACTGCGAGAAGGCCCGCGCCGCCGGCGTGAGCGCCGCGGGGTCGCGCATCAGCAACGACACCCGCACCTGGGGCAGCCTGTCGGCGACCTGCAGCGCGACCAGCCCGCGCGCCGCCGCCGCATGTTTGAACAGCGAGGTCGCGGCCAGGGTCAGCGCGCCGGATTTCTTCACCAGCGTGATGCCGAGCTGCCACGAATGGCAGATCACGATGTCGCGCGGCGGCGGCAGGCCGGCCGCGGCGAAATGGCGGCGCAGCAGCTCGACGCCGTACCAGGGCACCACCCACATGGCCTCGTGCAGCTTCGCCATCGAGCGCACGCGCGCCAGCGGATGCCTGGCGCCGGCGACCACGGCCAGCGGGAATTCGAGCAGCAGCTCGCGGTGCACGCCGTCATCGGCATCGGGCGCGAGTTCGCCGAGGATGGCGAAGTCGAAGTCGCCGCGGCTCCAGAGGCCTTTCACGTCGGCGCCGCTGAGTTCCTGCAGCTCGAGCGCGACGCCCGGCCACTTGCGGCGGAAGTCCTGCAGCGCGTCGGGCAGCAGCCGCTCGACCGCGAAGGAACTGAAGGCGACTCGCAGCAGGCCGCCGGCACCGTCGCGCAGCTGGGCGATCTCGTCCTCGGCGCGGCGCACCTCGTTGGCCAGCAGCCGCGCGCGCTGGAGCAGGGCCTCGCCGATCACGGTGAGCGACACGCCCTGGGCGCTGCGCACCAGCAGCTGCGCGCCCACGCTCTGCTCGAGCTCGCGCATCGCATAGGTCATGGCGGGCTGCGTGAGGCCGGCCACGCGCGCCGCGGCGCGGATGCTGCCGGCCTCGGCGATCGCTTCGAAGATCTTCAGATGGCGCAGGTTCATGGGAGGACGAGGAAATGGGGGTGATCAGGGATTTTGATCGCCCTGGAGTTTTTCGAGTCTTTTCCGATGCGCCGGCTTTCGCTAAGGTCGGCCGCCTCGACACCTCCCTTCATCCTCCTTTCGCATCCACCCATGAAACTCCGCTCACGCTTCGCCCTGCTGATGCTCTCCGGCAGCCTCCTCCACGTCGCGGCCTCGGCCCAGACGGCGCCGGCGCCCGATGCCGGCAACGCGCTGACGGCACGCGCGCTGGCGCTCGCCGATGCCTCCGAGGCGCAGGTGATCGAATGGCGCCGCCATGTGCACCAGCATCCGGAGCTGTCGTACCAGGAATTGCAGACGGCCGCCTACATCGCGGCGGCGCTCGCGAAGATGCCCGGCATCGAGGTCCAGACCGGCGTCGCCAAGACCGGCATCAAGGCGGTGCTGCGCGGCGGCAAGCCGGGCCCGGTGGTGGCGCTGCGCGCCGACATGGACGCGTTGCCCGTAGCCGAGCGCAACGAACTGCCGTTCCGCTCGACCGTGAAGGCGCCCTGGCTCAACAGCGACGTGCCGGTCTCGCACGCCTGCGGCCACGACACCCACGTGGCGATGCTGCTGGGCGCGGCGCAGGCGCTGTCGAAGGTGCGCGACGAGCTGCCGGGCACGGTGGTGTTCCTGTTCCAGCCCGCCGAGGAACAGGGCCCGGGGCCGGTGGCCAGCGGCGCGCCCGCGATGGTCAAGGCCGGCGTGCTCGAGAACCCGAAGGTCGACGTGGTGATGGGCCAGCACATCAGTGCGCGCGCGCCCTCGGGCACCATCAGCTACCGGCGCGGCAGCCTCATGGCCAGCGGCGACGTGTTCAAGATCGCGCTCAAGGGCAAGGGCGGCCACGGCTCCTCGCCCTGGACCGCGAAGGACCCCACGCTGGCCGCGGCCGAGATCGCGCTGGCGCTGCAGAACATCGTGAGCCACCAGATCGATCCGCTCGACGGCCCGACCGTGGTGACCGTGGGCCTCCTGCAGAGCGGCAATCGCGTCAACATCCTGCCCGACACGGCCGAGATCGCCGGCACCGTGCGCTCGCTGTCGCAGAAGAACCAGAAGACCGCGCACGACGCCATCCGGCTCAAGGCGCAGAAGATCGCCGAGAGCCACGGCCTCACGGCCGAGGTCACGATCGACACCGGCTACGAGGTGCTGGTCAGCGATCCGGCCGCCACGCAGGCGGTGACGCAGGCGCTCGAGACCGCGGCCGGCCCGGGCAAGGCGCGCGAGTCGCAGCCGAGCATGGGCTCGGAGGACTTCGGCTCCTTCGGCAAGAACATCCCGATCGTGTTCTGGCACCTCAATGCCTCGCCCTTCGCCGACCGCAACGGCGCGCCCAACCATTCGTCGGAGTTCGTGATCGACGAGTCGGCGCTGCGCGTGGGCGTGCGCGCGCTGGTGGGCAGCACGCTGGCGTACATGAACCGGCCGGCCGGCGGGGCCGCGGGGGTCAAGGTCTCGCAGGCGCAGTGAAGACCGCGCCGCGCCTCAGTTGTCCTTGACGATCTTCCAGCTCTTGCCCTCGTCCGCGGAACGCAGGATCAGGTTGTCGGGCAGGAAGGCGATCAGCGAGCCGTCGGAGCGGTCCACCATCATCTGGCGCACGGCGTGCGGCCCCGTGACGCTCGGCGAGCTGCCGGTGTGCGTCCAGCTCCTGCCGCCGTCGCGGGTCGTCATCAGGCCCATCGCGCCGGGCATGAACCCGGGCGCGATCGGCGCCACCGCATAGGCGGTCTGGCGGTCCTTGAAGGCGATGGTCACGACGAAGCGGCTGGTGTTGAGATCGGTCCAGGTCTGCCCCCAGTCGGGCGACAGCATGGTGGACTTGGTGAAGATCGCCGTCTGCGACACCAGGGTGCCGTCGGGCAGCGCGTTCACGTCGAGGGTGGACTGGCCATTGCTCGAGCGCGTCAGCGTGCGGCCGTCGGTGGCGTGGAGGTCGCCGTTGGGCATCATCACGCCGGCCCGCTCGGGCGTGCCGAAGGCCATGCTGCGCATCCACGGGATGTTGATCGAGCGTGTGTCGGAGAACTCGCCGAGCTTGCGCCACCCGGCGGCCGGGTCGACGGACGCGTAGACCTTCCACTGGCTGTCGCTGCGCGAGATCACCACCAGGCTGCCGTCGCGCATCGGCTGCGCCAGCTGGATCAGGCCATCGTCGGGCGGCAGCAGGTCCTTCCAGGTATCGCCCTCGTCGGTCGACAGCCGCAGCAGGCCCTCCTCGCCGGCCACCAGCAGGCCGCCGCGGTACGGCCGCACCGACAGCACCTCGCGCCAGGTCTTCGCGTCGATCTCGCGCCAGCGGCTCTCGCCGCTCTTGCGCCACAGCACCTTGCCGAGCTTGGCGCCGGCCATGAACTCGCCGTCGGCGGTCTGTGCCAGGCCATGCCAGGCGGACGCGAGCCGCTTGAGCTGCGGCGCCAGCGCGGCGCGGCGCTGCAGGTCGGGCGTGAAGATGAAGCCGTGCTGCGGACGATCGCGCGTCTGCGCCGCGAGCGCGGGATAGAGGGTCTCGAAGGTCTTCTGCAGCTCCTCCTCCGGCCGCACGTAGGCGACAACGAAGCGCGTGCCCCCGCGCGGCTGGATCAGCAGGGTGCCGAGCAGCGTGACCTCGTTGCGCACCACGTCGAAGCTGCCGAACTTCGCATCGATGGGGAAGGTGTAGCTCATGTTGCCCGAGCCGCCGGCGGCGTGCTTGATGATGTAGCGGCCCGGCGCGACCATGCCGCTGAACACGGCCGTGGTGTAGGTGGAATGGCGCGTGCGCTGCAGCACCACCATGTCCTGACCGGTCTGTTTCTCGCCGGGCTCCAGCACGCGCTGCAGATGCAGGGTCCACAGGGTTTCGGCCGGGTCGTTCTCGCCGGGGCTGTTGGTGATCAGCTTCATCACCACGGCACCTTCGTGGCCGGTCAGGGTCTGCTGGGGGGCGATCGGCGGCGCGACGCAGGCGGCCAGCAGGGCCGCGGCGAGCAGCAGCACGCATCCGCGCAGCAGGCGGACGATGGTTCGGGGGAGCGGGTTCACGTCGTGTCTCTCTTGTTGGAATGGTCTTGCGGGATGGCGCCGGCGGATCGATCGATCGATGGCCGGGCGGCAGGCCCTCCACCTGCGGACGCGCACGATACATTCGGGAACATCCGCGGGCAATCCACCGGACGAAGGTGTTGCATCGGCGCCAACCGGCGGGCTCGCGGCGCGATCCGGGGGGCGGTGCTATCGTCGATGTCACCCTCCCCCCATGAAGTCCCCCGGTCCGACGCCTACCTCGCGGTCCGCGTTCGCGGCGCCGATGCATCGCGCGCGCTTCCTGCGCCTCGCCGCGGCCCTGCCCGCGAGCGCCGCGCTGGCCGCCTTCGCGCAGCGGCCCACCGGGCCCACGCCCCCGCCGACCATGCACACCCGCCCCATTCCCTCCACCCAGGAAGCGCTGCCCGTGATCGGCTGCGGCACCTGGATCGGTTTCGACCAGCGTCCCGGCAGCGAGGAGTACCAGCGCCTCGCGGGCGTGCTCGAGGCGCTGTTCGCCGCGGGCGGCACGGCGATCGACAGCTCGCCGATGTACGGCCGCTCCGAGGAGAGCACCGGCGAGCTGCTGGCCGCCACGGCGGCGGCTCGCGGCGCGCGCCGCCCCTTCCTCGCGACCAAGGTCTGGACCTCGGGCCGCGAGGCCGGCATCGCGCAGATGGAGCAGTCCTTCGCGCGGCTGCGCACCGAGCGCATGGACCTGATGCAGATCCACAACCTGGTCGACTGGCGCACCCAGCTCGCGACCCTGCGCGAGTGGAAGACGCAGGGCCGCGTGCGCTACCTGGGCATCACGCACTACACGGCCTCGGCCTACGACGAGGTCGAGGCGGTGCTGCGCGCGCAGCGGCTCGACTTCCTGCAGATCAACTATTCGCTCGACGCACGCGCCGCCGCCGAACGGCTGCTGCCGCTGGCGGCCGAGCGCGGGGTGGCGGTGATCGTCAACATGCCCTTCGGCGGCGGCGGCCTGCTGCGCCGGCTGCGCGATCGCGCGCTGCCCGGCTGGGCCGCGGAGATCGGCTGCGCGAGCTGGGCCCAGGTGCTGCTGAAGTTCGTGCTGAGCCATCCGGCCGTGACCTGCACCATCCCCGGCACCAGCCGCGCGGCCCACATGGCCGAGAACGCCGCGGCCGGCGCGGGGCCGGTGCCCGACGCGGCGTTCTGGAAGCGGCACGCGGCGGAAGTGCTGGGCTGAAGCAGACAGCCGGAAAGCGGACAGCCGAACGCAGAAGGAAGACCAAGACGCGCAGAAGTCGCAGAAAAAACCTTTTTGGATTTCTCTTCTGCGACTTCTGCGAAACCTTCGCGACTTCTGCGTCCGGCTGTCCGCCTTTCAATCCAGAAACGCCACCACGCGCCGGTTGAATTCCTCGGCCCGCTCGTACTGCACCCAATGCCCCGCGCCGTCGACCACGGCGCCTTCGCGCTGCGGGCCCTCGGCCACGAGCCGCGCGACCAGCGCGCGCGAATCGGCGGTCACGTCGAACTCGCCCCAGAGGAACAGCTTGGGCCCGGGAATCTCGGCCAGCGCTGCCTGCAGGCCGCCGCGGCGCGACACCTCCTTGCTGCGAAAGCGCGTGCCGTGGCAGGCGATGTCGTGGATCTCGAAGGCCAGCGGATCGGCGCGCGACATGTCGTGCAGCATCAGCGCGCCGAGGTTGTGCAGCAGCGCGGCACGCTCCGCCTCGCGGTCCTGCGCGAGGCGCCAGTTGATCATCTCCACCGCCATGCGCCGCATCGTGCCGTGGCCGCCGCTGCCCACCAGCAGCATGCGGCGCACCGCGCGCCGGTGCAGCGCGAACTGCGAGGCCACCACGCCGCCGAAGGAGAAACCGCCGAGGTCGATCGGCGTGCCGGCGCCGATCAACGCATCGAGCGAGCCGGCCAGCGCCGCGAGCGAGGGCGCGAGCGGATGTTCGTCGGGCGCCGGCGGCGGCGGCGTGCCCGAATCGTTGAAGCCCGGCATGTCGGGCAGCCACAGCGCGCGCTCGGCCGACAGGGCCTCGGCATTGCGCAGCCAGTGCATCCAGCTGCCGTGGCCGCCATGGAGCAGCACCAGCGGCGGATGGGCGCCGCCGTCGGCGGGACCGAAGCGGCGCCAGCGGACGCGCACGCCGGCCTGCTCGATGTCGTGGTGGGTCGACAGCGCATCGACGCGCGCGATGACGGCGCGGGCTTCGTCCTCGGTCGCGGCCGAGAGTCCGGACAGGCCCGCGCTCATGGCAGCATCCTCTGGAGTTCGGCCTCGCCATCGAGAAACTGGTGCTTGAGCGCACCGATCAGGTGCAGCGCGAACAGCCCATAGAGCACATAGCCGGCCCAGGTGTGGACGCCGCCCAGCACGGTGTGGAGGTTCTCCTTGGCGGCGGCCTCGATGTCCATGATCCAGCCGATGCGCGGCCATTCGAACAGGCCGAACAGCTGCATCGGATGCGTGGCCGCATCCTTCCAGGCCGAGTCGTGCATCCAGCCCGACAGCGGCAGCGCGATCATCACGAGGTACAGCGCGCCATGGGCCGCGTGCGCGCCGATGCGTTCGAGCCGGCCATAGCTGCCGGGCATGGCCGGCGGACGGTGGGTGGCGCGCCACAGGATGCGCAGGATCACCAGCCCCAGCACGGTGATGCCGATCGACTTGTGGGTGTCGATGGCCGGGCGCACCCAGTCGTCGGGAAAGCGGTCGACCGAGAGGATCAGCGCGATGTTGACGATCATCAGCAGTGCGATGATCCAGTGCAGCGCGATGGCGGTGCGTGTGTAGCGATGGTGAGGGGGCATGCGGGAATTTTCGGCGGGAGTGCGACTCAGCCTGTCAGGCGCGCGATTGTCCGGTCTTCGGCCTCGGACATTCGAAACCGCCGGCCCGTTCCGTGCGTACACATTCCCATCGCCCTGGCGCCCCCCTGTCTTGAACGACCTGCTCCGCTCCGCCTTCGTCGCCGCGTCACCGCGACTCTCGCCCCCCGCCACGCCGCTGCGAAGCTGGCTCATCCATGGCGGCGTGCTGCTGCTGTGGGGCCTGCTGTTCGCCATGGCCTTCCGCCTGGGCAACGTGCAGGCCTGGTCGGTGGGCGTGGCCTACGTGCTCTACGACACGGTGCTGCTGCTGTTCGTCGGCTGGCAGACGCTCGCGATCCTGCGCCCGCGCGGCATCGCGCTGACCTCGGCGCCGCTGCCGCATCCCGCCGTGGCACCGCACCGCGCCACGCTCGGCGTGATCGTCGCCGCGCACGACGAGGCCGCGGTGCTGCCCGTGACCCTGGCCGCGCTGCTGGGCCAGACCGATGCGCCCGACCGCATCGTGATCGCCGACGACGGCTCGACCGACGGCACGGCCGAGTTGCTCACCACGCGCTACGGGCTCGAGGCGCCCGAGCCGGGGCAGCTCAGCGCCGCGAGCACCCTGCATCCCAACCTGCACTGGCTGCGGCTGCCGCACGGCGGCAAGGCGGTGGCGCTGAACGTCGCGGTGCTGTGCATCGACACCGAAACCGTGCTCACCGTCGACGGCGACACCCTGCTCGACGCGCATGCCATCGCCGCGGTACGCCGCGCCTTCTCGGACGAACCCGCGCTGGTGGCGGCCACCGGCGTCATCACGCCGGTGTGCAGCCGCACGCTGGGCGGTCGGCTGCTGCAGTGGTTCCAGACCTACGAGTACATCCGCAACTTCCTCTCGCGCTATGCCTGGATGCGCGTCGACGGCCTGCTGCTGATCTCGGGCGCCTTCGCGGGCTTCCGGCGCGACGCGGTGCGCGCGGTGGGCGGCTTCGACACCGACTGCCTGGTCGAGGACTACGAACTCATCCACCGGCTGCACCGCCATGCCCAGGCGCACGGCCTCGACTGGCGCGTGCGCGTGCTCGGCGACGCGCAGGCGCGCACCGACGCGCCCAGCAGCGTGGGCGCCTTCCTGCGCCAGCGCCGGCGCTGGTTCGGCGGCTTCCTGCAGACCCAGTACTGGTACCGCGCGATGGTGGGCGACCGCCGCTACGGCTGGCTTGGCATCGCGATGCTGCCGGTCAAGGCCATCGACACCCTGCAGCCGCTGTACGGCCTCGCGGCCTTCGGCCTGCTCGTGATGTACCTGGTGCGCGGCGACTTCGGCGTGCTGCTGCCCGCGGCCGGCGTGATCGCCGCCAAGATCGTGCTCGACCTCTTCTTCCACCTGTGGTCGGTGCACCTGTACCGGCGCTGGGTCGGCCACGGCGGCGAGGCCGGCATGCTGCAGGCCTTCGCGGCCGCGCTGATCGAGCCCTTCACCTTCCAGCTGCTGCGCCACACGGGCGCGGCCTGGGGCTGGTGGACCTTCCTGACCGGTCGCGGCACCTGGGGCCGGCAGCAGCGCGTCGGGCTGGTCGATGCCGACGGCGCCGAGCGCCGCGGCGATCAGAAGTAGCCGGCGCCGCCGAAGCGGTAGCTCGACACCACGAGGCCGCCCATGAAGGCCTCCTCGTGATAGACGCGCTCGCCCGCCTCCTGCTCGGCCGCGCCCACCGCCACCATCAGCGGAATCAGGTGCTCCTCGCGCGGATGCGCCATGCGCGCCGAGGGTGCGGCGGCCCAGTCCCGCAGGCGCTGCACGCGCTGCGCCGGCGCGGCCTCGACCGAGGTGGCATCGAGCCAGTCGCCGAAGGCCTTCGACACGCCATGCGCCTGGGGCCCGAAGTTGCGCAGGTTGTGATAGCTCAGGCCGCTGCCGACGATCAGCACGTCCTCGTCGCGCAGCGGCGCGAGCGCGCGGCCCAGCGCGATGTGTTCGGCCGGATCGAGCCCGCGGCGCAGCGACAGCTGGACCACCGGCACCTCGGCCTGCGGATAGATCGCGGCCATCGGCGAGAACATGCCGTGGTCGTAGCCGCGCTCGGGATCGACGGCCGCCGGCAGGCCGGCCGCGGCGATCAGCGCCTGCACGCGCTGCGCGAGCTCGGGCGAGCCGGGCGCGTCGTAGTGCACCTCGTAGGTGTGGGCCGGGAAGCCGCCGTAGTCGTAGATCATCGGCGGGCGCGGATTGCCCTGCACCGTGAACACCGGCGCCTCCCAGTGGGCCGACACCATGAGGATGGCCTTGGGCGTGCGGCCGAGCTGGCGCGGCATGTCGGCCAGCGCGGCGGCGAGCCGGTCGTAGGTGGCGCCCATCTCGCGCTTCATCCAGGGCCAGGGGCCGCCGCCGTGCGAGATGAAGTAGGTGGGCAGGCGATTGGGGTTGTCGTGGGTCATGTCGTTGCTTCCTTGAAGGCGTTGCGTCGACTGTAGATATTTCCTGCGAGGAAATCGACAGGCTACGATTCATCGAATCGTTTCTCCAGAGGAAATCATCGATGGACCGCATGACCAGCCTGCGCGTGTTCCGCGAGGTCGTCGAATCGGGCAGCTTCGTGGCCGCCGCCGAGCGGCTCGGGCTGTCGGCGCCGATGGCCAGCAAGCACGTGGCGCAGCTCGAGAAGTCGCTGGGCGCGCGCCTGCTGCACCGCTCGAGCCGCCACCTGAGCCTGACCGAGGCCGGCACCGCCTGGTACGAGCAGAGCCGGCGCGCGCTCGACCTGCTCGACGCCGCCGAGGCCGCGATCGGCCAGACCCGCGAGGCGCCGCGCGGCCAGCTCAAGCTCAGCGCGCCCGTGTGGTGCGCCACCGCGCGCTTCGCGCGGGTGCTGGCCGACTACCGCGAGCGCTATCCCGAGGTGCTGCTCGACATCCACCTCGAGAACCGCAAGGTCGACCTCGCGGCCGACGGCTACGACCTCGCGCTGCGCGCCACGCAGGAGCCCTCGCTCGCGCTGATCGCGCGGCCGCTGTGCCGCGTGCCCTTCTTCCTCGCGGGCACGCCCGAGTACCTCGCGCGCATGGGCGGCGTGCCGGCACTGCCAGCCGAGGTGGCGCGGCTCGGCGCGATCGTGCCGAGCTACGTGGCGCTCGACCATCTCGCGCTGCAGGGGCCGGGCGGGCGCATGTTCCCGCTGCGGCTCACGCCGGTCATGCGCTCGGACGACACCACGCTCACGCTGCATGCGGTGCGCGCGGGCATGGGCGTGGCGTTCATGCCGGGCTGGCTGCTCGAGGACGACCTCGCGCAGGGCCGGCTGGTGCGCCTGTTGCCCGACCACGAACCGCACCCGGTGACGCTGTTCGCGGTCTACACCAGCCGCCAGTACATGGCGCCCAAGCTGCGTACTTTCATAGACTTCCTCGGCGAGCGGCTCGCGGCGCTCGAACCAAAGACCGCGCCCGTTCCCGCCGGTTCGTCGCGCAAACCACGCAGAAGCTGAAGAAACGCACCTTTTCAGGGCAAGGTCATGCGCTCGCGGCTACAGTCTTCGGCTCTTCGGGAGAGTCAGTCCTTGTTCCGTTTCTTCGAAAAACTTCTACACCCCTACCCCGCCGCCGAACCTCCGCTGCCGCCGCAAGGCTTCTTCGCCTTCCTCTGGGCCTGCACGCAGGGCGTGCGCGGCAAGATCCTCGCGATGGCGGTGCTCACCGCCGTGATGTCGACCTTCGAGGCGCTGCTGTTCGCGCTGCTCGGACGCGTGGTCGACTGGCTCGGCGGGCAAGTGCCCTCGCGCCTGTGGGAAGACCGCGGCACCACGCTCGCCTGGATGGCCGGGCTGCTGGTCGCCAGCATCGCGGTGGTCGCGCTGCAGACCATCGTCAAGCACCAGACGCTCGCGATCAACCTGCCGATGCGGCTGCGCTGGAACTTCCACCGGCTGATGCTGGGCCAGAGCATGGCCTTCTACCAGGACGAGTTCGCGGGCCGCATCACGGCCAAGGTGATGCAGACCGCGCTCGCGGTGCGCGAGACCGTGTTCGTGCTGGCCGACGTGCTGGTGGCGATGGGCGTGTACGTCGCCACCATGATCGTGCTGGTCGGCGTGCTCGACGCGCAGCTGATCTGGCCGTTCGTGATCTGGCTGGCCTTGTACATCGGCGCGCTGATCTACTTCGTGCCGCGCCTGGGCGCGGTCGGCAAGGCGCAGGCCGATGCGCGCGCGCTGATGACCGGCCGCGTGACCGATGCCTACACCAACATCGCGACGGTGAAGCTGTTCTCGCACACGCAGCGCGAGGCCGGCTTCGCGCGCGACGCGATGCGCGAGTTCATGCACACCGGCTACGGCCAGATGCGGCTGGTGAGCGCCTTCGAGATCGTCAACCACACGCTGAGCATGGGCCTGACCGCCGGCATGGCGGGCACGGCGCTGTGGCTGTGGTCCACCGGCGCGGTCGGCGTGGGCGCGGTGGCCGCGGCCACCGCCATGGCGCTGCGGCTGCAGGGCATGTCGCACTGGATCATGTGGGAGATGACCAGCCTGTTCGAGAACATCGGCACGGTGCAGGACGGCATGAAGACGCTGTCGCGCCCGCGCGCCGTGCTCGATGCACCGGACGCGAAGGCGCTCGAGGTGCCGCGCGGCGAAGTGCGCTTCGAGCATGCGAGCTTCCGCTACGGCGCGGCCGGCGGCCGGCGCGTGATCGAGGACCTCACGCTGACCGTGGCACCCGGCGAGAAGATCGGCCTGGTGGGCCGCTCGGGCGCGGGCAAGTCGACGCTGGTGAACCTGCTGCTGCGCTTCCATGACCTGGAGAGCGGCCGCATCCTGATCGACGGCCAGGACATCGCGCTGGCCACGCAGGACTCGCTGCGCAGCCACATCGGCATGGTGACGCAGGACACCTCGCTGATGCACCGCTCGGTGGCCGACAACATCGCCTACGGCCGCCCCGACGCGACGCCGGCGCAGGTCGAGGCCGCCGCGCGCCGCGCCGAGGCGCACGACTTCATCGGCACGCTGGGCGACGCCAGCGGGCGCCACGGCTACGAGGCCCACGTGGGCGAGCGCGGCGTGAAGCTCTCGGGCGGCCAGCGCCAGCGCATCGCGATCGCGCGCGTGATGCTCAAGGACGCGCCGATCCTGCTGCTCGACGAGGCCACGAGCGCGCTCGACTCCGAGGTCGAGGCCGCGATCCAGCAGAGCCTCTACACGCTGATGGAAGGCAAGACCGTGATCGCGATCGCGCACCGGCTGTCGACCATCGCGGCGATGGACCGGCTGATCGTGCTCGACGAGGGCCGCGTGGTGGAGGAAGGCGACCACCGCACGCTGATGGCCAAGGGCGGGCTCTATGCGCGGCTGTGGGCGCACCAGAGCGGCGGCTTCCTGGGCGACGCGCTCGACGAGGAAGAGGCGGCGTTGGCCTGAGCCTCGCAACCGCCTGGCCTGACCGATCAGGTCGGCAGCGCCCCAGCCTCGTACTGCGCCACGAACTCCCCGCTCGGCGGGATCGGCTTGATGATGTCGATCAGCACCCCGTTCGGGTCGCTGGTGATGAAGTGGCGCTGGCCGAAGGCCTCGTCGCGCAGCGGCAGCAGCACCGGCAGGCCGGCCGCGGCCAGACGGTCGTGCACCGCGTCGGGATCGTCCACCTCGAAGTTCAACAGCAGCCCGCCCGCTACCTTGCCGCGGCCCGCGGCGGGAATGGTCTCGTGCCGGCCGTCGAGCACCGCGAGGTTGACCGAGGGCTCGCCCTCCAGTTGCAGGTGCACGTACCAGTCGCTCGTGAACAGCGGCGCGAAGCCGAAGTGGCGCTGGTAGAAGTCCGCCGTGCCGGCGACGTCGTGGGTCATGATGACCGGGTAGTAGCTCGTGACTTTCATGAGGGCTCCTTGAAGGGCTGGAACGGAAGGCTGGAACTGACATACATTCTGTATGTTTGATTGAATATACATACATACAGACTGCATGTAAATGACCTCCAAGATCATCCGGACCAACAAGGAGCGCACCGAGACCACGCGGCAGGCGCTGACCGAGGCGGCGCGCGCCCTCTTCGTCGACCAGGGCTATGGCCAGACCTCGACGCCCGACATCGTGGCCGCGGCCGGCATCACGCGCGGCGCGCTCTACCACCACTACGCCGACAAGCGCGACCTGTTCCGCCATGTGCTCGAACAGGAATCGCGCGCGGTGGCCGCCGAGATCGCGGCCGCCACGCCCGGGGCGCTGGCGCCGCGCGAGGCGCTGCTGGCCGGCAGCGACGCCTACCTGCGCGCGATGACGGTGCCGGGCCGCACCCGGCTGCTGCTGATCGACGGGCCGGCCGTGCTCGGCATGGCGGAGATCATGGCGATGGACGACGCGAACGCCGCCCATTCGCTGCGCCAGGGACTGGCCGAGGCCAACATGGGCCGCGGCGAGGTCTCGCTCGATGCGCTCTCGCAGCTGCTGTCGGCCGCCTTCGACCGCGCCGCGCTCGAGATCGACGCGGGCGCCGACGCCACCGAGGTGCGCGACGCGATGCGCTGGCTGCTGCAACAAGCGCTCGGCGTGGAAGCGCCTGCAAAACCCACGCCGAGGCGCAAAAGCTAAAGCTAGAGCTAGACGATCCCGCGCCCGCCCATGCGCACCGGCCAGCGCGCGACCGTGCCGCGCTGCATCGATTCGAGCGTGGTCTGCGTGAAGACGTTGATGCTCACGTGGCGCGCGAGGTAGCGCTCGAGCACGAGCCCGAACAGGTAGGGGCTGGCGCCCGAGAAGCCCTGCTCGTCCACGCTCAGCGTGCAGGCCACGCCACGGCCGTAGACCAGCGGCCCGTGGCCCGGCAGCCGGCGCGTGACCGGCGCGATGCGCGAGCCCACGAGCGCGTCGACCTGCCGCCGCATGGCCTCGTCGTCGGCCGCGACGAACAGCCGCAGCATGTCGCGCAGCGCCTGCGCGCCCTCGTGCCGCGGCATGCCGGCCAGCGGCAGGTGGTTGAAGCCCAGTTGCCGGATCAGCCGCCAGGCGATCTCGCGCTGCGCGAACGGCGGCCGGGGCGTGCTCGGCGGGCGCACCAGACCCACCGCCGACACCGGCATCGACTCGGCCGCCGCGAGATCGGCACGGCCGTTGCGCGGCACCAGGCACGGCAGGTCGCGGTTGGTGAGCCAGGCCTGCGCCCACAGGCTGCGCAGGCCTTCGGGGTACGGCGCCTCGTGCTGGTCGACCAGCGACACGAACACCTCGGTGCCCACGTACGGCGTGCGCGTGCCGTGGCGCCGCGCGGTGTCCGACACCAGCCGCGGCTCGCGCCGCAGCGAGAAGTAGCGCCCGTGGTTGCCCTCGTCCTCGTTGAGCGTCTGGTAGAGCGGGCGGAACGGCGTCGGGGCCGTGCGGCCCGCCTGCTGGCCCGTCAGCTGCTCGACCGCGTAGACCTCGAAGTCGAGCGGGCGCGAGCGGTCGGGCACGAGGTGGAACTCGGTGCGCGCGGCATCGAGTTCGATGCGGTCGGTATGGCGCGGGAACAGGTTGACCACCGGCGTGGCGAACAGCGCGAACTGCGCCGCGTCGACCAGGCCCTGCGCGATGGCCGGGCCCTGGGGAGCCCGCGCGAGCAGCACCACGATCTCGGCCTCGCGCCCCTCGATGCGCGCGAGGCCCGGCGCGAGCTGCGTCAGCGTGAAGAAGAGGAAGCGCTCGGGACAGGCGAAGTACTCGTGCAGCAGGTTGTGGCCATGGAGGCCGTTCCATGTCGGCGGCAGCAGGCCTTCGCCGGGCTCGAGCCCCTCGTGCACCAGCGCCTCGTGCACGACCACGTGCGGGCGCTCGCCGAGCCGCCCGGGCGCGCCCGTGACCGTGGCGACGGCCGCGGTGTGCAGCAGCTCGAACAGGTGCGAGGCCAGGCGCGCATCGCCGACCAGGCAGACCGGCAGCCGGTCGAGCCCGGCCAGCGCCGAGAAGCCCAGCGGTCCGATCGTGCGCAGGCGCAGCCGCAGCGCGCCGCCGACCTGCACCTGCGGCGGCAGATGGCGCTCGAGCGCCGGCAGGTCGGGCGGCGCGCCCGTGAGGCTGGCCTGCGCGATCTCGAGCGGCCACAGCGTCACGGCCTGGCTCGAGCGGAACTCGCACGGCGTCTGCTCGCCCGGCGCCACCTTCGCATGGAAGGCCGTGCCGCGCGGCACGACGAAGCCGCGCCGCAGGTCGCCCTCGGTCGCGCTCGGATGCAGCTGCGCCACCGCCATCGAGGGCGTGGGACTCAGGTAGTGGGGATGCATCACCTCGAGCAGCCGCTGCGTGAAGCGCGGGAACTCGGCATCGAGCTTGATGCGCATGCGCGCCGACAGGAAGCTGAAGGCCTCGATCAGCCGCTCGACATGGGGATCGGCCACCTCGATGCCCTGCATGCCGAGCCGGTGCGCGATCTTCGGATGGGCGGCGGCGAACTCGGCCGCGGCCTCGCGCATGTAGGCCAGTTCCTGGTTGTAGGCCTCGAGCATTCGGGGGTCCATGGCGGGCGCTCCCGGGGTCTCAACGTTCGACAGGGGTCATGCGCACGCGGCGCGACTCGAGGTCCACCGTGCCGTGCACCATGAACTCGAGCGGACAGGGCCGATGGTCGATCAGCGCATGGATCTCGAAGCGCAGTTCGTTGCCCGGGTCGTCCGCGCCGGCCAGCGGCACGATGCGCAGCGAGTCGGCAACCAGGCGCGGTTCGTAGTCGCGGATCGCGCGCCGCAGCATGCGTTCGAGTTCGCTCCAGCGCCGCTGCGGGGCATGGCCGCCCGCGAACGCGGGCACGCCGAAGTTCAGCGTGGAGGCCGCGGCCAGCGCGTGGCGCGCGCGGTCGATGCGGTCCTCGGCGCTGGTGGTGTTGAGCAGGAAGGAGAGGTCGCGCCGCACGATCTCGCGCAGGCGCGCGGGGCTCGCCGCCGCGTCGGACATGGTGTCTCGCCGCTGGCCCGGCGCCTCGTCGCGCAGGCGGTCGAACAGCGTGGGCAGGAGCCACGCATGCGGGCGCCGCGCAGGCGCATGGCCCGCTCGCGCCACGCGCGCGCCGGGATGCATGGGGTCGATGAAATCGTCGGACATGGTCGCTACCTCCGCAAAGGCCGCCGAGTGTGGCGGCCCGCGCGATGCGGCAGTGCAAACAATGGTCACGCCGCCGCGCGCCGGCGCAGACAGGCCGCGGAAGCGGGAGATATGTCATGCGCGGCCCCGCGAGTCCTACAGAACCCGCCGCCCCCCGCCGACACCTCCCCCACCCCTCGCGCAGTGATGCTGGGACCATCGTCAACAACGTGGAGTGCTCGCGGTGAATTCCATCATTTACATCGTCGGTCTGGTCGTCGTGGTCGTGGCCGTGCTTTCGTTCTTCGGCCTGCGCTGAAAGACCTCAGTCCCCCTCGAACCATCCACACGTCAGAAAAAACGGGGCCGCCACGCGGCCCCGTTTTGCTGTTGGGGCGCCGGGCATAATCCGCGCGCTGAGCCGCCCTCGGCCGAGGGCTCATTCGTCGGCTTTCCGCCGGCCCCGCCTCTGTTCGCGAAGGGACGCTGTTGACCACCACCGCACTGCGCGAGGACCCCGACTTTTCCGATGCGGTGATCACCGAGGCGATCCGATGGGCCGAGCAGAACGGCCCGCTCGACGACGCGCAGGCCATGCGCATCGCCGCGCAGGCGCCGCACACCGCGGCGCGCATCGCCGAACGCGCGCGCCAGCTCGGCGAGCGGCTCGGACTGCAGGCCGAACTGCATCGCGCGCGCCAATGGTCGCCCTGGGTGCTGCTCGGGCTCGTGGCCCTCATCGTCATCGCCGGCCTCGCGCTCGCGGGCAACGTCGTGGGCAGCGGCGAGCGCCACATCAACGTGATCGTCGCACTGGTCAGCCTGCTCGGCGTGCACCTGCTGACGCTGCTGCTGTGGCTGCTCGGCCTGTGGCTGCCGCTCTCGTCGTTCGGCTCGGCCTCGCTGGGCTGGATCTGGCTCTCGCTGACCGCGCGCGTGGCCGGCGGCCGGCATGGGCAGGCGCCGCTGCTCGTGCGCGCCACCACCGACCTGCTGGGCCGCGCGAAGCTGCTGCCCTGGGCCTTCGGCATCGTGAGCCACGGCATCTGGTCGCTGTCCTTCGCGGTGGTGCTGGCGGCGATGCTGTTCGCGCTGGCCTTCCGCAGCTACACGCTGAGCTGGGAGACCACCATCCTCGACCCCGCCTTCTTCGTGCGCGCGGTCGACGCGCTGGGCTGGGCGCCGTCGAAGCTGGGCTTCCCGGTGCCCGATGCCGCCACCGTGCTGGCCGCCGCGCCGCCGGCCTCGGGCCAGCGCATCTGGGCGCTGTGGCTCACCGGCTGCATCCTCACCTACGGGCTGCTGCCGCGCCTCGTGCTGCTGGGCTGGAGCGCCGCCGTGTGGCGCCTGCGCCGCCAGGCGCTGCGGCCCGCTCTCGAGGCGCCCTACTACCGCCAGCTCGCGGCCCGCTTCGCGGCGCTCGCGCCCAGCGCCATCGTCGATGCCGATCCGGGCCGCCGCGCGCGCGAGGCGCCCGTGGGCCTCGCGCCTTCGGACCTGCGCGACCTGCGCGTGCTGGTCGGCTTCGAACTGCCGCCCGACATCGCCTGGCCGCCCGAAGGCTTGCCCGCCGACCTGCGGCTCGAGCGCATCGACGGCAGCGCCCCCGAGCGCCGCGCGCTGCTCGACCGGCTCGCTCGCTCGCGCGGCCGCGCAGCGTGGTGCTGGCCTGCCGCGCGGCCGCGAGCCCCGATCGCGGCACCGAGCGCTTCGTGCGCGACCTGCTCGCGCACAGCGGCGAGTGCCGCCTGTGGCTGATCGCCGAGGGCGGCAACGACGGCCCGGCGATCGCGCGCTGGCTCGCGTGGCTGCGCGACGCCGGCCTCGAGCGCGTGGCCGCGGGCACCTCGCTCGCCGAGCTGCTGGGCGCCACCGACAGCGTTGCATCATGAGCGCCGCGCCGGGCCGCCCCAAGCAAGCTCGCACCGCAGTGCGAAGCACGAAGGTACTTCGATGAGCGACCCGATCCGCATCGCCGTCGTCGGCCACACCAACGCCGGCAAGACCTCGCTGCTGCGCACGCTCACGCGGCGCATCGATTTCGGCGCGGTGTCCGACCGCCCCGGCACCACGCGCCATGTCGAGTCGGTCGACCTCGAGATCGACGGCCGCCCCGCCGTGCGCTTCTACGACACGCCGGGCCTCGAGGACGCGGTGGCCCTGCGCGAGCATCTCTCGCGCATCGATCCCGCGGGCCAGGCCACGCCGCCCGAGCGCATCCGCCGCTTCCTGCAGGGCCCCGAGGCGCACGGCACCTTCGAGCAGGAGGCCAAGGTGCTGCGCGCCATGCTCGACATCGACGCCGCCTTCCTCGTGATCGATGTGCGCGAACCGGTGCTGCCCAAGTTCCGCGACGAGATCGAGCTGCTCAATGCCTGCGCGCGGCCGGTGCTGCCGGTGCTCAACTTCGTGCGCGACGCGGCCAGCCGCGAGGCCGCCTGGAAGGAACTGCTCTCGGCCTATGGCCTGCACGTGCAGGTGCGCTTCGACGCGGCCGCGCCCTTCGTCGGCGCCGAGCGCGATCTCTACGGCGACCTCGCGACCCTGCTGCGCGACCGGCGCGAACTGCTGCGCGGCGTGGCCGACGCGCTTGAGGCCGAAGCCGCGGCGCGCCGCCGCGCGGCCGCCACGCGCGTGGCCGAGCTGCTGGTCGACGCCACCGCGCTGCGGCGCAGCGTGCCGGCCGCCGAGTTCGCCGATCCCGCGCGCCGCGACGCGCTGGTCGCCGCGTTGCGCAAGACCGTGTTCGACAAGGCGCAGCGCTGCGCCGACGACCTGCTCGCGCTCTACGGCTTTCGCCACGGCGACGCGGCCGAGGCGCCGCTGCCGATGATCGAGGGCCGCTGGGCGCTCGACTTCTTCAACCCCGAGGCGATGAAGGACGCCGGTCTGCGCCTGGGCAAGGGCGCGGCCATCGGCGCCGCGGTCGGCGCGGTGGCCGATCTCGCGGTGGCCGGCCTCTCGCTCGGCGCCGGCGTGGCGCTGGGCGGCGCCATCGGCAGCGCGGTGTCGCAGGGCTGGGGCCCGCTGGGCCGCAAGCTCGCCAACAAGCTGCGCGACGTGCACGAGCTCACCGTGGAAGACGGCGTGCTGTTCACGCTCGCGGCCTGGCAACTGCAGCTCGCGCGCGCGCTCGAGCGCCGCGGCCATGCGGCCACGCAGCGCATCGAGGCGGTGGACGGCCGCGTCGATACGGCCGGCGAAGCCATCGCCGCCACGCTGCGTGCCGCGCAGCCGGCGCGCAGCCATCCCGAGTGGGAGAGCGGCCAGGGCGCGGCCGGTGCCTTGCAATCGATGCGCGCGCTGTGGCGGCCCGCGCCGCAGCGCGAGGCGCTGGTGGGCACGCTCGCCGGGCTGCTGCAGGGCGGTTTCGACGTCTGAGGCGTCGTTGTGGCTCGATAGGGGATCGGGATCGGGCAGCCGTACGCAGAGGACGCGAAGGTTTCGCGAAGGACGCAAAAGAACAGCCTTTGAAGGTGGGCTGCGCCCTCTCAAGGGTCGTGCTTCTTCGCGGGGACTGCGAAGCCCGCAGCCCATGCGCAATGGCAGCCCACCTTTCTCTGGTCTTCCTTTCGCGTCCTTCGCGAAACCTTCGCGTCCTCTGCGTCCGGTTCCCGATTTCAGTCGAGCAGATCCTCCAGCCGCAGCGGCAGCCGCCGCAGCCGCTTGCCCGTGGCATGGAACACCGCGTTCACGATCGCGGGCGCCACGCCCACCATCGCGACCTCGCCGAGCCCCTTCACGCCGAGCGCGTTGAAGCGCGTGTCGGGCTTGCCGACGAAGCCGACCTCGATGCGGCCGATGTCGGCCGCCACCGGCAGCACGTACTCGGCCAGGTCGGCATTGAGGAAGCCGCCATGGCGCGGATCGACCTCGCTGGCCTCGCGCAGCGCGGCGCCGATGCCCCAGACCACGCCGCCCTCGACCTGGCTGCGCGCGGTGCGCGGACTCGCGACCGCGCCGCAGTCGGCCACGCTCACCACGCGCGGCACGCGGATGCGCCGCGTGGTCGGCTCGATGCGCACCTCGACGAAATGCGCGATGAAGCTGAAGCCCACGTAGTCGGGATAGACCGGCCCGGCCGCGGCCGGCAGCCCGCCCGTGAGCCGGCCGTACACCTGCTCGGGCTGGCCGGGCGCGCGACGCCGGCTCTCGGCCTCGGCCTGCGCGCGGCCCGAGGCGCGCAGCAGCTCGAGCGCGGTGGCGTTCGCGCCCGCGCCGGGCGCACGGGTGCGCAGGTCCTCCATCAATCGCTGCGCCGCCTCCTGCACCGGCGGCAGCACGGTCGCGGTGCCCCAGGAGCCGGCGGTCAGGTGCTGCGGCGCGGCGCCGGTGTCGCCGAGCGCGATCTCCACCGCGGCCACCGGCGCGCCCAGCACGCGCGACACCGTGAGCGCGATCGCGGTGCGCATGCCCTGCCCCATCTCGTGCCCGCCCACGGCCACGCGCACGCGGCCGTCGCCGGCCAGTCGCACGGTGGCGAAGGCCGGCGCCATCCCGGCCTTGTAGGCGCCCACGGCCACGCCCCAGCCGATGCGGCTGCCGTCGGCGGCGCGCATCGAACCCGGCGCCATGTCGCGGCGCGCCCAGCCGAAGGCCTCGCTGCCCTGCACCAGGCATTCGGCCAGGTGGCGCGAGGAGAAGGGCTTGCCGCTCAGCGGATCGACCGCGGTGTCGTTGGCGAGCCGGAAGGCCACCGGGTCGCGGCCCAGCAGGTAGGCCATCTCGTCGACCGCGCTCTCGAAGGCGAAGGCCGCCGGATGCTCGAAGGGCGCGCGCATGTAGCCCGGCGTCTGCACGTCGGTGCGCACCAGCCGGTCGCGGCCGAGGAAGTGCTTCACGCCGTACAGCCGCGAGGTGATCTCGCTGCCGCTCGAGGGAAAGAGGTCGTGGCGCGAGGTCTGCTGGTCGATGTCGTGCACCGCCGCGACCAGCCGGCCCTCGCGGTCCGCGCCCAGGCGCACGTGGTGGCGGCTCGCGGGCCGGAAGCTGGCGTTGTGGAACAGCTGCGCGCGCGTCAGCACCAGCTTGACCGGCCGGCCGAGCTCGCGCGCGGCGATCGCCACCGCCGCGGTGTGCGACTGCAGCGAGTTCTTCTGGCCGAAGCCGCCGCCCAGCGTGGGCGAGAGCACACGCACGCGCGCCGGCTCGATGCCGAGCTGCTTCGCGAGGCCGTGGCGCACGCCCTCGGCGTTCTGCGTCGGCTCGCGCACGGTCAGCACGCCCTCGTTCCATTCGGCCACGGTCGCGATGATTTCCATCGGGTTCTGGTGCTGGATCGGCAGCTCGTAGCGCGCCTCCACCGTGAAGGCCGCCGCGGCCAGCGCAGCCTCGGCATCCCCCACGCGGCGGTCGGCGAACATCGGCTGCGGCAGCAGCGCGGACTGGGACTGCGGCTGCGCGTCGGGCGCGTCGATGCCCGCGACGAAGGGTTGGGCCTCGTAGCGCACCTCCACCAGCGCCGCCGCCTCGCGCGCGGCCTCTAGCGTGTCGGCGACCGCCATCGCGACCGTCTGGCCGCGGTAGGCGATCTGCGCCGAGCGCAGCGGATAGAAGCTCTGGAAGCCGAAGCCACCGCCCATCAGGAAGCCGCCCGATTCGAAGGCGCCGATGTTCTGGTGCGTGTAGACCTTGCGCACGCCGCGCACGCGCTCGGCGGCGCCGGTGTCGATGCGCGCCACGCTGCCGCGCGCGATGCGCGACGGCACCAGCGCGGCATGCAGCAGGCCGGCGCGCGCATCGTCGGCCGCATAGCGGGTGGCGCCGCGCACCTTGTCGTGCGCATCGACGCGCTCGGCGCCGGGTCGCGCGCCGCGTGGGGGATTGCTTGTCGTGGTTGCCATGGTTCAGCTCCTGTCCCGGGCCAGCATCAGCGCGTCGGTCACCGTCTCGATGCCGAGCACCACCTTGAAGCCGTTGTGTTCGAGCGGCTTCGCCTGCGCGAACGCGATCTCGGCCGCGCGCCGCGCCGCCGCCTGCGTGAAGGGCCGCCCGACCAGGCTGCGCTCGGCCTCGAGCGCGCGCCACGGGTGCGTGGCCACGCCGCCGAGCGCGATGCGCGCATCGACCACGCGGTTGGCGCGCAGGTGCAGGCCCACGGCGGCCGAGGCCAGCGCGAAGGCATAGGACTCGCGGTCGCGGATCTTGTGGTACGTGGAGGCCCTGCCCACCGGCGTGCGCGGCACGCGGATGCGCACGATCAGCTCGTCGGCCGCGAGCACGGTCTCGAGGTGCGGCGTGGCGCCGGGCGCGCGGTGCAGTTCGCGCACGGCCACCGTGCGTTCGCCGCGCGGGCTCAGCGTGTCGACCTGCGCATCGAAGGCCGCGAGCGCCACCGCCCAGTCGCCCGGGTAGACGGCCACGCAGGCCTCGCTGCCGCCGAGCACCGCATGGCCCCGGTTCACGCCGGCCAGCGCCGCGCAGCCGCTGCCGGGCACGCGCTTGTTGCAGGCGAACTCGGGGCCGCCGCGGAAATAGGCGCAGCGCGTGCGCTGCAGCAGGTTGCCGCCCACGCTCGCCATGTTGCGCAGCTGCTGCGAGGCGGCCTTCCACAGCGATTCCGACAGCGCGGTGAACTCGCGCCGCACGACCGGATGCTCGGCCACGTCGCTCATCGCGGCGAGCGCGCCGATGCGCAGCTCGGCCCGGTCGCCGGCGTCGATCTCGCGCAGGCCCTCGATGCGGCCGATGTCGATGACGGTGGCCGGCGCTTCCACGCCGAGCTTCATCAGGTCGAACAGGGTGGTGCCGCCCGCGAAGTAGCGCGCGCCGGGCTGGCTGCGCGCGAGCAGCTGCACGGCCTCGGCGCTGCTGCGCGGCCGGTGGTAGGCGAAGTCATGCATGGCGACGGCCCTCCATGGCTTCGGTCTCGGCGCGCATGCGCGGGGCGGCATCGCGGATCGCCTCGAGGATGCCAGCGTAGGCGCCACAGCGGCAGAGGTTGCCGCTCATGTATTCGCGGATCTGCGCCTCGCTGGTGGCATGGCCCTCGCGCACGCAGGCGATCGCGGCCATCACCTGGCCCGGCGTGCAGTAGCCGCACTGCAGCGCGTCGTGGTCGACGAAGGCCTGCTGCATCGGATGCAGCGTGCCGTCGGGCGCGGCGATGCCCTCGATGGTGGTGACGGCACAGCCGTCGGTCTTCACGCCCAGCGTGAGGCAGGAGGCGACGCGCCGGCCGTCGAGGTGCACGGTGCAGGCGCCGCACTGGCCGTGGTCGCAACCCTTCTTGGCGCCGGTGAGGCCGAGCTGCTCGCGCAGCACGTCGAGCAGCGAGGCGCGCGGCTCGAGCTGCAGCGCATGCGGCTGGCCGTTGATGACGACGCGGGTGTCGATGCGCGGCGGCGCGGGCGGGGCCGTGGCCTCCTGCGCGCTCGCCAGACCGGTGCCCGCGGCACCGGCCGCACCGGCGGCGCCGGCCGCGGTGCTCATCATGAAGGTGCGCCGGTTCAGCGCGGGCGCGCCGGTGCCGGAGGATGCGGTGGGATTCATCGTGGCTTCCTTTCTTTCTTCTTCCGTTCAGACTTCGCGCCCGATGCGCGCATCGAGCGACAGCCGGCCGCCGCCGCGCGCCAGCAGGCACAGCGCGATGAAGAACAGCATCAACGGGTATTCGAAGCCGCGGTCGATCCACGGGAAGGTCGGGCCCATCACGTAGCAGATGACCAGCATCTGCGCCGCGACCATCGCGGCGACCACGCGCGTGAGCAGCCCGGCCGCCAGCATCAGCCCGCCCACGCCCTCGAGGATGGCGACGAACCAGCCCAGCAGCTCGGCGCCCGGCAGGTGCAGCACGTTGGCGATCAGGTTGACCGAGCCCTTCATCGGGTCGGCCATGCTGCCGTGGCTGCGGCCCAGCAGCTTGGGCAGGCCGTGGGTCACGAGCATCAGGCCGAAAGCCAGGCGCAGCAGGGCGTAGCTCAGCGGCTCGAAGCGGTCATAGGTGCCGCGCAGGCGCGGAAAGATCAACGGCATGGGGGTCGCTCCTCGGAAGGAAAAAGGTGACGAGGCACGGCGGGATGGCCGCGCGCTGGCAGTCTCTCTGTTCTGAACTGGCGAATAAATACGCGAATCTCGCCAATACAATTCAATGGCAGCCAACAATCCACCGAGCCCATTCCATGGACCGCTTCGACGCCATGTGCCTGTTCACCCGCATCGTGGAGCTCGGCAGCTTCACGCAGGCCGCGGCCGCGCTCGAGCTGCCGCGCGCCACCGCCACCCATGCGATCAAGGAGCTCGAGGCCCGGCTGCAGGTGCGCCTGCTCGAGCGCACCACGCGCCAGGTGCGCACCACGGTCGACGGCCAGGCCTACTACGAGCGCTGCCGCCACCTGCTGCTCGAACTCGAGGACGCCGAGTCCTCGCTCGCGCAGCTCGCGGTCAATCCGCGCGGGCGGCTGCGCATCGACATCCACGGCGCGGCCGCCAACGACATCGTGCTGCCGCGCATCGGCGACTTCCATGCGCGCTATCCGAACATCGTGCTCGCCGTGGGCAGCGGCGACCGGCTCGTGGAGCTGGTGCGCGAGGGCGTCGATTGCGTGGTGCGCGCGGGCGAGCCCAAGGACTCCTCGCTGGTCACGCGCCGGCTCGCGCTGCTGCCGCAGGTGACCTGCGCGAGCCCGGCCTACCTGGCCGAACGCGGCACGCCGCTGACGCCGGCCGACCTGCTGGGCCAGCAGCACCTGGCGGTGAACTTCTTCTCGTCCTCGCGGCCCGACCACTTCCCCTACCTGTTCGAGGTGAACGGGCGCATCGAGCAGGTCGTGCTGCCCGACTGGATCAGCGTGAACAACGCCGACAGCTACAAGACCTGCGCCGAGCAGGGCTGCGGGATCATCCAGGTGCCGCGCTATCACATCGAGCGCCAGCTGCGCGCCGGCACGCTGGTCGAGATCCTCGCCGACACGCCCTGCCCGCCGATGGTCTATTCGGTGCTCTACCCGCAGCACCGGCTGCTGTCGCCGCGCGTGCGGGTGTTCGTGGACTGGGTGACGGCGCTCTATGCGGAGCGCTTCGGGGCGCTGAAGTAGCGCCATGCCGTGGGACCGTGCCGCGCCGGCAGGCATGGCCGCGGCATCCGGGCCGGCCGCTCATTCATCGTCCGACAGCTGCGCCAGCTTGACGCGCAAGGTCTCGCGCTCGCTATCGAACAGCAGCGGAAGCGCCAGCCATTGCTCGTAGAGCGTGGCGATCCAGCAGCAATAGCCGCTGTCGGGCCGATGCGCCTCCAGGCGCTCGAAGCACTGATGGATGTCGAGCATGTGGGCCGGTTCATGGCGGCCGATCCACGCGAGCGCACGGATCGCCGCACAGGTCGACCAATCGGCGGGACCGAGCATCGCGGAGAGCAGCAGCTCGCGCCGCCGCGAACCCTGCCAGCCCTCGTCAACCTGCGCCAGGACCTGCGCCGCGACCATCTGCACGCGCGGTACCCAGGCCAGCGCCTCGGTGCCCGCCGGCAGCGCGGGTGGATGCACCATGCAAGCCAGCACCTCGAGCGAACGGTCTTGCCCCGACGCGGGACCGAGGGCCAGCGCCGCGTGGCTGGCGGCGGCCCAGTTGGCGTCCGGTTCATAGGGCATCCGGGCCAGCCCGGCGATGCGTTCGAGCACCTCCGGCGCAGGAGCCGGCAATGCCGGGCTCGCATCGGTGCCGTCGTAGCGCCACAGCGAATGTGCCACCGGACCGGCCGGCTCCCGCGGATCGGGATGCGGGATGCCGCCGACCCGCACCGCCAGAGTCACGGGCTGATCCAGTGCCGCCAGCGCCAGCGTGAAAGCCAGGGCATTGGAAGGCGCCTCGATCGAGGACAGGCTCGTCGACAAGCGATTCGGCCGAGACGGCTCGGTGCTGTTGCCGGCCGGCGGGGCGGCCCGAAGCGACGCCAGCAGCTGGCGCAGCGTATTGGCGCTCGCGTCCTCCGGCTCGGGCAGCCTGTCGAACGCGGCATGCCAGAGCCGCTGCGCCCGCGCATTGCCTGCCTGGGCGGCTTCGAGGACGCGGTCGATCCACTGCGCGTCTCCCGTCAGCTTCCATTGGCAATACCACTGCGAGGCCTGCGCCCAGTCATGATGGGCCTCCTGCGCAAGCACATGGTCGTACCCCTGCAGCGCCTGTGCCCAGTCATGGTTCTCGAGCCAGCCATCCGCCATCTCGAGAAAAGTGCTGAGCTCTTGCGGTTCGAACGCGATCGCACGGCGAAAGGCCTGCTTGGCCTCGGGCATGCGCCGCTGCTGGCGCAGCACCAGGCCGATCGCCGTCGCCGCATGCCAGTCGGAAGCTTCGGCCAGTGGCCCGGCCAGCCGCAGCGCATCGTCGAACAGGCCGGCGCGCCGCAGGAAGCCGATCCGCAGCATCCACCACTGCGCCTGGAACTCGTCCGGCGGCGCGATGCGCGCCAGCACCCGTGCCCAGCGCTGCATCGACAAGAGTCGGGGGGCGCTGCTGAGTCGGGCTTCGGAGGACTGCGTCAGCATCGTCTTGGCCAGGCGCATCTGCAGCCCGACGGAGAGCGACTCGATCGCTCCCGCGGGCTCGAGCCACTCGAGCAGCCAGGCACTCAGCCTGCCAGCGCCGTCGGGTTCCGACTGCACGATCTCCACCACGAGTTCGGTGGCCTCCTCCAGCCGGCCATCGCGCCGCCAGAGCCATGCCCGCAACGCCTCGGGGCCCGCGTACCTTTGCTGTTCAGGAGGCAGCAGCGTCTCGGCGGCACCGCTGCCCGCCTTGTGCGCATAGCGCCCGGCCAAGGCCAGCGAGTCCGCATCGGTCGGCGCCATCAGCAGCAGATTGCCCAGGTGCTGCGCGCCATGCGCGAGTTCGCCGACCATCTCGAGTGAGTTGCGCGCGATCCATCGCTCGAACTCGAAGGTGCCGGCGCGAAGTTCCACCGCGCCGCTTTCCTTCGGCGCCGCGTCCACCGCGTTCTGCGGCGCGACGCGACCGCCGATCCAGCGTTTCCACCATGACATCGCCTTGTTCTCCCTCGATTGCACATCGCGCACATCGCGCAGGACATTGCCTGGCCTCGCCCATCGAGCGCGAATGTACCGGACGCAAACCCTTCTTTGATGGACGCCGCCTCATGGCCACGCATCCGCGTTGAAAGCGGCACGCAGGCCGGTGCTCGGCCAGCGGGTCGGAGGCTTCATGACGCCACGATGTCGCTGCCGCGGGCCGTTGCGCCAGTCATGGTTCCGTCATGGGTCAAACCTAGCATCCGGCGGCCTTCTGGCCATATCCAACACGCAAAAAACAACCATGACCTCAAAGCTTCCCGCGCCCGCACCCCGTCCCCTGCGTGCCGCCTTCGTCGCGCTCGGCGGCAGCCTCGTCATCGCCGCCTGCGGCGGTGGTGGTGGCGGCAGCGCCTTCGTCCCGGTCCTGCCGCCCGCCCCCGCGCCGGCACCGGCGCCCACCCCGACCCCGCTGGGCACGCTCGACGGCTCGGTGCCCCTGGTGATCGGCCACCGCGGCCTGCCCGGCCTGTTCCCGGAGGAAACCCAGAAGGCCTACGAAGCGGCCGCCGATGCCGGCGCCGATTCGCTCGAGACCGACCTGCACCTGACCAAGGACTGCGTGCTGGTCGCGCGCCACAACCCCTGGCTCAGCGACAACACCGACATCGCCGACGTCGCGAAGACCAACGCCACCGTGGCCGCGCGCAAGCGCACCGTGCCCGGCGTGCGCGTCGACGTGACCTACCCGGCGATTCCCGCCAACGGCCCGGCGAAGTACCTGAGCGACCTGACCGATCCCAAGGATCCGAAGTCGGTGCTCAAGTCGCTGGTCGTCGACGGCGAGGACCACACCAACGACTGGTCGATCACCGACTTCACGCTGGCCGAGCTCAAGCAGTGGATCCACGGCACCACCTACGACGCGAAGGACGAGCGCCCGACCGACCTGAACGGCAAGCTGCCGATCCTGAGCTTCCAGGAAGTGATCGACATCATGCGTGCCAAGGCCAAGGCCACCGGCCGCACGATCACCGTGTATCCGGAAACCAAGAACCCGATCTGGAACAACGCCCAGGCGATCGCCAACGGCTGCGGCCCGGCCGGCAGCCATCCGCTGGAAGACGCGCTGCTCAAGGCGATGAACGCCAACGACCTGAACCGCAAGGACGCACCGATCTTCGTGCAGAGCTTCGACCCGGTGAGCCTGAAGTACCTGCGCTCGGCCGGCCTGAAGGCGCGCGCGGTGCAACTGGTCGACGGCAACGACATCGACTTCAAGACCGGCGAGATGATCTACGTCACCACCGACGACTACACCTTCGTCGACGGCCGTCCCTACAGCTGGACGCTCGCGGGCGACCCGCGCTGGTTCGGCGCGATGCTCACGCCGGCCGGCCTGGCCGAGGTCAAGACCTATGCCGACGGCATCGGCCCGTGGAAACCGCAGGTGATGGCGCACACGATCGTTCCGTTCAAGACGCCCAACAAGGGCATGGTCGAAGCCAACACGATCAAGCCCACCAGCCTGATCGCCGATGCCCACAAGGCCGGCCTGTTCGTGCACAGCTACACCTTCCGCAACGAGTCGCGCTACCTGGCCGCCGTCTACAAGGGCGACCCGAAGGCCGAGTACCTCGCGTACTTCCGCGCCGGCATCGACGGCGTGTTCTCGGACTTCGCGAACACGGCCTTCGCCGCGCGCCAGGACTACCTGAAGGAAACCGGCCGCTGAGCCGGCACGCGGCGGACCGACCGAAGCAGGCAGGCGGCACACCATGTACCCGGGCGAACGACTCAACGGGTACAGCCACCTGCTCGGCCTGCTGCTCGCCCTGCCGGCGGCCGTGCTGCTGCTGGCCAAGACCCTGCCCACGGGCGACCCGGCGAAGATCGCCGGCTCGCTCGTGTTCTCCCTTTCGGCGGTCGCGCTCTACGCGGCCTCCACCCTGTTCCACAGCACGCGCGGCCGGCGCAAGCGCCTGTGGGAATGCGCCGACCATTGCGCGATCTACCTGCTGATCGCCGGCACCTACACGCCGTTCGCACTCGTGATGCTCGAAGGCGCCTGGGCCTGGGTGCCGCTGCTGGCGATGTGGGGCGCGGCCGCGGTCGGCATCCGGCGCGAGCTGCTGGCCGCGCGCGGCGCGCCCGTGAAGCCCTCGCTGCCGCTGTACATCGGCATGGGCTGGCTCGCGATCGCGGCGGCCGTGCCGCTGGCGATGCAGCTCGAGGGCGGCGGCCTCGCATGGCTGCTGATCGGCGCCGTGCTCTACACCGCGGGCACGGTCTTCTACCGCAACCGCCGCGGCTTCCGGCATGCGCATGCGGTGTGGCACCTGTTCGTGCTCGCGGGCACGGTGAGCCATTACGTGGCGGTGGGCTGGTTTGTGCTGTAGCGCGGTCACGAAGCGCGCGCGGCTTCGTCAATGACCGCGGCGGTCATCGCGCCGCGCGAGCTCGCGGCGACACACTGGTCGCCCGCCGTTGCGCTTCACGAGCCCCGCATGACCTCCACCACCCCTTCCTCGGCGACCGAGGATCTCCGCGCCAGCTTCCTCGCATTCCGCCACGCGGTGTTCGAACGCCACGAATTCGACGCGATCGCCCGCTTCCTGCATCCCGACTTCAGCAGCAGCTCGCCGCTGCTGCGCGGTCGCGGCCCGGCCATGTACGCCGACTTCGCGCGCCTGCTCCTCGCGGGCCTGCCCGACCTGCGGCCGCTCGAGCAGGTGGTGCTGGTCGAGGGCACGCAACTGATGGCGATGACCCAATGGGCCGGCACCCACACCGGCAACTTCCTCGGCGCGCCGCCCACCGGCCGCGCGCTGCGCTTCGCGACCGCGGACCGCTACGAGACGCAGGACGGGCTGCTGCTGCGCCACTGGGACGTGGTGGACCGGCTCGAGGCCTCCATCGAGGCCGGGCTGCTGCGGCGCGCGGCGCCGTGAAACACGGCGGCCGGAACGCTCACAAGGTGTGAAGAAACCGTAGCGAGCGCCCCGAGGTCGCGCCGAGGACCGTAGCCGTACTCTGTACGGTGAGGACCGCAGGTGCGAGATCGGGGCGCGCAGTAGGTTTATTCACACCTTGTCACTCCTCGCTGGTCCACTCCACCTGCACGCCCAGGCTGCGCAGGTTCTCGACGAAGCGCGGATGCGCGCGGCGGATCGGCGTGGCGTTGCGGATCTCGGAGCGGCCCTCGATGCTCGAGGCCACCATGAACAGCGCGATCGCCACGCGGATGATGTAGGGGCTCTCGACCACCGCGGGCACCAGCGGGGAACCGCCGAAGGTGATGAGCCGGTGCGGGTCGGACGAGAACACGTGGGCGCCGAACTTCGAGAGCTCGCCGGTCCAGCCGAGCGCGCCGTCGTAGACCTTGTTCCAGAACATCGCGTTGCCCTGCGCGCGCACGCCCAGCGCGATGAAGATCGGCAGCAGGTCGACCGGGAAGTACGGCCACGGAGCGGCCTCGACCTTGGTCAGTACGTTGGCGGTGAAGGGCGTCTGCACCTTCAGCGGCCCCGAGCGCACGGCGCGCGACCAGCCGTCCTCGTGCACGATCTGCACGCCGAACTTGGCGAAGGTGCGGTCGATCAGCGGGAAGTTGCCCGGCGCGCTGTTGCGCACCACCACGTCGCCGCCGGTGATGGCACCGAGCGCGAGGAAGGTGGTGATCTCGTGGAAGTCCTCGTCGAAGCGGAACTCGCCGCCGCCCAGCGCATGGCCGCCATGCACCGTGAGGCGCGAGGTGCCGATGCCGTCGATGCGCGCGCCGATCATGGCCATGAAGCGGCAGAACTCCTGCACGTGCGGCTCGGAGGCGGCGTTGGTCAGGGTCGAGGTGCCCTCGGCGCCGACCGCGCACAGCACGAAGTTCTCGGTGGTGGTGACCGAGGCGTAGTCGAGCCAGTGGTCGGTGGGCACCAGGCGCCCGGCGGTGCGCACCAGCAGCGAGCCCTCGGCGCGCTCGACCTGGCCGCCGAAGCTGCGGAACACCTCGACGTGCGGATCGATCTCGCGCACGCCCAGGGTGCAGCCCTTGACGTTGTCCTCGAGCCGCGCCACGCCGAAGCGCGCCAGCAGCGGCGGCACCAGCATGATCGAGGAGCGCATCTCCTCGGGCAGCCGGTGGGCGGCGGCGTCGAACACGGTGTCGCGGTGGTGCAGCGCGAGCGTGCCGGTGGCGTGGTCGAGCTGCACCTCGCTGCCGAGCGTGCGGAAGATGTCGAGGATCTTGCGCACGTCGGTGATGTCGGGCACGCCGTGAAGGCGCAGCGGCTCGCGCGTGAGCAGGGTGGCGCAGAGGATCGGCAGCACCGCGTTCTTGTTGGCCGACGGCGTGATGCGGCCGCGCAGCGGCGTGCCGCCGTGGACGATGAGATTGGACATGTGTGTGGACCCCTGTGTGGGGTGGATGATAGGCCGCGACAAGCCGCGACAGGATGCGACAGGCTTCGCTAGGACTCGTGGCCCGGCGTGCGGCGCGGAATCCAGTGCGCCAGCACGCCGGCCGCGGCGAAGGCGAGCCCGCCCGTGACCGCGATGCCCGCGGCCAGCGACAGGCTGCCCGCGAGGAAGGACAGCAGCGCCGGCCCGCAGGAGGCGCCGATGTCGGACATCAGCCGCCACACGCCGAGGAAGTGCGCGCGGCCGTGGCGCGGCGAATGGTCGGCGCCCAGGGTCATGATCATTCCCGAGCCGATGCCGTTGCCGAAACCGATGGCCAGCGCCGCGACCAGCAGCGTGGCGGCGCCCGTGGTCAGCGGCATCAGCAGCATCGCGAGTCCCATGATCAGCATCGAGGGCACCGCCACCCAGCGCCGGCCCTTCTGGTCCATCACCTTGCCGGCCGGATAGAACACCAGCATGTCGATGCCGCCGGCCATGCCGTAGATCAGCGAAGCCACCGAGGGCGCCAGCGCGAGATGGTCGGCCCACAGCGGGATCACCGCCTGGCGCGAGGCGCGCACCGCGCTGACCAGCGTCACGGCGAAGCCCAGCGTGAGGAACACGCGGCGATGGTCGCGCAGGGTCGAGACGATGGTGGGCTTCGCGGGCGCGGCCTGGCCCGGCGGCGCGGGCGGCAGCTCGAGGTCGGGAATGCGCGCGCCGAGGATGGCCGCGCCGGCCACCGCCACGATGCCGAGCACATAGGCCGCCATCAGGCCGAAGAAATGCACCGCGCCGGCCGCCAGGAAGGGGCCGATGAACATGCCGATGCGCATCACGCCGCCCAGCGTGGACAGCGCCCGCGCGCGGTACTCGACCGGCACCGCCTCGCTCATGTAGCTCTGGCGCGCGAGGTTGTAGACCGCCTGCGACATGCCGACCATGAAGCAGCCGAGCGCGAACAGGCCCAGGTGCGAGGTCCACACGCACAGCGCCATGCCGAGCGCGCTCCAGGCGCCGGCCGCGACGATGGCCCAGCGCTCGCCCCAGCGCATGGTGATCATCGAGGCCGGGATGTTGTTGAGCAGCGAGCCGATGCCGATCAGCGCCATCACCAGCGCCGCCATCGGCACCGAGGCGCCGAGCTCGCGCGCCGTGAGCGGCACGATGGGCAGGATCGCGCCCTCCCCGATGCCGAACAGCAGCGAGGGCCCGAAGGCCGGCACCGCGATGCGCCACAGCGAGAACGAGGGCTGGGAGGAGGACGAAGGGGTGGAGACGGCGGGCGGGGACGACATGCGGCGGGGGCTCTGGCTGGATGCCCTGGCCGCGCGGGGCGCGCAAGGCGCGGCCATTGTCCCGCCGATGGCGCGCCGGCGCAGGCGCACCGCGCAGTGCCCGATGGGGCGGGTACGGCATTGCGGCCCCGAGGCAGCGCGGGCGCTCAGCCCCGCATCGCGTTCGCCACGATGCGCACCGCCGAGGCCACCACGTCGTTGCGCGTCTTCGCGCCCTTGTCGCCCGGGAAGGTCAGGTAGACCGCGAGCACCAGCGGCGCGCCCGAAGCCGGCCACAGCACGCCGACGTCGTTGTTGGTGCCGTAGTCGCCCGCGCCGGTCTTGTCGCCCACGGTCCAGCCGGGCGGCACGCCGGCCACGAAGCGCTCCTTGCTGGTGGTGTTGCCGCGCAGCCAGGCCTCGAGCCGCGCGCGCTGCGGCGCGGCCAGCGCATCGCCGAGCACCAGCCGCTGCACGCTGGCGGCCATCGCGGCCGGGCTGGTGGTGTCGCGCGGATCGCCGGGGATGGCGCTGTTGAGCTCGGTTTCCCAACGGTCGAGGCGGAACACCGTGTCGCCGATGGAGCGTGCATAGGCCGTGACGCCGGCCGGCCCGCCGAGCTGGTGCATCAGCATGTTGGCCGCGGCGTTGTCGCTGTACTGCAGCGTGGCGGCGCACAGGTCGGCCACGGTCATGCCGTCGGCCAGGTGCTTCTCGGTGATCGGCGAATTGGGCAGCAGCTGGGCGCGGGTGTAGCTCAGGCGGCGCTCGAGCAGCGCCGGCTCCTGCGCGGTGGCGCGCTGCAGGATCGCGGCCGCGAGCATCAGCTTGAAGGTGCTGCACATCGGAAACAGCTCGTTGCCGCGGTGCGCGATGCGCGCGCCGCTGCCGGTGTCGAGCGCGTGCACGCCCAGGCGGCCGCCGCAGTCGCGCTCGAGCGCCGCGAGCCGGGCCTCGGCGTCCGGGCCGGAGGCGGCGGACCAGGCCGTGCAGGCGCTCGCGAGCGGCACCGCGCTGGCGGCGGCGAGGAGCGTACGGCGTCGGATCGATGTGTTCATGGGTATCTTGGTGCGAAGGGAGTGGTTGGACGAGACCGCATCGTAGGAACGGGTGCCCCGCGCCGCCAGCGCGAGCGGGGCGGCGGGCGTCCCGGCTGTATCGGGTGTAACGGCGCCTTCCTCGTTCCTCTGTCGACCGGCGCTGTCGCGGCGCTGTCATGCGCGTCGCGCAGCATCCGTGGCATTGGTTGTATTTGTGGACTTTGTTGTAAATCACATTCATCTGCCCAAGTGCACATGAATGCATCGATCGACGGCAGGCCACGCGCGACCGCGAATGCCTTCGTGCCGGGGCGGCCTTGAGCCCGCACCGGCGTTCTTGACCTGCCGGAGTTCCCCGATGACAACGCCGAGAGGCCGCCTCGCGCGCGCCGCCCTGTGCCTGACCCCCGTGCTACTGCTGGCCGCCTGCGGCGGCGGCGGCGGTGGTTCGACCCCCTTCCTTCCCGTTGCGCCGCCCGCGCCCGCGCCGGCTCCCGCACCCGCGCCCTCCCCGGCGCCGGCACCGCGCCCCAAGGCGCTGGTCATCGGCGTCGACGGTGTGCAGTACGCGGCCCTGCAGCAGGCGCTCGGCGATGCGCGCATGCCCGCGCTGCAAGGCCTGGGCACCTTGCTGCCCTCCTACACCGGCGGCGTGCTCGGCCGGCGCACGCAGCAGCAGGCCACCGACGGACCGTCGTGGGCCACGCTGCTGACCGGCGGCTGGGCCGACCGGCACGAGATCCGCTCCAACTACGAAGGCCAGGCCTTCGGCGCCGACACGGTCTTCAAGCTGCTCAAGCAGCGCCGCGCCGACACCCGCAGCGCGGTGGTCGCGAGCTGGAGCGGCCTGCCGCAACTGCTGCGCACCGACAAGGCCGCGGGCTACCTCGAGCTCGCGAAGGACTGCGACGGCAGCGACGACTGCGTCTCGACCGAGGCCGCGGGCGCGCTCGAGCGCGACGGCTACGACCTCGTGGTGGCCGACTACCAGGGCCCGGCGCAGGTCGCCGACGTGGCGGGCTACGGCACCGACTACCAGAACGCGCTCGCGCGGGTCGACAAGCAGATCGCCACGCTGCGCTCCGCGCTGGCGCGGCGCCGCGCGGCCCAGCCGCAGGAGGACTGGCTGGTGGTCGTCGCCACCACCCACGGCCTGGGCGCCACCGGCGTGGCCGACGGCATTCCGGTGCCGTCGAACCTCGCGACCGCGCTGGTGCTCGACCGCCGCGCCAACCTCGACGCAGCAGCGCCCGCCGGGCTGCCCGCGAACATCGCCGACTGGTACGGCTACGCTTCAACGGCCGACATCGCGCCCACCCTGCTGACCCACCTGTCGGCCCTGCCCGCGGCCGACAAGTACGCGATCGACGGCGCGCCGCTGCTGGGCGCGCCCGGCGTGCGCCAGCTCGCTGCGGTGGCCAACGACAAGCGCAACGGCATCCGCCTGAGCTGGACGCTGCCGGCCCCGGTCGCCTCCATCACGGTGCTGCGTGACGGCGCGGCCGTGGCCACGCTGCCCGGCACGGCCCTCGGCTTCGAGGACACCACCATGCCCTTCGACGCCAGCGGCACCTATGCCTACGGCTACACCGTGGTGGCCGACAAGACGCCGGTCTCGCTGCGCGCTTCGCTCGACTACGTGAAGCCGATCGTGCTGCTGCCCAGCGTGGCCAACGGCCTCACGCACCTGTTCCCGCTGAACGGCGCGCTCGAGGACCGCATCGCCGGTGGCCAGGTCTTCGCGCCCTGGGTCAAGGGCGCCACCGCGGTCTATGCGGCGGCCGGCGACGGACCGCTGGGCAGCGGCACCCGCGCGCTGCTGTCGACCGACTACACCGGCGCCAAGGTCTGCACCGCCTGCGACGGCGGCTACTCGATCCCGACCGCCAGCGTGACCAGCACCAGCGCGCCCTTCAGCTTCGGCTTCTGGTTCCGCTCCGACGCCACCCGCTCGGGCATGCCGGTGATCTCGAACAAGGACTGGGGCAGCGGCTCCAACCCGGGCATCGCGATCGGCCAGTACGGCAGCGCGCTGCGCTTCAACATCGGCCGCGGCGGCGAGCGCGTGGGCGACAAGGACCTGGGCTTCAGCGCCAACACCTGGGCCTATGTGGTGATGACGGTGGACGTGCAGGCGCTGAAGGCGAACTACTACGTGTTCGACCCCTCGCTGGGCCTGCAGAGCAGTTCCGTGACGCTCACCAGCGCCTTCGCGGCCGCGCTCAACGGTCTCAACAAGGGCTTCTCGCTCAACGAGGACGGCGATGGCGGCTACGGCCCGAACTACCGCAACGGCAATGCGAGCAACACCATCGCCGGGCGCTTCGACTTCGCCGAGTTCGCGACCTGGAACCGCGTGCTGAGCGCGGCCGAGATCGAGTCGATCGCGCGTTCGCGCGGTTCGCTGACCACGCTGGTGCCCTGAGGAGAGACACGCATGCGCAACCCAACGATGCAACGCGCGGCCTGCGTTCTGGCGCTGCTCGCCGCCACCGTGCTCACGGCCTGCGGCGGCGGCGGCGGGGGTGGCGGCGCCATCGCCCTGCCCCCGGCCACGGGCCTCGTGCCCAACGACCCGGCCACCGCCGGTCCGCCGATCGAGGCGCTGACCCCGCCGGGCGGCACGCCCGATTCCCAACTGCCGCCGCGCCGTCCCGAGTCGGTGCGCTGCGCGCCCTGAGCCCGAACACCATGAGCGACAAGCAAGCATCCCCTTCCCGCCGCGGCTTCCTGCGCGGCGCCGCCACCACCGCGGGCGCGGCCGCCGCGCTCGGCCTGCTGCCGCCCGGCATCCGCCGCGCGCTGGCGATTCCCGCCACGCAGGAGACCGGCACCATCAGCGACGTCAAGCACGTCGTGATCTTCATGCAGGAGAACCGCTCCTTCGACCACTACTTCGGCACCCTGCGCGGCGTGCGCGGCTTCGGCGACCGCTTCCCGGTGCCGCTGTCCAACGGCAAGCCGGTGTGGCAACAGCCGCCGGCCTCGGGCAGCGGCACCTGCGTGCCCTTCCGCTACGACACCACCGCCACCAGCGCGCAGCGCACCACCGGCATGGCCCACAGCTGGTCCGACGGCCAGCAGGCCTGGAACGGCGGGCGCATGAACCAGTGGGTGGCGGCCAAGACGGCGCGCGCGCTCGGCTACTACACGCAGAGCGACATCGCCTACCAGTTCGCGCTGGCCGACGCCTTCACGCTGTGCGACGCCTACCACTGCAGCGAGCTCACCGGCACCAACTCCAACCGCCTGTTCCTCTGGAGCGGCACCAACGACCCGCTGGGGCAGGGCGGCGGTCCCGCGATCGACAACTCGAACGACGACCTCGCGAACGCGCCCGGCTACGACTGGACCACCTACCCCGAGCGCCTGGAACAGGCCGGCGTGAGCTGGCAGATCTACCAGGACATGGCCGACAACTACACCGACAACCCGCTCGAGGGCTTCACCAGCTTTCGCCAGGCCTACTACGCGCCCGAGCCGACCGAGGCGCAGCGCTCGCTCAAGGCGCGCGGCCTGTCGACGCGCTCGCTCGACGCCCTGGCCGACGACGTGAAGGCCGGCCGCCTGCCGCAGGTGAGCTGGATCGTCGCGCCCGAGAAGTACTCGGAGCATCCCGGCCCCTCGTCGCCGCTGTGGGGCGCCGAATACACCGAGCGCGTGCTCAACGCCCTCACGGCCGATCCCGCGGTCTGGAGCCAGACCGTGCTGTTCATCATGTTCGACGAGAACGACGGCTACTTCGACCACATGCCGCCGCCCTCGATCCCCTCGCTGAACGCCGACGGCAGCGAGGCCGGCATGAGCACGGTGTCGACGCTGGGCGAGCGCAACGACCTCAAGGCGCCCTACCGAGGCTCGCCCTTCGGCATGGGCTGGCGCGTGCCGATGTACGTGGTGTCGCCCTGGAGCCGCGGCGGCTGGGTCAACTCGCAGGTGGCCGACCACACCTCGGTGGTGCGCTTCCTCGAGACGCGTTTCGGCGTGATGGAGCCCAACATCAGCCCCTGGCGGCGCGCGGTCGCGGGCGACCTAGGCACCTGCTTCGACTTCGCCACGCCCAACGCGGCGCTGCCCGCGCTGCCGCACATCGACGGCAAGGCGGCCGACGATGCCATCGCGAAGCAGCTGCTGCTGCCCACCCCGGTCGCGCCCGCGCCCGGCACCGGCACCCTGCCGCAGCAGGCCACCGGCGTGCGCTACTCGCGCGCCCTGCCCTACGAGCTGCACACCAGCGGCCGGCCCGACGTGGCGCAGCAGAAGTTCTGGCTGGTGTTCGGCAACACCGGCGGCGCCGGTGCGGTGTTCCATGTCTACGACCATCTTGCGCTCGACAAGGTGCCGCGCCGCTACACGGTGGAGCCCGGCAAGCTGCTCAACGACGCCTGGGCGGTGGCGGCCGGCGGGCGCTACGACCTCTCGGTGTTCGGCCCCAACGGCTACTTCCGGCGCTTCGGCGGCAAGCTGCCGGCCGCGCTCGCGGGCGGCACGGCGCTGCCCGAGGTGCGCGTCTGCTACGACGCCGCCAACGGCGACGTGCACCTGGAGATGCACAACCTCGGCAACATCAGCTGCACCGTCACGGTGGCGCCGAATGCCTACCGCACCGACGGTCCGTGGACCTTCGCGCTCGCGCCGGGCCAGGTGGTGGTGCAGAAGTGGGACCTGGCACCCGCGAAGCACTGGTACGACTTCAGCGTGACGGCCAACGTGGACGACGGCACCAGCTACCTGCGCCGCTTCGCGGGCCGCGTGGAGAACGGCAGCCACGGCATCAGCGATCCGGCGATGGGCCAGGCGGCCTGAGCGTCACGCGCCTCCTCCACAATGGCGCCGGTCCGCTACCGGCGCCATCGCTCCCTCTCCCATCGGCATCCCATGCTCCAAGAAGAACGATTCCTGCGCATCCGCAGCCTGCTGGCCACCTTCTCGCGCCTGAGCGTCGAGCGGATCATGCAGGACCTCGCGGTCTCGCGCGAAACCGTGCGCCGCGACCTGCTCGAGCTCGAGGGCCTTGGCGAGCTGCGGCGGGTGCATGGCGGCGCCGTCGCCACGGGCGCGGAACCCGAGCCGCCGCTGGCGGTGCGGCTGGTGGCGCGGCAGCGCGAGAAGCGCGCCATCGCCCGGGCCGCGATCGCGCTGCTCGAGCCGGGGCAGACGGTGTTCCTCGACACCGGCAGCACCACCGCGCTGCTGGCCGAGGCACTGGCCACGCTCAGCGGCATGACGGTCATCACCAACTCGCTGAGCATCGCGCTCAAGCTCGCGGGCGCGGCCGAGGGCCGCGACACCGGCGGGCGCACCGTGCTGCTCGGCGGCGAGATCGACGTCAAAACCCAGGCCACCTGCGGCGCCGGCACGGTCGAGGAGATCCGCCGCTACCGCGCCGACGTGGCGCTGCTGTCGCCGGTGGCGATGCATCCGAAGCACGGCGCGATGAGCTTCGAGCACCACGAGGCCGCGATCGCGCGCGCCATGGCCGAGCAGGCACAGCAGCTGGTGATCCTGGCCGACCACGCCAAGATCGGCCAGGCCAGCCGCGTCACCTATGCGCGCAGCGCCGACATCGACGTGGTCGTCACCGATGCCGCCTCGCGCGACATGCCGGCGCTGCCGGCGCTGCGCCGCGCCTGCGAGCGCGTGGTGCTCGCCTGAGGCTTTGGCATCATCGGGGAATGGATACCGCGCACCCTCTCCCCCTGGTCATCGTCAAGCTCGGCGACACCTTCGACGCCCTGCGCGAGACGCACGGCGACTTCGAGCACTGGATCGCCGACGGCCTGGCGAACGACACGCTGCCGATCGCCGTGATCGACCCGCGCCGCGGCGACACGCTGCCCGACCCCGCCACCATCGCGGGCGCGGTGCTGACCGGCTCGCATGCGATGGTGTCGCACCGCGAGGACTGGAGCGAACGCACCGCCGGCTGGCTCGCGCACGCGGTCGCGCAGGGCACGCCGGTGCTCGGCATCTGCTACGGCCACCAGCTGCTCGCGCATGCGCTCGGCGGCGAGGCCGGCGACCATCCGCGCGGGCTGGAGATCGGCACCGTGACCGTGGCGCTCGAAGCCGCCGCGGCCGACGACGCGCTGCTGCGCGAGCTGCCGCCGCGCTTCGAGGCCCACGTGGTGCACCGCCAGAGCGCGCTGCGCCTGCCCGAGGGCGCGGTGCGGCTGGCGGGCAATGCGCACGAGCCGGTGCAGGCCTTCCGCGTCGGCGAACGGGCCTGGGGCCTGCAGTTCCATCCCGAGTTCGGCGCGCCGATGATGCGCGGCTACGTCGAGCAGCTGGCCGGCGACCTGCGCGCCGACGGTGCCGATCCCGCGGCGCTGCGCGAGGGTGTCGGCGCCACGCCGGCCGCGGCCTCGCTGCTGGCGCGCTTCGCGCGTATCGCGCAGGCGCACGACGAGGCCCGCGGCCGCGTGCCGGTCGACGCCTGACCACCCCCGTTTTTTTTGCCTTGAACCCGCGCGCGGCTTCGCGTCGGCGTCGGACCGCGACTACAGATCGCGCCCGGCGCTTCGGTTAAGGTGGCCCGCACTTCCCTCCACCGAGGCCCCCACGCCATGCCCCGCCCCGACTCCCCTCCCGTGCGCAAGCACTTCTCGATGATCCGCGGCTTCCACCTCGCCGACGTGTTCACGCTCGGCAACGCGGCCTGCGGCGTGGGCGGCGTGTTCCTCGCGATGGCCTACATGGCGAGCCAGTCGCTGACCCACTTCTACTGGGCCGCCGCGCTCGCGCCCGCGGCCTTCGTGTTCGACGTGTTCGACGGCCGCATCGCGCGCTGGCGCCAGACCCATTCGGCGCTCGGGCGCGAGCTCGATTCGCTGGCCGACATCATCTCCTTCGGCGTGGCGCCGGCCGCGCTGGGCGTCGCGGCCGGCCTCGACGGCGGCTGGGACTGCGTGGCGCTGGTCTACTTCGTCTGCTGCGGCGTGAGCCGGCTCGCGCGCTTCAACGTCACGGCCGAATCGCTCTCGGCCGGCGGCGACAAGGTCAAGTACTTCGAGGGCACGCCGATCCCGACCAGCGTGGTGCTGGTGGGCGTGCTCGCCTGGGCCGCCTCGCAGGGCCGGCTGGGCGACGCGCTGTGGGGCGGCGCCTGGAGCGTGGGCCCGTGGCAGCTGCATCCGATGGCGCTGCTGTTCGCGCTCTCGGGCACGCTGATGATCAGCAAGACGCTGCGCATCCCGAAGTTCTGAGCCAGCGCAAACCCAAGGAAGACACCCTCATGACCATGAAGCTGTATTTCGACCCGCACAGCCGCGCGCAGGTCGCCAAGTGGATGCTCGACGAGGCCGGCGTGGACTACGAGATCGTGCCCACGCTGCTGCGCGAGAAGGCGCACAAGACACGCGAGTTCCGCAAGATCAACCCGGCCGGCAAGCTGCCCGCGCTGGTCGACGGCCGCACGCGGCTGTTCGAGAACGCGGCCATCTGCCTCTACATCGCCGAGAAGTACCCCGCGAAGAAGCTGGCCCCGCCCGTGGGCACGCCCGAGCGCGGCCGCTTCCTGTCGCTGATGGTCTATTCGACCGCGCAGCTCGAGCCCGCGATGGGCGACAGCATGCTCAGGCTGCGCAGCAACAACAGCGCGCGCGGCTGGACCGACTTCGAGGAGGCCAAGGACGCGGTCGAGCGCGAGCTCGGCGACGGCCCCTACCTGTTCGGCGCGCAGTTCACCGCGGCCGACGTGATGATCGGCTCGATGTTCATCTACCTGCGCGCCTTCGGCGGCCGCTCGAACCGCCCCCGGATCGACGCCTACGTCGAGCGGCTGCAGGCGCGCCCGAAGGGCATGCGCTTCGGCTGAAGCGAGACGTTCCGGCGCCGGCTGCCGCGCCGGCGACAGGTGGCGCGGCAGAGGCGGGCCTACGCTCGGTCCCCCGCTGTTTTCCAACGAAGGCTTCGCGCCGCACCACCATGCACAACACCAAGAGACAGGCAGCCACCCTTCCCCTTTCCCTGCTCGCCACAGCGCTGCTGCTCGCGGGCTGCGCCAGCGCCCCGCCGCCCTCGGGGCGCGCGGTCACGATCGAGCGCACCACCTACGGCATCGCCCACGTCACCGCGCCCGACTACGAAGGCCTGGCCTTCGGCGCCGCCTACGCGCATGCGCAGGACAACGTCTGCCAGACCGCCGAGCACATGGTGACGATGCGCGGCGAGCGCTCGCGCTTCTTCGGCGCGCAGGAACGCGGCGCCTTCGGCCTGGGCCTGATGCCCAACGCGCAGATCGACCTGTTCGTGCGCTACCACATGGACGACACCGCGCTCGCGCGCGCCGGCGCCACCGCCAGCACCGAGGTGCAGGCCATGCTGCGCGGCTATGTGGCCGGCTACAACCGCTACCTGCAGGACGCCGGGCCCAACGGCCTGCCCGCGGCCTGCCGCGGCAAGCCCTGGGTACGGCCGATGACGGCGGCCGACCTGGCGCGCGCCACCGAGCAATCGATGATCCAGGGCGGCCTGGGCGCGCTCGCGGGCGCGGTGCTCGAGGCGGCGCCGCCCGCGCCGGGCGCGCGCACCGGCGCGGCGCCGGTGCCGCTCGAGCAGGCGGTGGCCGAGATCGGCCGCCACAGCTTCAACGCCAACCCCGAGGGCGGCGAGCTCGGCTCCAACGGCTGGGCCTTCGGGCGCAACGCCACGCCCGACGGCCGCGGCCTGCTGCTGGGCAACCCGCACTTCCCGTGGACCGGCACCAACCGCTTCTGGCAACTGCACCTGACGATCCCCGGCCGCGTCGACGTGATGGGCGCCACCGGCGGCCTGAGCCCGGTGGTGGCGATCGGCTTCAACAAGGACGTGGCCTGGACCCACACCGTGTCGACCGGCAAGCGATTCACGCTCTACGAGCTGCAGCTCGATCCGGCCGACCCGACCGTCTACATCGTCGACGGCCAGCGCCGCCGCATGACGGCGCGCACCGTGACCCTGCCGGCGAGCGAGGGCGCGCCCGCGCTGCAGCACACCTTCTACGAGAGCGAATGGGGCCCGCTGATCGCGCTGCCCAAGGCCGGCCTGGGCTGGACCGCGCAGCGCGCCTATGCGATCCGCGACGCCAACACGCTCAACGTGCGCTCGGCCGAGGCCTGGATGCGCATGGCGCAGGCGCGCAACGTGGCCGAGCTGCGCGCCGCGATGGGCAACCAGGGCATGCCGTGGATCAACACCATCGCGGCCGACCGCGACGGCAACGCGATGTACGCCGACCTCTCGGCGGTGCCCGACGTCTCGGCCGAGCAGCTGCGCGCCTGCGCGCCCTCCCCGGGCGCCGCGGCGCTGCTCAACGCGGCCGGCCTCGCGGTGCTCGACGGCTCGCGCGCCGCCTGCGCCTGGCAGCGCGATGCCACGGCCGCGTCGCCGGGCCTCATCGCGCCGGTGCGCATGCCGGTCGTGGTCACGCCCGACTGGGTGCAGAACAGCAACGACAGCTACTGGCTCAGCAACCCGCGCATCGCGCCGATGGCGGGCGTGTCGCCGCTGGTCGGGCCGGTGGGCGTGCCGCAGCGGCTGCGAACGCGCAGCGGCATCCTCGAGATCGAGGGCCGGCTCGCGGGCGCCGACGGCCTGCCCGGCAACCGCATGGGCGCGGCCGAGCTGCGCAGCGTGATCTTCCGCGACCGCAACCTCGCGGGCCTGCTGGTGATGGACGACCTGCAGGCGGCCTGCGCGGCCGCCGGCGGCGCGCTCGACGTCGACCAGGCGCTGGGCTGCCGCGTGCTCGCGGCCTGGGACCGCACCAGCAACGCCGACGCAAAGGGCGCGGCGCTGTTCCGCGAGTTCTGGCGCAAGGCCAAGGACATCCCGAAGGTCTGGCGCCTGCCCTTCGATCCGGCGCAGCCCGTCACCACGCCGGCCGGGCTCGACATGGCCGCGCCCGCCACCCGCGCCGCGGTCTTCAAGGCCCTGGGCGACGCGGTCGGCATCCTGCGCACCGCGGGCTTCGCGGCCGACGTGCCGCTGGGCGTGCCGCAGTCGCGCGAGGTGCGCGGCCAGCGAATCGCGCTGCATGGCGGCGACGAGTTCGAGGGCGTGCTCAACAAGCTCGAGTCGCAGGGCCAGTCGCTGATCGACCCGAGGGGCTACCAGGTCAACTACGGCAGCAGCTACATCCAGGTGGTGAGCTTCGACGAGCGCGGGCCGGTGGCGCAGGGCCTTTTGACCTACGGCCAGAGCAGCGACCTTGCTTCGCCGCGCGCCTACGACCAGTTGCCGCTGTTCGCGGCCAAGCAGTGGCACGCGCTGCCCTTCCACCGCGCCGACGTCGAGGCGCAGCGCGAGGGACGGCCGCTGCAGTTCGCCTACTGAGATCGAGCAAACCCGAGCCCGCCGCTGCGACACATGGATTGCGCAGAATCGACGCCATGTCCCAAACCCCTGCCGCCACTGCTTCCGCCTCCGGCCACCGGCCCTCGGGCCTCGACCAGTTGATCGCCCTCGCCGCCGCCCAGCCGCTGGCGCCGGCCTGCGACCACTTCTACTTCCTGCGCCACGGCCAGACCGGCCGCAACGCGCAGCGCATCTTCCAGGCCACCGACGAGCCGCTGAGCGAGCTCGGCCTGCGGCAGGCCGCGCGCGCGGCCGAGCTGCTGGCGGGCGAGCCGATCCGCACCATCGTCTGCTCCGACGCGCGGCGCGCCTTCGACACCGCTCACGCGGTGGGCAGCGCGCTGAAGCTGGTGCCCACCGCGCAGGCCGTGCTGCGCGAGCGCAACTTCGGCGCGCTGATCGGCACCTCGTCGGCCAACATCGACTGGGCCTGCGAGCCCGAGGGCGGCGAGACGCTGGCCCAGTTCGTCGCGCGCAAGCGCGCCGCGCTGGCCGAGGCCCTGGCCCAGCCCGCGCCGGTGCTGGTGGTGGCGCACGGCGGCACGCTCTATGCGCTGGCCGCGCTGCTGGGCGTGCCGGTCGACCTGGGGCTGCTGGGCAACGCGCAGCCATTGCGTTTCGACCGCAGCGGCCCCACATGGGCCGTGACGCCGCTGCTGCGGCATGCCGACGGCGACGCCGCGCTGGCCTAGGGTTCTCCGAGCACCGCGCGCGAGCCGTCCCCACACCCCACACCAAGACCATGGAATTCAAGGACTACTACAGCGCCCTGGGCATCGAGCGCACCGCGTCGGACGACGAGGTGCGCAAGGCCTACCGCAAGCTCGCGCGCAAGTACCACCCCGACGTCAGCAAGGAGCCCGACGCCGAGCAGCGCATGCGCGACATCAACGAAGCCAAGGACGTGCTCGGCGACAAGGAGAAGCGCGCCGCCTACGACGCCCTGGCCGACCGCGTGGCGCGCGGCGGCCGCCCCGACGGCGACTTCCAGCCGCCGCCGGGCTGGGACACCGGCTTCGAGTTCCACCGCGGACCGCGCCAGGGCCCGGCCGACCATGCCGACTTCAGCGAGTTCTTCTCCTCGATGTTCGGCGAGGCCGAGCGCCGCGGCGCCGCGCGGCAGAACTTCCGCGCGCGCGGCGAGGACCACCATGCGGCGATCGAGATCGCGCTCGAAGACGCCCTCGGCGGCGCCGAGCGCGAGATCAGCCTGCGCTCGCAGGTGCTCGACGCGCAGGGCCAGCCGCGCTGGGAAACGCGCACCCTGAGCGTGAAGATCCCGCCCGGCGTGCATCCGGGCCAGTTCATCCGCCTCGCGGGCCAGGGCCTGCCGGGCCATGGCGGCGAGCCGGCCGGCGACCTCTACCTCGAGGTGCGCATCGCGCCGCACAAGCTCTACCGCGTCGAGGCGCGCGACCTCTACATGACCCTGCCGGTCACGCCCACCGAGGCCGCGCTCGGCGCGCAGGTCGAGGTGCCGCTGCCCGGCGGCGGCGCGGTCGAGGTCACGGTGCCGAAGCAGGCCAAGAGCGGCCTCAAGCTGCGCCTCAAGGGCCGCGGCCTCGCGGGCAAGACGCCCGGCGACCTCTACCTGCTGCTCGACATCGCGCTGCCGCCCGCCGACAGCGAGGCCGCGCGCAGCGCCTACGAGGCGCTCGCGAAGGCCTCGGCCTCGTTCAACCCACGCCAGCACCTGGGAGTCTGAGATGGCGACCGTTTCCATCACCACCACCGCCGTCGGCCAACTGCATCCGCTGGCCGCGAGCGAACTCGCCCATGCCTGCGGTGCCGACACCGCCTGGGTCGTGCAACTGGTCGAGGTCGGCATCGTGCGCATCGAGACCGAGGAGGCGCAGCCCGAGCGCTGGCGCTTCTCGAGCGCCGACCTGCAGCATGCGCTGGAGGCACGGCGGCTCGAGCGCGACTTCGGCGTCGGCCTCGATGCCGCGGCGCTGATCCTCGACCTGCAGCACGAGGTGCGCAGGCTCAAGACGGTGCTGCAGGCGCACGGCCTGCGATAGGCCCACGCGCCGCAAGGAAAAGCCGCGCCGCGGCTTGACCTTGACACCGTGCGAGACCGAAGACTTCGGGCCTCTTCCACAGGAGGCCGCATGACCCCTCGCACCCTTCCATCGCCCGTCCACGCCGACACCGCGCCGCGGTTCGACCTCGAGGCCGCGCTCGCGCGCGCCGGCGTTTCGCAACGGCTGCTGCGCCAGTGCGAGGCGCGCGGCCTGATCGGCGCGGCCGAGCCCCGCTACACGCACGCCCACGTCGCCGTGCTGCGCTTCGCGCGCCGCGCGCTGGCACTGGGCTTCGCCATGGACGAGATCGAGCAACTGGTGGCGCTGTGGCGCGACGAGGAACGCGCGAGCGCCGAGGTCAAGCGCCTCACGCTGTGCCGCGCCGAGGCGCTCGATTCGCGCATCGAGGAGCTGCAGGCGACGAAGCGCGTGCTCGAGCGGCTCGCGGGCCTGTGCCGGGGCGACCACCGGCCCGCGTGTCCGATCCTCGACGAGCTGGTGGAGCTCCGGGGCTTTGCCGCGCAGTGGCAGGGCGACTTGGCCCCTTCGATCAATGAGCGGGCCGGATCGGTGCAGGAGAGAAATCAGGCGCCAGGGCATTGATCTCCCGCGCCAGCTGTCGCATGAGCTCGTCGCTCGCGTGCTCGTTGACCACGACGCCGTGAAGCTGTGCCCTCAGCTCCTCCCAGCGCTCGCGCAACACCCGCCAGTTCTCCTCGTCGTAGCTTCCCTTGAAAACCACGGGCCGGATCTCGATGCGGGGCGGGCCGTCGCCAGCCAAATCGGGGCCGGCTTTCTCCCAGGCCTGGAACTTCGATTGCCACAGGCTCCCGATGCGGTCCACGCGGCCGATCTGCTGCTCCACGACACCCGGATTCCACTCCGGATGAAGCAGGACGACCGTCCGGCACGCGGTGTGAAGGTTCAGCCCCTCGCGGCCCACGACCGACTGGACCACGAGCACCTTGGGGTGGCTGTGCTCGCGATTGAATGCGAGCTGGAGCATCCGGCGCGTGTGGGGCCGGGTGTCTCCGTGCATCAGGCGCGCGAAAGCACCCTCCGCCAGATTGAACTCACCCCTCAGCCGCTCTTCGAGCGCTTCCCATCGTTGCACTGCCTGTGCCTGCCCGCCCTGGCCCTCCGCATCGGAGCGGTCTTCCTGGTCGCTGGCCGCGTCGACCAGCTCGACGAAGGCTGCCGCGATACGTCCCGCGTCCACGGCGGCATCGCCGTGCCCCATGAGGTCCTGGATCGCGCGCGCCACCAGCGCCAGCACACCCGCATGGCGGGGGGTCTCGCGTCCGGCCTCGTGTTCCACGCGTGCTGCAAACGCCTCGTAGATCGACCGGATCCGATGTCCGACCTCGATCGATCCGAAGCCCTGCGCGATCGACGCCACCAGATGGGTCCTGAACGTTTCCCGCTGCTGTTCCAGCGCCGCGTATTGGGTTTTCAGTCGACTGTCGATGTCATCGAGCGAATCGCGCCGGCCCGATTGGCGCAGCGCGGCGAGCACGGCGGCGCGCTCGGTATCGGCCAGCTTCTCCTGCGGCCAGAGCACGCCGCTGTCGAGGCTGCGCAGCAACGCGCGGGCATTGAGAAGCCGGACCAGCGAACGCATCGGCCGCGTGAATCGACCGAAGACCAGCACCTTTTCGTTGGCAGCAGGTCCGCAGGTGGCTTCGATCGCCTCGACGGCCGCCGAAATGGCCGGATGCTCGTAGAGGGCCGCATCGCTCGACGGCGTCGCCCCCTCGCGAAACGCGTCGGCCATCCTTTGCTTCCACCAGTCGGCACGCTGCTCCCGCTTGTTCCTGGGTGCTGCAATCACGGGATCCGCGGCTTCGACCGGGCCCGCACCATCCGCCTCGGCCTGCGCCTTGTCTTCCTCGGCATCCTGCAGCAGCTGATCCATCAGTGCGGCGATTCCATGTCCATTGCCCAGCGTCAATCGCAAGCGCTTGGCGACCGCGTCGTCGCTGCCCCGCGTCGCGAACGACAGGGCTTCGGCGGCACAGACCGCCTGCCGCCACGCTGGCGGCAGGCTTGCCGCGTCGATCGCGATGGCTCGCTCGCGCCTGTAGGCATGGTGGCTCTCTCCCGACAGCTCGGCGAAGCGCCTGACCCAGGGATCGTCCCGCTTGTCTCGACGCACCAGGACCGAACCGAAGGCGCTCTTGAAGCTCTGGGCCGCCTCGCCGAACGCAGCTCGCGTTTCCGCATCGGTGGGGCTGGCGCGCACCTGCTTGACCGCGGCCGCATAGTCATCGATCAACCGCTGGGCGCGGGGCAAGTCCGTTCCCAGGCGCCGAAGCGTCGAGGTCCATTGCTTCGCGTCCAGTTCGATCGGCGTTGCCGTCATCGCAAGCCGCCTCGCATCGGCGCCGGGCTGCACGACGAAATCCAGCAGGCGGTTGAGATTGCTTTCCTCGCCCCGGCTCTTGTGCGCCTCGTCGACGATCACGAGATCGAAGCGCCCGAGCCCGAGGCCCACCACCTGTTCGAGCGCGCTCCTGAATACCGTGCGCTTGAGGTAGTTGCCGGGCTTAAACAACGGCGACTCCGCACCCCAGCGATTCAGTTCAGGGTGAAAGGCCAGTGCATCGAGCAAGGCCTCGTCCGAATTCTGGAGAATCCACTCCGCCGCAGCTGCGACGCGGGCGTCGTTCATCTTTCCATCGCCCTTGTAGCCACGCGGACGCTGCCCCCTCACCGAACTCCGCTTCCGGGCCAAGATCAGGGTGGCCGGCAGCAGCGTCCACTTCCAGTTGGTCTTGGTATTGCCCTTGATCGACCAGTTGCAAAAGGCATGCGAGATCAGCAACGCCGGGTGATCTCCCCAGGGTTCCTCTGCGCCGGCCCCTTGCTTCCACGCATCCAGGTACGCGTCCAGGCTTCGAATGATCAGGGGCGTGTTCTCGATGTGCGCCTTGCGCTGCAGCTCTTCGCGCCACTGATAGCCCAGCACCGGCGGAACGATGATGGCGACGCGTCCTCCGGCGTCGATCACGCCACGCGCGACGGCCGCGGCAATGCGCGTCTTGCCCAGTCCGACTTCGTCCGCGATGAGCACGCCGTTGCCCGGCAGGCGCTCGGCGATGGCGACGAGGCTGGCACGCTGCCCCGCGTTGAGTTCGATGGCGTGGCCGGCGGCGATCTCCTGCAGATTCCGCCCGACGGCCTCCCAGCCCGCAAATGACCGGCTCATTGCAGTTCTCCCATCGACACCATCTCGTCCACGCCCCAGCTGAGTTCGATGCGCCGGAGCGCCTCCTCGTAGAGCCGCCCCTCGGAGGTTTCGGCGGTTTCGGCGAAGCTCGGGCGAAAGGGAGCGCACCGCAGAGGACTCAAGGGATTCAACTTCGGCGCCTGCTGCATCCGGAAATAGGCCACCGGTCCGCTGTCCCTCATGCGAACCAGCGTCTGTTCGAGCCGTCGGCACCAGGGCTCCCAATCGCGCCTGTCGATGGCCGTCTGCTTTTCGGCGATGTTCTCGATCAGCTCCATCATCTGGCGGATCGAATAGCTCGACACCAGCGTGCGACCGCCTTCCCCGCCCGGCTCGCCCGGGTGGTCGTCCCGTGAATCGGGATCATCATTGGAGGTCTCCTCGATCGGCACCAGCGGAAAGTCCGCCAACTGCCACCAGCCCTCGTCGACCCCCAGAGGCATCAGCTTGGCTGCCGCAATGCGTCCGAACTCGTCGATCACGGGGATGTCCGCTTCCTTCCGCGTGCCATCGGCATTCCACCGGCAGCGCACGACCCGAGGGCGGCGCCCCGTCCATGGGATGGTGCCACCGCTCACGACGCCTGGAATGCCTTCGGGCGTCAGCACCTGGAAGGCGAGTTCGTAGTCCAGCACTTCGGCGGGCAGCGAAAGGAATCCGCCATCGCCTGTCTCGCACCACGCGAGCCAGGCCACCGGCGGCGCCGTATGCAAGGTCTCGGGCCGTTCGAAGGAATCGCCGGCCGACAGGACCGTGGAACCATCGAAGGCCTCGGTCCATTGGATCGGCAGCAGATTGCCGACGACCTGATGGGCCTCGATTCCCCGGTCCGCATGCCAGTACAGGGGACCGGGCGCGAAGACGACGCCGGCCTCGAGATTTCCCGATGAAGGGCTCATCGCGTTCGCGAACCCCGGCCCCGTGAGATTGCCCGAGCCCAGGTAGATCCAGGCGCCATTGCATCGGGGGGCGTTGCTGGCGTACTTCGCGCTGAACAGGAACTTGGCGTGCAGCGTCCGCGCACTGTTGTCGCCGAACAGCGGTGACGGGGCCGCAGCGGGTCTCACTTTCACGCCTTGGTCTTCCAGGGCCTGTACCGAGGACGCCACCGCCTGGCACGCCAGCCGGTTGACGAAGAGATCCACCTCCGCGGCCCGGGTCAACAACGAGGCCTCCTTCAGTGCGCGGATCGCCGCGACGGGCACCGAAGGCGCTTCCGACGGGCGGGTCCCCGATTCGTAGAAACCGGAGCCCATGGCCAGATAGTTTCGGGGGCCGGATTCGCTTTCGGCCTTCACCTTGGTCGGCAGTTGGCTCAGCAAGGAGGCATGCCTGTTGTCGAAGAACCGCGGTTCGCCCGCTGCCGCCGCCGCGCACCGTGCCATCCAGGCATCGAGCAGTTGGACATGCTCGGAGCCCGACGGCGATGCGTCCAGCAGCCGGGTGTCGAACCACGCCCGGATGGCACCCAGCAGCCCCTGGGCGGCACCGATGTCCGCGCACGCCCGGCGATCGTCGGCCGCGGGCTCCGCCAACGAATCGCTGTCGACCTCGACGCGCCACGCCAGATCGAGGCTGTCCTCGAGCGTCTGGCGTGTCCAGTTTCCCGTCGCAACGACCAATCGCAGACGCCAGCGATCGCGCTGCTCCAGATGGCGATAGCCCAAGAGCGCGACCTTGGCGTGCAGCAGCCGAAAGGGCTTGTCCCGCGCCTCCAGGATCGCGAGATGAGCGATGCCCGGCGCGTCGATGAAGCCGATCGGCGGATGGCCAGGGTCGACGATCAGGGCCAGCGCGACGTGACCCTGGCTGGCGCGCTGGTCCTTCGTGAGCGCCGTGAAGCGCTCGGCTGCGTCGTTCAGGAACGGGGCATCGGCCGAATATCCGCAGATCCAGCCGAAATGACCAACGTAGCCTTCAGGCGCATCGAAATGCTGAGCCAGCGAAGGCAGGCTCAGACGACCACGGTCACTGCTCATGCGCCGCCTCCGATCGATTCCTTTGAAGCCATTCGCCGAGACGGCCTTGCATGTCGAGGTTCAGCAGGTACAGGTTGCGCACGCGATAGGAAATTCCGGTGGGAACGCGAACGTCGCCCGTCGGGCCATCGTCGTCTTCGTCCGCCTGCGAGGATTCCTCGATGGCCGTGCCGCGAAATGCCGCGCCCGCCGGCCGTACCTCGCTGCCGGCGAGGCGAAGCACCCTGCCGTCGCGCTCGACCAGGCCCCGGAGAACCTGCGCCGGGCTGTCGGCCGCGCACAGGCGGGAGAAATCGAGGGCTTCCGCGTCTCGATGCCCGAGCGCGAGGAATTCGTTCGCCGTCCGCCGCAGCGCATCGATGGAATGCCCGGTGCGTCGCGCCGCGTCATCGATGGAGGTCGGCCGCCCTTCGGGCCCCATGGCCCCCTCCACCGCATCGAGCGTCGCGATGGCGGCATCGCGAACGGCAAAGAACGCAGCGCCCGCCTGCAGGTCGTGCCAATGCCTATCGTCCGAAATCTCGGCGGGCCTGCGCCAATCCGTCGTCGGGTCGGTGTCGAGACGAGCGACCCAGTTCAATGCGCTGCGTCGACGCAGGCGACTGTCGGGCTCCTCGTTCTTTCCACCCAGTTCGAGCCGTGCCCGGATCTGCGTGCAGGCGGAAGCCGGCAACGCCAGCAAGGGAGACAACGCGTCGCTCAAGTAGGCGGTGTCGGTGCGGTTTTCCTCTCCGCGCACCCACTTCACGAGATGGTCGACCACGGACCGGTTGTAGGGCGAGTAAGGCCGGCACGCATCTTCGACGAACGCCTCTCCTTCGTCCGAGGCGCGAAAGGCATTGAAGCGTGTGGCGCCGTTCTCGGCAAATCCCAGTGCGGGCAATGCCCGTACCGCCGCCATGCGCATCGGCTGGCTCACGTAGAAGCCGCGTCGCGCGACCTTCCTGAAAGAAAGATCGGCGGTCTGTCCCTGCAGCTTGGTGCGGCCTCGCAGGCGGGCATCGGGTTGCCACCCCTGGCCCTTGAAAGCCAGGCAGCATGCCAATGCCTCGACGGCATTCGCGACCTCGATGTTCTGCACCTTGCCTCCGCGCAGTCGCACACGCTCGGCCACCACGATCCCCAGGGTCGCCAGCAGGAAGCGCTTGCCGTACCAGACACCACCCATGCCGGGAACGGCAAGCTCATTGAACCGTCGGATGGTCGCAGCGAGCCCCAGGCTTCGGGTGCGACGAGAAATCGGAAGCTGCTCAGGCCCCAATAGTCCCCAGACTCCTCCCATTCATACCCCTCTTTTTTTTGATTGAGCGCTCCCCGCGTTCCATTTCACCGGTCGTTAGCGCGGGAGCGAGTTTCAGTCTATCCGTCGTGCGTTGCGCACGGCGCAGGCCGTGGCGAACTCGATGCTCACCGGAATCTCACTGCATCCGCGGCAGATTCCCGATCCGCACCAGCATCTCGGTGAACATCTGCATGTCCGCGTCGAGGTCGGGCACTTCCTTGTATTCCTTGGCGTTGTGCGCGGTGTATTTCTTGCCGGGCATCGCGGGGCCGAAGTTGATCGCGTTGGGCATCAGCTTGGCGGTGGTGCTGCCGGCCGTGGGCACGGGCTTGGCCTCCAGCCCGGTGGTGTCGCCGTAGATGTTCAGCAGCGTCGAGAGCCAGGCGCCCTTGGGATCGCGCGCCATCCAGTTGCCTTGGTCGTACTGGATGTCGGGCTTGACCTTGGCGGCGTCGGCCCAGGCCTGCACCTTCGCGGTGACCTGGGCCTTGAGTTCATCGGGCGTGCGGCCGCGCGGCATGCGCACGTTGACCGTGACCTCGACGCGACCGTCGGCGCCCGCGCGCACCAGGTTCGGCGAGAAGGTCAGCGGGCCCATGAAGTCGTCGGCATAGCCCAGGCCCAGCTTCTCGCCAAGGTAGCCCGTGCCGTAGAGCGCATCGAGGTAGTCGACCGCCTGGCGAAAGCCGTTGGGCGCGAGCGCGAGGCCCGACTCCTTGAGGAACAGCGCGAGGCGCGGCACGGGGTTCACGCCCTCCTCGGGCCGCGAACCATGGGCCGAGACGCCGGTCACCTTGAGCTCGATGCTGTCGGCGCCGCGCGCGATGTCGATGGCGAACTTGCCGCCCTGGACTTCGTACTTGCGCACGAAGCCGGCCTTCGCGGCCTCGAGCGTCGCGGCCGCCGCGCCGAGGTCGCCGCCCTTGAGCGTGGCGGTGGCGGTCTGCGCGATCGCATTGGCCGAGGCGGCACCGGCCATCGCGACGATGGCGGTGGCCGCGGGGTCGGCGGGCTGCGCGGGGAAGAACACCTTGAGCGCGCCCGAGCCCTTCTCGGCCACGACCGCCGGGTACTTGCTGTCGAGCACGATGTTGTAGGCCGGCAGCGCCGTCTTGTTGCGGTAGTAGAGCATCGCGTCGCCACCGGTCTCCTCGGTGGTCTCGATCATCAGACGGATGCCGCGCTCGAGCGGCAGGCCGCTGTCCTTGACGGCCTTCATCGCATAGAGCACGGCGGCGATCGAACCCTTGTCGTCGATGGTGCCGCGGCCGTAGAGCAAGTCGCCCACGCGGGTCATGGTGAAGGGATCGAGTCGGGTGCCGTCGTCGAGCACCCATTCGGACAGCACGGCGGGCACCACGTCGGCATGCGTGAGGATGCCGAACTCCTCGCTGCCGCTTCCCTGGAGGCTGACCTCGAAGATGCGGTTGTCGACGTTGCGCCAGTTCAGGCCGAAGTCCTTCGCCATCGTCTCGACCAGCCGGCCGAAGTCGAGGATCGCGGGACTCTCGTGCGGCGGCACCTGCACGTTGCGCACGGTCGGGATCGCGACCATGGCGCCGATGGTCGCGATCGCCGCCTGCTGGTTGTGCAGCCGGTTGTACAGGCCGAGCAGGCGCGCGATGTCGACCAGCGCATCGCCTGCGAGCGGCTGGCGCCGGCCATACGCGGACACGGCCGCGGCCAGCTCCTTGTTCGCGGGGTTCGCGGCCACGGCCTGGGCCAGGAAGGCATGGAAGTCCTTCGCAGTCTGGCCGGCCTGCCAGCGCGCGGCGAGCTGGTCGAGGGCGGGCTTCTTGAGCGTGTCGGCGAAGGCCGTGCCGCCAACGGCGAGCACGGCGCAGCCGAGGGACAGGGCGGGCAGCGAAAGGCGGGAAAGACGCGATGGCATGGAGGAGCTCCCTCGTGGCAGATACATCCGCCGACGATAGCCGAGCCCACGTCACAAGCAGCCTCGCGACGCGGGCCCCAACGAAAAACCGGGCCACGCTCGTCGCGTGGCCCGGTTTTCGAACCAATTCTCTTCAGCAGAAAGCGGCTTGCGCCGCCCGGCCTCACAGGCCGGCTTGACGCGTCAGCGTGCGGGCTTGCGCGGGGATCACGCTGCCCGGGAACGATTCGCGGCGCAGGTTCTGGCCGGGAGCGTGGGCAGCTGCCACGGCTTCGCCACGCACCACGGCGCGGTCGGTGTTGCCGGCCACCACGGGTGCCAGGTTGGCGGTCGCGCCGTCGGCGTAGATGTTGCCTTCGCGGGCAGCGGCGGCAGCCTGGGGCGCCACGTCGGCGCGGCTGTAGCCGGCGGTCACGGAATGCACGCCTTCATAGGTTTCGGCGTGGGCGCCGGCAACGGCGATCAGCGACAGGGCGGCGGCAGCGAGGATGTTCGAGGTCTTCATACGAGTGTCTTTCCTTGGATGGTCTTCTTTTGGACGGGCTCGAAGTTTGCCCCAGGAAACAAGGGAAAACCCTCGCTCGAATGAACCACGGTGTTCATGAAATTGAAACAATGACGGGGAACTTTCCGACGACGACGCCCAAATGGCTACATTCGGCGCCGAATCGGCGCTGATCGGGCCGTCCGTCGGATACCTTCCGGCTACCGCGGCCAGGCCCGCAGCACGGCGCGGATCGCGCGCGTGTCGCCGGCCTTGACCTCGGCGCGGTAGCTGCCGACCAGCGCCTCGCGCTCGCCATCGGCCTGCGCGTCGCCGCGCCAGGCCGCGAGCGCGGCGATCTCGTCCTCGCCGAGCGCCGACAGCCACACCAGCGTGAGCTGCCGCTCGAACTCGCGCGCGACGATCAGCAGGTTGCGCTGGCGCGTGGAGGTCACGCCGCGCGACCACAACGAGTCGATGGCGCCCTCGAGCGTGGCCTCGGGCAGCGCGCTGAACTGGGCCGCGTTGCCGCGCGCCAGCTGCTTGACCACGGCGGTCATCAGCAGCTCGCTCGAGAAGTCGATCTCGCGCAGGTCGGCCACCGCCATGCGCTCGAGCAGCGCGGTGCGCGCCGGTCCCGGCGGCTGGGCCTGCTGGCGCTTGACGAAGTCGGCGCGGGCCGCGTCGTCCATCGCGCCATAGTCGGCGCGCACCTTCGCGAGGTGCGCGACCGCGGCCAGCGCCGCGGGCGACGGCGCCGCGCCGCCCTGCCCGGCAGCCGCCACGGCCGTGCGCACCGCGGCAACCGCGGCGTTCGCGTCGAAGGCATGGGCCGAGGCGGCATCGAGCGCCTTGAGCGCACCGCCCGCGATGGCTTCGTCGGCCGGCTCGAGCTGCTGCCTGGCGCCGCGCGCCACGGCGCCGGGCGCGTAGGCCGCCTGGTAGCGCGCCGCCACGCCCTCGAATTGCAGCAGCGCCTGTGCGCGGTCCTGGGCCACGGCGGGCGCGGCGGCCAGCAGCAGCGAGAGCGGGAGGCCGAGGGCCAGGGCGGCCAGGCAACGGGAGCGGAGGAACGACAGCATGGCGCGATTATTGGCGCCGGCCCGGGAGGGCCGCGTCGGACGAGCGCCAGCCGGGCACCCCGGAAAAATCGCGGCGCGCGCAGAACCGAAAGCGCTCGGCGCGATCGCAATCCCACGCCGGTCACCGCGGCCCGCTAAAGTCCGCCCCGCTCCCGCTCAATGCCCACCGCGCCATGCGAACCCTCTTCCTCCTCCCGCTCCTCCTTTCGACCACCCTGCTCGCCCTGCCCGGCCATGCCCAGCCGCGCGCCGAGGCCACCCCGCGCCCGATCGCCGCGCGCGGCGCGCTCGGGGCCGAGGAGCAGAACAACATCGCCGTGTTCAAGGCCGCCTCGCCCGCGGTGGTCAACATCACCTCGATCGGGCTCGAGCGCGGCCTGTTCTCGCTCAACGTGCAGCAGGTGCCGCAAGGCACGGGCACCGGCTTCGTCTGGGACACGCAGGGCCACATCGTCACCAACTACCACGTGATCCAGAACGCGGCCGCCGCGCGCGTGACGCTGGCCGACCAGAGCAGCCACCGTGCACAGCTCGTGGGCGTGTTCCCCGATCGCGACCTCGCGGTGCTGCGCATCGACGCGCCCGCGGCCAAGCTGCGGCCGCTGCCGCTGGGCAGCAGCGCCGACCTGCAGGTGGGCCAGAAGGTCTACGCCATCGGCAATCCCTTCGGGCTCGACCAGACGCTGACCACCGGCATCGTGAGCGCGCTCAACCGCGAGATCGATTCGGTCAACCGGCGCACCATCCGCGGCGCGATCCAGACCGATGCCGCGATCAATCCCGGCAACTCGGGCGGCCCGCTGCTCGATTCGGCGGGCCGGCTGATCGGGGTCAACACCGCCATCTTCAGCCCCTCGGGCGCGAGCGCGGGCATCGGTTTCTCGATCCCCGTGGACGAGGTCAACCGCATCGTGCCGCGGCTGATCCGCGACGGCCGCTTCGTGCGCCCCGCGCTGGGCCTGACCTATGCGCCCAAGGAACTCAACAGCGCGCTCGACCTGCCGCGCGGCGTGGCGATCCTGCGCGTGCAGCCCGACAGCCCGGCCGCGCGCGCGGGCCTGCGTGCCTTCGCGCGCGGCGAGCGCGGCATCGTGCCGGGCGACGTGATCACCGCGATCGACGGCGCGGCCGTCAGCAGCGCCGACGACGTGCTGACCGTGCTCGAGCGCCTGCAGCCCGGCGACGCGGTCGAGCTCACGCTGTGGCGCGCGGGCGCGACGCGGCGCCAGAAGGCCACGCTCGCGACCTCGGAGGAATAAGCGCTACGGCGTGGCGATGCGCTGCAGCAGCTGCACGGTCGGATAGCCGTCGGCCGGCTCGCCCACGCTGCGCTGCCAGCGCCGGATCGCATCGCGCGTGGCCGGGCCCAGCAGCCCGTCGGCCGTGCCGGCGCCGAAGCCGCGCGCATTGAGCGCCTGCTGCAGCGCGATCGTCTCGGCGCGCGACAGCGGCTGCAGGTCGCGCGGCCAGTCGGCGCGCACGCCGGGCCCGCCCGCGAGGCGCTGCGCCAGCAGGCCCACGCCCAGCGCATAGCTGGTCGCGTTGTTGTAGCGCAGGATGGTGCGGAAGTTGGGCCCGACCAGGAAAGCCGGCCCGCGCGCGCCGGCCGGCAGCAGGATCGAGGCATCGGGCAGCGCGGGCAGCGGCGTGGCGTCGTCCATCGCGCGCACGCCTTCGGCCGTCCATTGGCTCGCCGACTGGCGCAGTTGCCCGTCGGCGCGCGCGAGGTCGAAGCCCGGCGGCAGCCGCACCTCCACGCCCCAGGGCTGGCCGGCCTGCCAGCCCGAGTGCTGGAGGAAGTTCGCGGTCGAGGCCGTGACGTCGGCCATGCTGTCCCAGATGTCGCGCCGGCCGTCGCCGTCGGCATCGACCGCATGCGCGAGGAACACGGTCGGCAGGAACTGCGTCTGGCCCATCGCACCGGCCCAGGAGCCGATCATGCGGTCGCGCGGGATGTCGCCGCGCTGCAGGATCTTGAGCGCCGCCATCAGCTGCTCGCGTGCCCAGCCGGCGCGCCGGCCCTCGAAGCCCAGTGTGGCGAGCGCATCGATGGTCGAGATGTCGCCGTAGTTGGCGCCGTAGTTGCTCTCCATGCCCCAGATCGCGACCACGATCTCGCCCGGCACGCCGTAGCGCGCGGCCACGGCATCGAGCTGTGGCCGCAGCGCCTGCAGCCGTTCCTGGCCGCGCGCCACGCGCTGGGCCGAGACGGCCGTGTCGAGATAGTCCCAGACCGCGCGCACGAACTCGGCCTGGCTGCGGTCGCGCTCCACCACCTGCGGCAGGTAGCTCGCGCCGTCGAAGGCGCTGTGCAGGGTGGCCTCGTCGATGCCGGCGGCGCGCGCCTGGGTGCGGAACTGCGCGACCCAGCGCTCGAAGTCCTGCTGGATGCGGGCATCGTCGACGGCGGGTGCGACCGGTGCGGTGGGAGTGGCCGAAGGCACGGGCGCGGCGGCGCGCGGCACGGCGGGTATTGGCTGGGTCTGCGTGCGCGCGGGCGGCGGCGCGGCGCAGCCCGCGATGAAGGCGGCGAGCAGCAGGCTCGCGGATGCGCGGTACGGCAGGCGATGCGACGGACGTGAAGTGACATGGGGCATGCCCCCATTCTGACGATGCGCGCAAAGGCCCCGCGCCCGGCTGCGGCAACGACGTGCCGCGCGACATGTCCTACGCCGCGACGCGGCCTGCGCGTGCCAGGCGAGCCATGCACGGTGACCACGCTGCGAGCACCGAATCAAGGAGCCATCGATGCCGACCCGAAAGACCAAGGGCCTCTACGCCAACATCCACGCCAAGCAGGAGCGCATCAAGCACGGCAGCGGCGAGCACATGCGCAAGCCGGGCAGCGAGGGCGCGCCCAGCGACGAGGCCTTCGAGAAGGCCGAGAAGACCGCCCACAAGAGCAAACAGCGGCACTGAGGCCGCTGTCTCGCGTCGAGCCAAGCCCGCTCAGGGCTTCTGGAACAGCTTCAGCACGCTCGAGAAGTCGAGCGCGCCATGCCCCGCGAGGCTGTGCGCCGCATAGAGGTTGCGCGCGATGCCGCCCAGCGGCGTCGAGGCGCGCACGGCGGTCGCGTTCTCCTGCGCCAGGCCCAGGTCCTTGAGCATCAGGTCGGTGCCGAAGCCGCCCGCGTAGTTCTTCGAGGCCGGCGCGGCCTCCATCACGCCGGGCATCGGGTTGTACTTCTCGAGCGCCCAGTTGCCGCCCGAGCTGCGGCGCATGATCTCCGACAGCACCTTGGGATCGAGCCCGTTGGCCACGCCGAGCGCGAGCGCTTCCGAGGTGCCGATCATCAGGATGCCGAGCAACATGTTGTTGCAGATCTTGGCGGTCTGGCCCGCGCCCGCGGCACCCGCGTGGAAGATGTTGGCGCCCATCTTCTCGAGTACCGGCCGAGCGCGCTCGAGGTCCTTCGTCTCGCCGCCGACCATGAAGGTCAGCGTGCCCGCGATGGCACCGCCCGTGCCGCCCGACACCGGCGCATCGATCATCGCGATGCCCTTGGCGGCGGCCGCCTCGGCCACCTTGCGCGAGGTGGCGGCGGCGATGGTGCTGCTGTCGATCACGAGCGCGCCGGCCTGGATGCTCTCGAGCAGGCCGGGCTTGCCCGCGCCGCCGAGGAACAGGCCCTCGACGTGCGCGCTGGCCGGCAGCATGCTGATCACGACCTCGGCATCGGCCACGCTGTCGGCCGCCGACTTCGCGATCGGCAGGCCCTCGCCCGCGAACTTCTGGCAGGCGTCGGCCGAGAGGTCGAAGGCGCTGAGCGTGTGGCCGGCCTTGAGCAGGTTGAGGGCCATCGGGCCGCCCATGTTGCCGAGGCCGATGAATGCGATCTTCATGTGTTGTCTCCGAAGGATTGAGTGTCTTGAATGCAGGAACCGGACGCAGAGGACGCGAAGGTTTCGCGAAGGACGCAAAAAAACTTCAAATGGATTTCTTTCGCGCTCTTCGCGAAACCTTCGCGTCCTCTGCGTCCGGAAATCCGTCTTTACCTCAGCGTCGCCAGCTCCGCCGGCATCTCGCCGCGCGGGCGCAGGTGGTCGTCGATGAAGGCCTGGGTGATCTCCTCGATGCTCGCGGGCGACCACTGGGGATTGCGGTCCTTGTCGATCAGCACCGCGCGGATGCCCTCGGCGAAGTCCTTGTGCGCGCAGAAGCCCAGCGAGGCCCAGTACTCGAGGCGGAACACCTCGGCCAGCGACATGCGGTGCACGCGCTGCCAGAGCTCGAAGCTCAGCGCGGCCGAGCTCGGCGCGCCCTTCATGAAGGTCTTGGCGGCGCTCTGCAGCCAGGCGTCGTCGCTGCGCAATGCGCGCAGGCGCTGCGCGATGTCGAGCAGGTCGTCGCCGGCCATCAGCGCGTTGATGGTGTCGTAGTGCTCGCGCACCTTCGACGCCGGCAGTTCGGCGCCCTCGCCGGCCTTGGCGAGGATGCGCGACAGCGTGGCGCGGTCGGCCTTGCCATCGCCGGCCCAGCGCGCGGCGGCGATGGCCTCGAGCACCTGGCCCTTGTGCTCCTGCGGCACCAGCACGTCGGCCAGGCCGCAGAAGATCGCGTCGGCGGCATTGAGATTCGCGGCCGTCAGCGCGAGGAACAGGCCGGTGCGGCCCGGCGTGCGGCGCAGGAACCAGCTGCCGCCCACGTCGGGGTACAGGCCGATGCTGATCTCGGGCATGGCGATGCGGCTCTGCGCGGTCACCACGCGGTGCGAGCAGCCCGACATCAGGCCCACGCCGCCGCCCATCACGATGCCGTGGCCCCAGCAGAGGAAGGGCTTCGGGAAGGTGTGGATCAGGTGGTCGAGCTCGTACTCCTCGCGGAAGAAGTCCTCGGCGTAGGTGTTGCGTTCGGCGCCGCATTCGCGCAGCGTCTGGTAGAGCTGGCGCAGGTCGCCGCCCGCGCAGAAGGCCTTCTCGCCCGCGGCCTGCAGCAGCACGCCGACGATGCCGTCGTCCTTCGCCCATGCGCGCAGCTGGGGCGTGAGCAGGCGCACCATGTCCACCGACAGCGCGTTGAGCGAGGCGGGTGCGTTGAGCGTGGCGACGCCGAAGCGCTGGCCGCCGGCGGTCTTGATTTCGTCGAAGAGAACTACGGAGTCGGTCATTGTCTTGAGGGGTTCCGGATACGGGGCGTCAGCGGATATCGCTGTCCCCTTCCAGCAATTTTCGCGCAACGATCACGCGCATGATCTCGTTGGTGCCCTCGAGGATCTGGTGCACGCGGGTGTCGCGCACCAGCCGCTCGAGCGGGAACTCGCTGAGGTAGCCGTAGCCGCCGTGCAATTGCAGCGCGTCGTTGCAGACATCGAAGCCCGCATCGGTCGCGAAGCGCTTGGCCATCGCGCAATAGGTGCTGGCGTCGGCATGGCCGGCGTCGAGCTTGCTCGCGGCCAGCCGCACCATCTGGCGCGCGGCCACCAGCTCGGTCGCCATGTCGGCGAGCTTGAACTGCAGCGCCTGGAAGCTCGCGATCGGCTTGCCGAACTGCTGGCGTTCGTGCAGGTAGCGGCGCGCCGCGTCGAGCGCGCCCTGCGCCGCGCCCACCGAGCAGGTCGCGATGTTGATGCGACCGCCGTCGAGCCCCTTCATCGCGATGCGGAAGCCCTCGCCTTCCTTGCCCAGCAGGTTCGCGGCGGGGATGCGCACGTTGTCGAAATTGATGGTGCGCGTGGGTTGGCTGTTCCAGCCCATCTTGTGCTCCTTCTTGCCATAGCTCACGCCGGGCGCGTCGGCCGGCACCGCGAAGGCCGAGATGCCGCTGGCGCCCGCGCCGCCGGTGCGCGCCATCAGCACCAGCACGTCGGTGGAACCGGCGCCCGAGATGAAGGCCTTGCCGCCGTTGATCACGTACTCCGCGCCCTGCAGCTCGGCGCGCGTCTTGAGCGAGCCCGCGTCCGAGCCGGCACCAGGCTCGGTGAGGCAGTACGAGGCCAGCTTGCGCCCGCTGGTGAGGTCCTCGCCCCACTGCTCGGCCACCGCATCGGTGGCCCATGTGCCGAGCATCCAGGTCGCCATGTTGTGGATGGTGATGAAGGCCGTGGTCGACGGGTCGACCGCGGCCATCTCCTCGAACACCAGCGCCGCATCGAGCCGCGGCAGGCCGAGGCCGCCGATGCGCTCGGGCGCGTAGAGGCCGCAGAAGCCCAGCTCGCCGGCCTTGGCGATGGCCTCCTTCGGAAAGAAGGCCTCGGCGTCCCACTGCGCCGCATGCGGCGCGAATTCGGCCTGCGCGAAATCGCGCGCGCTCTGCGCAAAGGCGTTCTGCTCTTCGGACAGTTCGAAGTTCATTGTTCGCGACCCTTCCAGCGATCCAGTTCGGCGGTCCGTTTCCGGGTCGATTTCTCCAGGCATGAATTGAATACCAGCGGCCACATGGAGCCGCCCTCGTTGGCCTTCGAGGCGCGCTTGCAGGCCGGGTCGCGGCCCTTGAGCCAGGCGCGCTGCTCGTTGCGCAGCGCGGTGCGCATCGATGGCGACAGCGTCTTCATCACCTCGCCATAGCGGATGTTGAGCGCCGCATCGGCGGCGCGGAAATCGCGCGCCGCGCAGGCGTTCATCTGCTGCTGGTTCCCGTTGGGATCGCAGTCGTCCGCGTCGGGGGCCGCCCGCGCGCCGCCGGCGAGCAGCGCGAGCGTCGCCACCGCGCCCCAGGCCGCGACGCGAAGGCGCTTCCTCACTTGAGGCTGATGGTGGTGTTGACGCCGTGCGAGACGGTGCTGTCGTCGAACCAGCGTGCCGTGACGGTCTTGGTCTGGGTGTAGAACATGATGACCTGCTTGCCGTACGGGCCCAGGTCGCCGAGCTTGGAGGCGCGCGAACCGGTGAACGAGAACATCGGGACCGGCACCGGGATCGGCACGTTGATGCCGACCTGGCCCACGTCGATGTCTTCCTGGAAGCGGCGCGCCGCGGCGCCCGACTGCGTGAAGATCGCGGTGCCGTTGCCGTTCGGGTTGCTGTTGATCAGCTCGATGGCCTCGTCGATGGTCTCGGCATCGGCCACGCACAGCACCGGTCCGAAGATCTCCTGGTCATAGATGGTCATGCCGGGCTTCACGCCGGTGAAGATCGTCGGGCCGACGAAGTTGCCCTTCTCGTAGCCGGGCACGCTGGGCTTGCGGCCGTCGAGCACGAGTTCGGCGCCATCGGCCAGGCCGCGTTCGATCAGGCTGCTGACGCGGTCGTGCGCAGCGCACGAGACCAGCGGGCCCACGTCCACGCCCTTCTCGGTGCCGGCACCGATCTTCAGCGTCCTGGCCTTCTCGATCAGCTCGGGCACCCACTTGCGCGCGTCGCCCACCAGCACCGCCACCGACACCGCCATGCAGCGTTGGCCCGCGGCACCGAAGCTCGCGCCGGCCAGCGCGTTGAGCGTCTGTTCCTTGTTGGCGTCGGGCATCACGATGGCGTGGTTCTTCGCGCCCATCATGCATTGCACGCGCTTGCCGGCCAGCGTGGCGCGGTTGTAGACGTGGGTGCCGACCTTGGTCGAGCCGACGAAGCTGATCGCCTTGATGTCCTTGTGGTCGCAGATGCCGTTGACCACCGCCTCGCCGCCGTGCACCACGTTGAGCACGCCGGCCGGGATGCCGGCCTCGAGCGCGAGCTCGCACAGTCGCATCGTGACCATCGGGTCCTGCTCGGAGGGCTTGAGCACGAAGGTGTTGCCGGTGACGATGGCCATCGGGAACATCCACAGCGGGATCATGGCCGGGAAGTTGAACGGCGTGATGCCCGCGCACACGCCCAGCGGCTGCAGCAGGGTGTACGTGTCGACGCCGTTGGCCACGTTGTTGGCCAGCTCGCCGAGCTGCAGGTTGCCGATGTTCGAGGCGTGCTCGACCACCTCGAGGCCGCGGAACACGTCGCCTTCGGCATCGGGCAGGGTCTTGCCCTGCTCGGCCGTGAGGATCGCGGCCAGCTCGGCCATGTTCTCGCGGATCAGCTGCTGGTACTTGAGGAAGATGCGCGCGCGGGCGCCGAGCGGCGTCTTGCGCCAGGTCTTGAAGGCGTCCTTGGCCGAAGCGACGGCGGCGTCGAGCTCGTCGGGCGTGGCGAAGGGCACGCGGGCCAGCACCTGCTGCGTGGCCGGGTTGACGATGTCGCGCCATTCGGTGGTCTTCGACTCGACGAACTTGCCGCCGATCAAGAGCTTGACGGTGGCGATCTGGGTCGAGGGCTGGGTGCTGGCGTCCATGTGCTTGTCTCCTGTGAATGCGGTGCCGAAGGCGGCGGAACAGCGGGCATCGTAGCTTTGCAGTTTTGCTATGACAATAGACAAAATTGCGCTGGGGTTTTGCAAAAATGCAGAACGCGGGGACAAGGACGCAGAGGACGCGAAGGTTCCGCGAAGAGCGCAAAAAAAACGAATTCACTTTTTTGATTTCTTTCGCGTCCTTCGCGGAACCTTCGCGTCCTCTGCGTCCGGTTCCCGCATTCAGAAAGAGCCGATGGACTGGGACAACCTCCGCTATTTCCTCGAACTCGCGCGCTCCGGCACGCTGATGAGCGCCGCGCGCCGGCTCGAAGTCGACCACACGACGGTGGCGCGCCGCATCCAGGCGCTCGAGAAGGAGGTGGGCGCGCCGCTGTTCGCGCGCGAGGCCGGCGGGCACCGGCTCACCGAGGCCGGCCGGCGGCTGCAGCCGCAGGTGGAGGCGATGGAGAGCGCCTTCCTCGCGGTGGAGAGCACGGCGCCGGCCTCGCAGGAAGGGCTGTCGGGGCTGGTGCGCATCGGCGCCACCGAAGGCTTCGGCACCGCGGTGCTGGCGCCGCAGCTCGCGCTGTTCGCGCGGCAGCATCCGCGGCTGACCATCGACCTGCTGGCGATGCCGAGGCTGGTGCACCTGTCGCGGCGCGAAGCCGACATCGTGATCTCGCTCGAGCGGCCGGCGCGCGGGCCGGTGCTGGTCACCAAGCTCAGCGACTACACGCTGCGCCTCTACGCCTCGAAGCCCTACCTCGCGGCGCACAAGCCGATCGCCACGCGCGAGGACCTGCGCGGCCACACCTTCATCAGCTATGTCGACGATCTGCTGTTCAGCAAGGAGCTGCAGTACCTCGACGAGCTGCACCGCCCCGACAGCTTCGCGCTGCGCAGCACCAGCGTGCTGGCGCAGCACCGCGCGGTGGCCGCGGGCGCGGGCATCGCGGTGCTGCCGGCCTTCCTGGCCGAGGGCGACGGCAGCCTGCAGCCGGTGCTGGCGGGCCAGGCGAACTTCACGCGCACCTTCTGGATGTCGATGCCGGCCGAGACCAAGCACCTCGCGCGCATGAAGGCGACCTGGGAGTTCCTGCAGCAGACCGCGCAGGCGCAGCGCGAGCTGCTGCTGCCCGATGCGGGCCCGCGGGCCTGAGCCGCAACGCCCCTACGCCACGCCCTCCAGCACCGGCTCGCCCGGTACGGGCGCTTCGGCCCGCACCAACTCGCCCAGATGGCGCCACAGCCGCTCGGCCTGCTCGGCCAGCGGCGCGCGCCGGCGCATCAGCATGAAGCGCAGCGGCACCTCGAGCGAAGTGCCGCCGGCCCGCACGAGGCGCCCGGCATCGAGGTCCTCGCGTACCAGCGCCTGCGGCAGCCAGGCCACGCCCAGCCGCGACAGCGCCATGAAGCGCAACCCGTCGGTCAGGCTGGCCTCGTGGTGGCGCTGCAGCCGCAGGTCGCCATGGCGCTCGAGCAGCGGCGCCAGCGACCAGCCGAGGTGGCATTCCTCGGCATAGCCCAGGAACGAAACAGGCCCGCCGGCGGGATCGCGCAGGTCGAACAGCGGCCCGCCCGCGGCATTGGGCGCGCTCACCGGCACCAGCCGTTCGCGCCCCAGTTCCAGCACCAGGCAGTCGCCCGCCTCGCAGGCCGAGCCCGCGCGCGCGGCCACCGCGCCGGCCTCGTCGAACAGCGCGACCACGTAGTCGACCGAGCCCTCGGCCAGCATCTCGAAGCACTCGGGCAGGTTGTCGGAGCTGACGCTGAACTTGGCGCTCCGGAAGTCGTTGTGCAGCCGCGGCACCCAATCGGGGAAGAACACGGCCGACATGATGTGCGGCGCCGCGAAGCGGATGCGCTGCTGCCGGTCCTCGCCATCGGCCTTGATCGACTTGCGCAGCCCCTCCAGCGCATAGACCACCTCGGAGGAGATCGCCTGCAGCCGCTCGCCGGGCTGCGTGAGCTCGAGCGCCGCGGTGCGCCGGTCGAACAGCGGCGCGCCGATCCACTGCTCGAGGCCCTGGATGCGCCGGCTCAGTCCCGACACCGACACATGGCAGCGCTCGGCGGCGCGGCTGAAGCTGCGCGTCTGGCACAGGACCAGGAAATCCTTCAGGCTGACCAGATCGATCATTTGCGGTTTCCTCAAAATGTGGCGGTCATACGAGTCTACTGTCGCCCGGCTGAAGCCCGGGCACTTCGGCATCCTTATCTTTTGCGGCTTTCGCAAAACCCGGCGCCCGATCGGCAACCCGCTCGAGGCCCTTGCGCCCAAGAATTCCGGCACCTCGAACCCTTGCTGGAATCCAGATGCCGTCCCCCACCCCCCAACGCCTGCGCGGCGTGCTCGCCCCGGTCCTCACCCCCTTCGACGCCACTCTGAAGCCCGACGCCGCCCGCTTCCTGCGGCTGTGCCGCTGGCTGGTGGCGCAGGACTGCGGGCTCGCGATGTTCGGCACCAATTCCGAGGGCAACTCGCTCTCGGTCGACGAGCGCATCGAGCTGCTGCAGCAGGCCGTGGCCGCGGGCGTGCCCTCAGCGCGCATGCTGCCGGGCACCGGCAGCTGCTCGCTGGCCGACGCGGTGCGGCTCACGCGCTGCGCGGTCGACCAGGGCTGCGCCGGTGTGCTGGCGCTGCCGCCCTTCTATTACAAGAGCGTCACCGACGACGGCCTGTTCGCCTTCTTCAGCGAGGTGATCGAGCGGGTCGGCGAACGCGGCCTGCGGCTCTACCTCTATCACATCCCGCCGGTGGCGCAGGTGGGCTTCTCCCCGGCGCTGGTCGAGCGCCTGCTGAAGCGCTACCCCGGCACGGTCGCGGGCATGAAGGACACCGGCGGCGACTGGGACTACACGGCGCGCACCATCGCGCAGTTCGGCCCCGAGGGCTTCGACGTCTTCGCGGGCACCGAGACCATCCTGCTCGACACCCTGCGCCACGGCGGCGCGGGCTGCATCTCGGCCACCGCGAACGTCAATCCCCGCGCCATCGTGCGCCTGTTCGACACGTGGCAGGACGTGGATGCCGATGCGCGGCAGGCGGCGCTCAATGCGGTGCGCGCGAAGTTCGCGGCCCATCCGCTGATTCCCGCCATGAAGTCGGCCATCGCGATGGCCACGGGCGATGCGCAATGGGCGCGCGTGCGGCCACCGCTCGAGGCGCTCGATGCGCAGCGGCAGGCGTCGCTGCGGCAGGCGCTGCGCGACCAGTCCTTCGATCTCGCCGCACTCGACGTCGATGCCAGCGATCGCCACTGAGCCGGTCGCGGCCGCGCCCTTCACCGAGGCCGAGCTCGCGCGCCTGCGCCGCGACACCCCCGCCTGGAGCACGGGCGCGCACCTCGCGCATTTCGCGCATGGCTCGGCGAGCCTGCCGCCCGAACCCGTCTACGCGCAATGGCAGGCCTGGCTCGAGGCCGAGCGCACGCTGGGCACGCACCGCGCCACCGAGCGGCATGCGAACGCGCTGCATGCGGTGCGCGCCAGCGTCGCGCGGCTCGTCAACGCGCAGCCGCACCAGGTCGCGCTGCTGGGTTCCGCGAGCCAGGCCTGGGCCACCGCGATGAGCGCGGCCCACGCGCCCCATGTGATCACGACCCACGACGAATATGGCGCCAACGCGCTGCACCTGCTGAACGCGGCGCGACAGGGGCGGCTCGGCTTCACGGTGATCGGCACGCGGCCCGGCGCGACGCCGCTGACGCAGCGCCTGGACCATGCGCTGCGCCATGCACCCGCCGGCAGCAGCCCCGTGGTCTCGCTCGCCGCCGTGCCGACCGCCTGGGGCGCGGCCACGCCCATGGACGGCGTGGCGCGCTGCGTGCATGCGCATGGCGGCCTGCTGTTCCTCGATGCCAGCCATGCAGTGGGCCAGGGGCCGGTCGACATGCAGGCCCTGGGCTGCGACGTGCTGGTGTTCCCCACGCGCAAATGGCTGCGCGGCCCGCGCGGCGCGGGCGTGCTGTGCCTGTCGGAACGCGCGCTCGAAATGCTCGGCACGCCCGATGCCATCGACGTGGCGGGCGCGCAGTGGCTGGAGGCCGAGCGCCTGCAGCCCTGGTCCGATGCGCGGCGTTTCGAGGGCCACGAGTTCCATCCGGGCCTGCGGCTGGCGCTGGGCGCGGCCTGCGACTACGCGCTCGCGGTCGACCCCGCGCGCATCGCACGACAGAACGCGCGGGTGCGCCAGTGCCTCGCGCAGGCGCTGCAGGAGCGCTTCGGCTGGCAGCCGCTCGAGGCCGGCTTGCCCGATCGCAGCGCGCTGCTGACCTATCGTCTGCCCGAGGCCTTCGGCGATGGCGCGGCCTTCGTCCGCCGCCTTGCCGACGCGGGCGTCCACGCCTCCTTCGTCGGCCCGCAGCACGCGCGCTGGGCGCTCGAGGCCGCAGGCCTGCCGGGCGTGCTGCGGCTCACGCCGCACTACCTCACGGACGAGGACGAGATCGCGCGCCTCGTGGAGGCCATCGAGACGACGAATACCCGCGTCCACCGCTGACGCTGTTCCATCGACACCCAAAAAGGAGACAAGCATGAAGATCCATCCCCACCCCCTCGCCCGCCTGGCCACCGCGCTCGCGCTGTTCGCCACCGTCGCCGCGAGTCCGCCGGCCGCCGCGCAGGCCTATCCCTCGAAGCCCATCAGCGTCGTCATCCAGTCCCCGGTCGGCGGTCCGTCGGATGCCCTCGCGCGCCTGCTCGCGCCGCGCCTGCAGGCCGCGCTCGGGCAGCCGCTGGTGATCGAGGCCCGGGTCGGCGCCGGCGGCAACATCGGCACCGACTTCGTGGTCAAGGCCAAACCCGACGGCTACACGCTGCTGCTGTCCTCGAGCGGGCCGCTGGCGATCAGCCCCTGGCTCTATCCGAAGCTGCCCTATCGCCCGCTCAAGGACCTGGTGCCGGTGGTGCAGCTCGCGGCAGTGCCGCTGGTGCTCGAGGTCAACGACGCGCACCCGGCGCGCAGCGCGGCGGAGTTCCTGCGGCTGCTGAAGGCCAACCCCGGCAAGTACAGCTTCGGCTCGTCCGGCAATGGCACGCCGCAGCACCTGTCGGCGGTGCTGCTCGGTTCGATGACCGGCGTGACGCTCACGCACGTGCCCTACAAGGGCCAGGCGCCGATGGCCACCGACCTGATGGGCGGGCAGATCGACTTCGCGATCGACAGCATGGTCTCGGCCATGCCCAACCTCGCGACCGGACGGCTGCGCGCACTGGCCGTCACCGGCCGCCAGCGCTCGCCGCTGCTGCCCGGGGTGCCGACGATGGAAGAGGCCGGCGTGCCCGGCTACGAGGCGCTCGCCTGGTACGGCCTGATGGCGCCGGCGGGCACGCCGCGCGCCATCGTCGAGCGGCTCAACGAGGCCGCGCGCCAGGCGCTCGACACACCCGCCGTGCGCGAGCAGATCGCGCGGCTCGGCAGCGCGCCCGTGCACGGCACGCCCGAGCGCTTCGGCGCCTTCATCCAGGCCGAGTACGACAAGTGGGGGCCGATCGTGAAGAGCACCGGCGCCGTCGTCGATTGAGGCCGCACCGCCCATGAAGATCCTCAGCATCGCGGAACGCACCGTTCCCATCGCCTCCTCGCTGCGCAACGCGCGCATCGATTTCAGCGAGATCACCGCCAGCGTGGTGGCTGTCGTCACCGACCAGTTCCGCGACGGCCGCCGGGTCGTCGGCCATGCCTTCAACTCCTTCGGCCGCTACGGCTGCGGCGGGCCGCTGCGCGAGCGCTTCATCCCGCGCCTGCTGCGTGCCACGCCCGAGGAACTCAACGACCCCGCCAGCGGCATCGTCGACCCGCAACGCGCGCTCGACCTGATGCTGCGGCGCGAGAAGGCCGGCGCCCATGCCGAGCGCTCGATGGCGGTCGGCACGCTGGAACTCGCGCTCTGGGACATCGTCGGCAAGATGCGCGGCCTGCCGCTGTACCGGGTGCTGGCCGAGCGCATGGGCGAGCCCGGCATCGAACCCGCGCACTCGGTGCGCTGCTACGTGGGCGGCGGCTTCTACCGCGACCACGACGACCTGGCCCGGCTCGGCGACGAGGTGCGCGGCCATCTCGATGCCGGCTACACCGAGCTCAAGATCAAGGCCGGCGGCCTGCCGCTGGCCGCGGAGCTGCGGCGCATCGAGTCGGTGCTGGCGCTGGTGGACTCGGGTTCGCGGCTGGCGCTCGATGCGAGCTGCGCCTTCGGGCGCGACGAGGCGCTGGCCTTCGCGCGCGCCATCGCGCCCTATGGCCTGCGCTGGCTCGAGGAGCCCTGCGACCCCGCCGACTTCGAGACCTACCGCGCGGTGAGCGAGGCCTACGCGGGCACCGTCGCCGGCGGCGAGAACCTGTTCTCGCGCGAGGAGGTCGCCAACTTCCTGCGCTACGGCGGCTTCGAAGGCCGCGTCGTGCTGCAGCCCGATCCGCCGCTGGCCTACGGCCTGCTCGAGCTGCAGCGCATCGTGGCGCTGGCACGGGCCCACGGCGTGGCGCGCGAGAACATCGTGCCGCATGGCGGCAACCTGATGTCGCTGCATGCGACCGCGGGGCTGGGGCTCGGCAGCGCGGAGTCCTATCCGGGGCTGTTCGGCCCCTTCGGCGGCTTCAGCCGCGAGGTCCGCATCGAGAACGGGCGCGCCACCTTGCCCGAGTCGCCGGGCATCGGCTTCGAGGAGCAGCCCGCGCTCTACGGCATCTTCCGCGAGCTCGCGGCCAGCCTGGGGGTGTGAACGCGCGCGCGCCGGCCGCAGAATGCGCGGACAACGCCTGCCAGGAGACGCCCGCATGCCACGCCACCGCCCCGCCCGCCTGACCCACATCGCCGGCATCGGCGTCGACCGCATGGGCGCCATCGCCGACGACGCCGAGGGCCCGCCCTTCCTGCGGCTCGAGAACCTCGACGTCGACATCCCGCCCGATGGCGAGGCCGTGGCGCGCACCGTGCGCGCCGCCACCGAGGACGCCGACAACAGCTACCTGCCCTTCGTCGGCCAGGCGCGGCTGCGCGAGGTCGCGGCGCGCCATGTGTCGGAACTCTCGGGCGTGGCCTACGAGGCGCGCCATTGCGTGATCTCGGCCGGCGGGCTCTCGGGCCTCCTCAATGCCCTGCTGGCCACGGTGGAGGTCGGCGACGAGGTGCTGGTGACCGACCCGACCTATGCCGGCCTGCTCAACCGCATCCGGCTCGCGGGCGGCACGCCGAAGTACGTGCCGTTTCGCTTCACGCCGGGCGGCGAATGGAAGCTCGACCGCGAGGCGCTGCGCGCCGCCGTGGGCCCGCGCGTGCGAACGATGCTGCTGATGTCGCCCTCGATGCCCTCGGGCGGTTGCTTCGATGCCGACGACTGGCGCGCGATCGCCGCGCTGTGCGTGCAGCACGACCTGACGCTGATCCTCGATGCCGCGATGGAGCGGCTGCTGTTCGACGGCCGCCAGGTCATCCATCCGGCCGGGCTGCCCGGCATGGCCGAGCGCACCATCACCGTGGGCTCGTCGGCCAAGGAGCTGCGCATGATCGGCTGGCGCGTGGGCTGGACCGTCGCACCCGAGAGCTACATGCCCGACCTGGTGGCGGTGTCGCTGGCCAACGTGGTGGTGCCGGTGGGCATCGCGCAGGACGCGGTCGCCACCGCGCTCGCGCAGTCGCCGCGCACGCTGGCGCCCTACGTGGCCGAGCTCGAACGGCGGCGCGACACGCTGCTCGACGAGCTGCGCGGCCTGCCCGTGGGCGTGCCGGCCGGCGGCTGGTCGATGCTGCTGCGCGCCAGCGACTTCGGCATCGACGGCCAGACGCTCTCCGAGCGGCTGCTGAAGGCGCGCGTCTGCGCCACCGCCATGCAGGGCTGGGGCGAGACGCATGGCGCGCAGTACCTGCGCTTCGTGTTCTCGAACGAGCCGGTGGAACGGCTGCGCGGCCTCGGCGACAAGGTGCGCGCGGCGCTCGGGGCCTAGGGCCACTCCGCGGGGTGGCTGCCCGGCGGCATCGAGGGCCGCGGCCAGGCGGCCGGCGTGAGCGCGAGCAGCGCGCTGTGGCGCAGGCCCGCGAGCTCGCCAAAGCCCGAGGGCTCGGTTTCCACATAGGGCGCGATATCGGGCCTGGCCGTGGCGAGCCCGCCGGGCACGCGGCCGAGTCCGCGCAGCCAGTGGCCGGTCTGCGCGAGCGACACGCGCACCACCCAACTGCCGCCCTCGCGCTGCTGGCGATGCAGCGCGGCGGCCGCGCCGAAGGCGATCAGGTAGCCCGTGGCCTCGTCGAGGATCTGCATCGGCAGCGGCTTCGGCTTGCCGTCGCCGGCCGCCTCGCCCTCGGCCTGGTTGAAGCCCATGGCGGTCTGCACCAGCGAATCGAAGCCGCGTCGGCCGGCCCACGGGCCCTGCGTGCCATAGGCCGTGAGCGAGACGCAGACGATGCCTGGCCGCAGCGCCGCGAGCTGCGCCGGCCCGAAACCCAATTCCTCGAGGCCGCCGGGCCGGTAGCCCTGCACGAACACATGCGCATCCCCGGCCAGCCGACGCAGTGCCGCCTGTCCTTCGTCGGTACGCAAGTCCACATGCGTCGACAGCTTGCCGCGGCTGGTGTCGGCGATGGCCTCGATATTGGGCAGCCGCGGCGAGTTGACCAGCAGCACGTCGGCCCCGTAGGCCGCGAGCGCGCGGCCGCCGACCGGGCCGGCCAGGATGCGCGTGAGGTCGAGCACGCGCAGGCCCGCGAGCGGCCGCTGGTCCTCGCGCAGCGGCGGCAGCGCGAGCGGTGCCGCATCGCCGATGCGCTCGATGGTGAACAGCGGCTGCGCGGCGATCGCGCGGCCCTGCGGCGTGGCATCCCATTCGTCGAAGCGGCGCAGCGCGGTGGCCACCAGCCCGCGCGCGGCGGCGGCTTCCTCGAAGTCGAGCGCACGCCAGCCGGCCAGCGCGGCTTCGGCATCGGCGCGCACGGCCGTCGCGGGATCGAGGCCCAGCAGGCGCAGCGCGCCTTCGCGGTGGTGCGCGAAGTTGGCATGGATGCGCACCCAGCCGTCCGCCGTGCGGTAGAGGCCCGAGAACGCGTCCCAGAGCTCGGGCACGCGGCCGTCGAGGCTGAACCAGCCGGTGCATTCGAGCGCGGCGTGGCGCATGTCGACCGCGACCGCTTGCCGCGGCACGCCGCGCGCATGGCCGAGTTCGCAGGCCGCCAGCGCGGCCGCGGCGATGCTGCCCTGCGCCGCCGCGCCGACCGCGAAGGACGACGGCAGCACCGGGTCGGCGCCCGTGAGCCGCGCCAGCGGCAGTGCGTCGGCCGGCAGGCCGGCCTGGCGCCAGAGGTCGTGGAGGATCTCGCTCGCGCTCATCTTTCGTTCTCTCCAATGAAAAAAGGCAGGGCCCGCTCGCGCGGCCCTGCCCTTCGTTTGTCGTAACTGCCTTCGCCTTACTGGATCAGCTTGGCGCCGGTCTTGGCCTGCAGCGCATCGAAGCTCACGCCGGGCGCGAGCTCGATCACCTTGAGGCCCTCGGGCACCACGTCCATCACGGCGAGGTCGGTGATGATGCGGTCGACCACGCCCACGCCGGTCAGCGGCAGGGTGCACTTCTCGAGGATCTTGAAGTCCTCGGTGCCGTCCTTCTTCTTGGCCACGTGTTCCATCAGCACGATCACGCGCTTCACGCCGGCCACCAGGTCCATCGCGCCGCCCATGCCCTTGACCATCTTGCCGGGGATCATCCAGTTGGCGAGGTCGCCCTGGGTGCTCACCTGCATCGCGCCGAGGATCGAGAGGTTGATCTTGCCGCCGCGGATCATCGCGAAGCTGTCGTGGCTGCCGAAGATGGCCGAGCCCGGCAGCGTGGTGACGGTCTGCTTGCCGGCGTTGATCAGGTCGGCGTCGACCTGGTCCTCGGTCGGGAACGGGCCGATGCCCAGCATGCCGTTCTCGCTCTGCAGCCAGACTTCCTTGGTGCCCGTGTGGTTGGCCACCAGCGTCGGGATGCCGATGCCGAGGTTGACGTAGAAGCCGTCTTCCAGCTCTTGCGCGGCGCGCGCCGCCATCTGGTCTTGGGTCCAGGGCATCTCAGGCTCCTTCTTTCTTGTTGACGACCTTCGCGGGCACTTCGCTGCCGGCGGCGGCCTGGGCGATGGCGGTCTGGGCCTCGACCTTGGCGGCCGCGGCATCGACGCCGGCGCTCACGGTGCGCTTCTCGATGCGCTTCTCTGGCGTGGCGTTGAGCACCAGGCGGTGCACGTAGATGCCCGGCAGGTGGATGTCGTCGGGGGCCAGCTCGCCCACCTCGACGATCTTCTCGACCTCGACGATGCAGATCTTGCCGGCCATCGCGGCCGCGGGATTGAAGTTGCGCGCCGTCAGGCGGAAGCGCAGGTTGCCCGACTTGTCGGCCACGTCGGCCTTGACCAGCGCCACGTCGGGCACCAGCGAATGCTCCATCACGTAGGTCTCGCCGTCGAACTCGCGCAGTTCCTTGCCCTCGGCGACCTGCGTGCCCACGCCGGTCTTGGTGAAGAAGGCCGGGATGCCGGCGCCACCGGCGCGCAGCTTCTCGGCCAGCGTGCCCTGGGGCGTGAATTCCAGCGCGAGCTCGCCCGCCAGGTACTGGCGTTCGAATTCCTTGTTCTCGCCCACGTAGGAGGCGATCATCTTCTTGATCTGGCGCGTCTCGAGCAGCTTGCCGAGGCCGAAGCCGTCGACGCCCGCATTGTTCGAGATCACGGTGAGGTTCTGCGCGCCGGAATCCTTGAGCGCGTCGATGAGCGCCTCGGGAATGCCGCACAGGCCGAAGCCGCCGACCGCGAGCATCTGCCCGTCGGCCACGACCCCCTTGAGCGCCGCCTCGGCGGAGGGATAGATCTTGTTCACTCGTGCTCCTTGATTGGCTGTGTCGAGAGTGGGTGGGAAAGCCCTGAACGATACTACGTACCCGCATACGTAGTATTTCGTAATGGTGACCCCCGATGCAGGAGACGACCGATCGCAAGGCTGAGGCGGCAACGCCCGACATCGACTACCGGCTGGCCTTCGAGCATGCCCCGGTCGGGATGGTGGTGTCGCGCCACCGCGCCATCGTGGCCTGCAACCAGCGCGTGTGCGAGATCTTCGGCGCAACGCCCTCCGCGCTGGTGGGGCATTCGTTCAGCATCCTCTACCCCAGCCTCGCCGAGTTCGAGCGCATCGGCAAGCGCATGGAACCGATCATGAATGCCAGCGGGCATTACGCCGACAACCGCATGATGCGCCGCCTCGGCAACCTGCACGGCGCGATCGCGGGCGAGACCTTCTGGTGCCATGTCACCGGCCATGCGATGAACCGCGCCATTCCGCACGAGTCGGGCATCTGGACCTTCGAGGACCTGGGCTCGCGTCGCGCGACCAAGGCCCAGCTCACGCCGCGCGAGCGCGAGGTGGCGGCCCAGGTGATGCGCGGCCTGACCTCGAAGGAGATCGGCAAGGCGCTGGGCATCAGCCACCGCACGGTGGAACTGCATCGCGCGCGGCTGATGCGCAAGTACGCGGCGGCCACGACGGCGGAGCTGGTGCAGAAGCTGATCGCGGGCTGACCAGCCCGTCGAGCGGATCGCGCCGCGGGCCGCCGGGTTCCCTTCGATCGTTGCCGAAACGGAAACGCCGTGTCGATGAAAGGCACGAACCACGGCGCTCTCGCAGGACTATCGTTGCAGTCATGCGGACACGGTGTCCGCGTCACTGTTCAAGGAGTCGTCTCATGACCACAGCCCTTCATTCCGAAAAGGCCCTTCTGCAATCGCGCCTGGCCGCGCATGCCCATGTGCTCGCCGTGCACAAGGCACCGGTCGCGCTGACGCTGGCCGCCGTCATCCTGTCGGTGCTCGGCGTACGCGCCTGACCCTGGCATTGCGCCAGGGCTGAACGAGAGGCGCCGCGCCGCACGCATCGCGGGATGCGCCCACGGCGCCCCTCATTCAGCGCTCATTCTTCTTCGGTTGCCATCGCGGCAACCGCATGCCGGGCATTGCGCATCTGCCCGCGCGCGAGCGCGACGACGTAGTTCAGCTGGCGGATGAACATCGGGACGAGGCGCGCGCCCGGCTCAGCCGTGCCGCGGGCAGATCGGCGACGTGCCGGACGGCCCGTCTTCCCTGCCCTCGCCCTGTGCCTGCATGCCTTCCGCCGGTCCCGAGAAGGCCGCGGCGAAGCAGCCGATGCCCGCGCTGCGCAGCGGCAGGTAGCGCACCTGCTGGCGCGTGCACAGCCGCTTGAGGTTGTCCACCGATTCGTGGTCGATGCAGTCGACCGGGAACACCACCACATGGGCCCAGGACACGGCCGCGGCCAGCAGCCCCGCGCGGTCCTCGAGGCCGCCGCCATGGCGCCGGAACTCCCCGTCATGGCGCAGCACGAGATCGCGGATCGCCGGATAGGTGCTGGGCCGCCCGCCCACGTAGAGGATGCGGCGGCCCTGCAGCTGCGCATCGAGCTGCGCCGACTGGTCGTTGCGCCCGCCGTCGTCCGCGTTGATCCGCAGTTGCAGCTCGGCGGCGCCGAGTTCGCGGCCCAGCGCCTGGGCGTGGCGGCGCAGGTGCTCGAGCGTCTCGGCGAGCTGTGCCGCCTCGGCCTGCGCGGCGGCGGCGGTCTGTTCGGCGCGCTCGCGGCGCGCGGTCTGCAGGGCGATCAGCGCGGCTGCCTTCTCGGCCTTGTCGGTCTCCTCCACGCGGTCCTGCCGTTCGGGCGCCGCGCCGGCCGTGGCCTCGATCAATTCGCGCTGCAGCGCCGCGATCTGCCGGTCTCGCTCCTCCATCAGTTCCTGCGAGCGCAGCTGCTGGCGGTCGAGCTTCTCGCGCAGTTCGGCGTTGTCGCGCGCAAGCGCCACGAGACGGCGGATGTCGGCACGGTTGGCCGCGCCGACCAGGTGCGACAGCATGTGGACATCGCCGAACACGCGCTGGCGCAGCGCGGGCGTGGTCTTGCGGTGCGTCAGCACGGCCCAGTAGGCGCCGGGCACCTCGCCCTGTTGCAGTGACTCGTCCCAGTAGGCGGTCAGCGCCTCGGCGTCGGCGAGCGTCGAGGCGCGCTGCAGCGCCGGCGCATGCCGGTGGTCGAGCGCCTTCTGCAGCGCCTTCGCGACCTGCGGGTCGTGCGAGGTCTGCCGCACCGCGTCGTGGTGGATGTCCAGGTCGCTGGCGCCCTTCACGTCGGCGAAGCGTGCCATCAGCTTGCGCAGCTCGGCCGTGCTCAGGCAGGTGCCGATCACCGAGCAATGGAGATGGTGGTCGAGGTCCGCCAGCCGTGCGCGGCCGGCCGCGACGGCCTCGTGCGCCTCGGGCTCGGGCGTGGCGCAGCAGTCGATCGCGGCATGGCGCAGCGACGAATCCGCGCGATCGACGCGCGTGAGCGCGGCATCGGCGGCGGCGAGAAGGCGGAAAGGCGGCTGCTGCATCGGCGGGGCGCGCGACGGCGCGGTCTGGCGAAAACGACACCGCAATATACGACGCAACATAGCGAAAGCCAAGCGCGAGCGTTTTCGCCCCGGATTCCACACGGAGTCGAGCAAAGGCTCAGGCCTTGGCGCCGTCGCGCTCGCGCGCCTCGAGCACGGCCCATTCCTCGTCGGTGAACAGTCGCGAGCGCGTCAGGAAGCGCACGCCCTCGGGCCCTTCGAGCGAGAACATGCCGCCGCGCCCCGGCACCACGTCGATGATCAGCTGCGTGTGCTGCCAGTACTCGAACTGCGGGCCGCTGATGTAGAACGGCATGCCGCCGATGTGGCCCAGCAGCCGGTCGTAGTCGCCGACGATGAACTCGCCCTGGGCATAGCACATGGGCGCGCTGCCGTCGCAGCAGCCGCCCGACTGGTGGAACATCAGCGCGCCGTGCTTCGCGGCGAGCCGCTCGATCAGCGCCAGCGCCGCGTCGGTCGCGGTCACGCGCAGGACTTCTTGGGTCATGGAAAACCTTCCTTCGGGGCTGCACGAAGGCCCCGCGCGTCCCGTCACGGGCCGCGCGGGGCGTGCCTTGTGGCTGGGGATCAGAAGAAGCCGAGCTTGTTCTCGCTGTAGCTCACCAGCAGGTTCTTGGTCTGCTGGTAGTGGTCGAGCATCATGCGGTGGTTCTCGCGGCCGATGCCCGACTGCTTGTAGCCGCCGAAGGCCGCGTGCGCCGGGTACTGGTGGTAGCAGTTGGTCCACACGCGACCGGCCTGGATGCCACGGCCCATGCGGAAGGCGCGGTTCATGTCGCGGCTCCAGACGCCGGCGCCCAGGCCGTAGAGCGTGTCGTTGGCGATCGCGAGCGCCTCCTCCTCGTCCTTGAAGGTGGTGACCGACACCACCGGGCCGAAGATCTCCTCCTGGAAGATGCGCATCTTGTTGTGGCCCTTGAACACGGTCGGCTTCACGTAGTAGCCGTCCTTGAGCTCGCCCGCGAGCGTGTTGCGCTCGCCGCCGATCAGCACCTGCGCGCCCTCCTGCCGGCCGATGTCGAGGTACGACAGGATCTTCTCGAGCTGCTCGCTCGAGGCCTGCGCGCCGATCATGGTCTCCATCTCGAGCGGGCTGCCCTGGCGGATCGCGGCCACGCGCTTCAGCGCGCGCTCCATGAAGCGGTCGTAGATCGATTCCTGGATCAGCGCGCGCGAGGGGCAGGTGCAGACCTCGCCCTGGTTGAGCGCGAACATCGCGAAGCCCTCGAGCGCCTTGTCGAAGAAGGCATCGTCCTTGTCGAGCACGTCGGCGAAGAAGATGTTGGGCGACTTGCCGCCGAGCTCGAGCGTGACGGGAATCAGGTTCTGGCTCGCGTACTGCGAGATCAGCCGGCCGGTGGTGGTCTCGCCCGTGAAGGCGATCTTGCCGATGCGGTTGCTCGAGGCCAGCGGCTTGCCCGCTTCCACGCCGAAGCCGTTGACCACGTTGAGCACGCCCGGCGGCAGCAGGTCGCCGACGATCTCCATCAGCACCAGGATCGACACCGGCGTCTGCTCGGCCGGCTTGAGCACCACGCAGTTGCCGGCCGCGAGCGCGGGCGCGAGCTTCCACACCGCCATCAGCAGCGGGAAGTTCCACGGGATGATCTGGCCGACCACGCCGATCGGCTCGTGGAAGTGGTAGGCGAAGGTCTCGTGGTCGATCTCGCTGATGCCGCCTTCCTGCGCGCGGATGCACGCGGCGAAGTAGCGGAAGTGGTCGATCGCCAGCGGCAGGTCGGCCGCGGTGGTCTCGCGGATCGGCTTGCCGTTGTCCCAGGTCTCGGCGGCCGCGAGCACGGCGAGGTTCTCCTGCATGCGGTCGGCGATGCGGTGGAGGATGTTCGCGCGCTCGGTGGTCGAGGTGCGGCCCCAGGCGGCCTTGGCCTTGTGCGCGGCGTCGAGGGCGCGGTCGATGTCGGCGGCGCTCGAGCGCGGCACCTCGCAGAAGACCTGGCCGGTCACCGGCGTGATGTTCTCGAAGTACTGGTTGTCCACGGGCGCCACCCACTCGCCGCCGATGTAGTTGCCATAGCGCTTCTTGAACGGCACCGCGGTGCCGAATTTGCCCGGTTCGAGCATGTCCATGCGTGTCTCCATGTGTGTTGCAGGCGCCGCGACATGCGGCGTCCCGCACGAAGGTCTGCAAGGCCCATACCCGCCGGCCTCGGTGGAATCCCGAAGGTGCTCCTCCAGGGCGCCGCCGTGTCGCAAGGGTTTTCTTTCGCAATCTGCGACATATCCGCGCGAACATGACGGCTAGCATGTCGCGAAAGGCGAACCGGGCGAACCGGCTCGCACCTCGAACCGACTGGAGCCGTGGATGACCGACTCGCAATCGCCCTCGTCGCAGGTGGAACAGGCCCGGGAGCTCTTCTTCGTGCAGGGCCGCGACCCCGAGCCCTGGATCGCGCCGCACATCTCGCGCTCGTGGCGCCGCAGCCTGCCGGTCGATCCGCGCGGCGGCGAGTGCGAGCCGATGGCGCTGGCGCTGCTGCGCGAGCGGCGCGAGCAGGCGATGCGGCTGCTCGACTGCGCCCAGCCCGAGCTCGACGGCCTGGCCGAGCACGCGACCGGCAACGGCTGCGTGGTGGTGCTGTCGGACGCCAGCGGCCTGATCCTCGACGAGATCGGCAGCCCCGACTTCCTGCCCAAGGCCGAGCGCCTCGCGCTGCGGCCCGGCGCCGGATGGTCCGAACACCAGCGCGGCACCAATGCCATCGGCACCGCGCTGGCCGAGCGCGAGGCGCTGATGGTGCTCGGCGGCGAGCACTACCTGGCGCGCAACGGCACGCTGGGCTGCGCGGCGGCGCCGATCTTCACCGGCCGCGGCGAGGTGGCGGGCGCGCTCGACATCTCGGGCGAGACGGTGCGCGTCAACAGCCATGCGCTCGGGCTGGTGCGCATGGCGGCGCAGCAGGTCGGCCACCGCATGATGCTCAGCGAGGCCAGCGGCCACCTGCTGCGCTTCCATCCGCGGCCCTCGCTGATCGGCACCGCGCGCGAAGGCCTGATGGTGATCGCCGACGGCCGCATCGTCGCGGCCAACCACGTGGCGCTCGAACTGTTCGGGCACGCGTGGCAGGAGCTGCTCGACCTCGACGCCGCCACCTTCCTCGGCCGCGACTGGGCGCGCATGGAGCGCCGCCGCAGCCTGCTCACGCTGCCGGGCGGGCGCCAGATCGCGACCGTGCTCGAGCGCGCGGCCCGGCCCGGCGAACCGCTGTCGCGCGGCGCGCGGCGCCAGTGGACACCCGAGGACTCGGCCGCCGCGCCGCCGCCCGACGACGTGCAGCCGTTGCTCGAGCGCGCGGTGCGGGTGCTGAACCAGGGCGTGCCGGTGCTGGTCAACGGCGAGACCGGCAGCGGCAAGGAGGTGTTCGCGCGCCGGCTGCATGCCGCGAGCCGGCGCAGCGCCGGGCCCTTCGTCGCGGTCGACTGCGCCTCGCTGCCCGAGACCCTGATCGAGGCAGAGCTGTTCGGCTACGAGGACGGCGCCTTCACCGGCGCCCGCCGCCGCGGCGCGCCGGGCCGCATCCGCGAGGCGCAGGGCGGCATGCTGTTCCTCGACGAGATCGCCGAGATGCCGCTGGCGCTGCAGACGCGGCTGTTGCGCGTGCTCGAGGAGCGCATGGTGCGCCCGCTGGGCGGCGGCCAGGGCGTGGCGGTGGATTTCGACCTGGCCTGCGCCACGCACGGCGACCTGCCGGCGCTGGTGGCGGCCGGACGTTTCCGCGCCGACCTGATGTACCGCGTGGCCGGCTTCACCGTGGCGCTGCCGCCGCTGCGCGAACGCGCCGACCGGCATGCGCTGATCGCGCGGCTGTTCCTCGAATCGGGCGCGGCCGCGCGCGGGCTGCGGCTCGAGGACGAGGCGCTCGAGGCGCTCGCGGCCTGCCCCTGGCCCGGCAACGTGCGCGAGCTGCGCAGCGTGCTGCGTTCGCTCGTGGCGCTGGCCGAGCCCGGCGATGCGATCGGCCTCGACGCGCTGCCGGCGAACCTGCGCGCGGTGTCCGCGATGCCGGCCGCCAGCGTGCGGGACGACGCGGGCCCCGGCTTCGGTGGCCCGCCGCCGCTCGTGGCGATCACGCGGCAGGCGATCGCGCAGGCGCTGCAGGACTGCGGGCACGACGTCGCCGAGGCCGCGCGCCGGCTCGGCATCCACCGCAGCACCGTCTACCGGCACCTGGCACGCGAGCGCGGCCGGCCCGGCTGAGACGGCCGCGCGTCGATCCGCAACTCATGGCGCGTCCGCCGCGAACACCTCGATCGCGACCAGGTTCGACACCGAGCGGCCCTGCTTGACCTCGCCCGGCACCACCAGGCGCGCGACGCCGTTGGCACCGAGCCCCGCACCGTTCATGTCGTAGGCGACGATCGCACCCTTGTTGCCGAAGCCCGGATCGATCTCGCCGAGCGAGACCGCGGCGCGGTAGCCGTCGCTGCCGGTCGCCACGGCATACATCGACAGGCTGGGGTTCTTGCCCGCGGGCAGGCGCAGGCCCAGGCCGTTGAGCAGCGTCCACAGGCTGACGCCGGTGTAGACGTTGGCGCCCACGGTCTGCGTGACCGGCACCATCGCCTGCAGCGCCTTGAGGTCGAAGCTCAGCGGCGTGCCGACCGCGCCCGACACCGCAAAGCTCGTCGACACGCCGCCGCCCGTGCCGGCGGCGGTGGCGGCCGAGGGCTGCACCCGCAGCCGCACGAGCTGCGAGACATAGCGCCCGCCCTTGATGTCGCCTGGCGCGGTGACGCGGAACGGCCCGTCGGCCGCGGCCAGCGGGCCCGAGCTGCCGCCGGTGGTTTCGGCATAGGCCACGATGGCCGGCTTGTTGCCGAAGTCGGGGCTCAGCTCGCCGAGCGCGAACACCACGCGGTAGCCGTCGGCGCCGGTGGCCAGCACGTGGCGGCTCAGCAGGTCGTTCTTGCGCGTGGCGTCGGCCTGGAGGCCCGCATCGGACAGCAGCGACCAGAGGCTGGTGCCGGTGTAGGTGCGGGTCTGCGGCGTGCTGCCGCTGTTGAAGTTCACCGTCTGCGTGAGGGCGGCGCGCGCGGCCAGGTCGGCCTCGGCGTAGTCGGCGGGGCGGTCGATGGCGCCTTCGAGCCTGACCGTGGGCGCGGGTGGAGGCGGCGGCGGGGGAGAAGGCGGTGCCGGCGCGGGCGTCGGCACCACCGGCAGGAACACCCCGCCGTCGCCACCACCACCGCCGCAACCGGCAACCACGACCGCCACCAGACCGGACACCACGCCCGCGGACCAATGTTTCATATCCACCTCGTCTCCATGTTTTTCGATATGTTTATTCTTACATAGCGAATTCATTCGAATCCAATAACTCCATTCGCATTCGATCCATCACTGTGCATGCATGGATATGGCGAATGACCGATTCCCGCCGCGACTGAACGAAGCGCGCCCTTGCCCGTCTCTGCATCAGGCGACAGACTTCGCCCCCGCCTTCACTTCCGATCCCGCATGCCCTCCGACGCCGCCCCGCCCGCTTCCGGCCTCTCGGCCGTGCCCTCGACGCTGCGCATCCCGCTGGCCGCGCGCGCCTTCGGCGATGCGATGTTTCCGCGCATGGCGATCGGCGACGCGAGCGCGGCGCGCCTGCTGGCCACGCTCGAGGACCAGGCGCCGCCGCTGCCGCGCGACCGCGCCACGGTCTATGGCGTGCTGGCGCGCACGCGCTGCTTCCGCGCGCTCGCGCGCGACTTCCTGCAGGCGAATCCCTGCGGCCACGTGGTCAACCTCGGCTGCGGCCTGAGCCACTACTTCCAATGGCTCGACGACGGCAAGGCGCGCATGACCGATGCCGACCTGCCCGAAGTGCTGGCGGTGCGCCGCGCGCTGCTGGCCGACGACGAGCCGCGCCACGAGGTGCGGCCGCTCGACCTCACGGCCCCCGACTGGTGGGACGGCCTCGGCCTGCCCGCGCGCGACGGGCCGCCGGTATTCCTGTTCTCCGAGGGCGTGCTGATGTACCTCGAGCCCGCGCAGGTCGAGGCCGTGTTCGCCACCTTCGGCGAGCGCGCGCCCGCGGGTTCGGTGCTGGCCTTCGATGCCATGTGCTGGCTAGCGACCGGCCGCGCGCACCGGCATCCCTCGGTGCGGCCCACGGGCGCGCAGTTCCGCTGGGGCCTGCGCCGGCCGGCCGAGCTGGCGCGCGCGCATCCGCGGCTGCGGCTCGCGGGCACCCACGAGGTGATGGCGGGCTACGGCTTCCCGCTCGGCATGCTCTCGGGCGCGATCGGTGCCTTCCTCGGCGTGCCGATGTACGCGGTGTACGCGCTGCACGCGGTGGACTGAACCGAACTCGATACACAAACGCACAATTTCGTCGCATCGCCGGCCTTGTCCGGCGGCGTTTGCGCGGAATGGCTGACGCGCCCCGAACCAGGGCCAGGGCAAGCTACCGACTCGTCCCGCCCGCCGAACCTGCGCCTCCCGGCACAGGCCGGCGCCTTCCCGACGGAGGAGTTTCGCGCTGCATTAGGATCGTCCGGCCGCCGCGCCTACGCTTCCTCTTCTTCGTCCTCCCCGGAGTTCTCCGAACTCGTCACAGCCATCGCAACCCTCAAGAAAACAATGCTTGATCGCCGATCCTTCCTTGCCGCCGGCAGCGCCGCCGCCACCCTCGCCGCCCTCGGGCTGCCCGCCGAAGCGCTGGCCGCCAGCGGACTGCAGCTGAGTCAGCCGAGGCCCTTCTCGTTCGACAACCTGGCCGCCGAAGCCAAGTCGCTCGCCGGCCGGCCCTATGCCGCACCGGCGCCGCTCGCGCCGCAGGTGCTCGAGAAGATCGACTACGACGCGCACGGCAAGCTCAAGTTCGACCCCGCCAACGCCCTGTTCCGCGACGGCCCCGGCGCCTTCCCGGTCACCTTCTTCCACCTCGGCCGCTTCTTCCAGACGCCGGTGCGCATGCACGTGCTCGAGAGTTCCGACGGCGACGGCTTCGCGCGCGAGGTGCTCTACAGCCCCTCGTACTTCTCGATGCCCGCCGACAGCCCGGCGCGCGCGCTGCCCGAGGGCGCCGGCTTCGCGGGCTTCCGCCTGCAGGAAAGTCGCCTGGGCGACCAGGCCAGGCTCGACTGGCAGAAGAACGACTGGGTCGCCTTCCTCGGCGCCTCCTACTTCCGCGCGATCGGCGAGCTCTACCAGTACGGCCTGTCGGCGCGCGGCATCGCGCTCGAGGTGGCCGTGCCCGACCGGCCCGAGGAATTCCCGGCCTTCACGCGCTTCTATTTCGAGACGCCCGCGGCCGGCAACACCAACTCGATGACGGTCTATGCGCTGCTCGAGGGACCGAGCGTCACCGGCGTATTCAAGTTCGTGATGCAGCGCGGCAAGGCCGTGATCATGGACATCGATTCGCGCCTGTTCCTGCGCCGCGACGTGGCGCGCCTGGGCCTGGTGCCGCTGACCTCGATGTACTGGTATTCCGAGACCGCCAAGCCCACCGCGATCGACTGGCGCCCCGAGGTGCACGACTCCGACGGCCTCGCGATCTGGAACGGCGCGGGCGAGCGCATCTGGCGCCCGCTCAACAACCCGACGCAGACCCGCGCCTCGGCCTTCGCCGACACCGGCCCCAAGGGCTTCGGCCTGCTGCAGCGCGACCGGTCCTTCGACCACTTCCAGGACGGCGTGTACTACGAGAAGCGCCCGAGCCTGTGGGTCGAGCCGCTGGGCGACTGGGGCGAGGGCTCGGTGCAGCTGATCGAGATCCCGACCGACGACGAGATCCACGACAACATCGTGGCCTTCTGGGTGCCCAAGGCCGACGCCAAGGCCGGCGCCAGCTACAACCTCAAGTACCGGCTGCACTGGACCGACCAGGAGCCCTACCCCTCGCCGCTGGCACGCTGCGTGGCCACGCGCATCGGGCGCGGCGGCCAGCCGGGCCAGCCGCGGCCGCCGGGCGTACGCAAGTTCATGGTGGAGTTCATCGGCGCGCCGCTCGCCAACATCCCGTTCGGCGTCAAGCCCGAGCTGGTGCTCACGGCCTCGCGCGGCAAGTTCTCCTACATCTTCGCGGAGGCCGTGCCCAACGGCGTCACCGGCCACTGGCGCGCGCAGTTCGACTTCACGGCCGAGGGCAATGAGCCGGTCGACATGCGCCTGTTCCTGAAGAACGGCGACCAGACGCTGACCGAGACCTGGCTGTACCAGTACCAGCCGGGCTGAGGCCGACGGGCCTCTTTCAGCGCGGCTTGCGCTGCTTGTCGTAAGGCGCGAACAGCTCCACCGCCCAGTCGACGAACACGCGCAGCTTGGCGCTCAGGTGCCGGTTGGTCGGATACACCACGTGCAGCGGATAGGGCTCGGGCGCGAAGCCCTGCAGCACCTCGACCAAGGCACCGCTCGCGAGATACGGCGCGGCCATCAGGTCGAAGGTCTGCGCCAGGCCCATGCCGGTGAGCATCGCGCTCAGGTGCGCGGTGCTCTCGTTCACGCCCACCACCGTGTGGCCGTGGATCTCGATGCGGTCCTCGCCACGGCCGTAGCGCAGCGGCACCGGCCGGTTGCTCAGCGACGAGAAATAGCCCACCACGCGGTGCCGGCCATCGCCGATGTCGGCCGGCGTCTTCGGCACGCCATGTCGCTCGAGGTAGCGGGGCGTGGCGCAGGTCACGAAGGGCATGGTCGCGATGCGGCGCGCCACCAGCGTCTGGTCGTCGAGCGGGCCCGCGCGGATCACGCAGTCCACCGCATCGCCGACCAGGTTCACGGGCCGGTCGCCCACGCCGATCTCGAGCTCGATCTCGGGATAGCGCGCATGGAAGGCCGGCAGCTGCGGAATCAGGATCATGTTGGCCAGCGAGGAGCCCACGTCCACGCGCAGCCGTCCGCGCGGATTGGCCTGCGCGTTCGTGAGGTCCGACTCGATGTCCTCGAGCTCGGCGAGCACGCGCGCGGTGCGCTCGTAGTAGGCCGCGCCCTCGGGCGTGACCGTCACGCGCCGGGTCGTGCGCTGCAGCAGCTTCACGCGCAGATGGGTCTCGAGCTGCTGCACCATCTTCGTCACGGTCGGCTTGGGCATCTGCAGCGAATCGGCGGCGCGCGTGAAGGTGCCGGCCTCGACCACGCGGGCGAAGACGCGCATGGCGGCGATCTGGTCCATCGGCCGATTATTAGTGATTCGTGAATAAACAAGTGACGCGCGGCGTCTTGGTGGGCGCGGGGGTCGCGCCCAAACTTCGTTCCATCGTCAACGCCGCATCGCGGCATCACCCAAGGAAAGAAGTCATGTCCACCTCCACGCTCAAGCTCGATGGAAAGATCGCCCTCGTCACCGGCGGCACCAGCGGCATCGGCCTGGCCACCGCGCAACGCTTCGTGGCCGAAGGCGCCCACGTCTTCGTCACCGGCCGCCGCCAGGCCGAACTCGACGCGGCCGTGAAAGCCATCGGCCGCAACGTCACGGGCGTGCTCGGCGACGTCTCGAAGCTCGACGACCTCGACCGCCTCTACGACACCATCCGCGCGCAGAAGGGCCGGCTCGACGTGCTGTTCGCCAACGCGGGCGGCGGCAGCCTGGTGCCGCTGGGCCAGATCACCGAGGAGCATTTCGACAAGACCTTCGGCACCAACGTGCGCGGCCTGCTGTTCACCGTGCAGAAGGCGCTGCCGCTGATGGCCAAGGGCTCGTCGATCGTGCTGAACGCCTCGATCACCAGCATCAAGGGCACGCCGGCCTTCAGCGTCTACAGCGCGACCAAGGCCGCGGTGCGCAGCTTCGCGCGCAGCTGGGCCGTGGACCTGAAGGATGCCGGCATCCGCGTCAACGCGGTGAGTCCGGGCGTGGTGCCGACCCCGGCCTACGAGCTGCTGGGCCTCACGCCCGAACAGGTCGAGGGCTTCATCGAATCGCAGGCGCAGGCCATTCCGCTGGGCCGCGTCGGCACGCCCGACGAGATCGCCAAGGCCGTGGTGTTCCTCGCCTCGGACGACAGCAGCTTCGTCAATGCCACCGAGTTGTTCGTCGATGGCGGCATGGCGCAGATCTAGGCACGCCCCCAGGCTGCGCGACACTGCGTGTCGCTACGCCACCCCCCTCGCCGGGGGCGACACCAGCGGCCCGGCAAAGCCGGTTCCGCGGTGTCCCGCGAACAGAGGGTGCGCTTAGCGCTTGGTTACGGAGATGAGTTCGATCTCGAAGTTCAGCGTGGCGTTGGGCGGAATCACGCCGCCCGCGCCGCGCGAACCGTAGGCGATCGACGGCGGGCAGGTCAGCTTGGCCTTGCCGCCCGGCTTCATCTTCTGCACGCCCTCGGTCCAGCACGGGATCACGCCGTTGAGCGGGAACTCGGTGGGTTCGTTGCGCTTGTAGGAGCTGTCGAACTCCTTGCCCGAATCGGGGAAGGTGCCGCGGTAGTGCACCTTGACCACGTCGGTCGCGGCCGGCGAGGCGCCCGTGCCTTCCTTGAGCGACTGGTAGATCAGGCCGCTGGCCGTGGTGACGGGCGCGGACTGGGCCCACGCGGCGGACACGGCGCAGAAGGACACGAGAGCGGCACAGAACAGGGACTTCACGGGATACCTCGAGGGAATGGTGGGAAAGGGCCGATTATGGCCAGCGCGCATGAAGCGCCGAAGCCGGCGATGGAACGGCCCTTGCTTCGCGGCGGGGGTACTGTCAACATCCCCCGAGAGAGGAACTCTCATGCCTTCCACCGAAGCCACGCCCGCGGCGCCCTCCCCCGGCGGCAGCGGCCATCTGAAGAAAGTGCTCGGTCCCCTGCAGCTCTGGGGCATCGCGGTCGGCCTCGTGATCTCGGGCGAGTACTTTGGCTGGAGCTACGGCTGGAACACCGCCGGCACGCTCGGCTTCCTGGTCGCCACGGTGCTGGTGGCGACGATGTACACCACCTTCATCTTCAGCTTCACCGAACTCTCGACCGCGATTCCGCACGCCGGCGGCCCCTTCGCCTACGCGCGCCGCGCCTTCGGCCCGCACGGCGGCTTCGTGGCCGGCTTCGCCACGCTGATCGAGTTCGTGTTCGCGCCGCCGGCCATCGCGCTGGCGATCGGCGCCTACCTCAACGTGCAGTTCCCGGGCATCAATCCGAAGTGGTTCGCGCTCGGCGCCTACGTGATCTTCATCGGCCTCAACTGGATCGGCATCGGCATCGCCGCGGCCTTCGAGCTGTTCGTCACCGTGCTCGCGATCTTCGAGCTGCTGGTGTTCATGGGCGTGGTCACGCCGGGCTGGTCGATGGCCAACTTCGTGGCCAACGGCTGGGCCGGCGGCAGCGTGCTGAACGGCGCGGCCATCGCGGGCATCTTCGCCTCGATCCCGTTCGCGATCTGGTTCTTCCTCGCGATCGAGGGCGCGGCCATGGCGGCCGAGGAGGCGCGCGATCCGCACCGCACGATCCCGATCGCCTACACCACCGGCATCGTCACGCTGGTGGTGCTGGCCTTCGGCGTGATGATCTTCGCGGGCGGCGTGGGCGACTGGCGCAAGCTCGCCAACATCAACGACCCGCTGCCGCAGGCCATGAAGGCCGTGGTGGGCGACAACAGCGGCTGGCTGCACATGCTGGTGTGGATCGGCCTGTTCGGGCTGATCGCCTCCTTCCACGGGATCATCATGGGCTACTCGCGCCAGATCTTCGCGCTGGCGCGCGCCGGCTACCTGCCGCGCTACTTCGCGGGCCTGAGCCCGCGCTTCGACACGCCGCACCGCGCGCTGCTGGCCGGCGGCGTCGTCGGCGTGGTGGCGATCTTCAGCGACGAGTGGGTGCAGTTCGGCGGCCAGACGCTCACGGCCAACATCGTGACGATGGCCGTGCTCGGCGCGATCGTGATGTACCTGGTCTCGATGGCCGCGCTGTTCAGGCTGCGCCGCACCGAACCCGCGCTGCCGCGCAGCTACCGCGCGCCCTTCTACCCGGTGTTTCCCGCCATCGCGCTGGGGCTGGGCCTGGTGTGCCTGGGCGCGATGGTGTGGTTCAACCCGATGCTCACCCTGCTGTTCCTCGTGTTGATGGCGCTGGCCTATCTCTACTTCCTCGCGACCTCGGCGCAGCGCAACGCGGCCGCGCCCGACGAGATGCTGTCGGCCCCCACCTCCACGCCCGCCGCCTGATCGAACGATGCGCTATCGCACCACCATCGCCGGCCAGGGCTTTTCCTTCGACGACCTGCGCCAGGTCATGGCCGCGGCCAGTCCCGCGCGCTCGGGCGACTACCTCGCGGGCATCGGCGCGGCCACCGCGCAGCAGCGCATGGCGGCGCGCCACGTGCTGGCCGACACGCCGCTCGCGCAGTTCCTCAACGAGGCGCTGATCCCCTACGAGAGCGACAACATCACGCGGCTGATCATCGATAGCCACGATGCCCGGGCCTTCGCGCCGGTCTCCCACCTCACGGTCGGCGACTTCCGCAACTGGCTGCTGTCGGAGCAGGCGGACACCGCGGCGCTCACGGCCCTCGCGCCGGGCCTCACGCCCGAGATGGTGGCGGCGGTGTCGAAGCTCATGCGCAACCAGGACCTGGTCTCGGTCGCGAAGAAGTGCAACGTGGTCACGCGCTTTCGCGACACCATCGGCCTGCCCGGCCACCTCGCGGTGCGGCTGCAGCCCAACCACCCGACCGACGACCTGCGCGGCGTGGCCGCCTCCACGCTCGACGGCCTGCTCTACGGCGCGGGCGACGCGGTGATCGGCCTGAACCCGGTGTCCGACAGCCTGCCGGTGCTCGGCCGCCTGCTGCACATGCTCGACGAACTGATCCAGCGCTTCGAGATTCCCACCCAGAGCTGCGTGCTCACGCACGTCACCAACACGCTGCGCCTGGCCGAGGCCGGCGCGCCGGTCGACCTGGTGTTCCAGTCGATCGCGGGCACCGAGAAGGCCAACCTCTCGTTCGGCGTCACGCCCGAGCTGCTGGCCGAGGCCCACGACGCCGCGCAGTCGCTCCAGCGCGGCACCGTCGGCGACAACCTCATGTACTTCGAGACCGGCCAGGGCAGCGCGCTGTCGGCCAATGCCAACTTCGGCGTCGACCAGCAGACCTGCGAGGTGCGCGCCTATGCGCTGGCGCGCCGCTACAAGCCGCTGCTCATCAACACCGTGGTCGGCTTCATCGGCCCCGAGTACCTGTACGACGGCAAGCAGATCATCCGCGCCGGCCTCGAGGACCACTTCTGCGGCAAGCTCATGGGCCTGCCGATCGGCTGCGACATCTGCTACACCAACCATGCCGAGGCCGACCAGGACGACATGGACAACCTGCTGGTGCTGCTGGGCACCGCGGGCATCAACTTCATCATGGGCATCCCGGGCGCCGACGACGTGATGCTCAACTACCAGAGCACCTCCTTCCACGACGCGCTGTTCCTGCGCCAGACCCTGGGCCTCAAGCGCGCGCCCGAGTTCGAGGCCTGGCTGCAGCGCATGCAGATCACCGATGCGGCGGGGCGGATCGCGCCGCCCTCCTCCAACCGGCTGCTGGCCGGCATGGGCGCCCTGTCGGCGCTGTCCTCATGAGCGATCCGGTCACGCCCAATCCCTGGAGCCAGTGGCGCTCGGCCACGCCCGCGCGGCTCGCGCTGGGCCGCGCCGGTGCCGGCATGCCGACCGACGAGACGCTGCGCTTCGGCTGGGCCCATGCGATGGCGCGCGATGCGATCCATGCGGCGCTCGACGTCGATGTGCTCGAAGCCGCGCTGCGGCACGACGGCTGGCAGACAGCGCAGGTGCGCAGCCGCGCCGAGGACCGCGCCACCTACCTGCGGCGCCCGGACCTGGGACGGCAGCTCGATGCCGGCGATGCGGACCGGTTGCGCGCCGGCGCCAGCGCACCGGCCGACGTCTGCATCGTGATCGGCGACGGCCTGTCCTCGCTCGCGGTCGCGCGCCATGCGGCGCCCCTGCTCGCGGCGCTGCGCCCGCACCTGCCGCCCGACACCCGCTTCGCCCCGGTCGTCGTCGCCACCCAGGCGCGCGTCGCGCTCGCCGACGAGGCGGCCGAGCTATTCGGCGCCACGCTCTCGGTGATGCTGATCGGCGAACGCCCGGGCCTCAGCTCGCCCGACAGCCTCGGCATCTACCTGACCCACGCGCCGCGCAAGGGCCGCCACGATGCCGAACGCAACTGCATCTCGAACGTGCGGCCCGAGGGCCTGTCGTACGAACTCGCGGCCTTCAAGCTGACCTGGCTGATGCGCGAGGCGCTGCGGCGCGGGCTCAGCGGTGTGGGGCTCAAGGACGAGAGCGACCTGGCGGTGCTGGAGGCGGGTGTCGAACCACTCGGGCGCCTCGACAAGCAGCCCTAGATTCGTCAATATAATGGCTCTTAAACTACTTAACGGCCATTTTATTGATGTCAAGGCAAAGCAAGAGCCTTTCCGCACTGCCGTCCCGGACGCTGGCGCCGCTGGCACGCCTCGGCGAGCGATTGCGCGCTCACCGGTTCCAGCGCGAATGGACGGTGGCCGAGGCCTCGGAACGCCTGCTGTGTTCGCCCACGACCCTGCGCGCGCTCGAAGCCGGCAAGCCGGGCACGAGCATCGGCCTGCTCGCGCACGCGCTGTGGCTCTTCGGTGAGATCGACACGCTCGACGCGGTGGCGCCGGCGCCCTCGGGGCTGACCGCCCAGCGCCGGGTCCGCAGGTCGGCCTCGCGCCCCGTGGCCGGCACCATCGCCGAGGACGAGCGTGACTTCTGAGTCCGAGGCCTCCGCCGAACGCGGCATCTATGTCGGCCTGGCCCGGCGCACCGGGGACGCGGTGCAGCCGGCCGGCCTGATGAAGCTCGCCCGCCGCGGCGTGGTCGAAGGCGGCGAATTCGCCTACGGGCGACGCTACCTGCAGCAGCCCGACGCCACGCCGCTGAACCCCGAGCACCTGGCGCTGCGCGAGGCCCCTTTCGTCCTGCCCGAGCGCCGGGTGCGCGACGGCGGTGCGATGCCGCTCACACTGCGCGACGCGCTGCCCGACAGCTGGGGGCGCAAGGTGCTGGAGATCCGCCAGGGCCGGCCGCTGTCCGACGTCGACGCCCTGCTGCTGACCAACGAGGACCGCATCGGCGCGATGGTGTTCTCGGAATCGCTGCCCGTCCGCAGCGACGAGCCGCCCTCCACGCTCGGATCGCTCGAGGAACTCGCGCAGGCGTCGCGCCGCATCGAGGCGGGCCTGGACATCGGCGACGACATGCTGCGCTTGCTGCGCGGCGGCAGCCTGGGCGGCGCACGGCCGAAGGCGCCCTTCGCGCACGACGGCAGGCGCTTCATCGCCAAGTTCGCGTCGCGCGGCGACGACCACGATGTCGAGGTGATCGAGGCCGCGACGCTGTGGCTGGCCGCCAGCTGCGGCATCGACGTGCCGTCGTTCCTGTTGCAGCCGCTGACGGTGGGCCATGCCCTGCTGGTCGAGCGATTCGACCGCGCGGGACCGCTGCACGACGAACGCCGCTTCCACTATCTGTCCGCCTCGGCATTGCTCGACGTGCCGTACGAGTCGAGCGCGGGCAGCTATGTGGAGTTCGCGCAATGGCTGCGGCGCAACTCCGCCAGCCCGAAGGAGGACCTGCGGGAGCTGTTCCGCCGCATGGTCTTCAACCTGGCCGTGGGCAACAGCGACGACCACGTGAAGAACCACGGCGCGCTGCGCGACCCCGAAGGCGGCTGGCGGCTGGCGCCGGCCTTCGACCTCGTGATGCAGCTCGGCGTCCACACCGGCTACCAGGAGCTGGCGATCCTCCCCGGCCAGCATGCGTCGAGCCTCGAACTCGCCCGGCAGGCGGCATCGCAGTTCGGCCTCGATGCGACCGAAACGGACGCCCTGATCGAAGGCATTGGCGACACCGTCGCACTGCAGGCGGCCGCCAGCGTGGAATCGGCCGGCGGCAACCGCGCGCTGACGGAACGGGTGAAGGACTTCATCGCGCAGCAGGCCGCCCGTATCGCCGCCTGAGCGCGCCTGCCTATGATGGAGCGCATTGCGGCCACCAGATCCGCAAGCCCACCGGAGACACCATGACCACCCGCTACCCCCTCGCCGAGCTCGCCGACCTGCCCGAAGACATCCGCGCCGCCATCCTCGCGGTGCAGGAGAAGGCCGGCTTCGTGCCCAACGTGTTCCTCGCGCTCGCGCGCCGGCCCGCCGAATGGCGCGCCTTCTTCGCCTACCACGACGCGCTGATGCTCAAGGAGGAAGGCTCGCTGACCAAGGGCGACCGCGAGATGATCGTGACCACCACCAGCGCGGCCAACCAGTGCCTCTACTGCGTGGTGGCGCACGGCGCGCTGCTGCGCATCTACGAGAAGAAGCCGCTGGTGGCCGACCAGGTGGCCGTGAACTACCGCAAGGCCGACATCACTCCGCGCCAGCGCGCGATGCTCGACTTCGCGATGAAGGTCTGCGAGCGCTCGCACGAGATCGACGACAGCGACTTCGCGCCGCTGCATGCCCACGGCTTCGACGACGAAGACATCTGGGACATCGCGGCCATCACCGCCTTCTTCGGCCTGAGCAACCGGCTCGCGAGCTTCAGCGGCATGCAGCCGAATCCCGAGTTCTTCCTGATGGGACGGCTGCCGCGCGAAAAGAAATAAGCGGCGCGGCCGGCGCTCAGGCCGCGCCGCCCTTGCGGCAGGTGGCCAGCGCATCGAGCGCGGGCTTGTAGGTCGGCGTGTTCACGTCCATCAGGCCCAGCACCGTGTGATAGAGGTTGTCGTGCGTGAGCGGCGCATCGAGGCCGGCTTCCATGCACGGACGCGACAGCTTGCGACGCTCGCTGAGCCCGGCGCTGAACCAGGTGACCATCGGCACGTGCTTCTGCGCCTCGGGCGCGAAGCTGTAGGGCACGCCGTGCAGGAACAGGCCGAACTCGCCCAGCGATTCGCCGTGGTCGCTCACGTAGAGCAGGCCCGGGTCGTACTGGGTCGACTGGCCCTTGAGCCAGTCGATGGTGCGGCCGAGGAAGCGGTCGGTCTGCGCGATCGAGTTGTCGTAGACGTTCATCAGCTCGGTATGGCCGCACTCGGCGAGCGCATTGGTCTTGCACTCGGGCTGGAAGCGCTTCATGTCGGCGCCCGAGCGCTTGTAGTAGGCGGGCCCGTGGCTGCCCATCTGGTGCATCACCAGCACCACGCCCTTGGCGCGGCGCTCGGCCGGCAGCGCGGCGATGCGCGCATCGAGGCCCTCGAGCATCACGTCGTCGAGGCATTCCTCGCCGTCGCACAGCGCGCTCCTGGTGGCGCTCGGCAGGTTGTCGAAGGCCGAGGCATTGGGAATGCGCGTGCAGACGTCCTTGCAGCCGGCCTGGTTGTCGAGCCAGAACACGGCCAGCCCGGCGGCCTGCAGCACGTCGACCAGGTTCTCGTAGTCGTCCTTGCGCGATTCGTAGCCCTGCTTGCCCAGCGGCGAGAACATGCAGGGCACCGAGGCCAGCGTGTTGGTGCCGCAGGAGTGCACCTCGCGGTAGCTCAGCACGCCGCGCTTCGCGAGTTCGGGCGTGGTGTCGCGCGCATAGCCGTTGAGGCCGAAGTGGTCGGCGCGCGCGGTCTCGCCCACCACCACCACGAACAGCGGCGGCTTCTGCTGGGCCGCGTAGCTGGCGCCGAGCGTGGTGCCCGCGGTGATCGGGATCAGCTTGCCGCTGCGCTTCGACAGCGGCTTGATGAACACCGCGCCGGTCGAATAAAGGCTCGCGATCGGGTTCATCATGTAGCGCAGGTGCACGTTGTTGCGCATCAGCGGCGCCAGCTGCCGGTTCATGGCCACGGCCGCGACCAGCGCGACGGCCACCGCGAGCAGCAGCAGCACGGCATTGCGCCACAGCTGCGAGATCCAGCGCATCGGCGCGATGCGCGCGAACCACAGCACGACGGCGACCGGCGCGATCACCACCAGCAGGTTGAAGCCCATGCGCCAGCTCAGCAGATCGCGCGCCTCGTTGGGATCGGTCTGCAAGACGTTGGCGATCATGGTCGGGTCCATGACCACGCGGTACTCGAGCATGTAGTGCTGCACCAGCGCCGCCAGCACGGCCACCGCCAGCCACAGCGGCTTCATCCAGCGCGTCCAGGCGGTGAACGAGAGCATGGCCACCGTGCCGCAGAAGCTCAGCAGGCTCATCGCGGCGATGGTCGGCAGGTAGGTGCTGGGCGCGCCGCCGATGCGGGCCAGTTCGTTCCACAGCGGCCAGTTGGCGACCAGGCCCAGGTACAGGGCCAGCCACAGCACCATCTGCCGGGCCGATCGCGGCCGCTCCAGCCATTGGCGCGCCGTCTCCCACGTGGTCCCGGATGCGGTGCCCGGGCGGTGTTGGGAGATCGGTGGGATGCCGGACCGGAGCGGCGCTGGCTCTATGCGCGTGACAGACATGCGACAAATGTAGGGAGCGTGCCTGAAAGGAGCCTGAACTCCGAGTTCAGGTGCTGTTCAGGCTTCCTGCAACGCAATGGCGTCTTTGCGCGCGCCCGCGCGCCGGGCGAACGCGTCGATGGCGAAGCCCACGGCCCAGCAGACCCAGCCGCTCCAGAGGGTGTGGCTCATGTAGTGGGCGCCGCGCAGCTGTTGCGTGACGCCGAGCAGCAGGCCGCCGATCAGCGCGGCGGCCAGCCAGGCCAGCGCGATGCGCGGGGCGACGCGCCGCAGCACGAAGTAGCCGCCCAGGTAGGCGAAGGCGGTGGACGCGTGGCCGGCCGGGAAGCAGCCGCCCGGGCCGCCGTCGCGCACGCCCCAGGACCAGTGCGAGACGTAGCGCACCATGCCGCCGAACTCCTGCAGGTCCCACGGGCAGCTGGTGTGGCTCGCGTGCTTGAGCAGGCTGACGGCGAACACCGAGGCCAGCACCGTCAGCGCCAGCTGCGCGCGGCTCGCGCGGTCGAGCCGCCGCAGGAAGCCCACGGGCCAGCGGATCGCGAGGAACAACCCGGCCAGCAGCGCCCAGCTGAGGTTCTTGGCGCCGGTGTGCATCACATGGACCAGGAACGGGTTCTCGCGCAGCGGAAAGCCCATCGGCGTGCCCATCCAGCGCGCGATCGGCAGGTCGGCGCCGCTGGCGTCCCAGAGCAGCAACAGGGCGAGCGAGATCAGGGTCCAGGCGCCCAGGCGGAGGTTCGGGAAGCGGCGGGTCATCGGAAAAAAGCGGTCATCGGCAAAAATGGGGCCCAGCCTAGGCCGCGCGAATGAACCAGGCCTGAAGCCACATGAACCGAAGCTGAAGCCGGCTGAGCGCCAGCTGACCGCGGCCCGGACGCTAGACTCCGGCCTTCCCACCGAATCCGAGGAGTGCCGTCGCGTGCGCATATTGCTGGTCGAAGACGATGTGTCGCTGGCGGACGCGGTCTGCGGCTACCTACTGGCCAAGGCCTTCGTGGTCGACGTGGCGCCGAGCCTGGCCGATGCGCGCGGCGCGCTGCTCTCGGTGCAGTACGCGGCGGTGCTGCTCGACCTGCACCTGGGCGACGGCGACGGGCTCTCGCTGCTGCCGCAGGTGCGCGCGTTGCGCGAGCCGCCGATCGTCATCGTGCTGACCGCGCGCGACCAGGTCACCGACCGCATCCGCGGCCTCGATGCCGGCGCCGACGACTACCTGATCAAACCCTACGACCCGGCCGAGCTGCTGGCGCGGCTGCGCGCGGTGGAGCGCCGGCGCAGCGCGGGCAACTCGCCGGTGCTGCAGCTGGGCACGCTCGAGATCGACATCGCGCACGACCGCGTGCGCCGCGACGGCCAGCCGGTGACGCTGACGCAGAAGGAATGGGCGCTGCTGCGCGTGATGGCCACCCGGCCCGAGCGCATCCATACGCGCGAGAACCTCGCCGATGCGCTCTACGGCTTCGGCGACGAGGCCGACAGCAACACGCTCGAGGTCTTCATCAGCCGGCTGCGGCGCAAGCTCGGCCGCAGCCACATCCAGACCCTGCGCGGGCTCGGCTACCGGCTCTCGGCCGACGAGGAGGACTAGCCGATGACCGAAGCAGTGGCAGCTCGCGCGCGCAGCGAGCGCGACACCCTGGCCGGCCGGCTCACGCGCACGCTGATCCTGTGGGTCGGCGGCGTCTGGCTGCTGTGCGTGTTCGCGGTGGTCTGGTACGTGGACCGCGAGATCAACCACAACTTCGACAACGAGCTGGTCGAGGTCTCGCACCGCATGTTCGCGATGGCGGTGCAGGAGCTCGAGAAGCTGCAGCACCCCGGCGAGGAACCGCCGCGCGCGCCGCTGATCGCGCCCAAGCAGCTGTTCTCGGAGGACGCGGTGATCTACCAGATCGTCGACCTGCACGAGCACGTGCTGCTGCGCTCGGCCGAGGCGCCCGAGGACACCTTCGACGTGCCGCTGGCCGCGGGCTTCGCGAACAACCCGAACTGGCGCATCTATACCGTGCGCCATCCCACGCTGGGCCTGTTCTTCCAGGTCGCCGATCCGCTCGACGAACGCCGCCGCGCACTGAACCGCACCTTGTTCGGCCTGATCATCCCGCTCGGCGCGGTGCTGCCGCTGCTGGCGCTGGTGCTGCGCAACGTGGCGCGCACCGAGCTGCGCGTGCTGCAGCAGCTCACCGGCGAGATCGAGAAGCGCAGCGGCGCCGACCTGCGCCCGATCGCCCTGCCCAACCTGCCGCGCGAGCTGCGCACCGTGGGCGACCACGTCAACCTGCTGCTGGAGCGCCTGTCGCATTCGCTCGACGTGGAGCGCGCGCTCGCGGCCAATGCCGCGCACGAGCTGCGCACGCCGCTGGCGGCCGCGCGGCTGCGGCTGCAGACCGCGCTCGAGCACGACCTGCAGCGCAACGACGTGCAGGCCGCGCTCGACGCGCTGCGCACGCTGAGCCACCGCGCCGAGAAGCTGCTGCAGCTCTCGCGCGCCGAATCGGGCGCGTCGCTGGCACGTGCGCGGGTCGACCTGGTGCAGCTGGCCGGCACGGTGGCGCAGGAGTTCTGGCAGGACCCGCAGCATGCCGAGCGCCTCGCGCTCAAGGTGCCCGACAGCGTGGCGCCGGTGGCCCTGGGCGACGTCGACGCGCTCGCGATCGCGCTGCGCAACCTGGCGGAGAACGCGCTGCGCTACGGCGGCGACGGCCGCGTCGTGATCGAGGTGATGGCACCCTGCGTGCTCGCGGTGCGCGATGCCGGTCCGGGCGTCAGCGCCGAGCAGCTCGCGACCCTGCGCGAGCGCCATGTGCGCCACAGCTCCGACCGCGCCGGCTACGGCCTGGGCATCTCGATCGTGAGCACCATCGTCGAGAAGCATGGCGCGAAGCTCGAGCTGGCCTCGCCGCCGGCGGGCGCGGCCCAGGGCTTCGAGGCGCGGATCGTGCTGCGGCCGGCCTGAGCGCCGGCGCCCGCGCTCAGTCGCTAACCAGCGCGCGCAGCCAGTCGGGCAGTGCCAGCGCCTTCTGCTTCGGGAAGTCGACCCAGATCGTGGTCGCGCCGCCCGCGGCGCAGATCACATCGGGCTGGTCGGCGCGCGCCATCGTGGCCCAGCTCTCGAAGGTGGTGCGGCCCGGGTCGCTCACGTACATCTTGAGCAGCACGTTGCCCGGGTACTCGATCTGGCGGTAGAAGTTGCAGAAGGCGTTCACGATCACCATGCCCTCGCCGCCGGGCTCGGGCTCGAAGCCGATCGAATGCATCCAGTCGATGCGCGCGGTCTCGAGGTAGCGGAAGTAGGTGCCGTTGTTGAGATGGCCCATCGCATCCATGTCGCCCCAGCGGATCGGGATCGACATTTCGTAGACCAGTTTCTTCTTCTCGGGGATTTCGATTCTCATCGGTGGGCCTTGATCGAGGCGAGGATGCCGAGGACGAACAGCAGCGCCGCCACCAGCTCGGTGGCCTGCGGCCAGCGGCCGTCCCAGACGAAGGAATAGACCAGCGCGAACAGCGTCTCGCTCACGATGAGCTGGCCGCAGAGGCTGGCCGACAGCCGCTGGCTCGCGACGTTCCAGAGGATGGTGGCGAGCCACGAGGAGCCGAAGCCGCCCGCGAGCGCCAGCACGACGAACAGCAGGCCCTCGGGCTGGGCCTGCAGCGCCGCGAGGTCGCTGCCGGCCGCGAGCCAGAGGCCGATGGCGCCCAGGCCGGTGGCGATGCCGAGCCAGTTGGCCCAGTCGGCCGCGTGGACCTCGGTGTGGCGCTGCAGCCAGGCCGCGTTGAGCAGGCCGTAGACGGTCCAGCTCGCCATCGCGCCGAGCGAGAGCACGATGCCCCAGGCGAACTGCCCGCCGCCGTGCGCGCCGCCCTGCCGGGCCGACCACGCGCCCCAGATCATCAGCGCGATGCCGGCGCCGGTGAGCAGCAGGCCCGGCAGCAGCGCGGCCATGCGCAGCCCCGGCGGACGGCCCAGCAGCATCATCCAGACCGGGATGGTGCCGATGATGAGGCTGGGCACCTCGGTGCCCGCGGCCACGATGCCGAAGGCCAGCAGCAGGTAATAGCCGCTGAAGCCCAGCACGCTGAGGCCGAGGGCGGCCAGTGCCTGGCGGCCCGTGGGCCAGCGCCGCGCCGCGGGCCGCGCGAACACGGCCAGCGCCGATACGGCGCCGAAGACGGCGAAGCGCGCCGAGACGATGTCGACCATGCCGAAGTGCCCGACCATGCGCGGCACGACGAACACCAGCCCCCAGAGCGCCCCCGCGCCCAGGCCGGCCGCGATGCCGATCCAGGCGCGCGGGCTCAGAGCGCGAACCCGTCGTCGGCCGCGATCACGGCGCCGTTCACGAAATGGCTCTCGCCGCTGGCCAGCAGCACGATCAGACCGTCGAGGTCCTCGGGCTTGCCCACGCGCTTGCGCGGCAGCATGCTCACGAGCTTGGCGCCGCCCTCGGTGCTCCAGTGCGATTCGTTGATCTCGGTCTCGATGTAGCCCGGGCACAGCGCGTTGACGTTGATGCCGAAGCGGCCCCATTCGAGCGCCATGGCCTTGGTCATCTGGATCAGCGCGGCCTTGCTCATGGCGTAGACGCCGATCTGCGGCAGCACCTTGAGCCCGGCCACCGAGGCGATGTTGATGATGCGCCCGCCGATGTAGGTGCCCGGCGCCGCGCCCTTGGCACGCGCCAGCATGCGCTTGCCGACCTCCTGCGCGACGAAGAACGAGCCCTTGAGGTTGGCGTCGAAGATGAAGTCGTAGTCCTCGGGCGTCACGTCCTGCAGCCGCTGGGTGGTGCTCACGCCCGAGTTGTTGACCAGCACGTCGATGGCGCCGACCTCGGTCTCGGCGCGGGCCACCGCGGCCTTGATGCTGCCGATGTCGGTCACGTCGAGCTCGACCACGTGGGCGTCGCCGCCCTCGCCCTGGATGCGGGCGCGCAGCTCCTTGAGCTTGTCGACGCGCCGGCTCGCGAGCACCACGGCGGCACCCGCGCGCGCCAGCGTTTTCGCGAACTGCGCGCCGAGGCCGCTCGAGGCGCCGGTGACGAAGGCCACGCGGCCCGAGAGATCGATGCTGTACGCCATTGGAGTGCTGTTCCTGTGGAGTCGCGAAGGCGACGTGAAAACACGGGCGACACGCCCCGCGGGGCAGCCCGTGGCGCCCGCATAAAATGCCCCGCAGCCACGAAGCGCCAGTGCCTCCCATCATATCGACGAGACCCCCATGACCCACGACGAAATTCTTGCCCAGTTCGGTCCCCGCGAAGCCATGGAGTACGACGTCGTTGTCGTCGGTGGCGGGCCGGCCGGCCTCTCGACCGCGATCCGCCTCAAGCAGCTCGCCGCCCAGCACGAGAAGGAGGTCTCGGTCGTGGTGCTCGAGAAGGGCTCCGAGCCCGGCGCCCACATCCTGTCGGGCGCCATCATGGACCCGCGCGCGCTCAACGAGCTGCTGCCCGACTGGAAGGAACTCGGCGCGCCGCTGAACCAGCCCGTGACCGACGACGCGATGGTGTTCCTCGGCGAGAAGGCCAGCCTGCGCACGCCCAACGCCTTCCTGCCCGACTGCTTCCAGAACCACGGCAACTACATCATCAGCCTCGGCGCCTTCACCAAGTGGCTGGCGCAGCAGGCCGAGAACCTCGGCGTCGAGATCTTCCCGGGCTTCCCGGCCGCCGAGGTGCTCTACGACGAGAAGGGGGCCGTGCGCGGCGTTGCCACCGGCAACATGGGCGTGGGCAAGGACGGCGAGCCGACCGAGAACTTCCAGCTCGGCATGGAGCTGCTGGGCAAGTACACGGTGTTCGCCGAGGGTGCGCGCGGCCACCTGGGCCGCCAGCTGATCGCCAAATTCAAGCTCGACGAGGGAAAGGACCCGCAGACCTACGGCCTGGGCGTCAAGGAAGTCTGGGAGATCGATCCCCAGCGCCACGTGCCCGGCTTCGTGCTGCACACGGCCGGCTGGCCGATGAAGAGCGACACCTACGGCGGCGCCTTCCTCTATCACATGGAGGACAACAAGGTCACCATGGGCTTCATCACGGGCCTGGACTACAGCAACCCCTACCTGAGCCCGTTCGAGGAAATGCAGCGCTGGAAGCTGCACCCCAACATTCGCTGGTACCTCGAAGGCGACGAGGCCAAGGGCATCAAGCCCGCCAAGCGCATCGGCTACGGCGCGCGCGCGATCACGGCCGGCGGCCTGCAGTCGCTGCCCAAGACGGTGTTCCCGGGCGGCGCACTGGTCGGCTGCGAGGCCGGCTACCTCAACGTGAGCCGCATCAAGGGCAGCCACGCCGCGATCAAGACCGGCATGCTGGCCGCCGAAGCCGCCTTCGACGCGCTGCAGGCCGGCCGCCAGCACGACGAGCTCACGGCCTATCCGGCGGCGTTCGAGAAGAGCTGGCTGCATGCCGAACTCAAGAAGGCTCGCAACTTCAAGGCCTGGTTCAAGAAGGGCCTGCTGGTCGCGACGCTGATGAACGGCATCGAGCAATGGCTGCTCAAGGGCAACATCCCCTGGACGCTGCGCCGCACCAAGCCCGACCACCAGTACCTGAAGCCGGCCGCGGAATGCCAGCCGATCGCCTACCCCAAGCCCGACGGCAAGCTCACCTTCGACCGGCTCTCGAGCGTGTTCATCAGCAACACCAACCACGAGGAACAGCAACCGGCCCACCTGACGCTGAAGGATGCGTCGGTGCCGGTCAACGTCAACCTCGCGAAGTTCGCGGGCCCCGAAAGCCGCTATTGCCCGGCGGGCGTGTACGAGTTCGTGCCCGACGAAGGCAGCGCGGGCAAGCAGCGGCTGCAGATCAACGCGCAGAACTGCGTGCACTGCAAGACCTGCGACATCAAGGATCCGACGCAGAACATCGTGTGGGTCACGCCTGAAGGGGGCGGTGGGCCTAACTACGTGGGGATGTGAGGTCTGTTTTCTGGGGCCCTCTTCGGAGGGCCTTTTTGCTTTTGCTCGTTCTCGTTCGGGGTGCGTGCACAGGACAGCGGGTGCTTCCCTCCGCGAATGTCCCCCGGCCTTCGGCCTCCTCCTTTATTTCGCTGCGGGAAGCACCCGCTGCCCTGTGCACGGGAGGCGCTGCGGGGCTGTCGGTCACGCGAGGTACGTGGCTACCTCTTCGGCTGTGAGGAAGCGCACTACCGTCACCTGTGGCTTCTGCTCCGAATGGAAGGTCTGGTTGAAGCCGTTCCAACCCCGCGCGGGCTTGTCTTCGGTTTCCAGTGCGACGAGCACCAGCTTTCCCTGCCGGCGCGCGTTCTCGCGCAAGGTGCCTTCACCCCAGGCCCAGGCCATGCGGTCGACGAGTTCACCACCGGCATAGGCCTTGGCCTGCAGCCAGAGGTACTGGGCCGAGTCGCTGTCGCGCGACTCGTCGTCGGCGCCGAGGCGGTCGGCCAGCGGTTGGCGTATGCCCAAGGTCTTCGCATGCACGCTGAACAGGTCCTGCAGCAGCGAGAAGGCGTGGAAGTTGTTGTTGATGCCGTGGGCGCGCACGATCATCCCGGCGTTCGAAGCCGGCAGCAGCACGACCAGCTCGTCCTCGTAGGCCATCTGGGCGGCGCGGTGCAGGAAGTGCAACTCCTCGAAGGGCAAGGTGCCGTTGACCGACAACGCCTCGATGCGCGCGCGCAGCGCCTCGTCGGCCAGCAGTTCGCGGTGGTTGCGCACATCGCGCGTCAGCATCGCCATCAGCGGCAGCACCAGCAGGTCGACCGCCTGCCGACTCGCTTCGACCTGCAGACGCTCGGCCGGCGGCAGCGCCTCGAGCGCGGCTTCGGCGGCGCGCCAGGCGAGGACATCGGCCGGTTCCTCCTCGGGCGCTTCTTCCTCTTCATCGTCCTCCATCGGCTCCGCGGCGCCATAGGGTGCGAGCGATGCGAGCAGTTGGGCCAGGCGCCGCAGCGCCGCCGGAAACAGCAACCGCGGATCGGCACCGTTCTCCACCAGCCCGCCGCAGAGGATCGCGAACAGCGCGGCGCGCAGCGGATGCAGTTCGGGCAGCAGTGCGGCCGCGGTTTGCAGCACCTCGTCGCCCGTTCCCTCCTGTACCGTCGCGCGGTAGAAGTCGGACACCGCATCGCGATCGAAGAAACCGGCCTGCGTATCGAGGTCGTCCTCATGCAGCACGGGCAGACGCAGAACGTCGAGAAAATCCGGTGGCAACGCTTTCATGCAGGAGAGCGTAGCGCAGCCGCCCCCACCGGCCCGATGCGTTCGTACTTGGTCACGCAATGCATGCCATGCCCCTGCTCGGCCACGAACAGGCTGCCATCGGCCGCGCCCCACAGCCCATGGCCATACACGCCGAAAGTGCGAAAGCGCCCCAGCACGGCGCCCGAGAGATCGAGCCGGCTCACGCGCGGCGCCTGCTCGGTCACGAACACCTCGCTGCCGTTCGACCAGATGTCCATCGGCCGCAGCAGGCCGGTCCACTGCGTCAGATAGCGACCCTCACGATCGAAGAGCTGGATGCGGTCGTTGTCGCGGTCGCACACGGCCACGCGGTCATCCGCCAGTACCCACACACCGTGCGGCGTCGAGAACTCGCCGGGCCCCTGCCCCACGCCGCCCCAGGTCTGCAGATGTCGCCCCTCGGCCGAGAAGCGATGCACACAGGCATTGCCATAGCCATCGCTCACATAGATCTCGCCATCGGGTGCCACCGCCACGTCGGTCGGATGATTGAACGGCGCACCCCAGCGCGGCGCATTGAAGTGGCCGAGTTCGAAACGCGTTTCGAGTGCCGCATCGAGCGCCAGCATCTGGTGAGCGTCGTACGACACGAGGTAGACGTTGTCGGCGCCATCGATGAAGAGACCGTGGCCGCTGGTGAGCCTGGGGTTTTCGTAGATCGTGTCGAGCTCGCCATCGGGTCCGTAGATCAATAGCTGCGGTGACGAGCGCTGCAGCACGAACACGCGGCCGCGGCTGTCGAGCGCCAACTGGCTGATCACGCCGACATTGCCGCGTGGCGAGGGCTTCTGCCAGGGGCGCACCATTCGGTAGTCCGATTGGCCGTCGGTCATGAAGAAGTCTGGTGCTTCGTTGGGTGGCATGAGGATCCTTGCTGGGACTTGCAAGCGTAGGGGCGCTGCTTCATCGCGTCCAACCAGTTTTTCTTTTGGGCCGGGACAGTTTTTTTGTTGAGGTTCGGGGCGCGTGCACAGGACAGCGGGTACTTCCCTCCGCGAATGTCCCCCGCCCTTCGGGCTCCTCCTTAATTTCGCTGCGGGAAGCACCCACTGCCCTGTGCACGAGGAGCGCAGCGGTGGTGCGGCCGGTTCTACGGGCGTGTCCAGGCGCGTGTCGATGGGGTACTCCCCGCAGCGAAATAAAGGAGGAGGCCGCAGGCCGGGGGACATTCGCGGAGGGGAGTACCCCGTCGGCGCGCGCCCGCCCCAGACCTCAAGACCTCAACCCTGAACAGCGCCCCACCCACCCCCACCAGGCGTCTCGATCACGAACACATCCCCCGCTTCCATCTGAACCTGCCCGATGTGATCAAGCGCTTCGACACTCCCATCAGCCCGCTCCACGCGATTGACCCCCACCGCCCCTGCTTCACCACCAGAGCCACCGAACGCACCATGGTGCCGCCCATTGCTGAGGATCGAAGCCGTCATCGGTGCAAGGAACCGAACCCGCCGCACACCCCCGTCGCCACCACGCCAGCGCCCCGCGCCGCCCGACCCCGAACGCAGGCTGTAGCTGTCGAGCCGCACCGGGTAGCGGAACTCCAGCACCTCCGGATCGGTGAGCCGTGAATTGGTCATGTGGGTCTGGACCACGCTCGTGCCGTCGAAGCCCTCGCCCGCGCCGGAACCACCCGAGATGGTCTCGTAGTACTGGTGCGCGCCGTCGCCGAAAGTGAAGTTGTTCATCGTGCATTGGCTCGCCGCCATCACGCCGAGCGCACCGTAGAGCGCATTGGTCACGCAGCTCGAGGTCTCGACGTTGCCGGCCACCACCGCCGCGGGCGGCAGCGGGTTCAGCATGCAGCCGCTGGGCACGATCACCTCGATCGGCTTCAGGCAGCCCGCGTTGAGCGGAATGTCGTCGTCGACCAGCGTGCGGAATACATAGAGCACCGCAGCCATCGTGATCGCGCGCGGCGCATTGAAGTTGTTCGGCAACTGCGCGCTCGTGCCGCTGAAGTCCACCGTCGCCGAGCGCGCGGTCGCGTCGACCTTCACGCGCACTTGGATGCGCGCGCCGTTATCCAGCGGCAGCACGAACTCGCCGTCCTTCAGCGCCGTGATCACGCGACGCACCGACTCCTCGGCGTTGTCCTGCACATGGCCCATGTAGGCCGCCACCGTCTCGCGGCCGAACTGCGCCACCATGGCCTGCAGCTCCTGCACGCCCTTCTCGTTGGCCGCGATCTGCGCGCGCAGGTCGGCCAGGTTCTGCTCGATGTTGCGCGAGGGATGCGCGCCGCCGCCGAGCAATGCGCGGAGTTCGACCTCGCGCAGCCGGCCACCCTCCACCAGCTTGAAGTTGTCGATCAGCACGCCCTCCTCGCCGATGGTCTTCGAGAACGGCGGCATCGAGCCCGGCGTGATGCCGCCCACGTCGGCATGGTGGCCACGCGAGGCCACGTAGAACGAGGGCCGCGCATCGGCCGCGTCGAGGTAGACGGGCGTCACCACCGTGATGTCGGGCAGGTGCGTGCCGCCGTGGTAGGGGTCGTTGAGCACGAACACGTCGCCGGGCTTCATGTCGGGGTTGCAGGCGATCACGGTCTTGATCGACTCGCTCATCGAGCCCAGGTGCACCGGCATATGCGGTGCATTGGCGATCAGGTTGCCCTCGACGTCGAACAGCGCGCACGAGAAGTCCAGCCGCTCCTTGATGTTGACCGAGTAGGCGGTGTTCTGCAACCGCAGCCCCATCTGCTCGGCGATGTTCATGAAGAGGTTGTTGAAGACCTCGAGCATCACCGGGTCGGCGCGGGTGCCGATCGCATGGCTGGTGGCGCGCTCGCGCACGCGGTGCAGCTCCACGCCGTCGGCCGTGGCGCGTGCCTGCCAGCCAGGTTCGACCACGGTGGTGGCATTGCGGCCGGCCAGGATCGCCGGACCGTCGACCACCGCGCCGGGGCGCAGCGCGGCCTCGTCGAACAGCGCGGCATCGCGCCAGCCCGCGGCGGCTTCGTCGGCCTCGCAGTACATGCGCACGGCCGCGAGCGACTCGGGCACATGCGACTCGGCCGTGCCGGTCGCCGCCGCGGCGCGCGTGCGCTCGCCCGCGCCCACCGCCTCGACCGCCACTGCCTCGATCACCAGCGCGCGCTCGCTCATCAGGAACGCGAAGCGCCGGCGGTAGGCCTGCTCGAACTCGTCGCGCATCGCGGCGATGGCCTCGGCGGCCGGCGTGTCCATCGGCAGCGCGCAGGGCAATGCCGTGTCGGTGCCCTCGTAGCGCAGCTGCACGCGGTGCAGCACGCTGATCGCGGCCTCCGCCACGCCCTGCCCGCGCAGTTCCTCCACCGCCTGCCCGGCCAGGCCGATGGCCGCCTCGCGCGCTTCGGCCAGGCCCGCCGCGTCGAGCCGGCGCTCGAGCGCGCGCTCGCGCAGCGCCAGCTGGTCGGCCAGCCCCATGCCGAAGGCCGAGAGCACGCCCGCCAGCGGATGCAGGTAGACGCTGCGCATGCCCAGCGCATCGGCCACCAGGCAGGCATGCTGGCCGCCCGCGCCGCCGAAGCACTGCAGCGTGTATTGCGTGACGTCGTAGCCGCGCGCCACCGAGATCCGCTTGATCGCATTGGCCATGCTCGCCACCGCGATGCGCAGCGCGCCGCTCGCCACCTCCTCGGCACCGACCGCGCGGCCCGTGGCCTCGGTCATGCGCTGCGCCATCGCGGCAAAGCCGCGCTCGGCCGCGTCGCGGTCCAGCGGCTGGTCGGCGCCCGGGCCGAACACCTGCGGGAAGTGCGCGGGCTGGATCTTGCCGAGCAGCACGTTGGCGTCGGTCGTGGTCAGCGGGCCGCCGCGGCGGTAGCTCGCGGGGCCGGGGTTCGCGCCGGCCGACTCGGGACCGACGCGCAGCCGCGCGCCGTCGAAGGAGACGATCGAGCCGCCGCCGGCCGCCACCGTGTGGATGCTCATCATCGGCGCGCGCATGCGCACGCCGGCCACCTGGGTCTCGAACGAGCGCTCGAACTCGCCCGCGTAGTGCGACACGTCGGTCGAGGTGCCGCCCATGTCGAAGCCGATCACGCGCGCATGGCCGGCATCGAGCGCGGTGCGCACCATGCCGACGATGCCGCCGGCCGGGCCCGAGAGGATCGCGTCCTTGCCCTGGAAGCGGTTCGCCTGCGTGAGCCCGCCCGAGCTCTGCATGAAGAACAGCGGCACGCCCGGCATCTGCCGCGACACCTGCTCGACATAGCGGCGCAGGATCGGGCTCAGGTAGGCGTCGACCACCGTCGTGTCGCCGCGCGGCACCAGCTTCATCAGCGGGCTGGTCTTGTGCGACACCGACACCTGCGTGAAACCGATGGCGCGCGCGATGCCCTCGGCCGCCAGCTCGTGCGCCGTGTGGCGCCAGCCGTGCATGAAGACGATGGCGCATGCGCGCAGGCCCTCGTCGAAGGCGGCCTGCAGCTGCGCGCGCAGCGGCGCCTCGTCGAGCGCCTGCACGGTGCCGCCCTGCGCGTCGATGCGCTCGTCGGCCTCGATCACGCGCCGGTACAGCAGCTCGGGCAGCACGATGCGGCGGTCGAACAGCCGCGGCCGCGCCTGGGTGGCGATGCGCAGCGCGTCGCGGAAGCCCTTCGTCGTGACCAGCACCGTGGGCTCGCCCTTGCGCTCGAGCAGCGCGTTGGTAGCCACCGTGGTGCCCATCTTCACGCACGCCACGCGCTCAGGCGTCACGGCCTCGCCCGGTGCTAGCTTCAGCAGGCGGCGGATGCCCTCGACGGCCGCGTCGCGGTACTGCTCGGGGTTCTCCGACAGCAGCTTGAGCGTGTGCAGTCCGCCTTCGGGATCGCGGCCCACGATATCGGTGAAGGTGCCGCCGCGGTCGATCCAGAACTGCCAGCGGGACGGGAGAAGGGTTTGCGTGGTCATGGGGAACGAGGATAGGTGTTCGCGAGGAAAAAAGCGGAATCGGATCAGTTCTGGCGCAGGTCGCGGCCGCGGGTTTCGGGCAGGCACAGCGCCACCACCACGACCATCGCATAGGCCACCGCCGCGCAGATGCCGATGGCCGTGCCCAGCGGCAGGTGCATGCGGTCGCTCAGCACGCCGACCAGCGCCGGAAAGGTGGCGCCGATGCCGCGCCCGAAGTTGTAGCAAAAGCCTTGCCCGGAGCCGCGCAGCTCGTTGGGGAACAGCTCGGCCAGGAAGGCGCCCGCGCCGCTGAAGATGCCCGACATGAAGAAGCCGAGCGGAAAGCCCAGCAGCAGCATCAGGCCGTCGGTGATCGGCAGCAGCGTGTAGGCATAGACCAGCAGGCCGGCGCCGATGGCGAACAGGATGAAGGCGCGGCGGCGGCCCAGCCGGTCCGACAAATAGGCGCCGCAGAGGTAGCCGACGAAGGCACCGACGATGAACATGAACTGGTAGCCGCCCGAGCTCAGCACCGTCAGGTGGCGCTCGTTCTTCAGGAAGGTCGGCAGCCACACGCCGATGGCGTAGTAGCCGCCCTGCATGCCGGTGAACAGCAGGCTCGCGAGCACCGTGGTGCCGAGCACGCCGGGCTTGAAGATCGCGAGGAAGTTGCCGCTGCGCTCGCCGCGCGCCACCGCGGCGCGGGTCTGCACGTAGATCTCGGGGTCGCTGATCGAGCGCCGGATGAAGACGATCAGCAGCGCCGGCAGCAGGCCCAGCAGGAACATCACGCGCCACGAGACCTCGGGCGGCAGGAACGAGAACAGCGCCATCGACACCAGCACCGCCGCGCCCCAGCCCACGGCCCAGCTGCTCTGCACCAGCCCGACCGCCTTGCCGCGGTAGGCCGGCCGGATCATCTCGGCGATCAGCACCGAGCCCACGGCCCATTCGCCGCCGAAGCCCAGGCCCTGCAGCGTGCGCGCCACCAGCAGTTGCCCGGGCGTCTGGGCCAGGCCGCAGGCGAAGGTGAAGATCGCGAACACCAGGATCGTGAGCTGCAGGATGCGCACCCGGCCGTAGCGGTCGGCCAGGATGCCCGCGGCCCAGCCGCCGAGCGCCGAGGCCACCAGGGTCGCGGTGCCGATCAGGCCGACCTCGGTCTTGCTCATGCCCCACAGCGACAGCAGGATCGGCGTGACCAGCGGCAGCGTGTAGTAGTCGAAGGCATCGACCGCGTAGCCGCTGAACGAGGCCGCGAGCGTGCGCTTCTCGTTCGGGTTCAGGGTGCGCAGCCAGTTGGCGTCGCCGGCCTCCGCCGTGCCGTCGACGGGCGTCGGCGCGGTGGCCTCGAGGGTGCTGTTTTTCATGGTGTGTCTTCTCCAGGGTGGGTCGGGGGCGGGAACGGCGCCGCGCGGTCCCTGCCCAGGGACCGGCGGCGATCGGAACCAGGGGCGGCGCGCTACAGCGCGGCGAGCCGGTGGTGCGGCAGGTCGGTGACCAGCATCGCGCCCGGCGCATGCGTGATCGCCAGCGGCAGCCGCGCGGCCGCGAGCGCGGCCTGGGGCGTCACGCCGCAGGCCCAGAACACCGGCAGCTCGTCGGGCATCGCCTCGACGGCATCGCCATAGTCGGGGCGGCCGAGGTCGCGGATGCCGATCAGCGCGGGATCGCCGAGGTGCACCGGCGCGCCGTGCACGGCCGGAAAGCGCGAGGTGATCTGCACCGCGCGGATCGCATCGGCCGCGCGCAGCGGCCGCATCGACACCACCAGCGGCCCGCGGAACGGACCGGCCGGCACCGTCTGCAGCCCGGTGCGGTACATCGCGACGTTGCGGCCCTGCGCCACGTGGCGCAGCGCGATGCCCTCGGCAAGCAGCGCATGCTCGAAGGTGAACGAGCAGCCGATGACGAAGCCGACCATGTCGTCGCGCCACAGCGCGCGCACGTCGGTGGGCTCGTCGACCAGTTCGCCCTCGCGCCAGACGCGGTAGCGCGGCAGGTCGCTGCGCAGGTCGATGTCCTCGCCGAGCGCGGGGAGCGAGGGATCGCCGACCTCGGTCACGCCGAGCAGCGGACAGGGCTTGGGATTGGCCTGGCAGAAGCGCAGGAAGTCGCCCGCGTACGCCTGCGGCAGGATCACGAGGTTGCCCTGCACGTGGGCGCTGGCCAGGCCGCTGGTGTGGCCGCTCAGGCGGCCGTCGCGGGCGGCTTGCCGCACGTCGCGTGCGCTGCTCGCGCCGGTGGGCAGGGAGATCGATTCGTCGTTGGCTGGCATGGCGTTGGCGAGCGGCTGCTTGTCTCTTCGTTGTGGTGGGCGGATTGTGGGAATCCGCGCGCCCGAACGCCAACGCAAAGTTTCTTGCTCAGCTCATCGATTTTTTCGATGACCCAGCGCGGTGCGATCCGTGCACCACGGCGGAACTCACGGCCGGCTCGAGCAGCAGCGAAGAGGGATCGTCGCGATAGCTCGCGTAAATCGGCAAAGGCTCCAGCGTGCCCTCGCTGGGCAGCACGCGCAGCGGCAGCCGTCGCGCGAGCCCATCGACCACCGCGCGCGGCAGGGTGGCCACGCCGAAGCCCGCCTCCACCAACTGCGCCATCGCCGAGATCGACGAGATCGCATGCACGCGCGGCGCCACGCCGCCGGCCTTGCGGAAAAACTCGAGCAGCGCCACGTGCGGCTGCGAGCCGCGCTGGAAGGTCAGCAGGTCGAGCGACAGCAGGTCGGCGATGCGGTAGCGCCGCCGTGGGTGCAGCTCGCGGTGGCCGACGAAGCACATGGCCATCGGCGGCACCGCGCGCGTGCGCACGCCGTCGCCCACCGCGGGCAGCGCGGCGAACACCAGGTCCTGCTTGCCGCGCTGCAGCTGGTCGACCAGCACGGGCGTGGTTTCGACCGTGAGCTCGAGCTCGAAGTCCGGGTAGGTGGCCCGCATGTGCTGGAGCCAGCCGGTGAGCCAGCTGTGCACCACCGACTCGATCGCGCCCACGCGCAGCACCGTCTCGCGCACCGCGCCCGAACCCATCTCGGCCTTGATGTGCATCTGCATCTCGAGCAGCTTCTGCGCGAAGGCATGGAAGCGCTGGCCCGCCACCGTGAGGCGGAACTGCTTGTCGCGGCGGTCGAGCAGCAAGGTGCCGAGCTCGCGCTCGAGCGCGGCGATGCGGCTGGACAGCGCGGACTGCGTGAGGTGCAGCTTCTCGGCGGCGCGCGTCACGCTCTTGAGGGCCACGGCCCAGTGGAAGGCTTCCACGAATCGGAGGTTCATCGTTCGGCTCGGCTGACTGGCGAAGGCGTGAGTGTCGCGCCGGTCGCGCTTATCCTCGAACCCTCGACAGGAGACAAGGACCGACATGCAGATCGTCATCACCGGCGGCGCCGGCTTTCTGGGCGCCCGCCTCGCCCGCACGCTGCTCGCGCAGGGCAGTCTTTCGCTCGCGGGCGCGGCCCCCGCCCCCATCGCCAGGATCACCCTGGTCGACCGCGCGCCGCCGCCGGCCGACCTCGCTGCCGACCCGCGTGTCGCCTTCGTGACTGGCGACCTCAACGACCAGCTCGGCGCCGAAGCCGACGCCACGCCCTGGCGCGAGGCCGAGGCCGTGTTCCACCTCGCGGCCGCGGTCAGCGGCGAGTGCGAGGCCGACTTCGACCTCGGCATGCGCAGCAACTTCGCCGCCACCCACGCCCTGCTCAAGCGCCTGCGCGCGCTCGGCACGCGGCCGGTGCTGGTGTTCTCGAGCTCGCTCGCGGTGTTCGGCGACTCGCCCGAGCAGCCGCTGCCGCCGGTGATCGACGACCACACGCTGCCCACGCCGCAGACCAGCTACGGGATCCAGAAGTTCATCGGCGAGCAGCTGGTGGCCGACTTCACGCGCAAGGGCTTCATCCGCGGGCGCAGCGTGCGGCTGATGACGGTGAGCGTGCGCCCGGGCAAGCCCAACGGCGCGGCCTCGGGCTTCTTCAGCGGCATGATCCGCGAGCCCCTGGCCGGGCTGCGCGCGGCCTGCCCGGTGCCCGACGAGACGCCGGTGGCCGTCGCCTCGCCGGCGCGCACCATCGAGGGGCTGATCCGCGCGGCCGAGGCGAGCGAGGCCGAATGGGGCCCGCGCACGGCCGTGAACCTGCCTTCGCTGTCCACGACCGTCGGCGAGATGGCCGCGGCCCTCGAACGCGTGGCCGGCCCGGCCGCGACCGCGCTGCTCGACCGCACGCCCGAGCCGACGATCCGGCGCATCGTGAAGTCCTGGCCCGGCCGCTTCGACACGCCGCGCGCCCGCGCGCTCGGCCTGGGGTCGGACGACAGCTTCGACGCGGTGATCCGCGAGTACGTCCGTGAAAATCCCGACGCTGTGGTGCTTCCGATTGCGGCATAGTCCGGGGCGCCTGACGCAATCCTGACCAATCCCCCGGAGACACCATGAAACTCGGCCACATCGCCGCCGCCTGCCTTTCGCTCGCCCTGGGCACCAGCGCCCTCGCGCAGCAACCCACCGTCCTGAAGATCGGCTACGCGACCTCGAAGGAGTCGCACTACGGCGTCGGCTCGACCGTGTTCTGCGACGAGGTCGAGAAGGGCACGCAAGGCCGCTTCAAGTGCCAGCACTTCGCCAACTCGGCGCTGGGCGGCGAGCGCGAGCAGATCGAGGCGATCCAGCTCGGCACGCAGGACCTGGTGAACACCTCGACCGGCCCGGTCGGCAACTTCGTGCCCGAGGTCAAGATCGTCGACATCCCGTTCCTGTTCCGCGACTACGCCCATGCGCGCAAGGTCATGGACGGCCCGATCGGCCAGGACATCCTGACCAAGTTCCCGAGCAAGGGCATCGTCGCGCTGGCCTGGACCGAGAACGGCTTCCGCCACATGACGAACAGCAAGCGCGACATCGTCAAGCCCGCCGACGCCGCCGGCCTGAAGATGCGCACGATGGAGAACAAGGTGCACATGGACGGCTACCGCACCTTCGGCATCCTGCCCACGCCGATGGCCTTCCCCGAGCTGTTCGGCGCGCTGCAGCAAGGCACGGTCGACGGCCAGGAGAACCCGATCCCCGTGATCCTGGCCTCGAAGTTCTCGCAGGTGCAGAAGCACCTGTCGCTGACCGGCCACGTCTACTCGCCCGCCCTGCTGCTGCTGTCGCCCAAGGTCTGGAACAAGCTCTCGGACGGCGACAAGAAGGTGTTCGTCGAGGCCGCGAAGAAGGCCGCCATCGCCCAGCGCAAGAAGGTCAACGACGACGAGAACAACGGCATCGCCCAGCTCGAGAAGGACGGCATGAAGGTCACGCGCACGGTCGACGGCGCCGCCTTCCGCGAGGCGCTCAAGCCCGCCTACGCGAGCTACGCCAAGGAATTCGGCGCGGACAACATCAAGAAGATCACGGACGTCCAGTAACAGGCGGCGCCGCGCGGCGCCCCCGACGTCCGAAGAACGCGCCCGGCCCCGCCGGGCGCTTCGTTTTGAGACAGAACCGAGAACAACACACGTGCAAGCCTTCGAGCGCTATTTCCTCGCCGCCAACCGCTGGGCGCTGATCCTCCTCTTGGCCGCGATGTCGGTCATCATCTTCACCAACGTCGTGCTGCGCTACACCACCAGCCAGTCGATCGAGTGGGCCGAGGAGGTGTCGCGCCACATGATGATCTGGCTGACCTTCATCGGCGCCGGCCCGGTGCTGCGCTACGGCGGGCACATCGCGGTCGAGAACCTGCAGGACGCGCTGCCGCGCCAGGCCGCGATCGCGCTGCGCATCGTGGTCGCCTCGCTGCTGTTCGCCTTCTTCGGCTTCATGGTCTGGTACGGCTGGCTCTACATGGAACGCACCATGTTCCAGCTCACCGCGGTGACGCAGATCCCCTTCGCCTACATCTACAGCGCGATGCTGATCGGCGGCGTGCTCTTGATCGTGCACTGGCTGCTGGTGGTGCGCGGCTACGTGATGAACCGCGAGTTCGCGTCCGACGCGCACTTCGACGCCAACGCCTCGGCGTCGCTGTAAGGAGAACGACCATGGATGCCAGCGTCGTTCTGATCGTCTCCGCCTGCGTGTTCCTCGCGATCGGCGTGCCCGTGGCCTTCGCGCTCGGGCTGTCCACCGCCACCACGCTGATCCTCGCCGAGAGCTATCCACTGATGGTGCTGCTGAAGGAAACCTTCACCGGCATCGACAGCTTCCCGCTGATGGCGGTGCCCTTCTTCATCCTCGCGGCCGAGCTCATGAGCGGCGGCTCGCTGACCGAGGTGCTGCTGCGCTTCGCGGGCCAGTTCGTGGGCCACCGCCGCGGCGGCCTGGGCTACACCAACGTGGTCTCGCTGACCTTCTTCTCGGGCATCTCGGGCTCGGCGCTGGCCGACGCCGCGGGCCCGGGCTCGATGCTGATCAAGATGATGGACAAGGCCGGCTACGACCGCTCCTACGCGGCGGCGCTCACGGCCTCGACCGCGATCGTGGGGCCGATCATCCCGCCCTCGATCATCATGATCATCTATGCGCTGCAGGACGAGAGCGTGTCGGTAGGCACCCTGTTCGCGGCCGGCATCCTGCCGGGCATCCTGATCGCGGTGGCGATGTGCCTGGTCAACTACCACGTCTCGAAGAAGCGCAACTACAAGGGCGACGGCCAGACCCCGCCGCTGCGCGAGATCCTGGTCACGACCTGGAAGGCGATCCCCGCGATCCTGCTGCCGGTGGTGATCCTCGGCGGCATGCGCGCGGGCTGGTTCACGCCCACCGAGGCCTCGGTGGTGGCGGTGTTCTACGCGCTGGTGTGCGGCAAGTTCGTCTACCGCACGCTCGAGTGGAAGATGCTGCCCGACATCCTCTCGCGCTCGGCACTGCTGTCGGCCTCGGTGCTGATCATCATCGGTCTGTCGGCCTCCTTCGCCTGGGTGCTGACCATCGAGGGCATCCCGCAGCAGATGGCCGAATGGCTGATCGGCATGAACCTCTCGCCGTGGATGTTCCTGGTCATCGTCAACGTGTTCCTGCTGCTGTTCGGCATCTTCATCGAGCCGCTGCCGGGCGTGATGGTGCTGGCGCCGATCCTCGCGCCGGTGGCGATCAAGCTCGGCGTCGATCCGGTGCACTTCGCGATGATCGTGATCTTCAACCTCACGCTGGGCATGATCACGCCGCCCGTGGGCGGGCTGCTGTTCGTGACCTGCAATGTGTCGAAGGTGCCGATGTCGGCGCTGGTGCGCGAGCTCGTGCCCTTCCTCTGGGCCCATGGCGCGGTGCTGCTGATCCTGACCTTCGTGCCCGCGCTCAGCACCTGGCTGCCGCACGTGCTCGGCTTCAAGTAGCGGGGCACGGCCTGCATGCCCGCTCGAAAGAAGCATGACGAGGCGTACATCCGCGCGCTGGTCGACGAAGCGCTGAACCGCACGCCGACCGGCGGCTTCCCCGCCCTGGAGAAACGCGAGGGCCTCAAGTCCGGCACGCTGTTCGACTGGGTGGCGACGTACGGTCCGCCCCGGCCGGAGCGCCCCTTCGAGTCGCTGCACTTCTGGATCGGCAACGCCACGCAGGGCGAGGAGGCGTTCATGCGCTATTTCGACCACGCCGGGAACTACTGGGATCTCGAGGTGGAAGACATCGAGGCGGCGCCCGGCGACGTGACCGGCTGCGGCTTCTGCATCGATGCCGGCATGAAGTTCCTCTACGACGAGGACCTGCTGCAGGTCATCTGGTTTCCCGAGCCCGTGCCGGTGCGCCGGATCATCGACGAGAGCACGATCGAGTCGGGCGCCGCGACCGAGCGGGTCGCGCTGGCCTGCGCCGATCGCGGCATCGTGACCGCCAACGCGGGCTTCGTCTACGCCGATCCCACCTGGCCGATCGACGATGCGGGCAAGACCTACAACGGCCTGCCCTACATCGGCCGCTTTCGCTCGAAGGAACGCCGCCGCTCCTGAATCCCGGACCCCGGCCTTCTGCCGGCGCGGATGCTAGGCCTCGCGCTGCAGGTACTGGCTCGGCGGCATGCCCAGCGTGCGGCGGAACATCGCGGCATAGGCGCTCGGGCTCTCGTAGCCGTGCGAGAGCGCCAGCTCGAGGATCGAGGCGCCGGCCGCCAGCCGCGGCAGGCTCAGCAGCAGCCGCGCCTGCCGGCACCAGGCGCCGAAGCTCATGCCGGTCTCGCGCTGGAACAGGCGCGCCAGCGTGCGCGCGTTCATGTGCAGCCGCTTCGCCCAGGCCTCGAGCGAGGCCGGCAGCGCGGGATCGCGCACCAGCTCCTCGCACAGCGCCGCCAGGCGCGCATGGCGCGGCATCGGCACATGCAGCGAGAGCGCGGGAGCGCGCTCGATCTCGTCGAGGATCAGCTCCATCACGCGTTCGTCGCGCCCGCCCCGCGCATAGTCCAGCGGCAGCGCGATCGCGCTCACGATGAGCTCGCGCAGCAGCGCATCGACCGGGATCACGCGGCAGTCGGCGCCCAGGCCGGCGCGGGTGCCGGGCTCGACGAAGACGGTGCGCATGCGCACGTCGCCCGCCATGCGGATGCCGTGGACCATGCCGGGCGGCACCCAGGCACCGCGCCCCGGCGGCACCACCCAGCTGCCGGCCTCGGCGCGCACGATCATCACGCCCGAGATCGCATGGATCAGCTGGCCGCGCCGGTGGCTGTGCGGCGGTATCTCCGAATCGCCCACCGCATCGGTGGCCAGCACCGCGACGGCGCGCGGCGTCGACTCGCCGTGCGTGGGGCGCAGGTCGAATTCGATGGGCGGCTGCAGCTTGTCCATTTCTCGACGATCCTTGTTCTTTCGTAGCGAGATCATCTTCGCATGGCTTCCTAGCATGGCCCGGCCTCGACACGAGGTTTCACAGAAAGGGCTATCGCATGCAATCCAATCCGCCGCCGGCCACCCCGGGAGGCCGCCGATGAACAAGGGCCGCCTCGGGCTTCTCACCGGCACCCACGCCGTCAACGACCTCTACCAGGGCCTGGTGCCCGCGCTGCTGCCGCTGATGGTGCTGGAGCGCGGCTACAGCTACACGGCCGTGAGCGGGCTGATGCTCGCGGCCACCGGACTGTCGAGCGTGGTGCAGCCGCTGTTCGGCCTCTATGCCGACCGCCATCCGCGGCCCTGGCTGGTGCCGGTGGGCTTCCTGGTGGCGGCGCTGGGCCTGGTGCTCGCGGGCCTCGGAAGCAACTACCTCTGGACCTGGCTCGCGACGGTGCTGTGCGGCCTTGGGATTGCCGCCTACCACCCGAGCGCCACCGTGGCCGCGCGCGCGGCCGGCGGCGCCTCGCAGAAGGCGATGAGCGTGTTCTCGGTCGGCGGCACCATCGGGGCCTCGTTCGCGCCGGTGCTCGCCACCACGGTGGTCGGCGGCGGCGCGCTGTCGCGCAGCTACCTGCTCGGGCTGCCCGCGCTGGCGATGGGCGCCGTGTGGCTGCAGGCCAACCGCGGCCAGGGCGCGGCCAGCGCGGCAGGCGCCGGCGCGGCCCGGCGCGCGCAGGCCGCGGTGCAGCGAGCGCCGAACGACTGGCGCGCCTTCGCGCTGCTGGTGACCACCATCGTCGGCTGGTCGATCCCCTACGTGACGGTGCTGTCGATGCTCTCGCTGCGCATCACGCGCGACCTGCAAGGCTCGGCCTTCCAGGGCGCGGTCGCGCTGACCGGCTTCACCGCCGCCGGTGCCGTGGGCACCCTGCTGGGCGGCTGGCTCGGCGACCGCATCGGGCGCATGGGCACGATCCGCGCGGGCTACCTGCTCGCGGTGCCGGCCATGGCCGGGCTGGTGCTCGCGTCATCGCCCGCCTGGGCGCTGGCCTGCACCGCGCTGCTGGGCCTGTGCATGTTCCTGCCCTTCGCGGCGCAGGTGACGCTGGCGCAGGACTACCTGCCGCGCAATCCCGCCACGGCCAGCGGCATCACGCTGGGACTCGCGCTCTCGGTCGGTGGCCTGGTGTCGCCGCTGTTCGGCCTGCTGTCCGATGCGCGCGGACTGGGCGTCACCCTGAGCGTGGTGCTGTGCGTGCTGTGCGTGGCGGCGGTGCTGTCGCTGCGCATGCGCAACCGCTCGCTCGACGCGGCCACGATCGCGCCGCGGCCCGCGCGCGCCGCCTGACCACTGGAACCGGTGAGTGCGCGAGGACCTGTCGTTGCGGCGGGCGTACAGCCGCGACGATCCGACACATGCGGGCCGGGTTTCACTGCCAGAATCGAAAAACGCCCTCGGCGAACGGTTCCGACATCAACACAACCAGGACAAGCGCATGAATCGATTCCTTCCCCGTCTCCGTGCAGGTGCCGTGCTCACGGCTGCAGCGCTGGCCGCGATGGCCCCCGCCATGGCGGCCGACGCACCCGCGAAGGCACCGGCGGCGCCGGCCTCCGCCGCGGCACCAGCGGCAGCACCGGCCGCGGCCGCACCAGCGGCAGCGGCGCCCGCCGCGGCCAGCGCCGCCGCGCCGGCCGAGGTCGAGGCCGCCGTGCGCGCCTGGGCCGCCGCCTGGGCCTCGAAGGACGTCGACAAGTACCTCGCCAGCTACGCGAGCGACTTCCAGCCTGCCAAGGGCAGCAGCCACAAGGCCTGGGAAGAGGAACGCCGCAAGCGCATCGGCAACAAGTCGAGCATCAGCGTGAAGGTCGACAACCTCGTGGTCAGCGTCAGCGGCAACACCGCCACCGCGAAGTTCAAGCAGAGCTATGCCGCCGACAAGATCAAGGAGAGCGGCCGCAAGACGCTCGAGCTGCAGCGCATCGACGGCCGCTGGCTGATCCGCAAGGAAAGCGCGGGCGGCTGAACGCCGTCGCGCGTGTCGTCACCGCTTGAGCCTTTGGTGTTCCGCGCTTCATGAGGGTGTCATGCGCATCCGCCAAGCTCGGGCTCCATCCCGGACCCGGCGGCACCGCATGTTTCCCACCAAGACCGACAAGGCGCGCGACGAACTCCAGGGCGGGCAGCGCACCCTGAGCCAGCGCGAGCGCGCGCTGCTGCTGATGGCCGACGGCCGCCGTTCGCTGACCGACTTCAGCCCGCTGTTCGCGAGCCGCGGCGAGGCCGAGCAGGCGCTGATGACGCTGGTGGAACGCGGCTACCTGCACGCGCCGCAAGCGCTGCAGCCCGCGACGCCGGAGCCGCAACCGGCCCCGGCCGCCGAAGCCCTCCACGTCGCGACCGCCGCCGACACCTTCGACGGCAAGCGCTCGCTGGCCACCACGCGCATGTTCCTGTTCGACATCTGCGAGCGCATGTTCGTGCGCCGCGATCCACGCTTCGCGCTGCAGATGCGCGACGCGCTGCGCGAGGCACGCGACCGCGAGGCCATGCTGACCATCGCCGCGCTGATGCTGACCGAGGTCGAGAAGACGGCCGGCACCGAGCGCGCCGAGTCATTGCGCGAGCGCATCGACCGGCTGCTGCCGCCAGCCGAAGTGGTGCACTGAGCTCAGGCGCGCCGCCGCGGCGACGCTGAACGCGCGGCCGGCGGCGCGACCTTCAGGCTCTTCACTTCGGGCAACGACTGCGCGGTCTCGCGCAGCAGCGAGCGCAACCAGACGATCGCCGGATCGCGGTCCTGGTGCTTGTGCCATTGCAGCTTCTCGGTGAAGCCCGGGATCTCGATGGGACAGGGCTGCAACTGCAGCGGAAAACGCCGCGCCATCTGGTGCGCGAGCCGCGTCGGCAGGGTGGCGATGCGCGCGGTGCCCAGCAGCAGCTCCGGCACCAGCGTGAAGTTGGGCGCGATCACGTCCTGGCGGCGCGTGCGCCGGCCGGTGGAGATGAGCCGCGCGTCGAAGGTCACGCGCCGGCCGCCGGCCCATTCGATGCCGACGTGGGCGGACTCGAAGTACTGCTCGGCGCCGAGTCGCTTGCCCTTGACCGGCTGGTCGAGGCACAGCAGGCACGAGAAGGTGTCCTCGAACAGCGGCTCGGACGGATGCCCGGGCACGATCGCGAAGTCGGGCGAGATCAGCAGCTCGATCTCGCCGCTGTCGAGGTGCTCGCGCATCTGCGGGCTCATGGCGCGCAGGTCGAACTGCATCAGCGGCGCGAGCGTGGCCGCGCGCCGCACCACCTCGGACAGCAGCACGCTGATCACGTAGTCCGAGGACTCGATGGTGAAGCGCCGGGTCGAGGTGGCCGGGTCGAAGCCGGGCCGCGCGCGCGTGATGGTCTGCAGTTGCAGCAGCACGTCGCGCACCGGCTTCATCAGCTCGTTGGCGAGCGCGGTCGGCACCTGCGTCTTGCCCACCGGCACCAGCAGCTCGTCCTCGAAGTACTCGCGCAGCCGGCTCAGCGACAGGCTGGTCGCAGGCTGGCTCAGGTACAGCCGCTCGGCGGCGCGGCTCACGCTGCGCGTGGTCAGCACCGCGTCGAGCACCACCAGCAGGTTGAGGTCGAGTTTGTTGAAGCGCATGGGTCGTCTCCTTGATGTGCGCGGATCTTCGGCAATTTGCGCGGCAAATGCATTGCATTTAAAGAATGAATTTTGCATATGCATCGCGGCCCCGGATCATCCGCCTCCAACGAGCCATCGCGAGCTCGCAGAACAAGCAACCGGAGACAAGATGCAAGACCAACGCAAGCGCGCACGCGCGCAGTGGGCCCTGGTGGCCTGCCTGACCCTGCTGAACATGCTGGCCCAGATCGACAAGAACATCCTGGTTCTGATGGTCGGTCCGATCCAGCGCGACTTCGGCGTCAGCGACATCCAGATCAGCTTCCTGATCGGCACCGCCTTCGCGGTCGCCAACATCCTGGTCGGCCTGCCGGCCGGCTGGCTGGCCGACCGCTTCGACCGCCGCCTCGTGATCGCCACCGGCGTGCTGGTCTGGTCGGCGGCGGTGGCGGCCAACGCGGCGGCCACCGCCTTCATCGCGCTGGTGATCGCACGCGCCGTCGTCGGCGCGGCCGAGGCGCTGACGCCGCCCTCTTCCTATTCGCTGATCCGCGACGGCGTGGACGAGCGGCGCCGCGCCCGCGCACTCTCGGTCTACACCATGTCGATGATGCTGGGCACGGGTCTCTCGCTGGTGCTCGGCGGACCGCTGCTGCACCTGGTGCAGGCCTCGGGCATCCATGCGCTGCCCTTGGTCGGCGAGGTCTCGGCCTGGCAGCTGACGCTGTTCATGATCGGCGTGGCCGGCCTGCCGCTGAGCCTGCTGATCTTCTGCTTCAAGGACCCGCGCTCGCAGCGCGATGCCGCCGCCCGCCCGCAGGAGAGCCTGCGCACCGTGCTGCGCTGGCTGGCCGGCCAGCGGCGGCTGTTCGTGCCGCTGTTCGCCTTCGCGGTCGGCAGCTCGATGATCGGCTTCGGCATGGCGGCCTGGATACCCACCATGATCGCGCGCCGCTGGGGTCTCGAGCTGCGCGACATCGGCCTGATGCAGGGCGGCCTGCTGCTGACCATGGGCCCGCTCGGGCTGTGGCTGGTCGGCGTGGCGCTCGACCGCGCCACCGGACTCGCGGCGGTCGCGCGCATCGGCGCGGTGGTGGCCGCGGCCACCACGCTGTTCAGCGTGTCGATGTGCCTGACCGGCGATCTCACGGCCTTCTGGGTGCTCGATGCGCTGGTGGTGCTGTGCTCGTGGAGCTTCATGGCGGTCGCCTCGACCTTCGTGGCGCGCACCGTGCCGGCCGGCGGCATCGGCATGGTGATGGCGATCGTGCTGGTGCTCAACGGGCTGATCGCGCAGTCGGGTTCGCCCACGCTGATCGCGCTGGTGGCGCGCCATCTCTACGAGGGCCAGGCGCTGGCCCTGCCCTCGGCGATGGCCACGGTGTTCGCGCTCTCGGGCTGCGTCGCGGTCGGCGCGGCGCTGTTGCTCGGCGGGCGGCTCGCGCGGCGCGAGACGTCGGGCGTGGCCCTCGAGCGGCGGATGTCGTCGTGATCCCGCAGCAGCCTTCCGGGAGCCATACCCTCATGATCCAACGCAACACCCAGGCCCTGCTGCTCGCCCTGTCGGGACTCTCGCTGGCGCAGGGCGCGCAGGCCCAATCGGAACTCAAGCTGTCGGGCCTGCTCGGCAGCGGCGTGCTCTACACCCGCGACTCGGGCGGCCGCAGCCAGCTGCAGATGACCTCGACGCATGCCGCGCCCTTCCTCGCGCTAACCGGCAGCGAATCGCTGGGCGGCGACCTGCGCGCGATCTTCCGCTGGAGCAACTCGGTCTTCGTCGACAGCGGAACCCTCGCGCCGCTCGAGAGCTACCTGGGCCTGAGCTCGGGCACCTGGGGCACGCTCACGCTGGGCGCGATGTACGACCTGCTCGCCGACGCGACGCCCTTCACCTCGGAGCGCTACACCTCGCTGCTCGCCACCCATCCCGGCAACCTGGACCGCACGGTCGGCAACGCGCTGAGCAACCTGGTCAAGTACAAGTCGCCGGTGTTCGGCGGCTTCCAGTTCGGCGCGATGTACGGCTTCGCGGAGGCGGACTCGACCACCAACGTCGGGCGCGCCGTCGGCGCGGAACTCAGCTACGCCAGCGGGCCGCTGCAGGCGCTCGCGATCTGGGAGTCGGTCAAGGGCATTCCTTTTGCACCCGCGACCCGGCTCGGCGTCCCCAGCCTCTACGGCGTCGACGTCGCCAAGGCGCCGGGCACGACGCTGTCGCAGACGCAGGACACGGCCACGGTCGGGCTGGCCTACACCAGCGACGGCTGGCGCTGGATGGGCAACTACAGCCACACGCGCCTGTCGGCGGCCGGGCTGCAGCAGACGGAGACCGCGCGAACCATCGACGTCGGCGCCTACAAGTACCTCACGAACCAGCTGCGCATCGGCGGCGGCTATTCGCTCACGAAACTCGCGAGCTACCGCTGGGATCAGGTGCACGGCCACATCGACTACGCGCTGTCCAAGCGCACCAGCCTGTACCTGCTCGGCGTGCTGCAGAAGGCGGGGCCCGGGCAGAAGGCGGTGCTGCGCAGCCAGGCCGTGGCCGGAGGCCGCCGCCAGTCGGCGTTCGAGGTCGGCATGACGCACGCCTTCTAAAAAGTTTTCTTCCAAGGAGATCGAGTGACCGGAGATTCAATGCAGTGGGACGTGATCGTCGTCGGTGGCGGCCCCTCGGGGCTGACCATGGCGGCCGAGTTGGCGGGTTCGGGCGCGCGCACGCTGGTGCTGGAGCGGCGCGTCGAGGGCGTGCAGTCGCGCGCGGGCACGCTGCTGCCGCGCGTGCTCGAGCTGTTCGATGCGCGCGGCATCGCCGACCGCTTCATCGAGCGCACGAGGCAGATCCTCGACTACCCGTTCCGCTCGAGCCACATCTGGGCCGGTTTCCAGTCGATCGAGTGGGAACACCTCGACACCCGCTTCGGCTTCACGCTCGGGCTGCCGCAGAACATGACCGAGGAGATCCTCTGGGACTGGGCGGCCGAGAGCGGCGCCGAGCTTCGCCGCGGTGCCGAGGTGCGCTCGGTGCGACAGGACACGGAGGGCGTGGAGATCGAGGTGGCCGACCCGTCGGGCGCGACATCGACCCTGCGCGCCAGATACCTGGTGGGCGCCGACGGCGGCCGCAGCACCGTGCGAACCCAGTGCGGCATGCCCTTCGAGGGCCACTCGGGCACCTTCCGCGGCATCGTGATCGACGCCGAACTCAGCGCGCCCTGGCCCGGCGGCCGCACCGGCGCCGACAACGAGATGGGCTGGGTGCGCGGCTATGCCTTCGGCGAGGGCATCACGCGCTTCAACATCGTGCACCGCGACCGCCGCCATGCGACCAAGGACGAGCCGGTGACGCTCGAGGAAGCGAAGCAGTGCCTGCGCGACGTGCTCGGCAGCGACTACGGCATCGAGGGCTTCCGCTGGGCCTCGCGCTTCGACGATCAGATGCGCGCCGTGCCGCGCCTGCGCCAGGGGCGCGTGTTCCTGGTCGGCGAATCGGCGCGCATCCACTACCCGGCCAGCGGCGTCGGCATGAACTTCTGCCTGCAGGACGCCTTCAACCTGGGCTGGAAGCTCGCGAACGTCGTCACGGGCGTGGCCGACGAGGCCACGCTGGAAAGCTACGACGCCGAGCGCCTGCCGGTGATGCATGCGCTGCTCGAGAGCGTGAAGGCGCAGTGCGTGCTGCAGTTCAACTTCGAGCCCGATGCGGTGGCGCTCAAGCGCCGGCTCGCGCGGCACATCATTCCGCTGCCCGAGGTGCAGCGCCAGCTGGTGCTGGAGCTGTGCGGCCTCGAACAGCCCTACCCCGGTCGCGCGGGAGAAGCCGATCGTCACCCGCTGGCCGGCCAGCGGCTGCCCGACTTCGATCTCGTCACGCGCGATGGCCGCTCGGTGCGCGTCGCCGAGCTGCTGCGCGAGCGGCGCTTCCTGCTGCTCGACCTCGAAGGCAACTCGCGCCAGTTCGAATCGCTGGACTTGCATGGCCTGCCCGTGACCCTGGTGCCGGCCCGCGTGGCACGCGTGCCGCCCGCCATGCGCGGCGTGCAGGCGATGCTGGTGCGGCCCGATGCCTATGTGGCCTGGGCCAGCGCGGACGTAGCGCGCGCCGCCGAGGTCGAGGCCGAACTCTCGCGCTGGATGAGGAGGTGATGCGATGAAGAACGACCACAGGCCATTGCTGATCGCGGGCGGCTGGGTGCTGAGCATGGACCCGGCCATCGGCGAGCTGCGTCACGGCGACGTGCTGATCGAGGGCGAGCGCATCGTCGCGATCGCGCCGCGCATCGACGCACCCCAGGCCGAACGGATCGAGGCGGACCGCATGATCGTGCTGCCCGGCTTCGTCGACACGCATCGACACACCTGGCAGAGCTGCGTGCGGCATCGTTATGCCGACATCGATTCGCAGATCTACTTCGCCGAGATGCTGGGCGCCAAGGGCGCGGCCTACCGTCCCGAGGACGTCTACACCGGCACCTTGCTGGGCGCGGTCGCGGCGCTCGACAGCGGCATCACCACCATGCTCGACTGGTCGCACGTGCAGAACAGCCCCGAGCATTCCGACGCGGCGATCGCGGCGCTGCGCGACGCCGGCATCCGCGGCGTGTTCGCGCACGGCTGGCCGCTGGTCGACGGCGCCTCGTGGATGTTCGGCAGCGAGCGCGGCCATCCGCAGGACATCCGGCGGCTGCGCGAGCGCTACTTCTCGAGCGACGACCAGCTGCTCACGCTCGCGATGGCCGCGCGCGGCCCCGAGATGGCGCGGCGCGAGACCTGGCTCGGCGACCTGCGGCTGGCGCGCGAACTCGGCATCCGCTCGAGCATCCACATGGGCGCCTACGCACGCAACGCCGCCGTGCGCGGCATCGCGCAGATGCACGAGGCCGGCGTGCTCGGCGACGACCTGACCTTCGTGCACTGCTGCTGCTCGCACCATGACGAGTTCGCGATGATGGCCGACGCCGGCGTCAGCGCCTCGCTCGGCGTGCACTGCGAGCTCAATGCGCAGGGCATGGGCGACATCCCGTTCGACCGGCTGCTGGCCGTGGGCATCCGGCCCAGCCTCAGCGGCGACACCGAGACCAAGTGCGCGGGCGACATGTTCACGCAGATGCGCCATGCCCTGGCGTACTACCGCTCGTGGATGGGCGGCGGCCATTCGAAGACGACGAACGCCCCGGCGACGCTGGGCCTGCGCGACGTGCTGGGCTTCGCCACCGTGGCCGGCGCGCAGGCGAACGGTCTGGCGCACAAGGTGGGCTCGCTCACGCCGGGCAAGCAGGCCGACGTGGTGCTGATCCGCGCCGACGATCTGAACCTCGCACCGGTCTCCGACGCGGTCGGCGCGGTGGTGCTGGCGGCCCATCCGGGCAATGTCGACAGCGTGTTCGTCGCGGGCCGTCCGGTGAAGCGCGACGGCCGCCTGCTCGATGTGGACCTCGATCGGCTGCGGCAGCGCGCGGCGGATTCGCAGGCCTATGTGCTGGGGCTGCAATGAGCGCGCCGCTCGATCCCGAGCTCGCCGCGATCGTCGCGGCGATGCGCGCGAACAAGGCACCGCCGCCGTTCTCCGGCACGCCCGGCGAGGCGCGCGAACGCATGCGTCGCGCGGTGATGGCGGCGCGCGAGCGCACGACGCTGCCGGTCGTGGCTTCCACCGAGGACCGCGTCGCCGAACACGAAGGCCTGCGCGTGCCGGTTCGGATTTACCGGCCCGTCTCTACCGAAGCGGTGTTGCCGACCTTGGTGTTCCTGCACGGCGGCGGCTTCGCGCTCGGCAGCGTCGAACTGATGGACGACATCGCGCGCAAGCTCTGCCGCGACGTCGAGGCCGTGGTGGTCTCGGTGGACTACAGGCTGGCGCCCGAACACCCGTTCCCGGCCGCGCACGACGATGCACTGGCCGCGACCCGCTGGGCGCTGGACCAAGCGGAAATGCTCGGCGGCGATCCGTCCCGGGTCGCCCTGGCCGGCGAGAGCGCGGGCGCCAACCTGGCCGCCTGCGCCGCGCTGGCGCTGCGCGGCCATACGCGGCCGCTCGCGGCCCAGCTGCTGGTGGTGCCGGGCCTGGACATGGCGCGCGACGTGGCCGCGATCGAGGCCCGCGGCATCGACTACCCGATGCTCGCGCCCGCCGACCTGCGCGAGATCGCCCGGCTCAGCATGGGAACCTTGGCCCACCGCGCCGCCGAGGTGCCGCCCTCCCCGCTGCGCGCGGCGAACGTCGCGGACCTGCCGCCGACCCTGATCGCCGTCGCCGGCCATGACCCGCTGCGCGAGGAAGGCCTGGCCTACGCGCACCGGCTCGAGGCGGCCGGCGTGCCGACCCGGCTGCTGGCCTTCGACGACATGTTCCACCCCTTCTTCGGCTTCTTCGCCCACTCGGCCGCCGCCGGCCGCGCCCACGACGCCATCTGCCAGGCGCTGTCGGACCGGCTGCGCCGCCGCGGCTGAAGCGGCCCGCAATCCACTACACTCGCCCGGGTCAGGAGAGAGCCCCGCACGGGGCCGCCGAAGGCGCAGGGAACCCCCGAACGCTCAGGCAAAAGGACTGACACAGCGCCGGCCTTCGCGGGACGGCGTTTCCTTGCTGGAGAGAGGCCGGTGCCGCAGGCGCCCGGTCCACCGAAGGAGCAAACCCCGATCGTGGGGCGAATCTCTCAGGTAAAGCGGACAGCAGGGGTGGCCCCATGGCGCGAGCCATGGCATTCGATTGCTGCCCCCAGGAGTGCCCCGTGGCTGCTTCCGCCCCCGAATCCGAACTGCTCAAGACCCCGCTGCACGCGCTGCACCTGGAACTCGGCGCCCGCATGGTGCCCTTCGCCGGCTATTCGATGCCGGTCCAGTACCCCGCCGGCCTGATGGCCGAGCACAGGCACACGCGCGAGGCCGCGGGCCTGTTCGACATCTCCCACATGGGCCAGCTGCGCCTGTCCGGCCCCGATGCCGCGGCCGCCTTCGAGACCCTGATGCCGGTCGACGTGATCGACCTGCCCGCGGGCAAGCAGCGCTACGGCCTGCTGCTCGACGACCAGGGCGGCATCCTCGACGACCTGATGTTCTTCAACGAAGGCAACGGCTCGCTGTTCGTGATCGTCAACGGCGCCTGCAAGGTGGCCGACATCGCCCACATCCAGCAGAGGATCGGCCAGCGCTGCCAGGTGCAGCCGCTGCCCGATCAGGCGCTGCTCGCGCTGCAGGGCCCGCAGGCCGCGGCCACGCTGGCGCGGCTGTCGCCCGGCATCGAGCGCTTCGTGTTCATGACCGGCGGCGCCGTGCAGATCGGCGGCATCGAAGCCTTTGTCACGCGCAGCGGCTACACCGGCGAGGACGGCTTCGAGATCTCGGTCGCCGCGAAGGAGGCCGAGGCGCTGGCGCGGCTGCTGCTGGCCCAGCCCGAGGTCGAGCCCATCGGCCTGGGCGCGCGCAACTCGCTGCGGCTCGAGGCCGGCCTGTGCCTCTACGGCAGCGACATCGACACCGGCACCACGCCGGTCGAGGCCTCGCTCAACTGGGCGATCCAGAAGGTGCGCCGCACGGGCGGCGCGCGCGCGGGCGGCTTCCCCGGCGCCGAGAAGATCCTGGCCCAGCTCGTGGCCGCCACCGGCGCGGCCGGCCACCTCGACCACGACACGCTCAAGCGTCGCCGCGTCGGCCTGGTCGCGCTCGAGCGCATCCCGGTGCGCGACGGCACGCCGCTGCAATCCTTCGAGGGCCAGGACATCGGCCAGGTCACCAGCGGCCTGCTGGGCCCGACGGCCGACCGGCCGGTCGCCATGGGCTACGTGGCCACCGCCTTCGCCGAGCCCGGCACCCGGGTGCAGGCCATCGTGCGCGGCAAGCCGGTGCCGATGGAGGTGTCGACCCTGCCCTTCGTGCCGACGCGCTACTACCGCGGCTGACGACCCGACATCCGGCGGACCGCCGTCGCGGCTAACCTACGCCCCGGCATCGGCCACTTTTTATCCACGAGGAGTTTTTCAACATGACCATCAAGTACACCAAGGACCACGAATGGGTGCAGGCCGAGGGCGGCAACGCCACGGTCGGCATCACCGTCCATGCGCAGGACGCGCTGGGCGACGTGGTCTTCGTCGACCTGCCCGAGGTCGGCAAGAGCTTCGCCCAGGGCGATGTCGCCGGCGTCGTCGAATCGGTGAAGGCCGCGGCCGACGTGTTCATGCCCGTCTCGGGCGAGATCACCGAAGTCAACGAAGCCCTGCGCGCCGATCCCTCGCTCGCCAACAGCGCGCCGCTGGCCGAAGGCTGGTTCTTCAAGGTCAAGCTGTCCGAACCGGCGCAGCTCGACGCGCTGATGGACGAAACCGCCTACGGCAAATTTGCCGAAGAAGCCTAAGTTCCGAAATCGGATTGCCGGACGCAGAGGACGCGAAGGTTTCGCGAAGAACGCAAAAAGGAGAACCGGCTTCGGCATCGCCCTCTGCCTGGTTCTTTTTTCATCGAATTCTTTCGCGCCCTTTGCGTAACCTTCGCGTCCTCTGCGTCCGGAAGTCCGCTCCCCCGCTCCTTCCTCCCCCGCCCGCCATGCCCACCCCCGCCGCCCTGCCCACCCTGCAAGAACTCGAGAACGCCGAGGAATTCATCGCCCGCCACATCGGCATCGATGCCGACGACGAGGCGCGCATGCTGCCCGTGATCGGGTCGGCCACGCGCGCCGAACTCATCGACGGCATCGTGCCCGCGGCGATCCGGCGCAGCAAGCCGATGCGGCTGCCGGCACCGGCCACCGAGGCCGACGCGCTGGCCGAGCTCAAGGCGATCGCGGCGAAGAACAAGGTGTTCCGCAACTTCATCGGCCAGGGCTACTACGGCACCCACACGCCGGGCGTGATCCTGCGCAACATCCTCGAGAACCCGGCCTGGTACACGGCCTACACGCCCTACCAGGCCGAGATCTCGCAGGGCCGCATGGAGGCGCTGGTCAACTTCCAGACCATGGTCTGCGACCTCACGGGCATGGCGATCGCCAATGCCTCGATGCTCGACGAGGCCACCGCGGCCGCCGAGGCGATGACGCTGGCCAAGCGCAGCGTGAAGAGCAAAAGCAACGTGTTCCTGGTCTCGGGCGACTGCCATCCGCAGACCATCGAGGTGGTGAAGACCCGCGCCGCGCCGCTGGGCATCGAGGTCAAGGTCAGCACCGCCTCGGAAACCCTGCCGCACCTGATGGCCAGCGGCGAATTCTTCGGCGTGCTGGCGCAGTACCCGGCCACCACCGGCCACGTGCACGACCTGCGCCCGCTCGCGGGCCACGCGCATCAGTACGGCGCGGCCTTCTGCGTCGCGGCCGACCTGCTGGCGCTGACCCTGCTCGCGCCACCCGGCGAATGGGATGCCGACATCGTCTGCGGAACCACCCAGCGCTTCGGCATGCCGCTGTGCAACGGCGGCCCGCACGCGGCCTACCTGGCCTGCCGCGACGATTTCAAGCGCTCGCTGCCGGGCCGCCTGGTCGGCGTGAGCGTCGACACCCATGGCCGCCCCGCCTACCGCCTTGCGCTGCAGACGCGCGAGCAGCACATCCGGCGCGAGAAGGCGACCTCGAACATCTGTACCGCGCAGGTGCTGCCCGCGGTGGTCGCGAGCATGTACGCGGTCTATCACGGCCCCGACGGCCTCACGCGCATCGCGCAGCGCGTGGCCGCGCTCACCGCCATCCTCGCGCGCGGCCTGGCCCAGATGGGCCGCGAGCCGGTCAACGAGACCGCCTTCGACTCGCTGACCATCCGCACCGGCGACGACACCGCGAAGATCCTCGAGCGCGCGCAGGCCGCCAACGTGAACCTGCGCCAGCGGCTGCAGCAGCACCTGGGCATCTCGCTCGACGAGACCAGCACGCGCGCCGACGTCGAGACCCTGTGGGCGCTGTTCGTGCCCGCCGGCACGCCGATGCCGCGCTTCGAGGAACTGGCCGCCAACACCGCGCCGCGCATCCCGCAGGAACTGCGCCGCGCGAGCACCTTCCTGTCGCACCCGGTGTTCAACACCCACAAGAGCGAGACCGCGATGCTGCGCTACATCCGCAGCCTGTCGGACAAGGACCTCGCGCTCGACCGCAGCATGATCCCGCTGGGCAGCTGCACCATGAAGCTCAACGCGACCAGCGAGATGATCCCGATCACCTGGCCCGAGTTCGCGAACATCCATCCCTTCGCGCCGGCCGAGCAGCTGCAGGGCTATGCCCAGCTCGACGCCCAGCTGCGCGCCTGGCTCTGCGAAGCCACCGGCTACGCGGGCATCAGCCTGCAGCCCAATGCCGGCTCGCAGGGCGAGTACGCGGGCCTGCTGGCGATCCGCGCCTTCCACGAGGCCAAGGGCGAAGGCCACCGCAACATCTGCCTGATCCCCTCGTCGGCGCACGGCACCAATCCCGCGAGCGCGCAGATGGTGGGCCTGCAGGTGGTGGTGACGGCCTGCGACGCGCAGGGCAACGTCGACCTCGACGACCTGAAGCGCGCCTGCGAGAAGCACGGCAGGAACCTGGCCGCGGTGATGATCACCTACCCGAGCACGCACGGCGTGTTCGAGACCCGCGTGAAGGAGCTGTGCGAGCTGGTGCATGCGCACGGCGGCCGCGTGTACGTCGACGGCGCCAACATGAATGCGCTGGTGGGCGTGGCCGCGCCGGGCGAGTTCGGCGGCGACGTGAGCCACCTGAACCTGCACAAGACCTTCTGCATTCCGCACGGCGGCGGCGGTCCGGGCGTGGGCCCGGTCTGCGTGGTCGAGGACCTCGTGCCCTACCTGCCGGGGCATGCGACCGCGGGCGTGTCGGGCCATGGCGTGGGCGCCGTGTCGGCGGCGCCGCTGGGCAATGCGGCCGTGCTGCCGATCAGCTGGATGTACTGCCGCATGATGGGCGCGAAGGGCCTGCAGGCCGCGACCGAGACCGCGATCCTCAGCGCCAACTACATCAGCGCGCGGCTCAAGGACCACTATCCCACGCTGTACGCGAGCCCCAACGGCCATGTCGCGCACGAGTGCATCCTCGACCTGCGCCCGCTCAAGGACACCAGCGGCGTCACCGCCGAGGACGTCGCCAAGCGCCTGATCGACTACGGCTTCCACGCGCCCACGCTGAGCTTCCCGGTGCCGGGCACGCTGATGGTGGAGCCGACCGAGAGCGAGCCGCTGGCCGAGCTCGACCGCTTCATCGAGGCGATGATCGCCATCCGCGGCGAGATCCGCCGCATCGAGGAAGGCGTCTGGCCGAAGGACGACAACCCGCTCAAGCACGCGCCGCACACGGCCGCGAGCCTGCTCGGCAGCGAATGGGGCCATCCCTATGCGCGCGAGCTAGGCGCCTTCCCGCTGGCCGGGCTCAAGGACGCCAAGTACTGGCCGCCGATCGGCCGCGTCGACAACGTCTACGGCGACCGCAACCTGTTCTGCAGCTGCGTGCCGGTGGGCGAGTACCAGGAAACCGAAGCGGCCTGATTCTGACCGACGCCGCATGGACCCCGGCGAGATCGCCTCGCTCAAGTCGCGCTGGCGCGGCTGCGTCTGGGCCCACACGCTGAGCGACGACGAGGCCGAGGTGCTGCTGCCGCAGCTGCGCTTCGTCGAACTCGCCGCGGGCCAGGCCATCTGGCACCGCGGCGATCCGGCCGAGCACTGGGTCGGCATGGGGCGCGGCAGCATGAAGCTGTGCACCACCTCGGCCTCGGGCAAGCCGGTCACCTTCATGGGCCAGGCCTTCAGCTGGGTCGGCGAGGTCGAGCTGATCCGCAACGAGCCGCGCTTTTGCGATGCGGTGGCGCTGTCCGACGCGGTGATCATCAAGATGCCGAAGGCGGCCTTCTTCCACCTGCTCGACGGCAACCGCGCCTTCAACCGCTTCGTGCTGCAGCTGCTGAGCGAGCGGCTCACGCAGTCGATGGCCGTCACGCTGTCGGACCGCACGCTCGACCCGGTCGCCAAGGTCGCGCAGAGCCTGGCCTCGCTGTTCGGTCCCGCGGGCTTTCCGCCGCGCTCGCTCGAGCTGCAGGTCTCGCAGGCCGAGCTCGCGCTCTACTGCAACATGTCGCGCCCGCGGCTCAACGCGGCGCTGCGACGGCTCGAGGCCGAGGACCTGCTCACGCTCGGCTACCAGATCGTGACCTTGCGCGACCTCGATGCGCTGCGTGCCTACCGCGCCGCGCCCTCGGCCGCGAGCGGCAGCCACACGCGGCCCGAGACCGCATAGGCGTTGTCGCCGGCGATGCCGGCCACCGGCGCGCCCGACGCGGGCGCCCAGACGTACTGCGCATGCGTGGCGAACAGCGCCACGCCGAGCTCGTCGCCTGGACGCAAGCGCGCGGCCACGCCGCCGAGCGCGATGCGCTGCCGCCCCGGCGGCGCGGGCACCACCTGGTCCGACAGCAGCATCAGTTCGCCGTTGCGGCGCAGCGCGAGCCCCACCAGCGCCACGCCGGGTCCGCCGGCCGCCCGCACGTCGAGCTCGGCCTCGGGCACGCCGGCCAGCACCGCGCCGCGTGGTGCATCGGTCGGCAAGGGAACGAAGACCGGCGCCGGCGAACCCGCGCGCACCTCGGTGCGCGCGAGGGCCGCGCCGAACCGCGCCGCGATCGGCGCCGTGCCCTCGAAGGCCGTACCGTCGTCGAGCGCGATGCACAGCCGTGGCACCGAAGACGCGGCCGGCTCGATGTCGCGCAGCTTGGCATCGAGCCAGACGAGCATCGCGTCCATCGCATCGACGCTGCCGCAGCGCGCCGGCTTGTCGCGCTGCCCCGCGCGCGGATTCACATGGCCCGAGCGCAGCACCATGAGCCGCACGTCGCCGCCGCCGGCCTTGAGCTGGCGCCAGTTGCGCAGGCCCTCGCCCATGTCGAACAGCACGTCCTCGCTGGCCTGCACCACCAGCGCATCGACGCGGCGCGACGGCTGCCCGGACCAGCTCAGGCCCGAGGGCCCGTGCGCCTGGTAGGCATCGCGCAGCCGCTGCGCATCGGCGCCCATGTCGTTCCAGGCCCAGGCACCGGCCTTCGGCGCCGTCTCGCACAGCGGCCGCAGCAGGCCGCCGTCGCGCACCTTGCCGCGCTGCGCCATGAAGCATTCGAACTGCACGAAGCCCTGCTTGAGCACGCCCTGCGGCGCCAGCGAATGCTGCAGGTCGTACCAGGTCATCGACGGGATCGCGGTCGCGATGCGCGGATCGAGCTGCGCGAGCTGCATCTGGTAGCCGCCGCCATACGAGCCACCGATGGTGCCGATGCGCGGCTTGCCGTCCGCGCCCTTGCGCAGCGGCAGCTCGCGCTCGGCCCAGTCGATCAGGCTGCGGATGTCGGCGATCTCGGATTGCGGATCCATGATGCGGCTGTCGCCGCCGCTGTCGCCGTGGCCGCGGTGGTCGAAGCTGATCACCGCGTAGCCGCGCTCGACCAGCGTGGGCACGAGGCGGTCGACGCGCGACCAGTAGCTCGCGCCCGGATCGGTGTCGCGCGGCGGCAGTTCGCGCAGCCGGCCGAGGCCGAAGCCGCTCGCATGCAGCACCAGCGGATAGCCGCCCTCGGGCTTCGCATCGGGCAGGAACAGCGTGAACGCGACCTTGGTGCCCTTGGCCGCCTCGGCGCCGGCGAGCGGATCGGGCACCGTCGATTGCACCGCATGCTGCTGCACGGTGGCCGCGTGCGCCGCCGGCAAGGCCATGCAGGCGGCGGCGCACAGCGCGATGGCGTGGATCAGGGTCTTCATGTCTCGTTCGTTCCTCGTCGTGTCTTTCGAAGCACGCGACTCTAGGAACGGCGAGCCATGCTGTTTGTCCCCGCGGGAACAAAGGCGTCGCCAGGGGCGTGGCCGGCGCGCTGCCGGCCCGCGCTCAGGACTTCTTCTTCGCCACCTCGCCCGTGGCGATCTGCTGGCGCAGCGCGCGCAGGCTGGCCTTGAGCTTGCGCTCGTTCTCCGGGCCCATGCGCACCATGATCTTCTGGCCCGAGGACAGCGACTCGAGCTGCGGATCGACGTACTCGTAGCGCGTCCACGGGCGCTGCGAGGGATAGTCGCCCTTGATCTCGACCAGCCGCACCTGCACCGGGCCCTTGGGCTCGGGCGCGGCCAGCAGGTGGTCGATGACGGCGATCAACCGGTCGTTGAAATAGCGGCCCGGATAGCCGAGCTCTTCATAGGCCTGCTGGAACAGCGGATAGAGCCGCGCGTACACGCCCGCGGCCTTGGCTGGATCGACCGACTCCGCGAGCAGCACGAAGCCGTTGTAGCGCGCGGCATTGTTGGCCGCGATGGTCTGGTTGGCGCCCTGCCCTTCGGTGATGAAACGCTGGCCCGTGGGCTGCACCGGCCACGCGCTCGCGGGTGCCTGCTCGCGCGCGAGGTTGTCGACCGTGGCGACGAAGCGCCGCACCACGCCGTCGGGACGCAGGAAGGCGTTGGCGTTCTTGCCGCCGAGCAGTTCGGCCAGCGCCTTCAGCACGCGCGAATCGGAATCGGCCAGCGCGGGCAGCGCGGCATCGGGCGGCGCGAGCGCATCGACCGGGTTCTGCGGGCCCGAGGCCGCGGGGGCCGGCGCGGGCGCGGGCGGTGCGTCTTCGGGGGTGGTGGCGGCCACCGGCGGCGCCACGGGTTGTTGTTGCTGCTGGTACCAGCGCCAGCCGAAGTAGCCGGCCACCAGCAGCACCAGCACGAGCAGCGCCCACGGCAGCATGGAGCGCTCGCGGCGCGGTGCGTAGTCGCGGGTCTCGCCCGCGGTGCTCATGTCGCGTTCGGCACGGAAGTCGTTGTTGTCGTTCTCGGGCATGGCGGCGTGTCTCTCCTGTGGCGTGCGGTGCGTGATGACGAACCGTCATGTTGCACGAACAAGAGGACCGGAACGCGCCGGTCCTCGTAACCCCATGTGACGCCCTCGCCACACGGAAGTTCAGCCACGCCCTCGACACGCAGGCGGCGCCACCGGTTTCCGGGGCGCGCGCTCGGCGCTCAGTGCGCGGACGTGAGCGACTGCAGCCAGGCCAGCGTGCCTTGCAATTCAGCGGGCCGGATCTCGTGGCCGCCGGGGAAATCGCTGCCCGCGAGCGCGAGCGGCAGGCCGTGCGCCAGTTCGCGCGTGGCCTGCGCGGCCGCGGGCGGAATCACGTTGTCGGCGCTGCCATGGCTCACCCACAGCGACTTGCCTTCGAAGGCCTCGGGCGCGGCCACATGGGGCAGCACCTGCGGCAACAGCCGGCTGTGCCAGACCATCGCGGCGCGCATCGACGCCGGTTTGGTCAGCAGCAGCGACAGCGCCATGATCCCGCCCTGGCTGAAGCCGCCGACCACCACGCGCTCGGGCGGAATGCCCAGTTGCGCCGAAGCCGAGGCCAGCATCTCGCCGACCAGGAAGCGGCTCTCGCGCTCCTGGTCCTCGTCGATGCGGCGCTGGCCATCGGCCAGCACCTCGAACTCGAACCAGGCATAGGAACCCGGCGTGAGCACGTAGGGCGCGCGCAGGCTCAGCACATGGAACTGCGGCGGCATCAGGCGCGCGAGGCCGAACAGGTCCTGCTCGTTGCTGCCCACGCCATGCATCAGCACCAGCAGCCAGGGATCGCGCGTGCCCGCGGCGGTCGGTTGTTCGAGGAATTGAAGCGGCAGTTGGAGCGTGGTCATGTCGATGGAAGAAGAAAGCGGAGGGTCCTGTCAGCGCAGCGAAGCCTTGAAGCCTTCGGCGAGCGAGCGCGTGATCTCGGCGGTGGGCTGTTCGCGGCAGCCGCTCGCGTTCTGGCCCGACCACAGCGGCGAGAAGTCGCCGCTGCCCTGGGCCTCGGCCTTGGCGCGCAGCGGCGCGATCGCCGAGGTGGCGAGCGGGAATTCGGGCGGGGGGCCGAGCGGGCCCAGCTCGCGGATCACGCGGTTGACGATGCCGCGCGCGGGCCGGCCGGTGAACAGGTTGGTCAGCGCCGTGTGGCGTGCGGCCTCGCTCTTGAGCGCACCGCGGTGCATGGCGCTGGTGGTGGCCTCGTTGGCCAGCAGGTAGGCCGTGCCCACCTGCACGCCCGCCGCGCCCAGCGCCATCGCGGCCGCCACGCCCTGCGCATCGGCGATGCCGCCCGCGGCGATCACCGGCACGCGCAGCGTCTGCGCCAGTTGCGGCAGCAGCGCGAAGGTGCCCAGCTGCGCCGTGAGGTCGTGCGACAGGAAATGGCCGCGGTGCCCGCCGGCCTCGAGGCCCTGTGCGATCACCGCGTCGGCGCCGTTCGCCGCGAGCCAGCGGCCCTCCTCGACGGTGGTGGCCGAGGCCAGCACCTTCGCGCCCCAGCCCTTCACGCGCGCGAGCAGCTCGGCCGAGGGCAGCCCGAAATGGAAGCTCACCACCGGCGGACGGAACTCGGCCAGCAGCTCGGCGATTTCGGCGCTGAACGGGTTGCGGCCCGGGCCGGCCGCGATGCCCGCGGGGTCGATGCCGAACTCGGCGTAGTAGGGACCGAGCGCGGCGCGCCAGGTGGCTTCGCGCTCGGCGCTCGGCACCGGCGGCTGGTGGCAGAAGAAGTTGAGGTTGTAGGGCTTCGTCGTGCCCGCGCGGATCGCCGCGACCTCGCCGCGGATGGCGTCGTTCGAGAGCATCGCGCAGGGCAGCGAGCCCAGCGCGCCGGCGTTGCTCGCGGCGATCGCCATCGCGCTGCCCTGCACGCCCGCCATGGGGGCCTGGATCAGCGGCAGTTCGGTGCCCAGCAGTTGCAACAGCGTCGAGGTGGTGGTCATGAAAGAGGCTCCAGTGCGAACGGGGATTCTTCGGAAGGCGCGGCATGCCGATGCGCGCGCCGCACGCCCCGATTCTGAAGGGAAGCGCGGTCGGGCCGCCCGCGCGGGGTCATCGACGCGGCTTGAGCAACAATGCCCGCATGCGCACACCGACCCCGTCGAACCGCCCCGCTTCGCAGCGCCGGCCCCTCGCGATGCTCGCATCGCTCGCTGTGAGTACCGTGATGTTCATGCTGCTCACGGCCTGCACGCAGAACGAATCCGAAAGTGCGACAGCTGCGCAGGACACGGCCGCCGTGGAGGCCACGCCCGCGGCCGCGGACCCGGCGGCGCCCGCCACGCCCCGGCCCGAATTCTCGGCCACGCTGCAGCGCGATGCGCTGATGGCGCTGCTGTTCGAGCCGCCGCCCGTCGGCGAGACCGCGAGCCGCACCGACGACGTGCAACTGCCCGAGATCGGCAACGACGGCAAGCCGATGACCGAGGGCTTCGCGCCGACCCGCGCCCAGGTCTCGCCGCGCGAGGTGGTCCGGCTCGACGACACGCATGCCGTGCTGCTCACCGAGACCGTGCCGCTCGACGACCGCGGTCAGCCGATGGATGCCCACGTGGCGGGCGCATGGCTGGGCGCCTATTTCTTCGAGCAGGGCGACGCGGGCTGGAAGCTCGCGGGCCGCAACGACGGTGTCGACTACCTCGGCTTCTCGGGCAACATCGGCCTCACGCGCGTCGAGCGCATCGCGCCGCAGCGCTTCGTGCTGACCGTCACGAGCGGCAGCTGCTGGCAGGGCTACTGCGGCAGCTGGCTCTCGGTCTACGAGATCGGCGCCGCCGAGGTGCGCCAGCTGATCGAGGGCGTGCCGCTGGGCGCCGACAACGGCGGTGCCGACGGTGCCTGCGAGCCGGTGCTGCAGGGCACGCGCCCCGAGGAAGCGCCGCGCGGCGCCTGCTACCGCGTCGACGGCAAGCCCGAGTTCGCGCTCGGCACGCAGGACGATCCGGGCGAGCTGCAGATCGTCTTCAAGGGCGCGACCACGCGCGATGCGAACGACCTGCGCGTGCAGGCCGTCGACGAGCAGCTGGTCTACAGCCTGCGCAACGGCGCCTATGCGCTGGTGCAGGGCCGCAATCCCGTGCCCTCGTTCTGAGACGGGCGCCGAGCGATGGGCTTCATCCCCGACCGCCGCATCGAAGCCGAGGCCACCGAGGCCGCGGCCGAGATGATCGAGCGCGCGCGCCGCAACTTTGATGTGGCGCTCGATTTCACCGACGCCAGCATCCGCAAGGTCGAGGCGCTGCTGCAGCAGCTGCACCTGCGCGCGCGCAACGACAAGCCGAGCGACGCGCAGGTCTTCGACTACGCCAAGGGCCTGGGCAGCTACGTGGGCGAGGTGTTCCGCCGCAACCATGGCGCCGAATGGGGTGTGGTCGCGCTCGGCGACGACAGCTACCCCGGCATGCGCAGCGCCCAGCGCGAGCAGCTGTTCTGGCCCTGGCGCCGCGCCTACAACCGCATCGTCAACGGCCCCTGCGACAACGTCTGGCACTACTACCAGCTGCTGGTGGAACGCGCGGGCGGCACCTTGGCCGTGCACGACGACGGCATGCCGTCGAACTTCGCGCCGCCGACGATGAACTACGGCCGCGCGCGCGCCGCGGCCACCGCGAAGGCTTCGCCCGGCGTGCGCTTCAGCGCGAATGCGATGGGCGGCGTGCCCGGGCGCGCGAAGCGACCCGCGACCTCGGCCGCGCCCGCGCCGGTGCGCAAGCCCTGGTGGAAGTTCTGGTGAGCCTCACACCAGCTGAAGGTCCTTCGGCGTCACGCCGTCGAACACCTTCGCGACCTGCGCGGGCGACAGTCCGTACATGCGCTGGAACAACCCGCCGAGCACCGCGCGGTATTCGTTGAGCACCGGGTAGTCGCGGTTCTGGAACAGCGTGGCGGCCGTCAGCGCCTGCTGCTCGCCGACCACGCGGCCGCCGGCCTGCGCCGAGAGGCCGCCGCCGAGCACCCAGTAGACCGTGCCATGGCCATGGTCGGTGCCCTTGTTGCCGTTCTCGCGGAAGGTGCGGCCGAACTCGCTGATGACCACCACCACGGTCTGGCGCCAGTTCTCGGGCTCCATCTCCTGCGCGAAGGCCGCGAGGCCGCGGCCCAGTTCCTCGAAGCGGTTCGCGAGGTAACCGGTGGCCGCGCCCTGCCCCACGTGCGTGTCCCAGCCGCCGACGTCGACGAAGCCGAGGTCGTAGCGCTCGCGCATCAGCGCGGCCATGCGGCGCGCCACGAGTTCGAAGCCCCTGGAAGTCATGGCGTTGCGGCTGGCGGCGTCCATCTCGGCCTGCATCGCGCGCCGCACCTCGTCGCGCACCTGGAAGCCCTCGGCCACGGTCTGCGCGAGCGGCGTGTCGCGGTACATCGAGGCGATGAGCTGGCTCTGGCGCGCATCGAGCGTGGGGCGCGCATTGCCCGCGAGCGCCATGTTGGCGGCCCTCGCATCGCCGCGCAGCGAGATCGGCAACTGGTCCGTGAAGGCCATCGGCGAGACATCGGTCAGCGGCCCCGCGCCGAGCACGCCCGCGAGGCGGTTGAGGAAGCCCGAGCGGTAGTCGCGCCGGCGGTCGAGCGCCTGGCCCAGCTCGATGCCGTCCTGCGTCTCGAAGTGGCTGCGCGTGAGGTCGTCGGTGCCGGCGAAGGCGATGAACGCGGCCTGCTTCTGCTGGAACAGCGGCATCACGCTCTGCGCCAGCGCGGGATGCAGGCCCCAGTCGGCATCGAGCGGCAAGGCGCCGCCGCTGGTGCCCGGCCGCGCGATCGCGATGCCGGGCCGCGAGGCGTAGTAGAAGTCGCTCGCGGTGGGCACCAGCAGGCTGGTGCTGTCGTAGGCACCGCGCAGGAACACGACCAGCAGCTTGGCGCCCTCGGCGGCCGGCGCGGCGATCAGGCGGGCGGCGGCGCCGGCCAGCGGCGCGGCGGCGGCGAAACGGAGCAGTTCTCGGCGTTGCATGAGCGTGGTCCTTGTGGGGGTGGGCGTCAGCGGCGCATCAGCTCGGGCGCGGCCAGCAGCAGCGTGTTCCATTCGGGCGGGTTCTTCGCCTGCGCGAGCACCTCGCGCGTGCCGGGGCCGAAGCCGGTCTGCAGCTCGCGCACGACGGGCGATTCGGCCAGTGGCGGGAAGGCCGGTTTCTCCATCGGCGCCTTGGTGTCGTTGAGAAACAGCACGGCACCGGTCGCACCCAGGACGCGCGCGATCTCGAAGCGCGTGTTCATCTGCCCGGCGCTGGCCCAGGCCGCCTCGTGCAGCGGATAGCCATCGGGCGTCTCGTGGCCGTAGAGCGGCTCGCCCATGCGGTCGATCCAGTTGAGCATCGGGCCCACGTTCGCCACCACGCGGCCGTCGTAGGCCAGCCGCACGCCGGCCACCACGTAGTGCACCGGGTCGCGGAACTTGCGGCCCAGCGATGCCGCGAATTCGGGCGACTCGAACAGCGTGCGCAAGGTGGCGGCGATATCGCCATCGCTGCGCGTGAAGCTCGCGGCCATGCGCTCGACCAGCGCGCTCTGCGGATCGTCGGCCACGAAATAGACGGCGAGCTTGCGCGAGACGAAGCGCGCGGTGGCCGGCGCGCGCGCGAGGCGGTCGAGCGCCTCGTCGACCTCGGCCAGGCCGCGACCGCGGATCGGCTCGCCCAGCAGCGTCTTGGGACCGTAGTCGTGGCGGTTGGGATTGAACTCGAACAGGCCCTGGCGCCGGTAGTCGGCGGCGATCGCGGCCTTGAGCTTCGGCGGCGGCGCATCGGCCGGCTGCAGGCTCACGCCGACACCGGTGAGCACGCGCGCGAGTTCCTGCACGTCGGCCTGCGAATAGCCGCTGCCCACGCCGAGCGTGTGCAGCTCCATCAGCTCGCGCGCGTAGTTCTCGTTGATGCGGTTGGCGGCGTTCTGCACGTTGTCGAGGTAGCGCAGCATCGCGGGATGGTGCAGCGTGGCACCGAGCAGGTCGCGAAACCGCCCCAGCGCCTGCGGGCGGATCGCGTTCTCCTCGTAGTCGCCGATCAGCGCGCGCATGTCGCCGCCCTTGCGCTGGCTGACGTTGAAGTGGTTCATCCAGAACCAGGTCATCTGCTCCTGCAGCTGGTTCGGCGAATAGAGCGCGCGCAGCACGAAGCGCTGCTGCGCCTCGCGCGCGAGCCGGTTCAGGTGCTGCTGGTAGGCCTGGCGCGCGGCCTTCTTCTGGTCCTCGTCGGCCAGCGCGTCGGCGGCCTTGCGCTCGGCATCGAGCGCGATCGCGAGCGTGTCCATGGGCGTGCGCGCGATCTCCATCGCGTCGATCTGCGCCTGGGCCTCGGGCGGCAGCGGCTGTGGCACGGGCTTGAGTTGCCGTCCCATCCACACCGCCAAGCCCTGCTTGGTGACCTCGGCCTGACCGCTGGCGTTCGCGCCCCAGCTCACGCGGTCGAGCCAGCGCAGCTGGGTCAGTGCATCGGGCGGTGCGCCGCGCAGCGCGATCGGTGTCGCATCGGGCCGCGTGCCGAGCGCGCAGCCCGCGAGCCACAGCGCCGCGGCCGCCAGCCATGCGCCCCTCGCGAGGCGCGACCGGATCGAAAAGATGTGCATGGTGGGTTCAACCCGCGCCCTCGGTGCGCGGTTGACCCCAGCATGCCAGCGCCGTGTAAAGCCGCGAGTCAGCTTCGTTTCAAGGCGAAACGCAGCCGCGGCTCATGACGACTAAGACGGCTTCAAGCGCCTCAGGCCGACGCCACCGCGCTGGGCTGCGCCCCCGCGATCTGCCGCAGCGCGCGCTCGAACACCTCCACCGGCTGGCCGCCAGAGATCAGGTGCTGGTCGTTGATGATGATCGCGGGCACCGAGTGGATGCCCGCGTCGGTGTACATGCGTTCGCGCGCGCGGGTCTCGGCCGCGTACTCGTCGCTCGCGAGGATCTCGCGTGCCCGCGCCGCATCGAGCCCCGCGGCGGCCGCGAGGCGCACCAGCACCTCGGGGTCGGAGGGATTCTCGGCATCGGTGAAGTAGGCCTTGAGCAGCGACTTCTTCAGCGCAACCTGCTTGGCCGCGTCCTCGAGCTCGGCCCAGTGCAGCAGCCGGTGCGCGTCGAAGGTGTTGTAGATGCGCGGCCGGCCCTCGGGGTTGAACACGAAGCCGACGGCCTCGCCGCGCTGGCGGATAGCCTCGCGCATCTGGGCCTGCTGCTCGCGCGTGGAACCGTATTTCTGGTTCAGGTGCTCGAAGGTGTCCTGGCCCTCGGGCGGCATCTGCGGGTTCAGCTCGAAGGGCTGGAAGTGCAGCTCGGCCGTCACCCCGGGCGCCACGCGGGCGATCGCCGCCTCGAGCGAGCCCAGGCCGACGGCGCACCAGGGGCAGGAGACGTCCGAGACGAAATCGATCTTGAGGTGGGAGGAGGATGGGGTCGTCATGGCCGCCATTCTTCCGCGCGGCGGCGGCCTTGTCAGGTGCAAGGTCTTCCGCCGCCCCGCTCCCGCTCCTCTCGCGGCGTCAGGCCGTGGCGCGCGCCGCCACCGGGCTCGCGCCCAGGGTCTGGGCCCGCAGGCGGTCGTACTCGGCCTTGTCGACCGGCACGGCACCGGGGTCGCCGAGGTCGTTCATGTGCACGCGGTAGGTCTCGCGCGCGCTGATCGCGGCCAGCGCGGCCAGCACGGTCACGGCGAAGGTGATGCTGCCCACGGTGAGCCAGATGTTGCTGGAACCGGGAGGCGCGACCGCGGCGAACAGCGCGGGCAGCAGCGCGGTGAAGGTGGTGCCGATGTTCTGCGAGATGGCCATCGCCGACACCCGGTTGCGGGTGCGGAACAGCTCGGGATAGAAGCTCGGGAAGGTCGCGTTGTAGCCCTGGTAGACGATGCCCCACATCAAGAGCGACATGCAGATCGCGAGCGGCACGTTGCGCACGCTGATGGCATAGAGGTAGGCGAACGAGAGCAGGCCCGAGGCCAGCGCGCCGACGATGATCGGCGGCTTGCGGCCGATGCGGTCCGAGAGATTGCCCACGAACGGGATCACCAGCACCGCGAGGATGTTGCCGAGCACCGGGATCCACAGGTAGACGTCCTTCTGGAAGCCGATGCCGTAGGCCGACTGCACCGCGTAGGCGGCACCGAAGATGGTGGCGACCACCGGGATCACGTTCATCAGCGCCATGCAGACCACGCGCAGCATGTCGGCCCAGCTGTCGGTGAAGGCCTGCACGATCGGCGAGCGCGGCACCTCGCCCTTCTTGTCGGCCTCGGCGAAGGCCGGGGTCTCGTCGACCTCGCGACGGATGATGTAGCCCGCGATGATGACGACGAAGCTCAGCAGGAAGGGAATGCGCCAGCCCCACGAGTTGAAGGCCTCTTCCGGCATGTAGTGCGCGAGCGGCAGGAACACGGCGGCTGCCATGATCTGGCCGGCCTGCACGCCCTGCAGCGTGAAGCTCGCGAAGAAGCCGCGCCGGCCGAAGGGCGCGTGCTCGAGGATCATCGAGCTCGCGCCCGAGATCTCGCCGGCCACCGCGAAGCCCTGGATCAGCCGCAGGATCACCAGCAGCGCGGGCGCCGCCAGGCCGATCTGGTCATAGGTGGGCAAGAGGCCCACGGCCACGGTCGAGAAGCCCATGAGGAACATGCACAGGATCAGCACCTGCTTGCGCCCGTGCGTGTCGCCCCAGTGGCCGAGCACGAAGGCGCCGATGGGCCGCGCGACATAGCCCACGCCGTAGGTCGCGAGCGAGGCGATGATGGCCGTGGTCGGGTCGCCCTTGGGAAAGAAGATCTGCGGAAAGATCAGCGCCGCGGCGGTGGCGTAGATGAAGAAGTCGTAGTACTCGAGCGCCGAGCCGATCCAGCCGCTGGCGGCGGCCTTCTTCGACTGGTGCTTGCCTTGAGGCTCGTGAGCCGTGGTGTTCGCCATGGTTTGTCTCCGGTGTGGACGAGGATGAGCGGGTGAATAATTGGGTGAACGAAAGGGAAATCAGTCCTGGGCCTGCGAGGCCATGCGCGCCGGCGCGTTGAGCGCGCCGTAGGCGTCGTAGCCGCCGATGCGCTGCGCCACCTCGAAGAACAGGCCGTCTTCGAAGCTCTCGGTGTAGATGTGCAGGTAGTCGCCGGCCGGCGAGCGGTCGAACAGCACGCCCGCAGCGCGCATGCGTTCGAGCAGCGCGGCATCGAGATCGATGCGCGTGGCGAGGTCGTCGTAGTAGTTGTCCGAGATCGGCACGAAGCGCACGCCGTTGGCGCGCAGCCGCGCGACCGACGCGAAGATGTCGTCGCTGCGCAGCGCCACGTGGTGCACCGCGCCGCCGCCCTGCGCATGCACGGTGCGCGCGGTGCGCGTGCGCTGGCTCAGCGACACGTTGAGCACGAGCCGCAGGCTGCGCGCGGCGTCGGCCACGCCGCGGCTCTTGATCAGCCCGAAGGGATCGGCCAGCTCGAGGCTTTCGCCGACCTCGAGCCCGAGCACGGCGCGCGAGAACAGCACCCAGGTGTCGAGCTGGTCGAGCGCAAGGCCCAGCGCGACGTGGTCGATGGCGCGCAGGCCGGCGTCCTCGCCCTCCTCTTCGCCCGGCTCGAGGATGAAGTCGGCTTCGTAGAGCCCCGTGGCGCCGAGCGACGACGGGATGAAATGCAGCAGGTTGCCGCCCGGCACCACGATCGCGGGCACGGCCTGCTCGCCGGGGCCGACCGGGCTGTCGTGCCGCTGCGAGCACAGCGCGGTGGCGCGCGCCACGGCCGCTTGCGGATCGTCGGTGCGCACGCCCAGTGCGCAGACCGAGGTGCCGTGCGCCTCGAAGCGCGTGCGCGCGAAGCTCTCGGGCTGCGCATTCACGACCATGTGGATGTCGCCCTGGCGGTAGAGCGTGACGGCCTTCGAGCGATGGCGGCCCGCGCGGCGAAAGCCCAGTTGCTGCAGCAGCGCACCGAGTGCGCCGGCCGAGGCCTCGTCGGCCGCGAACTCGATGAAGGACAGGCCGCGAAAGGCCGGCGCCTGCGGCGGATCGAACAGCAAGGGCCGTGCTGCCGGAACGCGCTCGCGCACCTGGCTCTCGAGGTACAGCAGCGAGCGCATCGCATCGACCGCGGTGCGGCGGTTCGGCGTCTCGCGGAACAGGTCGTTGAAGATCTCGAGCGACAGCGGCCCGGTGTAGCCGGCACGCAGCACCTGTGCATAGAAGCCCGTCACGTCGAAATCGCCCTGCCCCGGAAACACGCGGTGGTGGCGCGCCCACTGCAGCACGTCCATCGAGAGCTGCGGCGCATCGGCCATCTGCAGGAAGAAGATCTTCTCGCCCGGGATGTCGGCGATGCCGGCCGGATCGTCGCGCAGCGACAGCGTGTGGAAGCTGTCGAGGATCAGGCCCAGCGCGGGATGGCCGGCGCGCCGCACGAGGTCCCAGGCCTGGCCATAGCGCGAGGTGAAGCGGCCCCAGGCCAGCGCCTCGAAGCCCACGCGCAGGCCGTGGGCCGCGGCGCGTTCGGCCAGCGCATGCAGCTGCGCGGCGGCGCGCGCGGGATCGTCGATGGCGAGCGGCGAGGTGTTCGAGCAGCACAGCATCAGCGGTACGCCCAGCGCGGCCATCAGCTCGAACTTGCGCTCGGCGCGCTCCAGGCCGCGGCGGAACTGCGGCTCGGGCATGCCTTCGAAATCGCGAAACGGCTGGTAGAGGTCGATCGCCAGGCCCAGGTCGGCCGCGAGGCCGCGCAGCTCGGCGGCCGTGCCCTTGAAGTTGACGAAGTCGCTCTCGAACAGCTCGATGCCGTCGAAGCCCGCTGCGGCGATCGCCTCGAGCTTCTGGCGCAAGGTGCCGCTGAGCGAGACGGTGGCGATCGAGCGGTGCATGCGCCGCGCGGCGCGCTGCGGAAGGTCGGCGGAGGGCTGGAGCGTGTTCACGGAGCGACTTTAGAAACGCCGGCCCGTGCCCACAACCATTTAGCGTCGCCTTTGATCGATGATCGAACGCTATCGTGCGAATTTCGCACGAATCAGGGGTTACACCTAGGTCTGGTGGACCATCGATGACCGCGACGAATCAAAGACTGCGCCAGTAATCGATCAGCAGCTGCGCGAATTCGACCGGCCGCTCGACCGCGCTCACGTGCGCGGCATCGATGCTGGCAAGTCGCGCGTTGGGGACCGCCGCGGCGATGGCTTCCGACATCGCGAACGGCGTGGCCTCGTCCTGCAGGCCGCCGATCACCAGCGTGGGCACCGCGATGCGGCGGTTGCTGTCGCGGAAATCGATCGCCGCCACCGCGTTGCAACTCTCGATGTAGGCCTGCGGATCGTTGGCCAGCAGCACCGCCTGCAGCTGCTCGGCGGCCACCTGGCCCTCGGGCGTGGCGGCGAAGGCTGGCGTGAGCCAGCGCGACACCGCACCCGGCGCGATCGCGGCCACGCCGCGCGCGGCCACGGTCTCGGCGCGCGCGCGCCAGGGCGCCTGGTCGGGATAGTGGGCCGAGGAGTTCGCGATGGTCACGGTGCGCAGCAGCTCGGGATGGCGCACGGCCAGCGCCTGCGCCGTCATGCCGCCCATCGACAGGCCGACGAAATGCACCGGCTCGCCGCCGGCCTCGCGCTGGATCAGCTCGGCCGCGTCCTGCGCCAGCGTCTCGATGCGCAAAGCGCCCGGCACGCGCTCGGAGGCGCCGTGGTTGCGGTGGTCGTAGCGCAGCACGGTGTGGGCGCGCGCGAGCTGCGCGGCCACGCCGTCCCACATGCGGAGGTCGCAGCCGAGCGCATGGCTCAGCACGACGATCGGGCCATTGCCTTCGCGGACGAGGTTCAGACGGGTCATGGTGCGGGTTCCTTCGAAAGGGGATGAAGACGGGGAAGCCAGAAGAAAGCGATGGCCAGCAGCGAGCAGGCGGCGGCGACCATGGGGATCACCATCGGCCACGCGCCGTTCGAATACTCGGCATCGACGAACAGCGCGGCGAACTGCCCGACGCAGAAGGCGACCATCATCATGCCGAAGCCCGACCACGAGACGGCGCGGCCCGCGAGTTGCGGCAGGTCGCCCACCGCGCCGGCCTGGCCGCAGGGCTGATGGATGCCGTGGCCCAGGCAATAGACCGCGTGTCCCGCGAGCAGCGGCACCGCGCTCAGCGGCGCGAGCCAGCAGCCCAGCGCCTGGATCGTGGCGCCCGCCATGCTCAGCGAGGCGCCCAGCTGCACCGTGCGCACCGGCCCGTGGCGGCGCAGTAGCCGCCGGCACATGGTGGTGCTGAAGATGTAGACCAGCGAGCCGCCGGCCGGTATCCAGCCATACCAGGCCGGCGACCAGCCGAGGTAGCCGATGTAGACCATCGGCGACAGCAGCAGGAAGCAGAACAGACCGCCATAGGTCGAGGCCGCCACCGAGGCCCAGGCGCGGAAGGCGCGGCTCGCGAACACCACGCGCGTGCTGCCGCGCGGTGCCGAGGGCGTGTCGACGAAGCTCGGCCGGGTCTCGTCGAAGGAGCGCCAGCACAGCGCGAACAGCACCAGCGCATAGAGCGCCATCGCGCCCATCACCCAGCGCCAGCCCGCGCCCTGCACCAGCCAGGCGCCGAGCAGCGGCGCCACCAGCCCGACCACGCCCAGCCCCGTGAGTCCGCGCGCCATCACATGTGGGCCCTCGTGGGCCGGATAGAGATCGCGCACCGCGGCGCGCGCGCAGACCAGGATCGCCGCCATCGAGAAGCCCTGCAGGGTGCGCCAGCCGGCCAGCATGAACACGCTGCCCGCGAAGGCACCGCCGAGCGCGGCCAGCGCATAGCAGCCCAGGCCCGCCAGCAGCACCGGCCGGCGGCCGAAGCGGTCGGCCAGCGGTCCGCACAGCAGCTGCGCGAAGCCGAAGGCCAGCACGAACAGCGTGAGGCTGGTGCTGGCCGAGCCGAGTTCCTTCGCGATCGCGGGCAGCGCCGGCAGGTAGCTGTCGGTGGCCACCGGCTGGGCCGCGAGCAGCAACGGCAGCAGCAGCGCGAAGCCGGCGTGCCAACGGCCCTTCAGGTTTGCTGGTGGTCCTTGCGGCGCGCTCACTGCGCCGCCGCAGGCAGCAGGCCCTTCTCGCGCAGGATGCCGGTGGCGATGCCGAAGGCGTGGTTGGCGACCGGCACGCCGCAGTAGATGGCGGCCATCATGATCACTTCCTTGATGTCCTCGGGCGTGAGCCGCGACTCGGGCGGGCCGTCGAGCGCCGCGCGCACGTGCATCGCGAACTCCTCATAGGCGTGGATGCCCAGCATCATCGACAGCACCATGTAGCGGCGCGTCTTGTCGCCCAGCGCGGGGCGGCCCCAGATGTCGTTCCACGCGTGGCGCGTGATCAGCTCCTGGAACTCGGCATTGAAGCCGTTGCGGTTGGCCAGCGAGCGGTCGACCCAGGCGTCGCCGAGCACGCGTCGACGGTTGAGCAGGCCCGATTCGTAGTCGTCGGCGGGGGAAGTGGGGCTGGTGTCAGTCATTGGATGAAGTCCTCTGGGAAATCGAGTCCACGTCGATTCCTTCGACATGAAACCCCCCACCCGTTCGGGCTGAGCTTGTCGAAGCCTCGCGCCGCGCTTCGACAAGCTCGGCGTGAACGGACTCTGGTTGTTCGGAATATGCAGGCATGAAAAGCTTGCGTCATTGCGCCGATGCGAGCCGCGCGCGCAGCGCCTTCACCTCGGCCAGCGCGATCTCGCCGGCGCGCACGGCCAGCGCGGGATCGAACCATTCGTCGGCCGCGTCGCGCGGCAGCTCGGCGCGCAGCCGGTCGATGTTGGCGCGCATGCGCGCGGCATCCACCTGCAAGCCCGGCAGCGCCGCCGCCATGGCGCGCACGCTGCCGTGCGCCGACATCAGCAGCTGCGGCCATTCGCCGAGCTCGGCCTGCCAGGCACCAAGGGCGCGCTCGTGCTGCTGCGGCATGGCGCCGAGCAAGGCCGCCACGCGCTGCGGCGCGCGATGCGCGGCGGCGATCGCCACCATCGACGCCACCGGGTTGCGCTTGTGCGGCATGGCCGACGAGCCGCCGCGCCCGGGCTCGCTGGGCTCGGCCACCTCGGCCACCTCGTACTGGCCCAGCAGCGATACGTCGACCGCGACCTTGCCGAGGCTGCCGGTCATGAGGCCGAGCTCGCAGCCCAGCGCCACCCATTCGTCGCGCTGCGTGTGCCAGGTCGCGCCGGGATCGGCCAGCCCCAGTTCCTTCGCCATGCGCGCGCGCACCGCGCCCGCCTGCGGCCCCATCTGCGCCAGCGTGCCGACTGCGCCACCGAGTTGCAGTTGCAGCGCATGGCGCGCGGCCTCGCGCAGCCGCAGCCGGCCGCGCACCAGCGGCGCGGCCCAGCCCGCGCACTTGAAGCCGAAGCTGGTGACCGAGGCCGGCTGCATCAGCGTGCGCGCGAGCATCGGCGTGGCGGCATGCTGTACCGCGAGCTGCAGCAGCGCCTCGGCCGCCTTCGCGAGGTCGGTCTCGATCAGCGCCACCGCCTCGCGCGTGACCAGCGACATCGCGCTGTCGATCACGTCCTGGCTGGTGCTGCCGAAATGCACGAAGGGCGCGGCCTCGGCATTGAAGAGCCCGACCGCCTCGCGCAGCGCCTTCACCAGCGGGATCGCCACGCTGCCCGCGCGGCCGCTCTCGCGCACGATCTTGGCGACGTCGAACAGCTCGACCTTGCAGCTGCCGACGATCGAGTGCGCCGCGCTCTCGGGGATCAGCCCCTCGGCCGCCTGCGCGCGCGCGAGCGCGGCCTCGAAGCGCAGCATCGCGTCGACGAAGGCACGGTCGCTGAACGCGCCCAGGGTTTCGGAAGTGGAGAGGAAGCCTTCGAAGATGCTCATGGTGTTCTTGTCGTGGGGTGTCAGTACTGGAGCTTCGCGCTGGCGCGCAGCTCGTCGGCCGTGGCGCTGCCGAAGCCGAAGAACTCGAGGTAGGCCGGGATCATCTCGAACAGCATGTCGGTGCCGACCTGTACCGCGCAGCCCTTCGCACGCGCCGCCTCGAGCAGCGGCGTGTACTCGGTCTTCATCACGACCTCGCCCACGAAGGTGCCGGCATCGATGCGGTCGATGTCGAAGGGCAGCGGATCGTCGGCCTTCATGCCCAGCGGCGTTGCATTGACGATCACGTCGAAGCCCGCCGGGTCCTTCGAGCCGGTGGCCACCTTCAGCTGCGGATAGTGCTCACGCAACCGCCCCGCGAGCGCATCGGCCGAGGCCGCATGCGCATCGAACAGCATCAGCTCGGCCGCGCCGGCCGCCGCGATCGACGCCGCGATGGCCGAGCCCACGCCGCCCGCGCCCGACACCAGCACGCGCGTGCCGCGGAAAGGCCGGCCCTTGCGCTCCACGCCGCGCACGAAGCCCGCGCCGTCGAACTGGTCGCCCAGCAGCGTGCCGTCGGGCCGCTTGAGGATCGCGTTGCAGGCGCCCGCGATGCGCGCCGTGGGCGTGACCTCGTCGACCAGCGACATTGTCGTGACCTTGTGCGGCATCGTCACCAGCGCGCCGCGCAGGTTGCTGAAGCGAAAGATCTGCGCGAGCGAGGCCGCGTAGTCCTCGGGCTTCACGCCCATCGGCACCACCACCGCGTCGATGCCCTGCTTCTCGAACCAGGGGTTGTAGATCATCGGGGCCTTGAAGGCCTCGGTGGGATAGCCCAGGTGGGCGATGAGCGTGGTCTTGCCGGAAATCATGCGCGTAGCCAAAGGAAAAGAAGAAGGTTCAAGCCGCGCCGTAACGCAACGGCGTGGCGATCTCGGCGCGCATCGCCTCGGGATAGACGATCTCGCGCAGGAAGTCGGAATCCGCGCGCAGCGCCGCGGCCGCATCGGCATGGCCGAAGTAGTCGAAGTAGTGCGGCACCTGCTGGATCAGCATCTCGAAGCCGGCCTGTGCGTTGAGGCCGCGCGCGCGTGCCGCGCGCACCAGCGGCGTGGGCTGGTTGCGCAGCAGGATGTCGAACAGGGCAGCGTGGCCGTCCATGCGCGCCACGTCGACCGGCGGCGCATCGTCCTCGGCCAGGCCCAGCGGCGTGGCGTTGACGACCAGGTCGTAGCCCTCTGGCGCGTTGCTGTCCACCGCCACCACGCGGGCGTCGAAGAAGGCATCGAGCTTGGCGGCCACGCCCGCGGCCTTGCCCGCGGAGCTGTCGTAGAACGCGATGTACTCGGCCCCATCGACCGTGCCGCCCTCGGCCAGCGCCACGCCGATGGCCGCGGCGCTCACGCCCGCGCCGAGGATCAGCACGCGCTTGCCGCGAAACGGAATCGCGAAACGGTCGAGCGCGCCGATCAGGCCTTCGCCGTCGAACAGGTCGCCCTCGAGCTGGCCGGCCTCGGTGCGGCGCACCACGTTGACCGAACCGGCCACGCGGCCGAACAGGCCCGCGCCCTCGAGCAGGTCGACCACCAGCGGCTTGTGCGGTGGCGCGATCACCATGCCGCGCACATTGCGCGCCAGGAAGGCCGACTTGAAGAACACCGCGAAGTCGCGCACCGGCACCTGCATCGGCACCAGCACCGCGTCGATGCCGAAGCGCTCGAAGGCGGCATTGAACATGCGCGGCAGCCGCACGTTGCGCACCGGGTCGCCGGGAATCAGGTAGGCCTGCGTGCTGCCGCTGATGGGGAGGCTCATGGGCGTCTTTCCGTTCGTCAATCGCTCGTTTCGAGGCTGGATGCCCGGCTTTATAGTCCTTTCGCTTTGAACCTGCTGGCGCCAAACAGCCATTTCGTTCGATCATCGATCTTTCGAGATCGTCAATCGTTCAAACCTAGGGTTTTTGCCCACCCATCGGGCGCTGCGGCCGGGCGGCGGCGCAGGCACACTCCCCGGTCATGAGCAACGACGACCCACCCGCACCGCCCGGCCTCGACAAGCGCGACTGGATCGCCGGCCTGGAGCGCGGCGTGAGCATCATCGAGGCCTTCGACGACGCCAACCCGCGCCTGACCGCGAGCCAGGCCGGCCAGCGCACCGGCATGACGCGCACGGCCGCGCGCCGCTACCTGCTGACCCTGCAGCACATGGGCTACGTGGCGAGCGACGGCAAGCTGTTCTGGCTCACGCCGCGCGTGCTGCGGCTGGGCCAGTCCTACCTCGAATCGGCGCGGCTGCCGCGCGTGGTGCAGCCGTTTCTGCAGCGCGTGGCCGCCGGCACCAACGAGATCGCCTACCTCAGCGTGATGGACGGCGACGAGGTGGTCTACATCGCGCGCAACGGCCCCAACCGCAGCATGAGCACCGGCTACGTGCTCGGCGCGCGCGTGCCCGCGCAGGTCACGGCCTCGGGCATGCTGATGCTCGCGCTGCGCGGCGACACCGAACTCAACGAATGGCTCGCCACGCGCCAGCTCACTGTCTTCACCTCGCACACCATCGCCAGCATGGAGCGCATGAAGCTCGAGCTCGCGCGCATCCGCGCCCAGGGCTGGGCGCTGTCCGAGCAACAGCTCGACCTCAACTCGCGCGGCATCGCGGTGCCGCTGCGCGACCGCCACGGCACGCTGGTGGGCGCGCTCAACATCACGATGCCGATGGGGCACGAAAGCTCGGAGGATGCGGTGGCGCGGGTCTTGCCGGTGTTGAGGGAGACGGCGCAGGCGATGCGCAACCTGATCTGAGCACGGGACACACGCCTTCGTGCAAGATCGCCGGCACGACATCCACCCCCTCGAAACACAGGACGACCGCATGACCACTCCCGCCTCCCTCGCCGACTTCCCGATCACCCAGAAGTGGCCCGCCCAGCACCCCGAGCGGCTGCAGCTCTACTCGCTGCCCACGCCCAACGGCGTGAAGGTCTCGATCATGCTGGAGGAGATCGGCCTGCCCTACGAGCCGCACCTCGTGAGCTTCGGCAGCAACGACCAGATGTCGGAGGCCTTCCTCTCGCTGAATCCCAACAACAAGATCCCCGCGATCATCGATCCCGACGGCCCGGGCGGAAAGCCGCTGGCGCTGTTCGAGTCGGGCGCGATCCTGTTCTACCTGGCCGAGAAGACCGGCAAGCTCATGAGCGCCGACCCCGCGAAGCGCTACGAGACCCTGCAGTGGGTGATGTTCCAGATGGGCGGCATCGGCCCGATGTTCGGCCAGCTGGGCTTCTTCCACAAGTTCGCCGGCAAGGAGTTCGAGGACAAGCGCCCGCGCGACCGCTACGTGGCCGAATCGAAGCGCCTGCTCGGCGTGCTCGACAAGCACCTGGCCGGCCGCGAATGGATCATGGGCGACGACTACAGCATCGCCGACATCGCGAGCTTCCCGTGGATCCGCAACCTGATCGGCTTCTACGAGGCGCGCGAGCTGGTCGGCTTCGACAGCTTCCCGAACGTGGCGCGCGTGCTCGAGCGCTTCGTGGCGCGGCCCGCGGTCATCGCGGGGCTGACGATTCCGAAGGCCGCGTAAGGCCGGTTCCCGCCATCGCCGCCGGGTCGACGAGCCGGTCGTATGCGTCGCCGTCGATCAGTCCCAGCGCGATGGCCGCCGCGCGTGGCGTGATGCCGCGCGCGAGCGCCTCGCGCGTGATGCGCGCCACGCGGTCGTAGCCCAGCACGGGGTTCAGCGCCGTCACCGCGAGCAGCGCGTTGTCGACGTTCGCCGCGAGCCGCTCGCGCTCGGGCTCGATGTCCTTCACCAGCCGCTCGGCGAACACGCGCGAGGCATCGGCCAGCACGCGGATCGACTGCAGCAGGTTCTGGATGATCAGCGGCTTGGCGACGTTGAGCTCGAAGTTGCCCGAGGCGCCCGCCATGGTGATGGTGAGGTGGTTGCCCATGGCCTGCAGCCCGGCCTGCACCACCACCTCGGCAATGGTCGGGTTGCGCTTGCCCGGCATGATCGAGCTCGTGAGCCCGTCGTCGGGAATGCGCAGCTCGCCCAGGCCGCAGCGCGGGCCCGAGCCCAGCAGCCGCAGGTCGTTGGCCATCTTCACGAGCGAGGCCGCGAGCACGTTGAGCGCGCCCGACACTTCCACCAGCGCGTCGTGCGAGGCCATGCCCTCCAACTTGCTGGGGTTGGGCGCGAAGGCGATGCCGCAGAGCGCGCCCAGTTCCTCGCAGAAGGCGGCGTCGAAGCCCGCCGGCGCATTGAGCCCGGTGCCGGCGGCCGTGCCGCCCTGCGCCAGCAGTTGCAGGCGCGCGAAGGTGGCGTCGATGCGATCGATGCCGTGGCCGACCTGGCGCGCGAAGGCATCGAAGCTCTGCCCCAGCGTCATCGGCACCGCGTCCATCAGGTGGGTGCGCGCGATCTTCAGCACGTCCGCGAAAGCCTCGCTGCGCTCGTGCAGGCGCTGCAGCAGCAACTGCAGCGCGGGCCGCAGGCGCTCGCGCAGCTCGAGCGCGGTCGCGATGTGCATCACGGTCGGAAAGCTGTCGTTCGACGACTGCGAGGCGTTCACGTGGTCGTTGGGATGCACCGGCGACTTGGTGCCCAGCGGCTGACCCAGCAGTTCGTTCGCGCGGTTGGCGATGACCTCGTTCGCGTTCATGTTGGTCTGCGTGCCCGAGCCCGTCTGCCACACGGTGAGCGGGAAGTGGCCGTCGAAGCGTCCGTCGCGCAGTTCGGCCGCGGCCTCGACGATCGGCGCCGCCTTCGCCGCGTCGAGCGCGCCGCAGCGCACGTTGGCGCGCGCCGCAGCCATCTTCTGCAGGCCGAAGGCGTGGATCAGGCTGGCCGGAAAACGCTCCTCGCCGATCTCGAAGACACCCAGCGCGCGCTGGGTCTGCGCGCCCCAGTAGCGGTCGGCCGGAATCTCGACGGGACCGAAGGCGTCGCGTTCGATGCGCGTGGCGGTCATGGCGGTCATCGCGTCAGGCCCGCGCGGCATGGGCTTCGACGGGCGCCACGCCGTCGTCGAGGTCCTGGTCCGCGCGCGCGATCTCGGGGTAGCGCTCTGGGTAGAGGTGTCGCTCTGCCTGCTGCGCGTCGAAGGTGCCCGACCACTTGGCGACCACCACCGTGGCCACGCTGTTGCCGATCACGTTGCAGGTCGAGATGGCCATCGACAGGAAGCGGTAGACGCCGAAGATCACCGCCAGGCCCTCCACCGGCAGCAACCCGGTCGAGGTGACGGTGGCCGCGAACACCACGAACGAACCGCCCGAGACCGTGGCCGCGCCCTTCGAGGTCAGCAGCATCAGCAGCAGGATGCCGATCTGGTGGTCGAGCGTGAGCGGCACGCCGTAGGCATGCGCGATGAACATCACGCCCATGGCCATGAAGATCGAGGTGCCGTCGAGGTTGAAGGCATAGCCCGTGGGCAGCACCAGGCCCACGGTCTGCTTGGCGCAGCCCAGGCGCTCGAGCTTCACGAGCAGGCGCGGCAGCGCGCTCTCCGAGGAGGCGGTGCCCAGCACGATCAGGATCTCGTCCTTGATGTAGCGCAGGAAGCGCCACAGGCTGAAGCCCGCGAACTTCGCGACCAGCCCCAGCACCACCGCGATGAACAGCACGATCACCGCGTAGAAGCTCAGCACCAGCTGCGCCAGCGCCACCAGCACCGCCGAGCCGTTGCTGCCCACCGAATAGGCCACCGCGCCGAAGGTGCCGATGGGCGCGAGCTTCATCACCAGGTTGATGAACGAGAACAGCACCTCCGAGATGATGTCCAGGCCGCCGTTGATCTTCTCGCGCCGGCTCTCGGGGATCGCGAGGATGCCGATGCCCACCATCACCGCCAGCACCACCACCTGCAGCAGCTCGCCCTTGGCGAAGGCGCCGACGAAGTTGTCGGGCACGATGTGCGCCATGAACTCCAGGAAGCCCTGCGGCGCGGCGGCCTTCACCGCCGGTGCCGCGGCCGCGCCGGCCACGGAGGCCATGCCCTTGCCGGTCTGCAGCAGGTTGCCCGCGAGCAGGCCGATGACCAGCGCGATGGTCGAGATCACCTCGAAGTACACCAGCGAGCGCCAGCCCACGCGCCCCGCGCTGCGCACGTCGCCGGCCGAGGCGATGCCGTGCACGATGGTGAGGAACACCAGCGGCGCCACGCCCGCCTTGATGAGCGACAGGAACATGTCGCCCAGCAGCTTGAGCTGCCCCGCGAACTTCGGGAACAGGAAGCCGACCGCGATGCCCAGCAGCAGCGCGACCAGCACCTGCATGCCGAGCCGGCGGTACCAGGGCTGCTTCTTCGGCGACGCGATGGCCACCTGGGGATCGGAATGGGATTGCATCGTTGTCTCCTTGGGGGTCCGGGCTCAGCCCTGGACTTGGGCGGACAGCGCCAGCGCGCGGTCCACCATCCGCGGCGCGAGGCCCAGGTAGTTGGCGGGATCGGTCAGGCGATCGATGGCCGCGCGGTCGAAATGCGCCGTGACCTCGGGCAAGGCCACCAGCGCTTCGGCCAGCGTGCCGCCCTTCTCGTTGACGGTGCGGCAGGCGTCGTAGACCACATCGTGCGCCTGCTGGCGGCCGATGTATGGCGCCATGCCCATCATCACGGCCTCGGCCACGATCAGGCCGCGGCTGATGCCCAGGTTGTGCTTCATGCGCGCCTCGTCGACGATCAGCCCGCCGAGCGCGAACTTGGCCTGGTGCAGCGCGCCGGCCGTGAGGATGAAGCTCTCGGGGATCGCGATCCACTCGGCATGCCACGGGCCGGTGGCGCGTTCGAAGTCCTGCACCATCGCATCGACCATCAGGCCCGCATGCTGGCGCACCGCCTTCGAGGCCGCGAGCATCAGCTCGCTCGAGATCGGGTTGCGCTTCTGCGGCATGGTGCTGCTCGCGCCGCGTCCCTTGACGAAGGGCTCGTAGACCTCGGCGAACTCGGTCGAGGCCATGATCATGATGTCGAGCGCGATCTTGCCGAGCGAGCCGGTGACCAGCGCCAGCAGGTTCACCGCCTCGGCGAAGCCGTCGCGCGCCACGTGCCAGGTGGTCGCGGGCACGCCGAGCTTCAGTTCCTCGGCCATCGCCGCCTGCACCTCGAAGCCCTTGTCGCCCAGCGAGGCCAGCGTGCCGGCCGCGCCCGCGAACTCGACCACGGCCACGCGCGGGCGCAGCTCGGCCAGGCGCTGCTGGTGGCGGTCGAACATGGCGAGCCAGATCGCGACCTTGTAGCCGAAGGTCACGGGCAGCGCCTGCTGCAGGTGCGTGCGCCCGGCCATCGGCGTGTCGCGATGCTTGCGCGCGAGATCGGCCAGGATGCCGCGCAGCTCGCGGATCTCGGCGTCGACCAGGTCGAGCGCGTCGCGCACCTGCAGCGCGACGGCCGTGTCCATGATGTCCTGCGTGGTCGCGCCCCAGTGCACGTAGCGGCCCGCGTCGCCGCACATGGCGACCAGCTGGTGCACCAGCGGCAGGATCGGGTAGCCCACGATGTCGGTCTCGTGGCGCATGTGGTCGAAGTCGATGCGCTCGATGCGCGACTCGCGCGCGATGACCTCGGCCGCGTCGGCCGGGATCACGCCCACCTTGGCTTCGGCGCGCGCCAGCGCGATCTCGGCATCGATGTAGCGCTGGATCAGCGCGACGTCGGAGAACAGCGCGCGCATCAGCGCCGTGCCGAAGGCGTCGCGGAAAAGGATCGAATCGACGACGGTACTGGCCATCGGGAGGGAGGCGAAGGACATGGGCGGGCCTTGATATGTTCGGACATATTTAATTTAATATGTCCGGACATATGCATGAATAGGGTTTACCCTTAGGTCAAAATCGGGACCACCATGAACAAGCCGCGCTTCACCGACATCGCCCAGGAACTGAAGGAAGGCATCGCCTCGGGACGCTTCCCGCTGGGCTCGCTGCTGCCGACCGAACTCGAGCTGCGCGACCACTACGGGATCAGCCGCCACACGGTGCGCATGGCGCTGCAGGAGCTGCAGGACGCGGGTCTGGTGTCGCGGCGCAAGAACGTGGGCACGCGCGTCGAGTCGACGGTGGCGCGCATGGGCTTCCAGCAGTCGCTGGCCTCGGTGGAGGACCTGATGCAGTACGGCGCCGCCCACCTGCGCCTGGCGCCCGAGATCGACACCATCGCGAGCAATGCCGCGCTGTCGCGCCTGCTCGGTTGCGAGGAAGGCACGCGCTGGCTGCGCATCTCGAGCCTGCGCATGGAGGAAGGCCCGCAGGGCCTGCCGCTGGGCTGGACCGACATCTACGTCGACACGCAGTACGCGGCGCTCGAGGCGCTGGTGCGCGCCGCGCCCGACACGCTGGTCAGCGCGCTGCTCGAGCAGCACTACGGCCTGCGTGTGGCCGAGATCGTGCAGCAGGTGCGCGCGGTCGACGCCTCGGCGGCGATGGCGCGCAAGCTGCGCATCGAGCCCGGCAGCGCGACCTTGCAGATCCTGCGGCGCTATCTCGATGCAGAGGGCGAGGTGCTCGTGAACTCGGTCGCCACGCACCCGGGCGAGCGCTTCTTCATCACCACGCGCCTGCAACGCGCGAAGGGTTGAGCCCGCGTCGTCGTCGGCTCAGTGCGCGGCCAGCTCGGGTTCCGAGGCAGGCTCGCGCGGCACTTCGTAGAGATGGAACGGCGGCGCATCGGGCCGGCTGCGCTGCAGCAGCGGCTTGGCGACGTTGTAAACCGGCGTGCCGTTGATGGTGCGGCCCTCGAGCGTGCCGCGGTGCGCATGGCCGTGGAACACGGCATCGATCGGGTAGCGCAGCAGCGGCTCCTCGAGCCGGCTGCTGCCGAGAAAGGCGAAGATCTCGCTCGGCTCGCCCTGCACCGTGCCCACGATCGGCGCGTAATGCAGCATCGCGATGCGGCGCCGGGTGCGCAGCTTGGCGAGCGCCGACTCGAGCTTCATCGCCTCGTTGAGCGCCTCCTGCACGAACATCTTGATCGCGGGCTCGCCCCAGGCGCCGAGCGAGGCGCGGCCGAAACCGCCCGCGAAGCCCTTGACGCCCGCGATGCCCACGCCCTCGATCTCGCAGGCCGAGCCGTCGAGCATGCGCACGCCGATCCGCGTCAGCGCCTCGTTCACCACCTCGGGCGTGCCCGACTCGAAGTCGTGGTTGCCCAGCACGGCGACGATGGGAATCGAGAGGCCGCCGAGCTCCTCGGCCAGCACCCGCGCCTCTTCCGCCGTGCCGTAGTCGGTCAGGTCGCCGCACAGCAGCAGCGCGTCGGCCTCGTCGGCGGCCTGGGCAAAGAAATCGCGCAGCGAACCCGCGGAGTCCTTCTGCACATGGATGTCGCCGACGGCGGCGAAACGGACGTGGGTGGATGATTTGGGGGTAGGCATGCAATCCACCGTGCACCCCGCCGCCGCGCGCCGTCATCGGCCTCATCCCGCTGCGCTTGTAGGCGCCCGTCTGACATTCGATGGGGTCCTTTGCCCCTGCCCCGCCGCCGGCGCGGCGGCATTCACTGCGTGCATGACGCCCTCCACCATCCTCGCGCCCTCGCTCGAAGACGAAGTCGAACCGCGGGTGGCCGATTTCTACCGGCGCGCTCTGCGCGCGCTCGACGAGGCCGGCATTCCGTTCCTCGTCGGCGGCGCCTTCGCGCAGGCCTGCTACACCGGCATCCGCCGCTCGACCAAGGACCTCGACCTCTTCATCCGCCGCGAGGACTACGATCGCATCGCGCAGGTCGCGCTCGCGCATGGATGGCGCACCGAGATGACCTTTCCGCACTGGCTCGGCAAGGTCTACGACGGCCAGGAGTTCATCGACCTGATCTTCAATTCGGGCAACGGCCTCATGCCGGTGGACGCGCGCTGGTTCCACGACAACTGCCGCGCCGACGTGCTCGGCGTTCCCGTCTGCGTCGCCAACGTGGAGGACTGCCTGGTGTCGAAGGCCTTCATCATGGAACGCGAGCGTTACGACGGCGGCGACATTGCCCACCTGCTGCAGGTCAACGCGCAGCGGCTCGACTGGCCCGGGCTGCTGGAGCGCTTCGGCGCGCACTGGCGCGTGCTGCTCGCGCACCTGACGCTGTTCGGCTACATCTATCCCGCCGAGCGCGACCACGTGCCGAGCTGGGTGATGACGTTGCTCATGAGCCGCCTCGCCGGCGAGCTGCTCGCAACGGCCGCCACGGGGGAGAACGTGTGCGCCGGCACCCTGCTCTCGCGCGAGCAGTTCCTGCACGACATCGAGCGGCTCGGCTATGTCGACGGACGCCTCACGCCCGCGAGCACGATGACGCCCGAGGACATCGCGGTGTGGACCGAGGCGATTCCCGCCCGGGCCGAGGCCCAGGGCGGGAAGCCACCTGGCTGAAAGCTCACCACTTCACGCGAACGCCTACCCCCGCATTGACCGAGCTGCCCACGCGAGCGACGCCGCCCGAGGCCCACTGCTTGCCGAGCTCGCCATACAGGCTCGTGCGCTGGCTCAGTGCCAGCGTGAAGCCTGCTGCCAGTTCCGTGCTCGTGCCGCCGATCGGTGCGCCCACCGGCGTGATCGCCGCCGGGTTCACGAAGCGCGCGATGTCGTTGCCCTTCGAGCTGCGGTAGACGTTGAGGCGCGCATAGGGCTGCAGCGTGCCCGCGCTTGTCGCGAAGCTGCCCTTGATGCGCACACCAGCGCGTGCGGTCCAGCTGCTGTCGGCGTCCTGCTGCACCAGCGCACCGGGAATCGCCACGTCGTCCAGGCGCAGGCGCTGGTGGATCAGCTGCAGCTGCGGCTCCACCGACCAGCCGCCCGTGCCGAGCGCAAAGGCCTTGCCGACCTCGATCGAGGCCAGGAAGCTGTTGCCCTTGCCCGTGACACCGGCGCTCAGTTGCGGCTGCACCGTGTAGCGATGGCGGCCGGCCTGCAGCACCGTGTCGGCATAGAAGCCGTCATCGCTCGTGAAGGTGCCGTACAGGCCCAGGTACTGGCTGCGCAGGTCGTTGCGGCCTGCAGCGCCGTTCAGGAGGCCGCTGCTGAAGCCACTGACACGCGTATCGCCTTCGAGCTGGCCGACATAGATGCCCGCGCGCCAGTTCGCATTGGCCCACAGGTCGGTACCTGCCTGCAGCCCGCTCACGCGGCCCTCGGCATGCGGCGAGACGGTGCCGCCCTGGCGGATGTCCATGTCGGTGGAGATCAGACGGCCCCAGGCTCGGCGGTTGCCGCCGTCCACGCTCGTGGTGCTTGCACCGCCGCTGCCGCGCACGTCGTCGTCGCCGATGCGCTGGCTCAGGCTGGCCAGCATGCCGAGGTTGCTTTGGCGCAGTTGGTTCGGCAGGGCTGCGAAGAGGGAGGCCTCAGCGCGGTACGTCGGCAGCGAGGCGCCCGGCTCCGCTTCGGTGCGCAGGTACCAGTTCTCGCCCTCGCCGCCCGCATCGCCCGCGTACAGGCGGTACTCGTAGGCACCGGCGTCAACGCGACCGCCCGAGAGCACGAAGGCGTCCTTGCTGGTTTGCGCGGTGGTGGTCGCGCCGTTCTTCGCGCTGATCAGCTCGATGCCTGCGCCGCTGGTGCGTGCGCCCAGGCCGCCGAGGTTGGTGACCTGCACCGTGGTCTTGCCGCTGGCGGATGCGGTGGCGCCGTCGAGCACCAGGCGGTCTGCGATGCCGGGGTTGTCGAGCTTCGCGCCGAGGCGAAGCACGCCGTTGTTGCCGACGTAGGGGCCAGTCAAGGTCAAGGTCGTGCCTGGGACGGTGCCGAGCAAGGAGACCGTGCCCGCGTTGGTCAGGCCGGTCATCTTCTGGCTGAAGCCGCCGAGGTCGAGCGTGGCGCCGCTGGCGACCACAGCGCTCGATGCGGCGCTGAAGGCGTTGGTCGCGCCGGCCTTCAAGGTGCCTGCTGCGATGCGGGTCTCTCCGCTATAGCTGGACGTGCCCGACAGCGTGAGCGTGCCTGCGCCAACCTTGACGAGCGAGCCCGTCGTGCCGGTGATGGCGCCCGAGATCGTGTTGTCAGTGCCGAGAGCACCGGTGGTCAGCGTCTTGGTGCCGAGCACCACATCGCCTGCACCACCAAGCGAGCCGATGCTCGTGCCCGTGGTCGTCAAATCGATGCGCACTTGGCCACCCGCTGCATTGGTCACCGTGGCGCCTGCAGCGCTCGCGATGTCTTGCAGTCGCAAGGTGCCTGCATTGGCGATAGCGAGCTTGCCCGCGTCCGCCTTGCCACCAAACTGCAACGTGGCGCCCGATGCAACGCTTGCCGCGCCGCTGCCGAGTGCGCCTGTCACTTCGGTGGCGAGCGTACCCGCATCTACCAGCGTGCCACCGCTGTAGCTGTTGGCGCTGCTCAAGGTCAAGGTGCCCGTGCCGATCTTGCGCAGCTTGCCCGTGCCGCTCATCGTGCCCGCATAGGTGCCCGCCGTCTTGCCCTGGTCGAAGGCGACCTCCGCGTTGTTGACGATATTGCCTTGCAGGCTCGTCGCACTGCCCTGCAGCACGCCGCCCTTGACGGTGGTACCCCCGGTGTAGGTATTGGCACCGCCCAGGATCAGTCGGCCCGCATCCTCCTTCGAGATACCGCCCGTGCCGCTGAGCGCCACATTGAGGGTTGCGGTCATGGTCGCACCTGCAGCCGTGCCATCCCCCACGCGGATCACCGAGTTGGCGTTGTCCACCACGATGCCGTCACCCTGCACCACATAGCCATCGGTGGCGAACTGCGCACCGGCGATGCGCACCGCGCCGCCAGCCGCATCCACCGTCACGGTGCCGGCCTTGCCGCCGAACACCGCGAACTGGTTCTGCGCCCAGTTGGCGTTGAGCTTGCCGTCCATGTCGGACCAGGCATCCATCGAGGGCTGCGGGTTGCCCACGCGCCAGGTGCCCGAGCCGCCGGCGATCTGACCGTCGTTGTACTTGGTGCTGTCGCCACCATCCCAGAAGTTCAGCGACAGGCCCGCGCGGTTCACCAGGTTCACTTGGTTCGCCACCGAAGTCTGCACCTGCAGGTCCGCCACCTTGGCCGAGCCCGGCACTGTACCGATGTCCAGGCCGTTGTCGGTGAAGCTGCCGCCGTAGCTCATGAGCCTGTAGAGGCCAGGGCCGAAGCTGCCGCCCGCGGATTGCGCGATGTTCAGCGTGCCGTCTAGGTTCAGGTTGCCCGTCACGTTGATCAGGTCGTTGAGCGCGCCGCCAGGAACGCCGGCCTGGCCCAACTCGTAGTTGAGCGTGGAGCCGCCCGCGAGCGTGAGCGCACCGAGCGTCAGCGTGCCCGGGCTGTTGCCCGCAGCGAGGATGCCGCCCTTGTCGATGGTCACCGCGCCAGCGATGCTGCCGCTGCCCGCAAGGGTCGCGCCGCTCTGGACCAGCACCGCGCCCGTGCCCGTCGCACTGCCGCTCTTGTTGTTCACGCTCAGCGTGCCCGCGCCCACCGTGGTGCCACCGGTATAGGTGTTGGCACCGGTCAGCGTCAGCGTGCCAGTCCCCACCTTGACGAGCGCGCCACCCGTACCGCCGATCGTGCCCGACAGCGTGCTGTTGGCATTCAATCCGCCGAGCGTGAGCGCCTTCGCGCCCAGCGCGATGTCGCCCGCGCCACCGAGGGTGCCGATGCTCACGCCCGTCGTGGCCTGGTCGATGCGCACCTGCGCACCGGACGCGTTGCTCACCGTGGCCTTGTCGGCCGTCGCGTCGTCCGCGAAGGCCAGCACGGCGCCCGAGGCATTGACGAGGCTGGCGCTGCCCGCGCTCGCGTTGCCTTGCAGGCGCACCGTGCCGCTGTTGGCGACCGACAGGCTTCCCAGGTCGGCCTTGCCGCCGAACTGCAGCGTGGCGCCCGAGGCCACGCTCGCCGCGCCGCTGCCGAGGGCTCCGGTCACGTCGGTGGCCAGCGTGCCCGCGTCGACGAAGGTGCCGCCTGCGTAGCTGTTCGCGCTGGTCAGGGTCAACGTGCCCGTGCCGATCTTGCGCAGCTTGCCCGTACCGCTCATCGCGCCGGCATAGCTGCCGGCCTTGGCTTGGTCGAACACGACCTCGGCGTCGTTGACGATGCCGCCTTGCAGGCTCGCCGTGTTGCCTTGCAGCACGCCGGCCTTCACGGTCGTGCCGCCGGTGTAGGTGTTGGTGCCGCCGAGGATCAGGCGACCCACGTCGTCCTTCACCAGGCCACCGGCGCCGGTCAGCGCGACGTTCACCGTAGCGCTGCGCGTGACATCGGTACCCGACCCATCGCCCACGCGCACCACCGACCCCGAAGCACCAAGCTCGATCGCATCGCCCTGCAGCACATACCCATCGGCCGCGAACTGCGCGCCGTTGATGCGCACCGTGCCGCCCGCATTGCTGACCGTGACCGTGCCACCCGTGCCGCCGAACACCGCGAACTGATCCTGCGCCCAGGCCGCGTTGATCTTGCCGTCCGCACCGGTCCAACCGTCTCCGGGCACACCGACACGCCAGGTTCCATTGCCCCCGGCGACCTTGCCGTCGTTGTACTTCGTGTTGTCGCCACCATCCCAGAAGTTCAGCGACAGGCCCGCGCGGTTCACCAGATTGACCTGCTGCGCCACCGAGGTCTGCACCTGCAGATCCTTGGCCGCGATCGGCGCGCTGCCGATGTCCAGGCCGTTGTCGGTCAGGCTGCCGGTGTAGTCGATCAGGCGATAGATGCCCGCGCCGAACACGCCGCCCTTCGATTGCGCCACGTTGAGCGTGCCGTCGAGCTGGAGGTTGCCATTGACCTGCACACGGTCATTGAGCGCACCACCGACGGTGTTGGCCTGGCCCAGGTCGTAGTTGAGCACTGCGCCGTCAGCGAGATTCAGGCCGCCGAGCGTCAGCGTGCCGACGCCGCCATTGCCCGCCGACAGGATGCCGCCCTTGGCGATGCTGACCGCACCGCCCACGCTGCCGTTGCCCGCGAGCATGGCGCCGGACGCGACTTGCACGCCGCCGGTGCCCGTCGCACTGCCGCTCGCGTTGTTCACCGCGAGCGCGCCGCCCGCCACCGTCGTGCCACCGGTGTAGGTATTGGCGCCGATCAGGTCGAGCGTGCCGCTGCCCACCTTCACGACCGAGCCACCGTTGCCGCTGATCACGCCCGACACGGTCGTGCTCGTGTTCAGTCCACCCGTGGTCAGCGCCTTCGCGCCCAGCAGCACATCGCCCGCGCCGCCAAGAGCGCCAACATTCACACCAACGCTCGCCTGGTCGATGCGCACCTGCGCCCCGGCCTGGTTCAGCACCGTGGCCTTGTTCGCCGAAGCGTCGTCCGCGAAGGCCAGCACGCCGCCCGCGGCGTTGGTGAGGGTCGACGTGCCCGCGCTAGCCTTGTCCTGGAAG